>CAZOJQ010000017.1:0-53270 GCA_964580185.1 uncultured Thermotogaceae bacterium
CAAACTCATCTGTCGACCCCCCGGGGTTTTGGGGGTTATTGGGGGTCGACAGATTTGTTTATGTACAGTTATTGTGTTAAAATGGATTGAACCATACGATCCATGATCCCGCGATCTGTTGAATCCCTTTTGGAATCGGATGGATAAGTGTGATTGAACCCTGTTCCTGGCGGTAGAGAACATTGCACGTGCTGATTAGTTTCCGAGTTTCATCCATCTTGAAAGGGACTAGGGTTTGATTCAGGCTTTTGGTTTTTTCCATATCGATATCTGGAGCGAGTCCGATTAGGGGGATTACTGAATCGATAGATGTTCTATCCTCCGAAGGGAAGGGTTGAAACCTACCAAGATACGCACATTGAGCGATTGCATATGCCACTCCCATGTATACAGGAAAATGAGAAATCCCTTCTTTCAGAGCATGATCCAGTCTATTCTCCAAGCTACCTTGTACGAATATGCGAAATCGAGGGTTTTTTAAGAAGATGTGTTTAATCTGTGTCCGATCGTTCAGTTTTCTGGATTTGGTATTCCAGAAGTTGATTCCTGTACGCATGAATTTGACTTGATTCATGATTTGGATTGCGATTTGTGTTCCTTTCATCTCTTTCCAGTACAGCGCGTAGGTTCCGTGTTTTGAAGCGCCGTGGTCGATTCCCAAGATGGCACCGATCATACCGGCAACTGCGGTAGGTGGGGGAAAGGGATACGAAACCGACGAGGTGGTGGTGTATGGGGTACGAAACATCCCAATGGGTGCGCTTACCTCGAATACGGTTGCCATCTTGCTCACCTTCTTTCGATCGTTTCCGTCATGCCTTTCAGTTGTGCCGCTTCGTCTGCAATGATTCGCACTGAGTCGATGTGGTTCTGAATCCCTTGAAGCCGATTCTGGAGATTCGAAAGATCGATGACCATCTCTCGGAGGGATCGAAGCTGGAGCTGTTTTTCGCTCGAAAGAGTTGATCCATCGGGAGCAGAGAGGAATACCAGTTCGTCAAGGTTTCCAATATGCGATTGGCAACCGGTTGTATATCGGATTTCAAGCATGAACACGGGACGGTGTTCCATTTTGCTTCGCGTGATGAGGTTTTTGGTTCCTTGCCAAAGCGCTTGAATCATTTTATCCAGATCCTGATCGGTGGTTTCGGTGACCAAGGATGCATTTTGATTACAGATAGCGCTTGAAGCGATAAGGGCAAAAGGAACGATGTATTCGTTTCGGAAGGATCGCTGTTGACTGTCTTCTCTGGTCGAAAAAGCGGCTGTGCCTTGAACGAATTCGACTTTGGCGCGGTGAAGGGAGCGGCCCCACTTGAACTGAACAGGGCCTGTCCAAGAGAATGATTCTTTCCCCACTGCAAAGGTCGCGCCAAAAAGCCGCGTATCGATGCATCGTTTGAGGGTAGATACACCATCGTCAGTTCCGAAGAGCTTCTTGAGTGTGTTGTACCGGGAAACCAAGGTTGCTGCTTCTCCATCGATCAAGACTGGTTCTCCCATGTTCATGAGTTCGTCTCGAATGGTCCGTTTCGTACGCACATCCGATACCATGATCTGTCCTGTTTCTTCGTCGTACCGTGGGTGGTTGGCATTGAGTGGATCTCCATTGGGGTTTGCGTCTTTTACCGTATACAGGAATAGGATCTCTCTTCTTTGTTCAAACATTCTGTTCCTCCTTTTCTTGATTGTCGGTGCCATTCACTTCGTGGTTGTTGTAAATTTTTCGGATTATCTCCCATGCGTTCATAAAGCCAATGGCAAAAGCAAAATTGCCTTCAACTCCAAATTCTTCGCCCGGAGATTGCAGTAGGAAATCGCCCGCTTGAACCATGATGAGTTCAATGGTTCGTGCATTTGAGAGATGGTAGGCGCGGGTTAACTCGGGTACTCTCGAAAGATGGCGTTTGATATCACGCAATGCCATTTTCCCGAAATTCATCTGTTTAAATAAGGGTGACTCTTCGATTCTCTCCGCTTGCCTTTTTGCAAGGGTTCCGAGCGCAACACCTGCCAATAAAACTCCTTTTCCTTGTGGTGTTCTCATGTACCGATCTTGATAGGCTTCCAAGAAAGATAGGTCCATTTTCATGCCTCCTTTTGAATGCATTCAATCCATTCGACAAAAAGCTGCATCATTTTTAGATACTCCGCAACTTGGGTCGGTTTTTCCATATGGGCGAAAAGAGACGGGAAGCGGGTTACAAAGGATTGTTTCAGCAGAAAGCCATCGATCCGATCTCCGCTTAAAATACTGGCGGTAAGACCAATGGCGCGATCACGAAGGTTTGTTCGATCACATTCGCTTTTGGGATTGAGGTGAATTAGGGTATAGTAGAGAAGCTGAAAAGCGCTGTCCAAACCATTGAGGTTATCGCTTTTCTTCTCAGGAAAGAATGCTTTCCGCAAATCCGCCCAGCGGGTTTGGATAACTCGAAGCCAGGTGGGTGAAACATCTTCTACAATCGCATGAATCAGTTGCTTCGCCTGTATTTGTTGCGAGAAGACAAAATGGAAGAGAATGTTCGCATTATGTTGGGCCAAGTGGCGGATCACCGCTTTTTCTTTTGATGTGCCCTTCTCTTTCAGATAATCTTCGAACTGCTTCAACACCTTCTTTCGCTGTTTGACTGGCCCAATTATTTCAGGGACGATCCAAATTGCCACACCAGGAAGGGTTCGAGTGTCGGTATATTGGGTCTGGACAATCTCTTTTCCTGTCAGAAGGTTCGAGAGACACTGGGGGCAAATTGGGAAAACCTTGTCGATATTCGATTGTTTCATCCCAGGACAGAATCCCGGTTTGTCAAAGGTGGCAAAGGGAAATACTTTATCCAAACTTGCACCTCGAACCATGGGTTGACTGCATAAACTGCACTGGGATCCTTCACTCGTAAGCCCTCTCATGGTTTCTAAACGCGCGCGGAAGGCTTCAACCATGGACGGAATCTCACCAGGGTAAAAGAACACGCCATTTCGCACGATTCCAAAGACCAATGCATGTCCTTTCTTTTTTTCCATGCATTGGTGGATTTCAGGCAAGTGATTTTCTAGATAGTCTCCCGCTTGATCAGCTGTGCCTTTTTCAAAGATGGATCGTTTTTCGAGATCCAAAAAGATCCGTTTGCGTACGTTTTCCACAGTCCTTCCCCAGATCTTGGCATAGTTTTCCTGGGATTGATATCCTTTCAACCGTTCGATTGGAGAAAATCGCCACCCTGTGTTTGGACTGGCCGGGTCTCGGTATAAGTATCTTCTCTTCCATACCTCTGCGTTGTCTGTAGACCCAAGAATATCGGCCACACCATCGAGTTCCACCCGATCGATCTGATAGGGAGGTTCGTCGGATTCAGTGTGCAAGCCTATGCGGATGATCCTTCCTTCTTCCGTCAAGGGTAAAACCAAGTACGGATCCAGATCACTGGTCTCTTTTTCCTCTGTTTGCGCTTGGGCTAGGTTGTGTACTGCTTGGAGAAATCCCATTGTTTCACCTCCTTCAAGAGTATACTCACACTTATGATATTTGCTTATGATATTAATGGAAAAGATAAAGTGGGAAGCAAGAAACAGAAACCGTTTCAATCGGAAAGCTCATACAAGAAGAGAAAAACGATCTGCAGGTAGGATGATTATCCTTTGTATCGGTCCAGCAGATCGTCTCTTGATTGGTTTTGGTCTTTATTTTTTATGAAAAACCGTATCTTAACCCACAACCTCCTCAGGTGTGGGTAAAGCCTTTTTCGCGAGACCCCTTTTCTTATTTCCGATCTGATAGCAAGTAATCTCCAGCCAGACAGGTGATTTTGTATTATTGTAATCAAGCATGTGAAAAAGTGATTTGATCCTCGGAACCTTTGAAAGTTCGTTATAGGTTTCATTACTCTTGCCGATTATCTGGTTTATGATATACTGTTCGAAGGCATAACTAAAAGAGGAACTGACTCCTGAGTCTCTCTCAGCATTACCTTCCTCCCACATACCGGTTTTTCCAAACAGTTTTGCATATCTTCCTTCAGCTGAAACCCTATCCTGAATAACTAGTTTTGCTTCAATCCTCACGCTACCTAAACCCAATGGTTTTCCCATACCGATTTTATGAGCACAATTTTCGGGTAGTTGGAGTACATATAACAATGCTCCTAGCTCTATCTCTGAAAGGTTTTCGAATCGAATGGCTCCTTGAAATCTTGTTCCTGAGCGGATCGGTTGAATTGTTGTCCGTTGAGAGCCTTTTATTATTGTCCCTTCTGACCAGGAATTTTCACCTTTCTCAGCTGTATTTCGATGCCAGTAGAGTTTGTATCCCCTTATTCTTGCATGACTTGTATTCCAGTTATGCAAATTAGTGTTTGTTTTTTCTGACCCAGAGGGTTGTTCAAGATAGTTTTGGTAAACGGCCGGATTCGGAGAACTAAGGATTTTGGGTGATTGTTTATCCATCTTCACTTCTTTTTGGTCAGGCAGCAAAGTGAGATCCTCGAAGAAAACCCGTCCCGCCGCCCTTTCTTCAGAGCCAAATAGGGCTTGGCAAATGTCTGGATGTTCGGGATTTGGATCTGGAGATTTTGAGTGGTTTGGTTTTAGAAGGGAAAACGGAATGCAATCTCCGATTGTTTTCCTGGATTTTTCACTTCCTAATCTCTGGTAATCTGTTGATAAGAATTTCCCGTGGGATACAATTTCTACCAAGTTACGGATCATCCCTCGAATGCTACTCCCGGGAATTCGTAGATTGTTTATCGTTTCGCCAAAGAATCCTTCTGGCTGCTCGTCCTTTCGTAAGGCAAGAGAGAGATCTCGAATATATATAGGGGTTTTTGCTGTTGCATTGATTTCTATCCTTCCTGTGTACACTTTCTTTTCG
This sequence comes from uncultured Thermotogaceae bacterium, assembly GCA_964580185.1. Classification (GTDB taxonomy): domain Bacteria; phylum Thermotogota; class Thermotogae; order MWEM01; family MWEM01; genus CAYWWY01. Next base: position 4,865 of record CAZOJQ010000017.1, read on the forward strand.
CCACATTCTTTGTGGTACTTATTAAAAGGAGGGATTTGTTTCCATTCTCCCCAATCGCTAAGAATCGTATGCTTGTTCAGTGGAATAAAGTTGTATGGTGCCCCTCTATCCGGTTCGTTGTAAGATTTTTTTGGATGCTCTTTTGTTCCTGAAGGAGAAGGAGAACTATACTTGCTTTTCTTATCGGCTTTCCTTTTTTTTTCCATTTTTACACCTCCTCCAAAGAGACCATTCGAAAATCAGCGTACCCCGATTGGCCTGTTCCGTTTTCTGTGATGTACGCGCGAACTTGGACTTCCAGTTTGCCCCCTGATTCTTTTACTAGAGCAGAATGGATAGGGAAGTAGATTCCTCTCCCCTCTTGCATATATGTCTGTCCCTCTTTGGTGAAGGACCGGCCCCATAGTTTCTGTGTACAATCCATACAAAATTGACCTTGGCCTTCGATGTCTTCTCTCAATCGGCCTTGCCATCCTTTTGCGGTCCTCCAGAGATAGAGTTCGCGGTTTTTCTCAAATAATCGGAGTTCCTTCAAGTATATGAAAGGGAAGGGTTCTTCCGCTTCGGGGGGGTGAAACTGGGTTCCATCCCACCTGCCAATATGGGCTTGGTGATCGAAATAAGCTACATAAGTGCCAGGAAAGCCAAATTCCTTTTGAATTTGCTTTTCCCAGTTTTCGATCTCCATCCCTTCGGAGATTTGAACAGTTACCGGCTGTGTATTCTTGAATTCTCGAAGGATTAAACCGTTGATGGGTTCAGTCATCAAGACTCCTCCTTTTTCTGAAGTTCCTCATGCAAACTGGTCAACCAGCCTTCCATCATATCTATCGTCTCGAGCTGCGAATAATCGCTCGTTTTGATTTCGAGGCGGTCCTTTTCTTGCAGAATGGAGTACCGATTGTTCTCAAAGTCGAGTGTGGCACTTATCCCTTGTAAAACCCCCCGCCCGATGCTTTTTTCACCGCCTATAGGTAGATCACCTGTCCAAAGGTCTTTCAGGAGTAACATGAGTAAGCCAGCTTCCCATTTTGCAGGATTTTGAATGCTGCACTTCACTTGAACTGTCTTTTCGTCATCTTTTGGCCAGAGGGGTCGGAAATTGAAAAGATGTGTCTCCATTGTGCCTCCTGTGAAGCGATCGATCTTCACCCGCGAGTGGATCAGCTCCATGATCGATTCCTGTGTGATGTGGGTTTCCTCTACTCGCATTCTACTTTTCATTTTTTCTTTGGTTTCTTCGTTCACATAGCCCATAAGCACACGAAGCATCCGATCCGCACGGGATTTCTCTGGAGCCAGGGTGTTGAGGATTCGTTCTGCCCTTGCTCTGAGCGCTCCTTTGATCGATGTTCCGGGGAGGATCGGTTTTCCATTGCTTTGGATATGGATGGCATCTGGTTCTTCTTCGTTTTCTCCTGCGGAGGTTTCTTGGTATTTTCGGATCAGCATTGAAGTTTTTAGGGAGAACCACGCTTCAAGAACCAGTTCGTTCGCGCATACTTTGGATATCGGTTCTATGTCAGTCTGTGAAAACCCTGTCCAATTAGAAAGGTGTTTCTCTGGATCGTCCAGCCACATTATCAGGTCTTTGGGTTGAGAAAAGTCGAAGGCATATCCTTCAGGGTTGGTAAGCCGGATCCGGCCAAATCCCTTTGCGCTCATCGCGCCAACGCGAATCTCTCCTTTTATAAGCGAGGTCAAGATAGCATTCAGTACGCTGCGCGTCTTTTTTTCATCTTCACCTTCCCAAAGGTTGACTTCTAAATGAAAATGGAACCGTGCCCCGGGTGCCAAGGTTTCATAGTCAAATTTCCCTTTGGGTTCAGCGATCCCTCTTTCATTGTTTATTTTGACTCCATCACGGACTTCGATTTTCGGGTTGATCACCAGACAGGTTTCTTGCACCAGATAAGCATCTTGTAAGATCAGGAGGCTTTGCGAACTATTCCTATTGTTTTCTGTTGTAGAAATCTCTTCGTCAGGAGCAGGCTCCATGCCTGATTGAATCACAGTATTGGGACTCTGGTCCTGTCCCTTCTGGGTTTTTTTCCCCCAAAACCATCCATCCTGATCTCCACCCCAATAGCTTTTCAATGCTCCATACAAAGAGGTGGCTGGGATGAAAGGGTTTCCATCCTCGTCGCGGATGAGTGTGATGTCTACATCTCCTTGGTTTTTGCCCGTTCCGATAATCACGGGTGAAAGGGTTTCTAGGAATCCTCGGATCATCCAGGTTTTCAGAATGGTTTTTTGCCTCATTCTTAATCACCTCCTTGTATGCTTTGCTTTTTCCGTATGCGCAAAAACCGGATGAGTTCTTTTATGTACAAAAACTGCCATTTCTCTTCGATTTCAAGTCTTCCCAGTTCACGGTAATCTTTCAAGAGATCAGGTAGTCTAGGGATGGAAATGTCTTCATTCTTCAGGTGCGGGGTTTGGAAAATTTCCAGCAAACTTTTCCCTTGGACGTTGCATTTTGCTAAAGCGTTCGTGGCTTTCTTCTGGAGTTTCTGAACCATCTTACCAAGGGAATCTATCGTTTGAGCTTGTTCGATCATGGTCATCAACCGGCTCAAGAGATGTGGGGAAGGAATGGAATCACTAGAAATCAAAGAGTCATTCATCGCCTTTGAGGAAATCCTTTGTTTCAGCTGTTCCTCGATGATAGCTCGAAGGATTTGTTTTCCCTTTTCTGTCAAGGGAGAGCTGGGTTTCCGCAATTCTTGGCTAAGGAGATCTTTCCCTGACATTTTCGATTGATCCCAACCAACCAGTAGGTCTACTTGTCCGAATCCTTCATTTCTTCGCTCTCCGATACCCTCTTGAAGTCTTCGAAGCCATTCTTTCCATTCTTCATTACCTAGGAAAGGCGTTTTGATCCGAAAAGTAGAACCTTTTTCCATCGCTATGACAGAAGGGCGTTTCATGTGCCAAACATTTACGAAGTTTTCAATTCTTCTGGTTCGAGTATATGCTTTGCATATTTTGATCCCCTTGCCAAGGGCTTTTTCTAAAAGCGAAAGGTCGGGCGCAAACCAACCGTGTTCATTGCGTAGAAGTACTGGACTGATGAATCGAAGATCAATCCTTTCGTACTTCAGATCATCGATATTATCTACCAAAGGAGGAGTGGTTTTTATCGGTCCGAAGTGAAAGGAGACACGACCATACTGGCTCCCTTTCGATCGACCTAAGAGAAGGGGTCCAGAGCCGTCCATCAAATCAGCAAAGGCCTTAAGAGATTCCTCTGTCCCGTCGATAGACCCTAGGAAATCCTGGCCTTCCGATAGGGCTTGATAATGAAAAATGCTATTTTCTTCCCCATGTCCCATTCGATAGTCGGATCTCTGATGATGGAAAACCGCCTTCTTTTTCGGGGAATCAAGAAGATGTTTCTTTTCCTCATCGATATGAACCCATTGTTGGATTGGTTTTGTGTTGAGTTTTTTCTCTTCTTCGGACATTTCTGGATGGTAGAATACAGTTTTATCTTTGGTTTTTTGGAGAGATAGTGGCGCAGGAAGGGTTGGATAGGTCTGGTCCCCGTGAGTGATTAGAAAATGAGCATCCGAGAAACGAAACTCCTCGTTCAGAAACCAAGATCGAAAGCGGTCATCAGATTCTAGCCTTTCTGAAATTGATTGTTTGTTGGCAAATAAACGTGCGAATCCTCCGAGGATCGCAGATCCCGGGAAATAGTCCAAGGTGGAAACTGTATTCTGATCAGGTGTCTGTGTAACTAAGATCACCGGAGAAACGATTCGATAGGTTACTTCAATACGATGCATGTTCCATCCCTCCTTGGATTCTTTTGAGCGCTTCATGAGAGAGATTGATGATCTCTTGGCCTCTTTCTTCCAGATAACAGCAGACATGACCAAAACCTCGGTTGCGGTTCAACCCAACATATCGAAGGGTTTTTGCCGCTAATGCCAATAATGGGATTGTTTTTTCTTCTCGATCGGTTTCAAAGAAGATCGGGGCAGCGAAGTTTTGCCCTTTTTTCAGCACCCGAGAGGTTCGAAGAGTGTGTTTTTCGGCCACCCCGTCTTTTAAAGCCGTTTGCTGCCGAAGGGTAGTGAATGTTCCCAAGATCGTCTGAGAGGAGAAGAATTCGGGGTATTTTTTCTTCAGATAGTTCAAATGATCGATCAATAAATCTCGACCCTCAAGGATTCCGTCATAAATATGAAAAGCTCCTTCTTGGGTTGCATCTCCGAAAACCTCCTCAATGGTTGGAAAGAAGCGTTTCCATCCTACGCTTTCGAATTGCTGAGTCAGATGAAAAGCGCTTTCCCGAAGCAACCCCTTCAAACGTTTTGCGGGAAAGACGGGGAATCCGTAATCATCGAAAACGATGTCCGAGTCGATCATATTAGTGAACCCTTTCCCTGATCCTAAAAGCATCGGGGATTTGTTGTGAATGTGGATGAAATATTCACTCATTCTTGATCACCTCCAAGAAGAAAACCCGGATATAGATCGACTAGGTCGATCATGTCCAGATAAGGAGTTGCTTTTTCTGTCTGTTCGCCGGAAGGAGTATTTCTTATACTCCATCCATCATTGCAATACCCTGTGGTGGAGTAACGAGAACACGGGATGGAGTTCCCATGGATTTTCTCTCTTACTACAAAATCCCGAAAAGCGAAATCTCCCTGGATCAGAGCGGAACGCAAACCCATGAGTTTGGTTCTTGGCCATTTGGCGAATTTTTTGATGCCTTGTTCCAATAAGGAAAGGTGTTGGTCTTTTAGAGAGTGGTACTCTTTATGGCTGTGATAGAGGTAAGGCCCGAAATACGCAGATGAATCATTACCGAATGGGGCGCTGAGGGATCTCATGGTTGCCAGATTCCCCGTGATTCCAGATTGATGCGCATAGAAACTGATCCAAGAGGAACCTTCAGCCTTTCGAGAACAAGTTTTCGCTTCGGAGCAAAGATCCTCGGCAAACTGGTACGCTTGGTAGAATGGGTATTTTGTCTTGACAATAGCAATTCCTGCGCAAGCGGATAGGTTCCGTTCTGAATCTCCATTCACCCAGTGGTTTAGGAAGGTCTTAGTCAGGAAAAAGGCCAGTTTTGAATGGCAAATGAAGGTGATGTCGTCTCCGCCGATCACAATCGGGCGCATAGGGAAAATCGAGTGATCGTTCTTTTTCGTAATGAATATACGCGCTTCCTCAAAGTCCTTTTGAGAAATGGATTCCAAGCTTTCTGTCATTTTCCAGAAGGTACGCCGCGTCTTTTCCGAGACGAATCGGGAGAGCTTTCGATATTCGGGTATGGTTTGACATTCTGCAAACTGCTGCCCCATGTTGTTCCCATCGATATGCACCACAGCAATGTATCCGGACGTTTCCTGATCCGTTTGGTTCTCTTTTTGCCCCAATTGGTCGATTTGGTTAGTAAACCTCCAAGAAGATCCTTCTTTATGTTGCATCCACTCTCGGTTAAGCGCGCTTTCCGCTTCATCAGCAGCATTCATTCGGGCGTAAGATGCGCTGGAAATCCAAATGGGTTGATTGCCAGGGTCTGGATAGCAGACCTCTGCTGAAAGGTTGGAGAACGGGCAATCTTCAGTGATACCGAACTTTGGGGTTTCAGTGATGGGAAAATACCGATTTTTGTTCTGATGAAGTTTTTGAAAGATCTGATCGATACTGATGGAAAAGGCATTAGGGTCAAAATCAGTAATAGCAACAGCAGAGTTCAGACCCGGAGCTACTTGCAACAGGATTCGGCTCCACGTTTTTACGAATTCTTTGGCTTTGTGGCTCTCTCGAAAGAGAAGTAGCGCATTTCCTCCTCCGATATAGGCTGGATCTATAGTGCATTCAGGATCGCTCAGGATGGGGATGGCGTCAGGGTTCTTCTTCCACTCTTCTATGATCGCTAAGTCAAGTTGAGGAAATACCTCCTGGAGCGATTGGTTCAGATATCGTTCGAAGACTTGCTCGACTATGTACGATCCACCAATGTTTTCTTTCAATTGGTTGCTGGAAAAGATGTACTTCTGGATCGAGACTGTATCTATCAAAACACCTGTCATTCCCACGTTATCTCCTCCTTTACTCCAGGATAAATTCCGTAATCTTGCGTGTCAAACCTTCGTGCTTCCAGTCTTCCAAACCGAGAACCAGTAATTTCCCTTTTTTCTGATTGGTGATTGCGTTCAAATCTTCTTGGGTTTTCCTAACGTTCTCTTGACTGAGTCCGGTAATGAGGATCCCTTTAGATTCATCACCACCAATTTCGGCAGATCGGTGAAGGATTTCAAATCCCTTACTTTTACAAATATCTGATTTAGTTGAAGTAGTTATTGATACCCCAAAAACCTGATATCCTCGAATTATCAGTCCATCCATCTCGAAGTCTTTTGCATCCACTATATGGCCGCTTTTTCTCACTTTAAAATCTGCATAAACGTCAATCTCTTCCAGTTTCATGTCACACAAGCTTGAATAGATATAACGCTCAAGCCACTTCCCATTCAAAAAACCCCAGGATTCTTTCACTCGTTTTTTAAATTCTGGATTACTTACTTCACCTTCCTGCGGAATCCATAATTCTCCTTTTTCATTTAAAATCGAGCTTTCTTTTGGCAATTTGCTAAGGATATCCATCACAAGTGGAAACTTCCTCAAGCTTTCTTGAAAAGAACCTTTGTATTCATCAGTTAGCGCATCCATCCAAGTATTTACATTTTCTCTATGGTTTTGGGTTGGAAACAACCTATGTAGGTCTTTTTCACACCAATTCAGGAAAATGCCGATCTCTCCTTCTTGAATGGCTTGATCCAGAGTCTGAAGAACACTAGAAAAGAGTTGTTTTCTATTCAATTCGTTAACAGCTTCATATAAATGGAGTTCTAAAAGGTCATTCAATGAAAGGTGAATCGTATCGCGCAAGTCTCCACTCAATCCTTTGGGTTGATTGGAACGATCAAAGGAATGGATTTGGAAGTCTCTAGCGCTCAGGTATGAGTACTCAAATTTACTCGGATCGGTTGTCATCTTTTCTAAAGCTCGGAAAATATGAACTCCCATTGTTTTTGTCCCACCTGTATAATCGAGATGAATCCCCTCTTTTGTGATCTCCTTTGGGAGTTTCTTCCCGATTGAATGCTCAATCTCGGCTCCGTTCTCAATATCGGATAGAGGAACGAGCCATATGCGATTGGAAAGGCTCGGATTATGCAGTATGAGCATGGTTTCTATAGATTTTGCATATTGCAGAGTTCCGGAATTCCCACCAACTCCGGGCTCTGAATGCACCAACCAGATTCCATGCAACGGCGGGTCGTTATTCACCTCAGCATAGTACCGAGCCGTAATGTACGCTTGTAAAGGGTTCTTTCCAACCAACAAGACCAAGTGCATTCCATTCCCCTCCTTTTCCGGAATCCGTATGGACATAATGATAAAAATGGTGTTACCTAATTCTAATTTTCAGAAGATATTGCCGCGCTTTTGAAACATTATACCACATTTATTCATATGTGTTTCTTTATCCTTCCGATCAGGTTGGTATGATCAAAAACCCTTATTTCCGAGTCTCTGTACCCTTCAGAATTAGAGGAGGCCCTAAATCACAGGGGGTTGGAACCCACTGTCTTCACGGTAGATTTCCCCGATACCTGTTGGGTTTACAATTGCGATGTTGCCCTGTAGCATTTCGATTGGGGGAAGATTATTGTCAATCAGGAAGCTGCCCGTATTCATTACCCATTGCTGGACCATTTCAATAGGCGCTTCGATTGCCGATTGTTGAAGCAGTTTCCAAATTTTCTTACGAGCATCCAATAGAGATAGAGATCTTGGCATTTCGATCCACTCCAAATACTGGCTTCGGATCGAACCATCGAAATCGACCAAAAGGAGCATTTGGGGGTAATCTTTTTCGACCAGATCATACCGATTGCCCCAGTTGCCTTCGATCAAGTCATACCAAGGGCCTGTTTGCCGGACGGATTGATCCAGGATTTGGTAGTACATATGAATCATTCGAGGCACATCTCGATCATCGAAGGTTTTTGTGAGTACCGAACAAGTTGCATTCATCCGTATCGCATCATAGACATGTTGGGAAACCCTTCTTCCTTGTTCGTCAACAAATTCGGGAATCCAGATCTCCCCAACCTCTTGGTTGAGATTTCGATTGCATCTCCCCGCTGCCTGCACCAAGCTGTCCAAAGGAGCCAGGTCGCGGATTACCCAGCGAAAATCCAAATCCACACCCGCTTCTACGACTTGAGTGGAGATCAAAAGGAATTCTTCCCCTTGGCGCAAAAGGCACCGAGCTTTTCGGACGACCTTTGCGCGATCTTTGGGAATCACCCATCGGGAGAGAAAGAGCAGTGGAAGGTTACTGAACTCTTGGATTGTCCTGAAACTGGCCAAGGCAGCCTTTCGGGAATTTTGAACGATCAAGCCTGAACCCGCATCCGGGATAATCAATGGAAGCTCTTTTAGAAGCATTTTTTCCAAACGATGGTACTGATGCCTTTTTCTTGGGAATTCCGGGATTGAGGATAGCTCTCTCCCTTTTTCCCTCTCAGCCTCGAGGATCGGTTGAGTGGCTGTCATCAGTAGGAATGTCGTGTTCATTTTTTTGGATATCCATCGTAGGGTTTGACCAAAACCTTTCCAAAAGGGAGCTGGGATGCTCTGAGATTCATCCATAATGACAAAAGCGTCTTGGAGCCGATGGAAATTCATTGTATCATTCATGCGTGGGCTGTAGAAAACATCCCATAGGTGCGCCAGGGTGGTAACAACAACAGGATCAATCCAATATCGGAAAGCGGACACAAAAGAGGTCAGGGGGGTTTCTTTTTGCGGCCAATCGATGAGGTGGTGATCTTGTTGAACCTGATGAAAGAGCACTTCAGCAATAGCTGCAGTCTGTTCAACGATGGAAATATAAGGGAGGACATATATGATTGTTTTTGGTTGAATTCTCTGAGCCAACTCCATTCCTAAAAGAGTTTTGCCCGCTCCGGTAGGAAGGCTGAGGGTATAGATATCTCCGCGCTTCATTGTAGATGCTTTGTCTAATACCTCTGTGCCTACTTGGTTTCTCCACTCATTCAAGGGTTGGCCAGAACGATTTTTGAGATATTCTTCGCGGTTTTTTTTCAGTTCAGGCAATTGATAGGGAATGCCGGGGAGATTCATCGCTTCCATCCGGTCTGCGGTGATCAGGATTGAAGCTTGCAGGCGCGCTTGGTGCCATAGGGGTATATCTGGTTCGATACAGATCCATTGATCTTGAAAACGCTCCCACTCTTCCTGAGAAAACCGATATCCGGGGAGGATTTCGTCCATTGATTGGTGCAGGTCTTCCCGATCTTGATCGCTCCAGTACGCCGCAGCTTGGGTAAAGTTAGAAAACGAACCATGGTGGTTGCGAACGATTTCCGCAGCGATCCAGTCTTTCGTTTGATGCAGAGTGAAAAAAGAAGAGGGGGCTGCATGAGAAAATCCTTTGCCCCCTCGAATGAGATGATTTTGGAATCTTGGGTGTTCTTTGGCAATATCGTGGGTCAGAAGGATAGATTCAAGATCGAGGGTCAATCCATGGAAGGCCATTATTTCCATGGCCATCCGTTGTACCCCTTTCAGATGGTCTTTCAGCTTCTTCCCTGGATGACTCCATCCGTGCAAACCATCGATATTCATCGCCTCGGAAGAGCCTGTATAAATCCTATCACGTCTTCCTCTGGATATTTTTCGATATTGTATTGGCAGGAGCTGTCCATGATCTGCCTCCTCTCTTTTTTGCCTGGCTTCGCTTTCTGGGAAAAATACCGATCTTCCATATACTTACTCACACTAATGATTTTTTCATGGCATGGGTGAAGAAGCGGCCGAGACTTTCTGAAAGGATTCGGGATAAGTTCGTCCATCTGAAGATCTTGTAAAGACTCTACAATTGCTGTATAATGAGGGGACAGTTGAAACTGGTTCTGAAATCAATGATTTCCGCAAAGGAGACACGGACATGAAGGTATTGATCACCGGTGGCACAAATGGCATGGGGAAAGGCGTTGCGACAGTATTGGCCTCTGTCGGGAATCAAGAACATGAATTGATTATTCTTTGTCGATCGAAAAAGCTGGGTGAAGCGACAATCCAAGAGCTCCTGAATCGGACGGGGAACAAGAACATTTCGATCGTTCTATGTGATCTTGCCAAACTGAGCGATGTGAGGCATGCCATAGCCGAGATTCACTCCAAGCATTCTTTTTTGGATGCGATCTTTATCAACGCTGGATTGGGCTATGCAGCCAAAAGGGTCGAAACGGAAGATGGCATGGATTCGCATTTCCAAGTGAATTATTTGTCGCAGTTTATGTTGACGCTTCATTTGTTAGATTTGCTGGAACAATCGACCAATGGGGGAAGAATCATTTTCAATACAACCAAAGGCGGGCAAATATTCTGGGATGATATGCAACAGAACAAAACGTGGAGCTATGAAAAAGGGATTCACCAAGCGATGGTTGCGAAAAGAATGGTTTTGATCAAGCTCCATAATTTCTATCGAAGCCAAAAATTGGCAAATCTTTCTTTTATCGGCTTTGAAATACCGAAAACTGTATGGAGCAATCAGATCAATATTATCCCCGCTTTGATGAAATTCATGGCAACAACGATGAAGATGTTTGGAGCCTTTATTTCGATCGAGAAATGTGGTGAGATCATGGCTCCTCTGTTTATTGAAAATCAAGAAGAAAGCATGAAAAAATCAGGGAAGTTTCTCACTTGGAAGAAAAACGAGTTTATCGAGGTCCGAGAAGATGCGGATGTACTGAATCAGGAATTGCAAGACAGGCTGTGGATCGAAAGCGTGAAGCTGTGCAACGATGAAAAAACGAGTCAAATCGCCCAACGGTTTCGCTAAAGAGGGTTTTTCGCGCTCTGGTTTGGTTCTTTTTCCAATGGGTAATTTCACTTGGACCAAGGTTTGGAAAAACTACTTGAAGCTAAGGAGGATGCTATGTATGAACGTATGATGGATAAGGCTATCCAGCCGACGGAAGCCGATATAATCAATACGATTGGACAACCAATTGCTGTCGCGTGGACAGCCTTGCGCCACTTTTTGACAGAAACATACAATATTGCTTCCGTTTTCAATTACGGAGGAAAAAAGTATGGCTGGAACCTGCAGCATCGGGCGGGCGGGCGCCCTTTATGCGAAATGTACCCAGAGAATGGATCCTTTACCGCCCTGGTAGTGTTAGGAAAACGCGAACTGGAGCAAGCTTTGGAGAAGATGGATGCTTTTGGCCAAACCATCCGACAGTCGCTGCTGGAATCACCCAGATACCATGACGGTTGTTGGATGTATATCCGAGTATCTGATCCTGGGACATGCCAACAGGATGCGCAGGACATCCAACAGCTTGTATTGATCAAGAAAAAGCCGCCCCGGAAAAAGTCATCTCCACCAGGAGAGATTTGAATGAAGGTTCGAACCATCCAATCCGATGAGATCGAATGGTTTACCCAAAACCCTTCTGCCACGGAATCTTGGGAAAAATCGCTCCGAACACTTTTGGACCAAGGAAAGACCCGCTTGTCGTGGTGTTTTGCCCTCGAAGAGGAAGGGGTGTGTTTGGGGCGAGTGGTATATGGCCTCTTGGACCAAAAACTGATCGTCTTCCATTTCTTGATGCATGAGTTTGATCCTCTCGGTTTCGATTTGCTCATCCAACACAGCGCGCATACGATGGCGGAAAACGGATTTCTGAAGGTTGAGCTACACGTATACTCGGATAAACCCAATTTTAGTCAATATGTGCAGTCTCTTCAGGCAAATGGATTTGCCATCACCCAGAAGAAAATCAGCTTGATCTGCAAAGATCCTCGACGTTCCTCTTCAGGGAGCCGACTTTTCTATCGGAGCAGTGTGGAAGTTGGTGATGACGCGTTCATAGAAGCAATCCGCCAGGTTACCCAAGACACTTTGGACCAAGACGATCTCGATTCCGTCTTGGAGTATGGCGAAGAGAAAGCTGCGCAGCATTATTTTGCCATTCTGGAGGAACTCGATAATCGAAAAGATTGGTGGAAACTCGCCTTTACCGATCAAAATCAATTGGTTGGGCTCGTGGTTCCCCAAAAACATGGAGAATCGACCGGAGTGATCAATTATATCGGCGTGGTTCCGGAACATAGGGGCCATGGATATGGAAAAGACCTATTGGCAGAAGGGATGCGCGTTCTCCGAGAAAACACGGTCTCGGAAATCATTGCCGATATAGACGCGGCCAATTTCCCCATGGAAGACGCGCTCATCGCTCAAGGGTTTGAACCGGATGCTTCCTTATTGGTTATGAAGAAGGATCTGGACGGCGCACTTGAATCAACGTCGTAGTCCCTAACCCAACCTGGATTTCTCCTTCGAAACTACCCGAATCGCTTGCAACCGATATCCGGTACGTTCCGTGGTGGATTTTCCCCACCCAGCTTCCTTTGTTGTCGGTCGTAAAGGAATGGTTGGGGTTCTCATCCAACGATTGAAGCGCCACTTTGGCATAGGGAACCGGTTGATTATGGATATCCCGCACAATCAGCTCCCACGGTTTTTGGGCCCATACCATCAAAGCAATCATAATTCCAAGGACAGTGATCAAGATCAATGGGAACCATCGTTTCATGGAGAATGCTTGCTTGTTTTTCGGGTTCATTTCCCTCCTCCAAAATCACCATTCTTCGATCCAGAAGAACCGGTCCATTCATCGATCAACTTGTCGCGCATAAGGAAAAAGTTGATCTTTGATCAACGCATATCAATCCAATCCATCCTTCTTGGGGCTTATTATACCTTGTTTTGATCAAAAAACCATACCCTGCGGTTTCAACGCCTCGCACTTCCGCTCTTATCGGGGGAGTTGGAATCCCGGTGATGAAACTGGTATAATCAATCATCCTACCGATAGGGTTTTGCTAGGGGTGAGTTTGTGTCTGGATTGGTGGGATTGTTTGTTTACGGTCTGCTGGGTGGAGGATTTGTCATACCGGGGGTCTTCGTGAAAACGGCTTCTGGGCAAATCCCATATACCATCGTTCTTCTTTCCATCTTGGTCATTCTGATCGCTGATTTCATTGTCCGTTTCAAAGAAGCCGAAGAAAAAAGGAAGATATGGCCGATCAAGACGTTCTTCCAACAAATGGGCTTTGTTATTGGCGGAGGGTTATTTGTCTTTCTCCTCGCACGGACTTTCGGAATTTCTTCGGTGGTACTGTCATCTGTTGTGGGAATCTTTGTAGGAAGCCTGTGGCCAGTCTTTGGGACAGCTGCTTTTTGTGGGTCATTTGTTGGAATGGCTTCACCCGACCTGTTTTGTTCAGCTTCCCTTTTCATGGCTACAATCTTTGCCTCCGTCTTGTTCTATATTGGTGGGAGAAACTATCTGGGAATTGGGGGAAAGTTGGGAACAACTGCTTTCTTTGGTGTTTTGCTCATGGCGCTGATCCAACGGAAATCCCTGGTCGAGCCATGGAATCCAGATGGAACAATCCTTCCCATATTGATCGTTTTGGGTACTGTTGGGTGTTTGGCTACCTATTACTGCTCAGAGAAGAAAAAGATGGGCCCCGTTGTTGGTTCCGGTATCGTTGGGATTGTGGGTGGCATCCTCTTGCCATTGTTGGAACCCACTTATGGAACGCTTTATGCCAATCTTGTATTCTGCGCCTCTTTTGCAGGAATGGCTTCAAAACGGATCCTTCAAAGATGGCCGATGTTTGCGGCATCTGGCGCTCTATGCGGCCTGATTTTCTATTTGACTCGACCCTATTTCGACGGACTTGGAGGAAAACTCGGAACGATCGCTTTTGTATCGGTGCTGGTGGTTCAATTCGCGTTCCGTCCCCTGATCCGCGCCTGGAAATCAGCCTAATTGCGCATATTCCCACGCAATCCGGATCGCTTCTTCCATGCTGATCGAGCGGGCAAGCCCTTGGCCAGCGATATCCATCCCTGTGCCATGATCGACCGACGTGCGAATGAACGGAAGCCCAAGGGTCACGCTAACCGTTTTGTCGAAATCCATCATCTTGGTGGCTATATGCCCCTGATCATGATACAATGACAACACCCCATCGTATCTTCCTTCCGCTGCCTGATGAAAGACACAGTCTGCTGGAATCGGGCCATGAACATCCATTCCTTTACTTTGCGCCTCCTGTACGGCTGGTTCAATAAACCGTTTCTCCTCATCCCCAAAAAGACCGTTTTCTCCTGCATGGGGGTTTAAAGCGGCAACTGCAATTTTTGGCATGCGATGACCGAGTCGCTGTAAACCAGTCCGCGCTTGAAAGATGCCTTCCAATACTCTCTCTTTGGTAATCCAAGCGCACGCCTCCTTGAGGGACATGTGCCTCGTGAGAAAAAATACTTTCAGCGCGTTCACTTGAAACATGGTCATCGGATGGGACGCGCCAGTCAGATGAGCAAGGATTTCTGTATGGCCAATAAAGGGGATTCCAGCAAGTCGAAGGGCTCCTTTGTGAATGGGACCAGTGACTAGAGCGTCGATTCGCCCCGACCGACAGGCTTCGACGGCCTGAGTTATGAATCGGAGGCTCGATTCACCGCAAACGGCCTGAACGGTTCCCATCGAGATTGGAGGCGCTGTTGACCGCCCAAAATAGGGAATCGAAGGCCCCTGTTCCTGCTCCGGGTCTTCAAAATCCCAAGGAGAAAACGAAAGGTTCGTTCCCAAAAGGGATTGCGCATGATCAAGATAGGGACCATCTCCAAAGACAATCAACTGCGCGTTTTGGAATGAAGACCGATTCGAAAGAGCTTTAACGAGTATTTCGGGTCCTATACCTGATGGATCGCCCATTGTGATTCCGATTCGCGTCTGTTTTCTGTTCATGGTTTCTCCTTACACCGATTTTGATTGAGGGATCCTGTTGCGCCCCCCTATTGCATAGCATTGTGCCTTTTTCGTTACCATGCCCTCTGATCCATGATCATCACTAGAAAGGAGCCTATGACTTGTTCATAGGTCATTATGTCACAACTCCTTTTCAATTATACCCTACTTCTTCCGCTTTATCGGTATAGAACCCAAACTTCAAAAAAAGGATTCCATTCACTTGCCATGGTATAATTTACCTATCCAATTTCTCTTCGAAATTTGTGTCATCGCAATCTGAGGCAAACGCTGTTGCAATTCAGGTCGTGGAAAAGACCGGATTTCGATGGGGTATTCTACCCAATATAGTTGGGGCATTCGGAGGAATCATGATGGGTATCGCTTGGGTGGGAAGCATTGCTTTCCTTTTTGCCGCGGGATTGTATTTATTGCTGGTTTTTGGATTGCCTTTGGGTGAGTTTGCTATGGGAGGCAAACATAAGGTTCTTCCGCCCAAAATGCGAATCGCATGCGCGATTTCGATTGCAGTGCAGCTGTTTGGTGTTGCGGTTTTGCTCCAGCTGGGCGCCATCTTCTCTTTCGGCATCGCTGAGGGCTTTGCTCGAGGAGCTGGGTACTTTTTCGCGGTGTACTTGTCTATCAATACCGTGCTGAATGCCACTTCCACAAGCAAGAAAGAGAAATGGGTCATTACGCCCCTTTCCCTGATTACCGCCATCAGCTTTTGGATCGTTACCATTCAATCGCAGGGATCGTCTATCGGGTAGGGTTCCATTCCATTTCGATTCCTCCCAGAATGCGCCTATGGTGAACCATTTGTGTTTGAAATCTAAAATCCGATCAATTTCCTTCTCATCATCGGTTTGATCTTTCGCGACATATTGATGACGGTATAGGGAAAACCGATCCCTGAAAAGAACAGGATAGCCAACCGAGCAAAGATTGAAAAGTTATACCCGGCCATAAATTCGAGAAGGACTAGGATGTACCATTGAAACGGCAGATGGAGCAAAAAAACAACGAACGAATACTTGCCAAACAGCGTAAATACCTTTCCCACCCATGGAAATAGACTCGCAGAGCGTCCGTTCTCCGTTTTCTCGGCAACATTGACCCACACCATTAAGGAGATCATCGCGAACAAAACACCAAACACCGTAAACATGTCAGTCACGAAAGTGTCAGCGCTCCGATTGATGACATAGATCATTTCTGTTGCGCTGATTGTCCACAAGAGCAGAAAAAGGATTCCTTTGTGCTTCAACTCTGGAAAAGTTGCCCGTTTACAGGCCCCCATAACATATCCGATGTAAAAGAAGGTTCCCCACACCAGAAAGTTTCGGTATAAAAAGCCCCCGCCAATGATTCCAAATTCCATCCGATCGGGGGAGATAAACCAAACAAAGAGGGATATGGCCAAAAGAAACAACCATTGAACGATAAACACATACTTGAAGATGAGCAGCATCAGATATTCCGACTGAATCCGGATCATGTAGGCATACCAATGAAAGAAAAACAGCACAGGGAGAAAATAGTGTTGCATGCTGATTGTGAAGGTCGAGATCGAAAAGAGATATCGGACGATGTAGGGTTGCGGGGCTAGAAAAGCCTCTGCCACAAGGCTATAGCGATAGGGGCTTTCGACAAGGAGGTAGAAGAGAAAAGCGATGCTGGCCCAAATTAGGTACGGGATCATGAGCTGCTGGAACCGTTGGGACACTTCCGAACGGCGAATCCTATGTTTTTTCCGTCCCTGTCCGTATCCAATCAAAAAGACAAAGATCAGTAAGCTGGGGGCGCAGAATTTGGCGATTGTGACAAGCACGATTTGCTCGCTGAAACTGGCCTCCTGAAAGACCTGCAAAACTGAATGCCCAAGGACAACCATTATAATGCATATTCCACGGAGTCGAGTCTGTGTTCCATGGCCCATAACGGATTCACTCCTCGTTTATGGTTCCAATTGGCCCTCTATAGGTTATGACGGTTTTCCCCCCAGTAATCCCGATTCGAGCGAAGAAAGTCCTTTCAAGTTATCCTGTCACGAGCCAGTTTTTTTGCTAAGGCTTGAGATGCTGGGGTGACGGATAATCCTGCCTTACCGGTGCAACAGAGCGCATCGGGCAACAAACGACCCACCTGATCTTGCGCTGCGATCGTTTGATCCAATGGGATGACTGGGTCAAAGCCCGCTAAGGCCATATTGGCCGAAGCGATGGCATTCATGCCTGCCAGGATGTTCTTCCCAAGGCAAGGTACTTCCACACGATTGGCAACCGGGTCGCAAATCAACCCAAGGGTGTTTTGCAGCGCAATCGAAGCGGCGGATATTGCCTGCTCCGCATTTCCCCCGGCTAGGTAAACCAAGGCCGCTGCAGTCATTCCTGAAGCGGAGCCGCATTCGGCCTGGCATCCGCATTCTTCCGCCGCGAAGGTGCTTTGGGCGGCGATGAAGACGCCAACCAATCCCGCGGCAAGCAGGGCTTCAGCCACTTCGTCTTCTGAAAGGTTCCATTCGTCTGCGAGGGCCAATAGGGTACCGGGCAATGCCCCGCACGCTCCGGCGGTCGGCGCTGCTACAATCACTCCCATCGCGCTTTTCGTTTCCATGATGGCTGTGATGTATGTGATCGCTCGTTTGTTCAATCCCCCACCGATCAATTTGCCTTGGAATTGGGTGAGTTTTGAAGCCTGGGGTCCCAGAATCCGGTTCTCATAAGGTCTTCCCGCAAGGCCTTCATTGACGGCGTTTCTCATCGCCTGAACCAGTTTTCGGCTGGATTCGAGTACCTCTGTTTCATCAAAGCCGCTCCGAGCGCGCTCGTATTGGATTGCAAGGTTTGCCAGTGGCTGATCTTTATAAAGGTCGCTATCTGTAATTTCCGAAGCAGTGATGAAAGGTACGACGATTGCCTTCCGGGATTTCACGGGCAGAACCGGAGTAAGACAGACTATTTTTTTCACACCCGGTATATTTTCGACGATCTTCATCTCTTTCGGGGTCAAAGGATGGCTATGTTTGATGTTGATCAGGTCAAACGCCTCGCAAGAACAGATAAGGAATTCATCTGCTTCGGGCAATTGCTCCGATAAGAAGCGGCGTTCATTGAAGCGCGGTTCGGAATGGGCTTTGTCTATAAACAGAAGCGTTTCAAAGCAATCTCCCATGATATGGGTTGAAGCGCCATTGATTTCCTGCAACTCGATCATCCCGCCACCGGTGGAAACGAAGAGAAACTGATCGGGACTACCCTTTTGAGGAAAGACTGTAATCCGGTATGTATTGGGATGGGCGGCTGGAAAAGATGCGATATGGAATTCTACCTGCACCCCTTTTTGTTCGGCCGTCTGTATCGACTCTGTCAAACCGGGATCGGCAGGACCCATCCCCAAAAGACCTCCTACTAGTCCTATATCCGAGCCTTGGCTATGAAAGGTGGTGGCAAGCGAACCTTGTGGGTGGAAATCTACGATCACCCTCTTTATCTTGCCTGTGTAGAATTGGTTCAGCAGCTGCCCAATTCGGGCCGCTGCTGCGGTGTGAGAACTGGATGGCCCTCTCATCACCGGACCGATCACATCGTTAAAGATGCTGGGGGGGAGTCTTTTCATTCCAACTCGATGCCCAAGCCCTGATCGATGGCTTTCTGATAGATCGCTTCCGCCACGGTCAGATCGAACAGGGCCATCCCGACGCTTTTGAAGAGGGTTGTTTCTCCCCTTTTTCTGGGTGTTGGACGAACCGAAAGATACTGGCCAAACGGAAGGATTTGCGTATGATCGATCCAGCCCTTCTCAAGGGGAGCGATCAGATCGCCCGATTCTTCAAGTCCATGTAGGGTATCGATCAGGATCGAATCGACCAAATGATACAAGGCTCGGGGCAATTCACGCATTTGTGGTTTGTACGACCCAATGGCGATGTAGCTTTTCTCGCGCAGCAGTTCTTTTTCATTGGGTAAAACAGGGGAGGTTGCAGGCGTGGCTGTAATCACCAAATCAGCATGGGAAAGAAGAGCTTCCACTGATGGCGCCCTATGGACAGACAAGGAGGGCAAACGGTCGCGCGCCATGAGTTCCAGCTTTTCCGATTGGCTCAGATCTAAGTCATAAATCAAAATACGCTCCAGTTTTCTTGCTGCGCTGGCGAAAAGAATTTGTGTGAATCCCTGCGCTCCAGCTCCAATCAATCCCACCACCTTCGTATCGAGTGATGCTGTGTGGCGAATCGCCAATCCACTGACTGCTCCAGTCCGATAGGCAGTAACCGCGCCCCCATCCATAATCGCCAAGGGAATGCCTGTTTTTGCGTCATTCAGCAAAACCAATCCAGAGATGACGGGTAGGTTCCGTCGGGAGTTGTTTGGAACCAAGGTTAAAATTTTGGTGCTGAACACGCTCTCGAGAAAACATGGCATATATAACACTGTATTGCCGTTATGATCCAGGTGGATTCGATTTGGCATATGGAACGATCCGGCTTGCTCCACCGTATAAGCCCTCTGAACAGCATTCATCAGATCTTCGCAACAGACCGCCCGTTCGATTTGCTCAGCGCTAAGGTATCGCATCTCGGGTTTCCCTTCAAAAGATCGTGTTTCGTCATGATTATATCACAAGATCAGGCTGGAATCGGCAATCAATCCCTAATAAACGAAATTCCATGCTATGAGGACCGCCCTTTCCACGGGAGGTGCCCTGTTTCCAGGGTTGAACTCACCGAACTCTTTGCAGGCAACGGTTTATTGGAATACCCTCTTTTTATAAACAGCTCTTTGAAATCCTTAAACAGATGTGATATACTTCCAAAACGGGTTCTTCGTTTGTGGTTGCGGTGTATGTTTTGCACCAAGGAGCCTAAGTACGCGACCAAATGGTGATCGGAGATGGTTCAATGAAAGAAGCGCGTCAAATCATCCGTTTTTTTCAGTTTATGCTTTTGATTCTGTTTACCTCTGTTTTGCTTATTGGGAGCGTCTATGTGGATGAGCTGGTTCCCATGAAATATGATCTCAGAGATGTGGAAGGCATGAATTTTGTTACACCGGTGAAGACACAAGCGGTTCCTGGGGAGTTATGGAACGCTGTGGGATTGTGTTGGGCCTTTTCCAGTCTCGCCTCCTTTGAGACCAGTTTGGTAAAACAGGGTATTGTCACTGACCCTTTTTCGGATGCATCAAATCTTTCAGCCTGGTATTTGGGTTGTTATGTGGGATACAACCATCCCAATTATGAATTTAACCCAACATTGGTTGGTGATCCGCCCATCCCGATCGGGTATCAACTGGATGAAACGATGTCTTTGGGCTGGGGTGGAAGTCCGTTGTTTACGGTGGATTTTTTAAGTACTGGTAGAGGATTGCTGCTGGAAAAAGATGCCCCGCTACCCATTGAGACAATGAAAACCCAAGGCAAGCTGAGTCCGCCAAGGGAAGAGTCCCCGGAATATTACATGCTGCGTCATGCTTATGTGTATGAACGGCAGGATTATCCAACAAACGAAGCCTATCGACAGGCAATTAAAGGAGCTGTAATCCGCCACGCAGCTGTTTCATCTCCCATGTACCTTTGTCCTGCAGATACTGCTTGGCAGACAGGGAAAGGGTTCTGGCGCGATGATCACTATACGGATTATTACTGTGATGACGAAACCCTGACAGATCAACTGGTGCATATGGTCACCATTATTGGATGGGATGATCAACGCATGATCCAAGGAGCTCCGGGACACGGCGCTTGGCTGATAAAAGACAGCTTTGGAACAGATTATCATGACAACGGATTTTTTTGGATCTCCTACCATGATACGGTTTTTTTGAAGGGGTTTTCCTATGGCGTAGCTTTTGTGGCTGATACCGGTGAGGGCTATGAACGAAACCGATACCAAACCAGTAAAGGCACGTTATCTGAACCCGTGAGCGGATCGACCACCTACGAAAGCGACGGGTTTAACAGGGAAGAGGCTGATTCTTTCTGTTGCGCTCGTTTTGTGGCTGATGATGATCAGTTCTTGAAGGCTGTGGGATTGATCACAGTGAATCGAAATGAGCAAATCCACATTCAAGTCTACGCGCGTTGGGATGAAGCGAACGAAGAACCGTCTGAGCGGATTTATTCTGAAATTATATCCATTGAGGAAAAGGGGTATCATGTGGTGGATCTGTCTCAGCCAGTTCCTTTGAACCATGGGGAAGAATTCGTCCTCGTCTTCGGTTTTCAACACAACCCGGAAGCAACTCGCGAACCCCTTGTCTTTGTCACTCATGAAAACCTTCTACCGGAGAACGGGAACACCTACTGGAGAACTGGCGATGACACCCGAAAGTGGCAGAAATACAGCGAAGCAAACGAAAACGCCCGGTTCTACCTCCAGGCAATTGTTCAAAGTAGATAGAAGATTGTTCAAAACTCCGAAACTTCATCTACACAAATCTCCCCTGATTCTGTATTGTGTGTGTTATAATACTCCAAAAGAGAGAAGGAGGTGGCATGGGTATGAATCGAAGGGTATTGTTGGTAGCAGTCCTCTTATTGATTGCGTTCGGTCTTTCTTGGGCATCTGAGGCAATCCATTTTGAATGTGGAAACCTGGAAGAGGCCATTAGAGAAGCGAGAGGATATACAGGAGCTTCCAGTGGTCCGATCTATCCCAAGGATGTGCAGGCGATTACCGACCTTTTGTATGTTGAGACAGACTCACTTGAAGGCATCCAACATTTAACCAATCTTCAGGACTTGTATTTCTGGTACAGCCCGGTAAGTGATATCACACCCTTGCAAGACCTTACCAATCTTGTGTTTCTGACGTTCATTGGTACTCGAGTGACCGATATCTCCCCTTTGCAAAACCTGACCAATCTTACCTATCTGAATTTCTCAGGCAACAGAGTCAGAGATCTATCCCCTTTGAGCCATCTGATCAATCTTCAGGAGCTGAGTTTCTCGCACAACCGAGTGAAAGATATTTCGCCGTTGCAGGGCCTTTTCCAACTTAGGGAGCTTGATTTTTCATTCAACGAAGTGAGCGACATCTCTCCTTTGAAAGATCTGATCAATCTTCAGGTACTGAATTTCATGCTTAACGAAGTGAGTGACATCGCACCATTGCGGAATTTAATCAATCTGCACACATTATGGTTTCAGAACAATCAAGTGAGCGATATTTCGGCGCTCGTTGCAAACACAGGGTTTGGGGAAAGTGATACGATCGATATGCTCTATAACAACCTTGACCTCACCCGCGGATCCCAGAACATGAACCATATCAACACCCTGATTGGCAGAGGGGTCGATGTGCAGTACGATCCCCAGAACTGACCCTCCGCACGGATACTGACAAAAAGTTCGGATCTAGTTATTTGAGCAAGCGAAGCGTTCCGGTTTGCTCATAGCTTCGGAAGATTGCCCCATGTTTTTCACTCATTGGCTTCAAACTTTCCCTCTCAAAGCGGGCTACATAGTTGCTGATCCAAAGCAGCCTGCCGATTTGCAACACTTCGAGGGTTCCCTGCGGCCATTCGAGATGGCTCTCATACCCTGCGCGAAAGGATGAGAATAACTCTTCATACCGATTGGGCCCAACCGTCTCCAGAAGGTCAAGCATTCCCATCGCGATATCGTGTAAACGATATCCCCAGATAGTGTCTTCGAAATCAAAGGGGAGAAGTTTGCCATGATCCAGTTTGATGTTTTCGTGCCAAAGATCGCAATGAATAACGCGCAGATCGGTTTTGGGAAGCCGGTCGTACTCATTTTCCACCCACTGCTTCGCCCGGAGATAGGCCTTCTGGTCTTCCTCACTAAAAGATTGGATCAATCCCTCCCCGAAAATCATGTCGGGTTCTCCTCGGGACAAAAAAGCATCAAACCGTTTGGTGGTAAATCCCGAAGGGGGACTCCATGATTGACTATGCAGATGCAACTGCGCAAAGAGGCTACCCATCCGCTCAAGGTTGGCGCACGTAAGGTGGTGGGCAAGAAGCCTCCCCTCCACCCAAGTCATGAGCGTGGCATACCAAGTATCGGGTACGCCCATCCCATTCATCGACAACACGTCTTCACCCTTGGAAGAAGGAATGACTTGTGGGGCTCCAATCGTTGTGTCGGAATGAAGCGCTTTGAGCCAAGCGGCTTCGGCGCGAAGATCTTCGAGCGTCCGCCATCCCGGATAGGCCATTCTCAATACAAAGCGCTGGCCCGTCTTTGAACGGACTTTGTACAAAAGGTTGGTTGCGAAAGCCAACATATCCCATCGTTCTACCTCGATATCATACTCCCTCAGCGCGGTCTCTGCAAGCTTCCTAATCCGTCTGAGTTTTCCTTGATTCGTCAATTGCGTGAAGTCGGTTGTGGTTGCGCGCACCCTGTGGGTTCTCCTTTTCTTCGGTTTGGCTCCATACTTGCCGGAATGGCTGCTATTGTAGAGGTATTGTATCATACATCAACAGGGATCCAGAGAAATTTCGATGAGTCTGATATAATACTCAATGGAGGAAAGCGCCAATCAGTAAATACTGGCTAGTATGGAACGATTTCACAACTGATTGGCGCGTATCAAGAGGATTCGTTTTTGGGTTTCGCGGCAGCCAGTATCGCTGAATTTGGAGACCTTCCTATGGGTGGTATCGAACTGAATATGCTCTTTGTGGAGGAAAAAGCCAGAAGGCAAAGGATCTCCTATCGGTTGTTGGAAGCGGTCGCGGTCTTTTTCCAGGGGAAGGGGTTTTCCCATATGGTTATCTATTCCCATCATTATGCTCCCTCCAATGAATACTACCGTAAACTAGGCGCCCAAGTGCTTCGCCAAGATCTTCAGATGGATGGCAAGCTGCTTGTGGATGTCTTTCAGATCGACTTGGAGCACTTGCGTGCGATTGTTTCTGACCCTTCTTCCGCTGGGGCAGAGGAATGACAGCGATGTGGATTTGATCAACCTAAGAATGGTTGATACCGTTTTTCAACATCTGATTATTCAAACCGGTCGAGTCCTTAGCGATATCGATCCCTTTGAAAGGGCTTCTTTCGAAATCCTGGTGATGGGGAAATATCAGAAGCTGAACCAAGAGCGTTCGAAGATCTTTGCAGGTATTCAAAAAACCGGTAAGGTTTTCTTCTCCTCTACCAAGAGGGGATTGTGACAAAGGATCCTTGCGGCAAGCTTTGCGCCATGGTTGGATTCCGCAATGTTCTGGTCCATCAGTATCAGATAATGGATATTCAGATTTTTCGCGAAGTGATAGACCACCATTTGGATGACCTAATCTGCTTTACCCAACAAGTTATGAACCCTTCCAAACCACCATCGGATCTTCTATGAAATCGTGTTTTTCTCCTATCTATGGTTTATGCGCTTGATTCCACAAAGAACGATGGAACCATGGTCTTTCCCTTCCTTAGAAAAAAGAATTTGACAGCGACGAGAAGGGTATGCTGTTCCATTGTTTCTTCATTGATGAATAGGGAGTTCGGTTCACTCAGTCTTCCGCACCCAGCGATTGAATCCAAGCAATAGCCACAAGATAGGCAGGAATGTATGACTCCACATGCTGACCATCAGGCAGTTCGATGTATTCGGGAAAGAATCCCTGAGAGTTAAAGAAGGCAACAGCTGTACGTGAGTTCTCAACAGGTACTGCTTCATCACCTGCGGAATGTACCATAAGCATTGGAGAAAGAGGAATCCAAGTATTGTGTAGGTCGTTTGAAACCAAGGTTGTGCTGATTGTTGATTCTGGATCCAAGAGCTTCTGTATGAATGCCTCCGTGAACAACGCGCTTGGTTTACCCGCTCCTCCTCCGGGGAGGACTTTGTTGATAGCGTCCTGGTTATGTTCTCCATCCATGAGAGGTGGAAGGTCGGAGTCGTAGGGTGGTCGAAACACCTCCGATACTGAATCGAAAAGGTCATACACAACATCGTATCCAAAGGCGAGATATGCAAGAAAGGCAAGATGCGCATAATGGGCATCTTCTGTGATGATGCTTTTCATTACTCCCGAAAGATTGTAGGGTCCTGCCATGGGTGCAGTTCCAGTGATGGTCAACTCCTGTTCGTAGTAGGCTTGGATCCACTTGGTTGCTGCCATGGTGGCATAGCCTCCTTCAGAATACCCCACAAGAAACAGGCGTTCATCCCAATCCATCTGTGCGTGCTCCTGAAGAATCGACTGTCCAGCTCGAATCATATCCAAAATGGAATCAGCAATCGATTCAGCGTGGCAAAAGGGGTGAAGAACTCTCTCATCCACTCCCAAACCCGTATAATCGGGCATGAGCACCGCGTACCCCAAGCTAGCAAAGAGAATACCGACATAGTCTTCGGGATTATCTACAAACAAATTCATGGCAAATTTCGAA
This sequence comes from uncultured Thermotogaceae bacterium, assembly GCA_964580185.1. Taxonomy (GTDB): domain Bacteria; phylum Thermotogota; class Thermotogae; order MWEM01; family MWEM01; genus CAYWWY01. The sequence goes on from CAZOJQ010000017.1 coordinate 30,130, forward strand.
GGAGAGCGATCGCGACTAAAAATGGTTCCGTGTTGCAAAGACAGAATCGGCAATGGGGCGTTCTGGCGCGATGCGTTCCCTTCTACCACTGGAAGGATAACCAATCCAGACTCGACGGATGCTTTTCGATCCAATCCGATCGTTTCGTAGGTGATCGCAAACGCATGAATTCCATATTCAGCCGTAAGAGGAATCCCCATACCATTGTAGAGTACTTGAAGAAACTCTTTTGAAAGCGTAATCGGGTCTTCTGCTATACTGAGAACCTTCCCTCTTTCAACTCGAGGGTAGGGATGAATGAACGGAAAACAACCCCCAAGGATGAGGACGAGGATCACAACGAGCCATACCCATTGAATGCAGTGTTTTTTTGCCATACATTCCCTCCATCCTTGTGGGTTTATTAACAGGATCGATTTCGAGAAGAAGAGGGTATAGAGACAAGCTTAATTCGATCACTAACCAGGAATGAGCTGTTTATCACTTTTGCGGATTCACGTATACAGTCACTCCTCGGGAGCTCAGCTCAGCGATCTGGGCAATCACAATCGGATTGGTGAAATCCAGTAGATTCCATCGGAGGTCAATCTGATCTCCCGTCCCAAACCCGGTATTCTGAACAAGCGGTCCTGCGTTTGTCACGAAGTTATCCCGTAAATCCAGGATTTGCAGGTTGGTCAGGTTGGTTAATGGGCCGAGATCGCTGATCACGTTATTGTCGAGTCCGAGTCGGCCTAAATTGGTCAGGTTTTGCAGCGGTGTCAGATTGCTGATTAGGTTATACGAACAGTCGATCCGGACGAGATTGACAAGGTTCTGAAGTGGCAACAGGTTGCTCACCTGATTTCCATTAAACCAAAGTTGTTGGAGCTGAGTCAAGTTTCGCAAGGGGTATAGACTACTCACCAGATTATTATCCAGGCTTAGGCTCCACAAACTAGTCAAGTATTGAATCCCTTCTAAAGAAGTGATGACAGCCCTCGGTTGCGCTCTTTGGTCTTGATCTTCACCAATCGCCCAAGAATTCGAAGGAGCCGGATTATTAACATTCAACATTTCGATGCCTGCGACGTCTTGCGGATATATCGGTCCCGCTGGTTGCCCTGTATACCCTGCAGCATCGCGAATGGCTTGTTCCAAGTTGGGACAAGCGAATACAATGGGTTTTGGACCGAATATTTGTCCACAACCTCCTAATGCCAACACAAAACCCAGAAACGCAAGAACCCATACAGATGCCTTGATCATACCCATCGTAAACCTCCCCAGATTTTTTTAAAAATGAGTTGATCTTACAAAACTAGCTATTGGTTGCGGCTACCATTCATGTTGATAAAGTATCTTTCCATACTCGAAAGCTCGTCCCAGATTGAATGTATGGTTGTAAAACTTGACATCGACCTTGATCTGTATATCTCCATGGGTAATAAAGTTGAGCCCTAGACTCATCTTTTTCTTGAATGGGTTGTAGTAGAGAGCACCTTGCAGCTCGAAAGGAATCTCCATCTGAGGACGAATCACACTCGCAATGGTTACACCCGGGGAAACCCTCAGACCAATTTTGGAGGTTAAGTGGGGCGTGCCTTCCAACCGAATGCTTTTTTGGATATGGGCAGACTCGCTATGAATCCCAGATGCGTTTGCCCATGTATCGACACCTGTTGGGATCACTTTCCACTTGAACCTGATCTTTGCCCCAATGTTATACCGAAAACCCAATTCCAGATTTAACACCGGTCCGAATTCCATTTCTAATTCAGCAAGAACCGCTTCAAGGGAAAAGTAGAAATCAATCGGCACGCTGATTCGTACTGGAACACCTGAGACGGTAAAGCTGATCCCTGGATCTCCCAATCGGTAATCATTCGATTTTTTAAAGCCTAAAAGTGCATCGAGCGCAAGAATCGAGGAAAACTCCATCGGGAAAGTGATGGAACCATTTGAGCTGACTTCTTTCCAACTCAGATGGAAGTTCAAGGAGACATTGATATCCAAGGAAAAGCTATTCGTAAGTGTCACCTCAATGCCATGCTGTTTGAATAGTTCCAACTCCCAAGATTTATCTAGTAAGTTGGTGCGATATCGTTTCTCCGCATCAGTCAAACGTTGTTTGTCTAAAGGACTGCCATACCTTTGGATGATCTGCCCAAGATCCCCTTCAATCTCGACAACGACCGTGCCCAAAGCGTCTTCCAAATGGGCTTTCTGAGTTTGAAGAATCAGGTATTCCAAATCCGGATTATCAAGTATTTCCACAATTTCCCGAACTCCGTCGTAGTGCGCGTCAATAATGTAGTCTCCGATACAGAACTCTGGCAACTGAGCGGTCCGCAAAAGGGCGATTTGCTCTGCAAGATCTTGACCTTCGAATTCGACCACTGTATAATAGGCGGAATTCATAACCAACGCTCTTGGATGCTCGATGCTGGCGCCAAGGACACCCTTCTGAGAATGAAGGGGCGTATTTCCTGCGTTTTCAATACGGAAGACCATCCTTCGAAATTGCTCTTGGGGAAGGATTTCCCGACCATGAAGACTCTGCTCCCCTTCATCTGCTTCTTTGGGCAATTCATGGATAAAAGTGAGCAATTGAGTCTGTTGCAAGAACTGATGCGCGTTGCTCTGGTTCGAATGGTACACGAATCCTCGAAACGCTTCGGTCGATCTTGCTTGCGAAAAATCCGGTTCTCCCGCAAGCAGTCCTAGGGAAAGGTTGTTCTCTTTCTCGATGATTTCACCATTTGGGCCATATAAGAGGTATTCATACACGATCTGGGTCGAATCCACCTGCTGGATATAGAGATAACCATACCGCTTACCCTGGACAACCGGCACAAATTCTTCATCTCCCGCATCCTCCCAACCATACGTGATGTCCTGAAAGGAAATCAGTGTTCCTTTGGCGAGATGAGAACGTGAAGGATCAGACGGGTGGTAAACGAGACTTCCACCATAAAAGGCCCCTTCTTTCAATTCATCAAAAGAAACTCGGACAATCCAAATTTCACGTTGGAACCCACAGGAAGCGATTAGCAAGACGAAAACACTTAAGACAATCAGCCAAAACCATTTCCGATGCTGCTTTTTCATGATTTCTCTCCTTTCCAAGTTTGAAGGGAACCAAAAACCGATGGGTTCATTGAATTGTAAATTATACCATATTTCTACTTCAATCCACTTCAGGACCATACCAAATTTCAAGCAAGACCTGACATAGCATCCATCTGCCTAGAAATGGCAGTTTTCTCCTGAGTATTCCAAAATGAAGAAAACCAAAGCAATTGTTCGAAAAGAAGAAAAAAGGATTGATCAAGATCGAATTGGATTGGGTTTTCCAAAAATGCGGGGGATTTTTCTCCGATAATGGATTTGCATCAAGAATGAAGGATCCGGTATAATGTAATCGATTACATTTCAGATGGAGGTGCACACTTGTCGGTTTCGATCGCTCAAATCGCCAAACATTGTGGGGTTTCCACGGCAACGGTATCTCGGGTACTCAACCAGTCGGATAAAGTCACTGTTGCTACTCGGGAAAAGATACTGCATGCCATCGAAGAACTCGGTTACTCTCCCAATCAAGCTGCAAGGAATCTGCGCACACAATCCACAAAGATGATTGGTGTGATCATTCCTCACGATACAGAGTATATTTTCAACTACCCCTATTTCTCGATTTTCCTTAAAGAGCTTTCGAAAAACCTGTCCATCCATCATTATTATCCGATCCTCACTACCGATCAACCCGGCAGCCATCCTCTTGATTCATATCGCTCCTTTCTGGATCGGAAGATTGTGGACGCATTCCTGTTGTTGGATATCCAAGATGAAGATGAACGAGTCATGTACCTGCAACAGAGGAAAGCCAAGTTTGTGGTCGTTGGAAGGCCCAAGAGCTTTACGGACCTAATCTATATCGATACGGATAACGAAATGGGTGGGTATATGGGGACTCGGTATTTGCTCCAAAAAGGATATCGGAGAATCCTCTTTATCAATGGGCCCAGAACCCAATCTGTAAGCTCCTGGCGTTTGAAAGGGTTTTTCAGAGCCCATGAAGAAGCCCAGTTGCCAGTTTCTCAGGATTTGATCCGATATGGAGATTTCCTTGAGAAAAGCGGTTTTCAGATCGTGCAATCGATTACCTCGCCTTTTGATGCGATATTCGCTGCTTCAGACCTTATGGCCATGGGCGCGATTCAGGCATTACGGGAAAGAAGCACGCTGTGCCCCGTAATGGGATTTGATGATGTACCGATGGCTGCAACCTTTAGCCCGACTCTATCAACGGTCGCTCAACCGATCGACCAGGTTGGAAGGCTTGCGGCCCGTGAAATCATTCATCTTGTTGAAAAAAAACAAGCGCAATCCCAACTCTTGCCAATATCATTGGTTTTGCGTCAATCCACGGAAGACGATCCAACTCGTACCTAACGAAACGGAGGGATTATTGTGAAGAAGGCATGTTTGGTTTTGGGTCTGGTATTGATGGTTTCTCTTTCTTTTTCTGTGACACAGATCAGAATCAGCGGTTGGCCAGGAAATCCAGTGGAAGAAGCCGTAATTATGAGAAATGTGGAAGAATTCAACGCCACCCATCCTGATATTCAGGTGGAATGGCAACCGATCCCTGGGGACTTTCGACAGATGCTCATTACACAGTTCTCAGCGGGAACAGCCCCGGATCTTTTCTACGTTGAAGCGTTTTGGTTTGAGGAATTGGCTAAGATGAATATGTTGCTCCCATTGGATACCTACATTCGGAGAGACAATTTCCCGATTGATGATTATTATGAAACGCTCAACAGCGCTTTTACCCTTACCAACCGTCTCATGGGGATTGCAAAGGATTTTTCAACACTGGCATTGTTTTACAACAAAGAGATCTTCGATCGATATGGGGTTGCCTACCCTACCGATCAAGACACTTGGTTCGACTTGCTGGATAAGTCCCTTCAGCTCAAACGAGCGGGTTTTGAGACACCGTTGGTTCTTGCCGCAGATTTCAACCGGGTCATCCCTTTTATCTTAGGGGCGGGAGGCCGTTTGGTCGATGAAGATCTCCATACAGCATTGGGAGATCCCGCAAGCCGATTGGGAATTCAGTTCTATATCGATCTCGTCAACAAGTATCAAGTTGCTCAAGAACCGGCCAATCTTGGAGCGGGGTGGATCGGCGAAGCTTTTGGAAGAGAGAGCGTAGCTCTTGCCATGAGCGGACCGTGGAGTGTCGGTTTTTTGCAGGAGCAATATCCCGAAGTTTGGGGAAAGACAGGAATTGTCGAAATGCCGGGACTTGTTGAAAAAGCTACGATGGTCTATACAGTATCTTGGTCGATTAACCGCAATACACCGAACCGTGACGCAGCATGGGAAGTCCTTAAATTTCTCGTTACAAAAGGGCAAGAACGGTTTGTGCGCGAAGCTGGTGTTCTTGCTTCCAGCAAAACCATTGCCTCAAAAGATACCGAACTCCACAAGCAAGTTTTTTATCGAGGTGCGCAGTATGCCACTCCTTGGATGGTGCCCACTCCCAGTGGCATTTTCAGCAGAGCACATGATCAAATCAACAGCAAACTGAAAGACTTGTTCTATGAGAAGATCACTCTGGATCAAATGATCGAAGATCTTGAACGTGGGTACGCAACTTGGACCCATAATTAAAAACTCGATTCATGCGGATGGGGTTGTTCCCATCCGCTTCTTCTGATTTCGGAGGGGGATTATGAGGCTCAACGCGAGAAGGAAAGAGGCCATTGCAGGATATATCTTTGCTTCGCCGATCATTTTAACCATTATGATCTTCACCATCTATCCCGTTGCAATGGCTCTCTATTACAGTTTCACCAACTATCAACCGACTGAAGCCCAAAAATTCAAATTCTCCGTCGTACCTGAAGAAGCGGTTACCTTTCATCTGGCTGTCTTCCCGGATGAACCTGGCCTTGACCGTCAAGAACTGATCGATTGGTTTGATGCCATTCTCTTTGTTGAACTCGATTTGGGAGTCCGGTTGAATGCCTCTCAAAAGCTGGCGGTAACTGAACATTTGATGATCGAACAAATCGTCGATGACTTTCTTGGAGGAAGACTCAGTACTCCAATGACTACCGAGCAGTTCTTCTCGATCTACTTAAAAGCCGAGCAACATCAGTTTCGGAGGTACATTCCGGAGTTTGTCGGAATGAGTAATTTTCAAGAGATGGTTCGGGATGAGTACTTCTGGATTTCTCTGAGCAATGCCTTTTTGTTTTCGATCATCGTGGTTCCGATTCAAACCTTTCTTGCTCTCCTTTTGGCCGTCTCAGCCAACTTGAAAATCCGGGGCAGAGGCTTTTTTAAAGCAATCTTCTTCCTTCCCTCCATCTCCTCTGCTGCCGCGATATCGATGATCTTTTGGCTGATCTATTCCAAACCAGGTGTTCTCAATCGATTGCTCGGAACCATCGGGTTCGAAGCAGTGGACTGGTTGAACAATCCAAATACTGCTTTAGGTGCTGTCATGGTCATGAACATTTGGACTACGGCCGGATACTTTATGATCACTTTCCTTGCCGGACTTCAGGGAATACCGGGGTCTCTGTATGAAGCGGCTTCAATCGATGGGGCAAAGTTCTGGAAGATCTTTTGGAAGATAACCTTACCGTTGCTCCGGCCCCAAATCCTTTTTGTATCGATTATGGGCATCATCGGGTGCATGCAGGTTTTTGATCAAATTTACTTCCTGATCCAGAACATGCGAAACATCACGATTTCATTCTACATATACCGCAATGCGTTCCAATACCACCGGATGGGTTATGCTTCCGCGCTGGCATTGGTTCTGTTTGTCATCATTTTGGGGCTAACATTGACGCAGAAGAAGTTTTTCAAGGAAGAAGCCTACTTTTAAGGAGGGCATATGATTCGAAAAAAAACCTCGATCGCCTTGCTCATCGGATATGCCATCCTGATCCTTTATTGTTTGATCTCGCTTTTTCCCTTTACCTGGTCGGCATTGGTTTCTCTCGCGCCAATGCGCTATACAACCCCAGAAGGAGTAGAGCGGGGTGTGGACATTATGCGGTGGCCTCCGAGCATCAACCTGTTCCAGGTCCCACCGCAAGTCTTTGGAGCCCCAGCGACCACCGATAACTATCGGCAAGTATTTGTGATCACTCCCTTTGCGCGATGGATTCTGAATACCTTTATTTACGCAGGTTTGGTCACCTTGGGTCATCTGATCTTCGATGGATTTGGGGGGTATGCCTTTGCTCGATTGCGGTTTCCGTTGCGTGATTTCTGGTTTCTTCTCTTTCTGGCCACCCTGATGATCCCCGGGCAAGTAACCATGATCCCCAACTACAACCTTATGGTCAACTTTGGATTCGTGAACACCTATTACGGACTTTTTCTCCCAAAATTAACCGGTGTTTTCGGCCTTTTTCTGATGAGGCAGTTTTTTCTCGGGATTCCGAAAGAACTGGAAGAAGCGGCAAGAATCGATGGGGCATCCATCTTCCGTACCTATTTCAAGATCATTCTACCGATCTCCAAACCCGCTTTGTCCGCTTTGGCCATTTACATCTTTGTAGGACACTGGAATGATTTCCTATGGCCGCTGTTGATGACCAATCGGAGGGAGATGTATACCTTGACCGTTGGGCTGGATTTTTTCCGAACCAGTTACTATACCTTCTGGCAGTATATGATGGCTGCTTCGATCATGATGACCATTCCTATGATTGTGATTTTCCTGTTTTTCCAACGGTACTTTGTGGAAAGTGGCGTTTCGTCAGGAGTGAAAGGATGACCGAAACCTTCATTGGCTCAGACTTTCTTTTTTACGAATCGGGAACTCGTTTATACTACGTGGGACGTTGCAGCGGAGACAATGAATCAATTGGATGGCATCTTCCGGGAAAAATGGGTGGACTCTGGATCGATACTCTTCGGATTCTTTCTTCCATTCAAGTAAAAGAACACGACCAGGTCCGCATGCCTGAGCGCTTTCAAAACCATGGGTTGATGAAAAGACTGGTTTTTTCCTTCGGAACCCTATCTATGATGGCCCACCCCTTCCTTCCCGTTTTTTTCCTCATCGGTGGTTCTTGGGGAAAAGATCAAAAGATCTGGCTAACGACTGATGCAACCCCTGTTTGGCTTGAAAAAAGTCGATGGGAAGCAACCTCTGCGCAATGGCATCGGGGAAAAGGAAGTTGGAAGCGCCGGGAATGCGAAGAACTCGGGGATGGTTGTTCTTTCTTTCTTGACGGAGAAGGAGTGGAACTCCTTTTCCGTTCGGGTGTTTGGGTTTTATCCCCAACACGGCGGGAATGGACCATACAAATATCAAAAGACGCACCATTTTCAATTCCTTTCCATAGCGCGCGCGAAGAAAAGCAAAAGTATCTTCAAAAATATCTGCCCGCTAAGAGTGATGGCATCGGTTATTGGGCTGCGCACAATGCGTTGGACCTATTCATGGAACGAGATAAAGGGGCTGGTTTTGCTGCTGGGTTTCCTGAGTTTCCCTGGTGGTTTGGGATCGACTCCATCTATACTTGCTTGGGATTGATCCGAACTCCCATGCTTCCTATGGTCCGCAGAACCATCGATAATCTGCTCCATTATGGAAATGGGTTTCCGGTCCATGAAATAACGGCCGAAGGGAAGGTCTATTCCTCAGCCCGAATGAACGAGGTCTTGGCATTGATATGGTTGCTCATCCAGTATACCCAGCATTCGGGAGAAACCTTCTATGTATCGAGTGTCGAGAAGCTGGTCCATCACGTGCTTCGCCATTGTGACCAAGACGGGTTTCCTCTCGGTGAGGGGATTATTGAAGTGCCTACTCCCAAATTACCGGGATATTTGGATTGTGCCTCTTGGTGGGTCGCTATTCTCAAAGCCTTGAATCAGTCCCCAACGATAATTTCTGGCCTCGAAGCCACTTTAGGCCTTTCCGATTTCGCCCAGAAAGTAGAAAGAAACTTCCTGCAAAGGTGGAAAAGAACCCCTTCCCTATTCTTTGACATCAAAACGGGTACACGGATGGATTATCTTGGTCATTTCATTCAGGTCTACCCGTATGAGTTGGGTATCGTCGATATGCGACTGGGAAAAGAGTCCATGGGTTGTATGATCGAAGAAGGGTATTTCAGTCCCTACGGGCTTGTCCATTCTCTTCCCATCCATACCTTTGATGCGGGAGATTATGGGAATTGCTTGAAAAACGAAATGACTTGGACCTTGCCCGCAATTTTGGGATTGCGAGCCGCGAAACGGTATGGAATGGACATTTTGTTCCAGAAGTTGTTGACCAATCTACAAGCCGGTTTGAGGGAAGGGATGGTCGGAGCCATTCCAGAAATCTTGTCTCAACCTTGTCTTCCCAACAATGGATGCATCGTACAAGCGTGGAATGGATATTTGCTGCAAGACGACCTGTGGAACCCTCAGTCTTTATAATATACCATCAAAGGAGGAAAAGAAGATGAACCCCCTATGGAATTTGACAATTGCGGGAGAAAGAAAGGAACAGGAATCCATCCATCGCACCTTACTCACACTTGCCAATGGCTATCGCAGCCTACTGGGCGGGAATGAGTTTTCTCCTTCTCATGGGGTGGTTTCTTTGATTGCTGGGATATTCGACCGTTCCGAGGCTCAAGTTCCTGAACTGGTTGTGGCCCCCAATCCTCTGGATCTACGAATGTACGCGATGGATTCCCGTCGAATGGAGCAAATCCTACTTTCCACCTGTCACGCGGAAGAGTATCGGAGAGTCCTGGATCTACGCCAAGGGATTTTGGATGTTCAAATGACCCTGATTACTTCAGAAGGCAAGCAAACGAAGATTCGATCACGACGGTTCGTGAGCAAAGCAAATCCGCACCGCTGGGCCGCTGCATATTCGGTCACTCCTTTGAACTGGGAAGGGTTTCTGATTGTCGATACCGGAATCAACGGGCTTGTGTTCAACAATCCCAACGATCCGATTCACCGCTGCTCTCACCTTCATGTTAAGAAAACGCATGATTGGAGCCCAGGGATCAGTTTGCTTGCTGAAACGCGCGATCGGGCCATTCAGATTCTCGAAACGCTATCCCTCCATTTCCCTGCTTTGGATCATTCATCCAATCAACGGGAATATCGGGATTTCCCCGGGGAAGCCCGCGAAATTCACACCATCGAATGCGCAAACCAAGCAACCCTTTCTTTCCACCTGCTCGGAACAACCTTCACATCGAAGGATCCGGACCTTCATTCTCATTCCCTGTGGGATATGGCTCGTCTCGAATCGGTGGCCTTCCAAAAGGATGGGTGGGAGGGTGAATGCAACGCGCATTGCAACGCATGGAAAGATTTCTGGGAGAAAACGGATATAGAACTAGAAGGAGATGATCCGATCCAGCAAGGAATTCGGTGGAATCTATTTCAACTGGGATCGTGCGCCCCGATCGATCCAAACGTTTCGATCGCTGCCAAGGGTTTGCATGGTGAAGGGTACAAAGGGCATGTGTTCTGGGATACGGAAACGTTCATCTTTCCCTTTTTTTTGATGACTCAACCCATTGTGGCACGCAACTTGCTTCTGTATCGATGGAATACGCTTTCAGGGGCTGTGAGAAACGCCCAATCCAATGGATATCAAGGCGCCCAATATCCATGGGAATCGACGGACACAGGAGAAGAGACAACCCCTTCGTGGGGCCGTAACTACAAAGGACAACCGATACGGATTTGGACAGGAGATGAAGAAATCCATATCACAGGCGATATAGCCATTGCGATCATGCAATACTATCAAGGGACGGATGATGCCCAGTTTATGGAGATGCACGGGGTGGAAATCCTGATTCAAACAGCCCGATTCTGGGTATCTCGAATGAAATGGAATCCCGACAGTTCCCGATACGAGATTCGAAATGTGATCGGTCCTGATGAATTTCACGAGCATGTAGACAACAATGTCTTCACCAATGAGTTAGCCCGATGGAACTTGATCACCGCTGCAGAAATGGTCCAATGGTTGAGCAATCGAAACCCAAAACAGTTGCAGAGAATCGAACAGAAGCTGAGCTTGGCCCCTAACTCGCCTTTAATCTGGAGAGAAAAAGCCAGCCAGATCTACCGCCCAATGGATTCCACAACAGGGATCATCGAGCAGTTTGAAGGGTACTTCCAGAAAAGGAATGACCCGATTACATCCTGGGACGAAGGCGGGCTTCCATGTTGGCCCGATGAGGTAGATACTGCCTGTCTCAATGATACACAGTTGATCAAACAGCCCGATGTACTCATGTTGTTTCATATTCTCCCCCACCTCTTCTCCTCTGATACCATCCAACGCAATTATGCGTTTTATGAAAGAAGAACCATGCACAAATCCTCACTCAGTCCTTGCATTCACTCGATTTTAGGGATCCGCGTTGGAAATCCCACCCATGCGTACGATTATTTCGCCAAAACTGTTTTCACCGACCTGAAAGACCTGCAAGGAAACGCCGCTGACGGCCTCCATGCGGCATGCACAGGTGGCGTATGGCAAGCCGCAGTCTTCGGGTTTGGAGGATTATCGATTGATCCTGATGGCATCCCCCACATTCAACCTTGGATTCCAAAACATTGGGACAAACTAACCTACCGTTTTATTTGGAATGGGGTATGCTGTTTTGTCTCAGTATCTCAAAAGGAGATCACGGTAATCGCATCCGGTTCTACCCGGATCCGGGTTCTCAATCAGGAAAAAACGGTACCCCCTGGAGAACAATGGTCCGTCGATAGACAACCCTCCGTTCCCTGAGCTTGTCTATGTGAAGATGGTTCCTTTGGTTTTCTTTACCGATTCAGCGAATGCGCACCATTACTCTACGGTAACGCTTTTGGCAAGATTGCGAGGTTTGTCCACATCCAAACCGCGAATGTTCGCTACATGAAAGGCAAAAAGCTGGACGTAGGGAGCGCAAAGCAGTGGATAATACAGGGGATGGGTCTCGGGCATGAAGATGACGGAGTCCGCAAAAGACTCATTGGTCTGGATTCCTTCGGTTGTTAAGCAAATCACTCGAGAACCTCTTGCTTTTGTTTCAAGGATATTGCTGACCATCTTTGGAAATAAGGGATCCTCGGGAGCGATCGCAAACACGGGGAAATCTTCATCCAAAAGGGCAATCGGACCATGCTTTAGCTCACCTGCAGCATAGCTTGAGGCATTGATGTAAGAGATTTCCTTCAGTTTCAGCGCCCCTTCCATCGCGGTAGGGTAATGAATGCCCCTTCCGATGAACATGAAATGAAGATCCTTCGCGTACGCGCGCGCAATCTTCTGGATTTCCTCCGATTGCGCAATGGCTTTTTGAAAGAGTGTAGGGATTTCAATCAGCGGATTGATTAATGATTCATCGACAGATCCCTTTTGGCACTGAACAAGATAAAGACCCAAGATTGACAAAACCATGAGCTGAGCAACATAGGCTTTTGTGGAAGCCACACCAATTTCCGGACCTGCATGAAGAAATATTGTCTGATCGGCTTCCCTGGATATGCTGGAACCCAGAACATTTGTCAGTGTTAGGGTTTTTCCTCCTAACGATTTCACATATCGGATCGCTTCCAGGGTATCCAATGTTTCTCCTGATTGAGATATTGCGATGTACAGAGTTTGGCGGTCCGGGACAATCTTCATATACCGATATTCTGAAGCGATATCCACATGAATTTTCAGAGGAGAAATAGCATTCATGAAATACTTCATCACCAACCCTGCATGAAAGCTGGTTCCTGCAGCTATGATCTGCAGTTCTTTGACCGTACGGAGCCAGGGAACCCAAGGTTCCAGCTCATCAAAAGCAACTCTTTTTTTTCCGTCTTCGGAGACAACAATTCGGGATGCGCTGCTGGAACGAAGCACATGAGGTTCTTCAGCGATCTCTTTTTCCATGAAGAAGGTATAGCCACCTTTTTCTGCTGCTGTTTCTTCCCAAGAAATGAACACTTTGTCTTTTTCTATCTGGTTACCTCGGTCATCGAAAAAGAACCCTTTGCCGTCTTTGATTTGGACGACCTCTCCATCCTCCATAAAAAAGAGATCTTTGGAATACCCCAAAATGGGAGTCGCATCAGAGGCGACGATCCATCGGGATTGGGCTTGTCCTACAACAAGAGGACTACCGCTTTTTGCTGCGATCATCATTGTCGGATGATCCGAATGCAGAACACATAATGCGTAGGCCCCGCGCAATGCCTGCAGAGTATTTCGCACTGCTTCGAGGAGATTTCCTTGGTAATTCTCTTCCACAAGATGTGCGATGACTTCGGTATCTGTGTCCGAAACGAATCGATGCCCTAACTCCATAAGGTTCTTTTTTAGGAACGGAAAATTCTCAATAATTCCGTTATGGACTACTGCGATTCGATGATGGCAGTCGGTGTGCGGGTGGGCATTGGTATCCGTAGGAGATCCATGGGTGGCCCAGCGAGTGTGGGCAATCCCTGCTTGAATCGGCTTGATCAGTCGATCTCGATACGCCTCTTCCAAGAATGCAACGCGCCCTGATCGTTTCGCAATCTGGATTTTTTCTTGATCCAAATAGGCAATCCCTGCAGAATCATACCCGCGATACTCCAGTTTTTTTAGCCCGTTGATGAGCTCAGAAAGCTGCCCATTCTTGCCGACAAACCCAAAAATCCCACACATATGGCTCTCCTTCCAAAGGTTTTTCCTTGTTGCTTAAATGCGAATTTGCCCTTTACGATGCCTAAAAAATCCACACTATGATGTCTATTCTTAGCAATGAGCCACTTCATTATTTCCTACCATTCTCATCCGTTTATGATCGGTAAAACCAAAATTCCTTATGGTATTCTTTAGGCGGGATGATCGAGTTTCGTGTGTTGCACCTTTGGCTTGCGTTTCCAACTGCTTCTATTACAGCAAAGTTGATTATACCACATTCCCACAATCAGATTAGAAGGCGGGTTACGCGTAACATTATGTGGTGTTTTTTAGATAACTTTCTCTGTAAAGGAAAAAGAACATAAGAATACCGCTGTAGTAAAGCATTTGATTCACTTTTCTTTTTGCATTCCTTTCGAAAATAATCGGTGACCATTTTTTCACGAACGTGATTTAAGCCATGTGAGTATAGACTTTTTTTAAATTTTTCTGTATAATAGATACTATAGACATAACCTCCGATATATGAATTGAAATGCAGGACTTCGATCGATCTTGAGGAACATTTGAATTCTGGATATCTTTATTTTTTTTAAAATAATTATTATTTAAACGGTAGATATTATATATATATTTTTTATACGGAGGCGTTAATTGTGTATTTGGTATATTATGAAAATGGATTCATAAATGATAATTTAATTTCTATTGATATTTTTTTTATCAATAATATTTTTTATTATATGTCTGTTTTATTATGAATATAAATATTATAGAAGATTTTATACATAAATATAATGACTTTATATTTTTAGTATTATATGTAACTGCTCCTATATTAATAGGAATTATATACACTTTAATTAGATACATTTATTTGAAAAGCAAAGGAAAAAACTATTTCTATTCTAATATGGTTATTGAAAAAGATCTGTTGTTAAAAAAGAAACTAAAAATAGAAGATCTTCAAAGCACAACATGGAACGCGAATATAAGTACAGTGTCTACAGTTACTTCTATATTAATGGCAGTAATAGCTTTAATCGTTTCTTTCATGTATGGTAAAGATTTAAATTTCACTGATTCGCTTTTCTTTTATTTTATCCTTTGTATAGTTGGAATTGGAACAATATTTAGTGCTTCTAGTTTACAATTTTGGAGATTGTGTATGGATAAAGGAAAATCAGTTAAACAATACATTAAGTATAGGTCAATAGCCACTAATTTGGATATTCTTGGTTGGTCATGCATTTACTTCTCCATATTTTTCTTAGTAGCTCTCGTAAACATAGCCGTAAGTATCATATTAAGTTCAATAGGAACATTATTTTTTGTATTAGTATTAGAAATTAAATATCATATAATAAATAATAAATAAATACTAATATATTTATATATAGCTATACACGCTTCTTCTAGCTAAATATACCTGTTTAAAAAATCATTAATGTTAATGATTTCCTTCCATTATCAGTCTACAGATTTTGCTTCTGTTTGTTAACTATAATTTTGAAGAAAGAACCACCCATTTTTCATACTTGCTTTCTAAATGCTTTTAGCTTCCACAATTCTCTCATTAAAGATTATTTGAAGAATAATTCTATAAATATAGTCAGATTATTGTATCATATCGGTACACGATGGTACAGTTTTTTGAGTGGAATGTCTAGCGGAAATTGCTAATATCATCATAGTAAAGCACAAGAAAGTTTGTTTGTGTTATTGCAAAGTCCAGTGATTCACTCTACTCCAAGTCTTACTATTGATTAGGATAAACCGTTTTTTAATTGTCATGGTGGCCTTGGTTTTTTTCCATTGCTTCCAAAAGATTTACATTTTCCGGCAGAGACTCCACTTAATGAGTATTTACGTTCTTGTAAGAACTTCTACAATGGCATAGTATCCAAACCAACCATTAAGGTGACTTTGTTTACTTCAAATCGGAGGGGTTCCTTTGTCACCCTTCAGGTTCCGACTCACGTCGGACACCCTTACCTTTGGCCATAGGTCCCTACTACCAAGCCTGTTGCAGGCTTTCACCGACTAGTTATCGCCCATGCTGGGTACACTGAAAAAACCCTCCGTTTCCGGAGGGTCGTTTATGTGAACTCGGTTCGTATGGTTTTGCCTTAGGCTTTCAATCCTAATTCAAAGCTTCTGTCAATGAAACCTTTCTCAATTACTACATCCATCTGTCTTTTCTCTTTCCTCTTAAAAATCTTCATAGCCATTCCTCCTTTCTTTCTTCAGGATTACTGGCCTACGTAAAGGTGGTTCAGGTAGCCAGTCTTCAGGTCGTCCATCGTACGCGCCATTTCGGATGCGCTCTTTGTTCGGTTCTTCCTTAATGGTTTCTTGCTCATGCCTGCACCTCCTTTTTGATTTTCACTTCTATTGTACATCAGGGTCTTTGGTACATGTCAACAGAGAATTCAGACGAATTCATGTAACAGTTCGGTAAATGAGGGAGTGTAGTACTTGGTTTGATCGAAGCAGTTTGGAATCATCTGCTCTATTTGGTCCCTGGGTACGGACTGCTTCCGTATACGAGAAAGAATCCTATGGTATAATAATCCATGGGAACTATTCTTAAAGGATATGGTTGTGCAACAGCCATGGATCCCGCTTGGAAAAGGCATACCCCATAAAAGGCAGGTGCGCGGATGGATAACCAAAAGGGGATTGCTCCGACGCTGATCATCCCAGTCCAAAAAATTTGGATTCAAGCCTCCTTGGATTTTGTGCAAACGCTTTTGGTAGAGTTGGATTTCGACAAGAGATTGAATATTCGCGTGCGTTTGGCATTGGAAGAGATGCTAACCTATCTTTCCCGGACCGCCTTGTCCGATCCAGAAGCCGAACCTCTCCAATTGACCATCCGCCCGCAGATTGACAAACTGGAAATTCAGCTGTTTTTCAAGGGGCTTCCACTCAATCTGGACCATCTGCCCCGGTTCCATCTTTCCGAAGATATTGACGAAGAGAATGCACAAGGGCTCAGTCTTCATTTGGTTCGAGAAATGGTGGATGATCTATCCTTCATCAACCGAGGCCGGGAAGGAATGGAAATCAAAATGACTGTGATCCGCGCGCAACAGCACATTGAGCACCGGATATCCGAGAGTCCTGCGTTTGAAGCAATCAAACCGAAAGATCCTGAGCCTTTACAATACACCATCCGAAAGGCCGAGGAATCCGATGCCTTTTCGATTTCCAAAGCGGCATATCTCAGCTTTGGATATACCTACTACGATTACATTTACTATCCCGAACAGATCATCGCTCTCCAACGGGCTGGTTTGCTTCATTCCATCGTATTCGTGAAGGAGGATGGAGAAGTAATCGCCCACGCTGCTGTTAAACTGATGCCCAACCGGATGGATACTGGAGAGCAAGGAGTCGTATTTATCATCCCTCAGTATCGGAAAGATTATGGTCTGGCTCCAATACTAGGACAAGCGCTATTTGATCTGGCAAAGAATCTGGGATTGGAAAGTGGTTTTGGTCAAATGTTGGCCGGGCATCTCCGATCCCAAAAAATGGGACTGAAACTCGGGATGAAGGATTGCGCCTTACTACTGGGGTACAAACCAAGGGATACGAGTCTCAAAGGATTGGGTGGGGAGTTTCGAGGGAAGATGGGAGTATTGATCCAGTGGGCTCCATTCAAACCGCAAAGAACGCGTATAATCTTCCCCCCCGGAAGGTACGCGTCTTTAATTCAGTCGATGTATGAACATCTGGAGATCCCATTTTCATTGGGTGATTTGTCCGATGGAAGCAACACTTCATCGATTGATCCTTTATTAGAAGTGCATCGCGATCGATCGAAAAACATCGCCAAGATTCATGTCCCCATCATTGGATCGGACCCTTCTTCCGTGGCAAGGTGGACATTGAAAAGCTGTCGTGACCTATTCCGTGAAAAGTTCGACGTGATCTATCTTTCTGTCAATCTTCAAGAATATGGCGCTTCAATTCTGGCAGAACAGTGCGCTCAAGGAGGGTTCATCTTCTCCGGTGTTATGCCCGATGCCTTTCAAGGAAAAGATGGGTTGGTGATGCAATACATGAATATGCCCGAAAACCCTTTCGATGGATTGGAGTTGGCATCGGAGATGGCCAACAGGATCGGAAAAGCAATTCAAGAAGAGTTTGAAGCAACGGCTGGATAACCCTAATCAGGCGAGAAGTGGAGTCAACAAGGAGAGATGATGAAGCACGTACCGCAATTAGAAGTCAACCTAAGCGGTGTTCTCTTATATTTGCTTGGACAGAAAACCGTCCATCTTCCTTTATCATCAGAAATGAAGCCCACAGAAGTAACCCGGATTCTTTCAAAGAAGCTTGGAAAAATCCTAACCCTTGATCAAAAGGATAAGCACTGGATGCTTACCATTGAGGAAAATCCCCCTTTGTCTTTTTCCATCATGATTTTCCTAAATCACCAACAATGGAATGGAAATCCCATAGACCCGGAAATCCATGGATCATGCCCAATCATGCATTGGCTGGCGCCTATCGGTGGAGGGTAGAAAGTGGTGATGCGCGCTGATTATTGGGTTTCTTCCTGTGCTTCTACAGTTCAAAAATATGGAAACTTTGATCCAGTAGATCCACAAAGAGGATCTTTTTTCTGAGTACTTCACCCCGATTCAGAAGAAGTTTGACCACTTCGCTGGTCTGAATGGAACTAATCATCCCAGGCGTAAAGGAAGGGTTACCCAGTTTTTTTTCGGCGCTTTGTGATCCCTGTGCGTACACTTTTTCCAAAGTGCGATCCCCAGGGAATATTGTGCTGACTTGGCCGAACCACCCGCCGATCCCTCCAAAAACCATCGGAATCCCCAAATTCTCGGCAAACTCCTGGAGCATCAGCCGGGTGGCAATATTGTCAAGAGCATCGACAATCACATCATGGTTCGCTAGAAAGGTGTTTCCATTATCTTTGGTCAAAAAAGCTTTTACAGGTTCGACATGAACCTCAGGGTTCACCAAGGCCATTCGTTCTTTTGCGGCCATTGCTTTTGACATACCCAGATTTCCGGTATGGGATAGGATTTGACGGTTTAGGTTCGTTCCATCAAATCGATCTCCGTCGATCGCGGTAATCCAACCCACCCCCAATCGGCCGAGCATTTCAATGACATACCCGCCCAATCCGCCGCAACCCACAACGCACACACGTGATCGAGCAAGCCTTTTCTGATCTGTTTCGCTAATGGTCTCTTTGTTTTTCAGGTAGCGTTCTACTCTGATCCCCTCCGATTGTTCCGATATCCGTGGGATATGATCGGGATGTTTGGATAGAAGTATTGTATCATAAAGGGCTTTTTCGAACTCTTCAGGTGTGTGTCACATAAAAGGGTGTTTCGCCTAAGGTTCCATACATTCAAAGGTTCAAGTCGAGAATGATCCATAGGACTGCGTTGCCTACGCGTAAAACTCATTCGATTCGCTCCTTCACGAAGTCCATCCCGAGTCAATGGATCGTTTGGGAATCAGTCCATCCGCTCCTCGACGATAGATCCAGTTCTTCTGGTGTTGGGCCAAGAAACAGGTGTACCGGTCGGTGGTGGTTTGAAGATCCTTGGGCCGTTGTTCTTTCTTGGGCGCTATATAGATCTTCAACGGTCTTAGCCCTCCTAGGACATAGCTCATCCATCGGATGAACCGGATCCCTCCCTCCCGAGACCATGTTCGACCCGAAAGCCGCTTTTTGGGTCCCTTGACATTGCTTTCTCCCGCTCCAAAGAATCCCCGATAGGCTCTGCATTTGACCCATTCCTTTTGAGAGACCGGTTCTCCTTGGGTTCGGATTCTCAGTAGATGAAAATAGTCGATGAACGTTTCGGTAAAGGATATCGTTGGCGCTCTCAGCTTCGCCGGTTCTCCTTGGTCGCTGCTGTAATAGGCAATCGTCTCTGGATTCATCTGATCGTGAATCTCTCCTTCAAACCGTTGGACAAAGGTTTCTTTCGGTTCCAGGATTACTCGTTTGTCCACAAGCCTTCGATACGGTCGGGGTCCATTGCGTCCGATCTCTTCTTTCCCTGTATAGGTCAGTCCCAGATGAACCGGTTGCTTGGTGGGTTCTCCCCGTATGGACAAATAGAACCGATCGGATTCGCAGGCCAGGGAAAGCGCATTGCCCTGGTAGGCCTTCACCTTCTGGGTAGGAATCGGTTGCTCCTGGACCCATCGCCATACACTCATCCGAGAGATGTGACAGATCTGCGCCGCTTTCCGAAAGGTCGGACATTCCACAGTCTGAATGCATGCTTCTTTTCGGGCTTGCTGGGTATAGATCCTTCGCTTCTCGATCCCTAAGGCTTCCAGCAATGGGGTCATAGCCTCTTTCCCTTTCTTCAATACCCGGTAGACAAACGGGATGGGAATGGTGGTCGAATGGCTCCAGATCCTACAGGTCCGTTTCTTGCTTCGGACCACCCGCCATCCCTGAGCAAGCAATGGTTCGATGACCCGTTGTTCGATGATCTGGAGCACGTTGGACAACAGAGTAAGAATCTGGTCGTGAATGATTGCGTACACCTCTTCCAATGATCCTACCTTTTGTGGTACAATAAGGTGTAGTGTTATGGTGGCTCCTTCGGGGGCCATTTTTTTCCTCTCCCTTCGATTGAGTGTGATATTTTTCTTTTCATTGACTATTGTACACCCTACACCCTTTAATGGTACCCACACACTCTTCAGTGACTATTTTCCTTTATGGTATAATCCCAGTGAAGGCTACATGGACTTTGGCCTAGGTGCAGATATTTGCCGATAGGGAGCATAAGCGAATGGAAGTCATTATCGTTGGAGGATTCCTCGGCGCAGGAAAAACCACCGTGATTACGCAATGGATTCAGCGAAAAGTAGCCCAGGGGAAAACACCTGGAGTGATTGTCAACGACCTTTCCAACAACCTGGTCGATCAACAGTGGTTTCTCGCCCAGGGACATCAAGCTCATGCGATTTGGGGAAAGTGCGTGTGCACATCGATCGAATCATTGTGGGAGACCATCGATTCCCTCAAGAAACAAGGAACAGATTGTATCTTTTTGGAACCGGTGGGTAGCCATCTGGATCTTTCCCAGCAGATTCTTCCCCCCCTGCTCGGAAAGGATGTATCGATGCGTTTTAACCCCATTACCATCATCGTTGATGGACCCCGCATTTTGCAAACCCTCGACAAAAAACAGGCTTTTATTCAAGAGATGATGGAGATTCAGTTTCAAGGGGCCGATCTTTTCTTCGTGAACAAATGCGACCTTTTATCCCAAGGTCAAGAAGAAAAACTTCGCATATTTCTGGAAGAGATGAAAGTTCCTTTCTTCTTCGGAAGCGCAGTTTCTCCGGAGTGTGTTTCCTCCTTTTTTTCTTGGGTCGAGTCAAACGACATTGATCCGATGGGATCAATCCCCGAAACCAAACCCTCAACCCTGCAAACCCGATGGAACCCTTTGGGTTTGAACTGGCTGAGCATGAACCTTTCTTTTTCTGGAAGTCACGAAATGTACATCCAGGAGATATGGGCATTGTGCGAGAAACTTTTAGCCCGGTATGAGCTGGGTCATTTGAAACTCTTCCTGCAATCCGAAGGGGGATGGATCAAGGTCAATCAGACAGATTGGACCCGCCCTCCTACACGTCATGCATCGATCACTTATGCCGCCCAACACTGGAAAGGCATTCTGAATCTTCGATGCTTCGCTCCCAAAGCTTCCCTGTCCGCATTGAGACGAGAGGTGTACCGATTGCTGCGCTGACGGCCCCAAGAGGATTCCACCCAAGGATCCGCTATCTTCTACGCTTGAAGAACTTGGTTTTCACTACGGATTGGGAGGTTCGTACCTTGTAGGGCCGTAAACCCACTCAGTCGTTTCCAACCACTTTCTGGGATACCCCACTGGTTGAGCTACACTCCCTGGAGTGCTTATGTATCCGTCATTGTACTTCACGATCAGGTATTCTGAGAGCTTCCACCAATCGGCCACAATCGCTTCAGCGTTTTCCGAGCATACGAGCCTTAAGAATTCTGGTAAAGCCTGAGGATCGTCTTCGTATATGGCAAGGGCTTTTCTGTCGGTTTTACCAATCAGCTGAATCGAAGCCTCTTCATGGAATTGCTGGCGCGCTTGAATTTCCGGATGCATATAACCATATTTCAGCTCTGCCCAATTGGCAACAAAATTAAACGCCCACCAGGCGCTGTTGCGATCGAAAACCAAGGGATCATAGGTCTCCAGAATACCTGGGAGGCCGTTTACACCTACGTAAAAGGGCATGAAGCAGGTGTCGGAAGGTTTATCCATCCCAATCCACATAATCCCTCCAATAGGGTCTGGTAAGTGTGCCCTTCCTTGGTTGACAAAAACATACCCACAGTAATTCACCGATATTGGGCGCTCCCAAGCGCCTTCCAGTATACGAGAAGGGTCTCCTACATCACCTTGCCCGTCGTAAGGCCCGTAATATCGGTTTGGATTCCCGAAGGGTCCAGCGCCAGTGCCTTGAGTCAGATCAAACTCTGTCCCTTCATAGTGGTCGCGGAAGAGGGCGAAAACATCTTGCAGCGACAACTTACGGTCAGGTTGGACCGAAAAAGGATATTCCCGAGTGTATCCGTCTTCTACCCATGCGGAAAAGCCCTGAGAAGGAGCAATCCGATCGAAAAGCCTCCAAATCCGCCGCAATGAGTAATAGGGGTGGTTGTATTCCCCGAGGCTAACGGTAGACAACCAGTCCAGAAGGCCTTCTTCGGGAGACCACCAGCCGAATTTCTCTGCTATACGGTGGAGGCTTTCGGAAAAAAGCATGTCCGGATCATCGGGATCCACCTCGCGAATCCGGAAAATGTTGGCGGAAACGAATACCTCACCATCCGGAATCTTCTTTGCCACCCACAACCCCCCTACCCCTTCGGGAGAGGGAGCCATCTCAAAGACCCATGCTTCATACGGATCAGCCACAGGGAGTGTTTCCCCGGTTCCATAATATCCATAGAGATCAATTAGCCAACCCATTAGCTCAACCGCTTCCCGGGCCGTTTTACACCGTTCTAAAGCCACTCTTGACAACTCGGAAGAGTAAAAAATCCGTACGCCCGGTTCCGGATCGAGGGTTATCTTCGCTCCGTTGGTACATTCGCCGAACATAAGCTGATGTTCGTTCATAATCCCGTAATTCCCATCGAA
Organism: uncultured Thermotogaceae bacterium; assembly: GCA_964580185.1. Taxonomy (GTDB): domain Bacteria; phylum Thermotogota; class Thermotogae; order MWEM01; family MWEM01; genus CAYWWY01. Next base: position 52,990 of record CAZOJQ010000017.1, read on the forward strand.
GTAGGCGTATGTATGGGCAACCTGGGGAATCGTCCCCAAAGGTATCGACAAGGGGTATTCATAGGTAGCGTATGCAGGAGCGATTGAACCATCTACCACTCTGGGATAGAAAAAAGTATTGTACTGGGCAAACTCTCCCAAGGCAGCGGCTGTCGCATATACATTTCTTGTAGATCCTTCGGGATGGTCTTTTGCAGGCACATAGACGATCCTTTGATCCATAAAATGATCATCATCAGAATGCGCTACAAAGACAGAACCGTCCATTGAAGACCCACGAG
>CAZOJQ010000018.1:0-51985 GCA_964580185.1 uncultured Thermotogaceae bacterium
GCTATATGGCAGAGTGTATGGATCTCCTCGAAACGTTCCTCTACCGACAACATCCGGAACGCTATGTGGAAGAGATTCTGAAAGTACTGGAGCTTCCAGTGGAAGAGCTTATGAACACTGAACTGATTACAGCAGAAGAGGAAACCCCTGCAGGAGAGCTGGCTTTAATCATGCTGGAAAAAGATATCGACCGGATTCCGATTGTGTCGGGTGGAAAGTGTATAGGAATCGTTGGAAGGGAAGATATCATCCAAGCCATAGCCAATTGCTGAACGTATGGATCGTTTTCTTCCATGGTTTAACCGCTCTTCGACTAGAAATCCGAAATGGGCAGAGACTTCTCACCTGTATTCTTCAATCACCAAAAATCTAATCAGAGACAAAACTTGCTTTATCATTAAAACCTTCTTAGTCTCTGATGTGTGTTACATCACAATGGAGAAATAGTTCACTAGATCTTTATTTAATGTCATTCCCCCATTTTTGTAGCTGCTCGACTGGAAAATTTCCTAAATATCATCTCAAAATCTTGTTCATACGCAATAAAGACGTCTACTACTCTAGGGTCAAAGTGCTTTCCTCGACCATTAACAATAATTTCGCGTGCTTTCTTATGGGGAAATGCTTTTTTATAAACCCGTTTTGATCTCAAAGCATCATAAACATCTACTAGTGCCATTATTCGTGCTGATAAAGGGATTTCCTTACCTATCAAACCTTTAGGATAGCCACTCCCATCCCATTTTTCGTGATGATATTGCGTTATCTCAATTCCTATTTCTATGAACCTGTTATTCGGGTATTTTTCTGCAACTTCTCTCAGGGTATTCGCACCTATGGTTGTATGTGCCTTCATTTCTTCAAACTCTTGAGCCGAAAGTTTCCCGGGTTTTAATAGTAATGAATCTCTAACCCCTACCTTACCAATATCATGCATAGAACTGGCTTTTTCCAGGTTGGAAATAAATCCCTCATCTATTTCATTTCTGTATAGCCCAAATTGTCTCATTCTCTCAGCAATCAGACGACAATACACCTGTACGCGATTAATATGTTCTCCTGTTTCATCATCGCGGCGTTCTGCGAGCTTTGCTAAACCATAAATTGTTGCAAGTTGACTTTCAGTAACTTCCTTCGTTTTTTCTTCTACCAATTTGTTCAATTGTTTGTTGTGATTTTCTAATTTAATCTGCAAATCATAAAGTTTAAGGTGAGTTTTTACTCGAGCTTGTACTTCTGCAATTTCAAAAGGCTTTTGAATATAATCGACACCCCCATTTTGAAATGCTCTAATTTTATCTTTTACATCTGATAATGAACTTAGGAAAATAATAGGAATTTTCTTTAGTTTTTTTTCTTTTTTAAAGCGTTTGCATAATTCATACCCATCTATATCGGGCATAATGACATCCAGTAGGATTAAATCAGGCAACTTTTCGCTTGATGATAGAAGTTTAAACGCTTGATCGCCGTTAAGAGCAACTTTACGCTTATAATATTTAGGTAGCGCATTTCCTAATATAGTAATAGATTCCGGACTATCATCAATAATTAATATTGTCTTTCCTGCTAATTGATTCCTTATAGTCAATTCCTCCTTAACTATTTATAACCTTGAATTTTCTTCCTTTAAGCTCGGTGTAATTTTTAAGTATGGTTATAGTACTATGTGAGAGTTTATAACCTGCCTTCAATAACATTCTCCCTTCTAGCGTTATTATGTCTTCAACAAGTATCATATTCGATATTATGTGTGGAAGTTCTAATTCTAATATCTTATTTTTAAATCTTTTGTTTTGTATTGTATTCAAAATATCCAATAATTCAACTAAATAGGATTCTTCATGATCATTTCTCATTTGTTTTAATACAGACATGTGATTATTTTCGTGCTTTGTTTTGTAAAAATAATGAAATAAGATTCTTAACATATGGCCTTTTAATGCAATTGGTTCTATCATAAATATTCTTTTATTGATATATTGTTCGTCTAATGGCAGCTGACTCAAACTCAATATTTTTATAACAGGCTCCAATCTTGGAATTCTATCCAGCACTTGTGTACTCAGATGTAAATATTCGTTTATTTTATTGATTTCCAATTCTCTTCTAAAGGGTTGACTATCTCCTTGGTCAGTCAGTTTGACTTCGGTCAACATCCCTATAGTAGCCAGCTGACAAGCCAGTTTAAAATCCCATGCATTTTTGAAACCCAAAGCCATTGTAATCTCCTCTGCGATGGTACGCATGTCACTAGAAATCTTTGCTGTTTCAGGGCTAACTATTGCCATTATGTCATTCATTACACCAATGGTTCCTTGAAGTGTTTTTGAATACAACTCTGCGATTTCTTTTCTGGATTCAGCTATTTCTAGATGGGCTTCCACCCTAGCGGTTATTTCTTCAGTTTGAAACGGTTTCGTGATAAAATCCACAGCTCCTACTTTAAGAGCTTTTACCTTATCAACGGTTTCATTCAAAGAACTGATGATAATGATCGGGATGTTTTTAAATCGAGCGCGTTTCTTAATACAGTTACATAATTCATACCCATTCATCTCGGGCATAATTACATCCAGAAGAATCAAATCCGGCGCTTTCTCGCTTTCGTCAAGTAGTTTTAACGCATCAGCTCCACTTAGAGCAACCTGGCGCTTATACTGTTTTGGTAGGGAGTTTCCTAATAGGGCAATTGACTCTGGACTATCGTCAACAATGAGTATTGATGTAAACCTACTCGGAGTCATATGTTTTGCCCGCTTTCTGAAGTTTTTTTATGATAGCATTCATTTTAATCCTCGCATTATCAAAATCAAAATGCTCAAGATTTTCTTTCACTCCCATGATCTCATTTGGCAAAAAAGTGTGTTTATGTTCTGTTATGATAGTTTCGAGATATTCAACGGCATCAAAATCATGTTCTGCTATAAGTTTCATTAATTCTTCCAATTTACTGAGTAGGTTATCAACATAGATCCCACCATTTCCTGATGCGTTATCCTTCTCATCAGTCTCGTCTTCTAAAGTTGTAATGGAATCAAACACTTTAACGAGTGCTGGTTTTAGTTCATCAAGGAGCGGTGCTACGTTTTTTTTCTTCCGAGTTTTCAGCTCTTGTTCGAGATTGCTAGCAGCAAAATACACTGCCTGAGCGCCCAAATTTCCTGCTGCTCCCTTAAGTGTATGAGTGATAATCCCAGCTGACTCAAAATCATTCTTATCAAGGGCATTCTGAATTTCTTCCACTGCATTCCTTTGTCTCATATGAAACTTCCTGAGCAGTCGTTTATATAACTTTAGGTTACCTCCAAGTCGTATCACTGTAGATTCAACATCGATGCCTTCAAGAACTGGTAAAGTTTCAGCCTTCTGATGGGAGCTTTTCCTAGTAGCCGATGGTATTCTGCTTCCATTAAGTGTAGGAGCAGTTAATTGAGCGATCTTATCAAACAGCTCTTCGGTGTTTATTGGTTTTGATACAAAGTCATTCATGCCTACCGCGAAACATTTTTCTTGATCACTAGTAGTAGCATTGGCAGTCATGGCGATAATGGGTAGTTCTGAACAGGTCGGATCCGCACGTATTGCTTTTGTGGCATTATAACCGTCCATTACCGGCATATGTATATCCATTAAAACAATATCGTATGTGCTCTCCTTTACCATCTCCAATGCGTCTTTCCCGTTTTTTGCTGTTTTTACTGTCATGCCAAACCCTTTCAGGATATCTTTAGCTAGTTCCTGGTTGATTTCGTTGTCCTCTACTACCAATACATGAATACCACAAAGCTTTGGAAAATCTTTGGTTTCGGTCTCATCCACCAAACCTGAATTTGCTTGTTCAAACCCTTCTTTTCCCACAACTTTCAAAATCGTGTTTAATAACTGAGAGGGTGTAATGGGCTTATGTAAAGTAGCTGAAACTCCGGCTTTTTCAGCTTCTTCCGCGATTTCTGATCGATTAAGGTCATAAAAAACAATGCTTTTTGGAGGATTACTGGGCAAAAATAGCTCCTTGGTCTCCATGAAAAGATCAAGCCCATTTAGTTTATCTCGTTTATCGGATATGATGATCAGCTCGTATTGTCTCTGTTCTTTTGATTGTTTTAGTACTTCTAAAGCCTCTTCTTTTGAACCACTGGTTGTCACATCAAAGGACATATTAGTTAACATATCACCTATCATTTTTCTACTCGTAGCGTTATTTTCGACCAAAAGCACCTTCATTCCCCAATTCTTAAAGGCGTTTTTATATTTTTGGGGTGTATCTGTGAGTGAAATATCCAACCTGGTTGTAAAGCAAAAAGCAGCACCCTGGTTCAGTTCACTCTCTACCCAAATATCCCCATCCATTAGGCGAACCAAATTTTGGGCTATGGCCAAACCAAGCCCAGTTCCACCGTACTCCCGAGTAGTGGATTTATCACCCTGAGAAAATGGTTGAAAAATGCTCTTTACCTGTTCCTCAGTCAAGCCAATCCCTGTGTCTGTAACTGAAAATTGAATCAGGGCTTTTGATCCGCCGTTTTTTAAGAGTTTAACATGAATGAAAACTTCTCCCTCATCGGTGAATTTTATCGCATTGCTCAAGAGATTAGTCAGGATCTGCTTTAACCGGAATGGGTCACCTATGAGATGATTGGGAACATCACAATCAATGTGAACAATAACATCCAACCCCTTTTCTTCGGCTGCATGCGCTTTTAAGCTGCAAACTTCCAGTATCAAATTTTCGAGATCAAAAGGAATGGATTCTAGCTCTATAGCATCTGAATCAAGTTTGGATATATCCAAAATATCGCCAATAAGGCCTAATAAGGTTTTGCCTGAGTCTCTAATTATTTTTACATATTTTTTTTGCTGTGGCGTTAAGCGGGTCTTTAGGACTAATTCGGTAAAACCTACAATTGCAGAAAGTGGTGTTCGTATCTCATGGCTCATATTGGACAGAAACGCGCTTTTGGCAGCATTGGCTTTTTCAGCATCAGTTTTCTTCTTGCGGTCAGTTATATCCATAATCGTCCCATGCAATTTGGAAGGTTTCCCATTTTCTCCCAGTTCTATGGTTCCCATATCATTTACCCAAACCTCGACATGATCATTTTTGCGAATAATTCTATAATCCTGGTTAAAAGTTGTTCCAGTCTTAATACTTTCTTCATGAGCAAGTAAAACTTTGTCCTTATCTTCTTCATGAATAAGTGTTGGCCAGAGTTCGAATGGATGGTTTTCGCTTGGTTCTATCCCAAGCAGTGTATTCAAGAAGTCCGAGGTATGACATGTATCTCCGACTAAATCGACTGTATAGCTTCCGATTTTGGCGATTTCCTGCATTTTTTGTAATAGTTCTACGGTAGACTTTATTTTCTGTTCTGCAATTTTCTTATCTGTAATGTCGCGACCAACCCCTTGAATCTCCACAAGTTCTTCTGTCTCGTTAAATAACCCCACATCTGTCCATTCCTGCCAACGGGTGCTTCCATCGGGTGATATTACGTGAAATACCCTTGTATCAATCGGTCGAGAGGTTGTTAAGCTTTGCAGCGATGTCAGTTCCTCCTCATGATGTTCAGGTGGTATAAACATCAGATACTTCTTGCCTAACAGATCCCGACGTTGTTTGCCGTAAGTTCTACAGTAAGCATCGTTCACAAAAGTTAAAGTAGTATCCGGTAAATAGCGGCAGATCATCTCTTTTTGAGTTTCGACCACGGACTGGTACCTTTGCTTGCTTGCTAAGTATTTTTTTTCCAACTGCTTTCTTTCGGTGATGTCTGTGAAAATTCCCTCTAGTGCAATGACTTGGCCGTCTTCAGAAAAAACCTTACGTCCGCGATCAAGGACCCATTTTTTTCCACCCTTTTTTGTCGTTATCATGTATTCATGTTCATAAAAAGGGTTACTTTGTGACAACAGCCATTTTCTATAATCATCTTGAACTAGACTGCCGAAACTAACCTCCGCATTATCGATCAATTCTTCGGGCTTATACCCTGTTAAACCAAAACATCCTTTGCTTATATATTCCACGGTCCATTCTTGATCATCCTTGCAACGGTACACTGCTCCTTGAATATTATCTATTACTGAACTTAGAAAATCTTCACTATGGCGAACCCTTTCCTTTAAAACCGTTTCTTCTGTGATTTGCTTCGAAACATCTCTTGCAGAAAAGTGAATCAGTTTTCCTTCAGTATCGAGTACTGAACTCCAGGAAATCCACTTATATGAACCATTTTTGCAAAGATAGCGGTTAACAAAGCCCTCTATTCTGATACCTTCCATTAATTGTTTAACCACCTGCATTGTTATTTCATGATCGTCTGGATGTACAAAACTCAGATATGGCTTACTCAGCAGTTCTTCAGTATGCCAACCTAGAATTTGCTTCCAGGCATTGTTAATTTTAACAAGATTGCCCTCAGTGTTTGCAATCCCAAGCATTTCTGAAGAAAGGTCAAAAAAGGTATTTTGACAATCTTCAAGGACTTTTTTGACTGTTAGGTCGCGGCAACTAAAAATCCGACCTACTGCTTTTCCATCATGATTTAGTAAAGTATTCTCGGTAGTTTCAAACCAGATATAATGACCTTGCGCATGTTGGATTCGGTATTCGACAAAGCCTTGGTTTTTTTTATCTAGAGCTTTATGAAATAAAGCAGTTATTCTTGACCGATCATCTGGATGGATGTAATTAAAGGCATTCTTCCCTATTAGGGAGTCTTGGCTGTACCCTAGCACATTTTTGCATGAAGGACTGACATACAGAATACATCCATTTTCATCTGTTTGAATGATTAAATCCGATATGTTGTCCATTATCATGTTTAAATCAAAGTTCTTTCCTTTACTCATCGATTAATGCCTCCTTGGTCGCTGCTGTAATAGTCGATCATCTTGGGGTTCATCGGTTCTCCTGAACCCTTCGCCATACGCTCATCAGAGTGACTTGACAGATCTGCGCCATTTTCTGAAAGGTCGGACATTCCGCAGCCTGAATGCATGCTTCTTTTCGGGCTTGTTGGGTAAAGATCCTTCGCTTTTCAATCTACCCGAATCCTTTACTTCAACTTTTTCCGCATCACAAGCCCTTGTTCAGACTCAAAAGACACATGAAACCCACTCTTTCTATACATATCAACATAGCCACCAAAATTGGATGATTGAAAACTTGACTCTTTGTACGGATAGGCCTCAAGGAAATCAAAGCCATCATGGATCGCATCTTTACATACGCGCTCCAAGAGAAACGTTGCAATGCCTTTTCTTTTCATCTCCGGAGCAATCACGAAGCAAAATATGGATTTGACCTTTATGCTTGGGTTCGATTCCTCGAGCGGTACATAACTCATAAAACTTCTCCAACTCGCGCATAGCAAGCATTCGGATTTTGTGTTGGTATTGCACCATCCAACAATCCCATTTCCACTATAAGCCAGATATCCTTGAATGATGTTGCTTCGGACATAATCCAAGGCCCATTTTCTTCTTTTTTCTACGGTAGAAAAGTCTTTGCCCTCATAATCGTCAGTACACCAAGCCACACAATAACACTTGTGTGCATCCACAAACTGATCGTGTGGAGTAGTATCAAAAAAACGGACATAATCTTCTGCAAGGTCAGGTATCAACTTTCGAATCTCAATAGCCATTTGTCGCCTCCATATATATATCCCGACTCGTGTCATTGCCATCCAAATGTACCCATCAAATGGAGCTCAGATCGATCGTATTGGTTTGATTTCAAATGAAAACAGAGTGATATGCGGTATCACCGAACCAATGCGCCTTTTTTGCCTCTCTTTCAATCAATTCATATTGACGAAAAACTCCATATCATTTATGATGGTTGATATATAGGCGCCCAATCGCTTTTTTTTTAAAACCAAAAATGGTAAATTGAACCCTTCTTTGTGGTTTTCGATCAGTTGCACGTTTAGGTTTTGTTTTGGTTGCAAAGAAAACCCAATGACGGACGTCGATGATGCGATGGCAGTCTGAAAGCTTCCCAAACCACCGTGAATGATCGCAAAACCGCATAAGAGAATCCCTTTGCGGGAAGGGATATGATCCATCAGAAGAATCTTTTCTGATGGTTCAAAGTTCTTGGGATGGATGGTGGTGCAAAAAACCGATCGACAAACTGTGTTTTCCATCGATCGGGTAACAACTGAATCAGACCGACACTGTAATCCTTACTGAATGGAGCTATCCTTTTCTCGAAAACCGACGGGAAAAAAGAACCATGAGCGGTAGAGAGAGGAATACGAAGAAACCTTGTAGAAAGTTTGCAGAAAGGGAAAATCCAATATGAACAAGACTCACCTGGTTCTTTTTAAAGAAATCGATCTCAGCGCTCACGTGCTCTCGAAGGGTGTTGGTTTGATAAAAATCCCGCTTTTTTCCGATATTTGCCAACACATAGTCTCTGCATTCTTCTTTTGTCATGATTGGATCAACGATCTGATATGACGTTCTTTTTGCGCTGAAATCTCATTCGCTGTTGCATAAGGATGAGGGTATCTCCCATTATTGGTAGTATACGATTTCACAAAAGGGATACTCTTCACTTGAACCGATTGTCTGGGACAATAATTCAAGCATGCATAACACATGTAGCAAAGCACATTCTTTTGCCAGACTGGGCGTTTATCTACCAATTGAATCTTTTTCGATAAACATATTTTTTCACATACCCCACACCCGTTGCATTCATCATCATGGTAAAAATAATTAACTCCTCCAATATATTCGGATAAATTCATAAGAAAAACAACAATGTTTTCTATTAGTACACTAATAATCGGATTTGATGAAGTTTTTGCGATGACAGTTGTCTCTTTTTCTATTATGGAATATAGATTCACAATAGAACTGCTGATTAGATCGATTTTTTTCATTGCAGATTTTTCTATATTTTTAATATCGGATTCTGAAGGAACGATATATTTTTTATCAGATCGAGGTGCTTCGTTATTGCACATATTTATTATAAACTGAGAATTGAGTATTTTATTTTTCTTTTTTAAGATTTTTTTAATTGCATCAAATCCCTTAAATACCGTTCCGTACCGCGTTGCGACTGCAAAAAAATACTCAGATGATCTTGGATCGATTTTTTTCAAAAAATGTTTCACTGCAACAGGAATCGTTAACGCGTGGCATGGAAAAACAAACCCAATCGATTTTCCGTTGGTTCGGATCACATCGTTATGCATAAGGCTGATCATTGGTATGATTACAGAGTCAGGGATTCTTTTCTGAAGTTCCTTTGAAACAAAAAACGAATTGCCCGTTCCAGAAAAATAATAGATTTCGGTACGAATGGCTTTCGCCTCCTGCTCCAATCATTCTCCCTAACGGTCATGTTCAGTGATAAACGGTTTTGCTATGCGCATCCTAATGCGATTTTCCGCTGATTCGCGGCCCTTTTGCTTTTGGAATGGTTTCCAGAAAAATGGCACCAGGTTTTATTCAACAAACGCTTTACTGGCAATCGCAAACTCTTCCTGAGAAGGCTTATAGGACTTTTCCTTTTTTGTAAACAATGCCTCAAACTCCATCGTAGCTTGTTCGGTCATGCTGAAATATACCTCGCTAGGAACATATTTCCAGGTACCGTTTCCCAAAAACCCTTTATCAAGCGCAAGGACCAATAAACTGAATGGATATCTACCGTCTGAATCACACACATTTACACTTTTTGAGCCGACAAACCCGTGTTTGCAATAATTATGCGGGTGACCATAAATGACAATGGCTTTGTGGTTCAAAGAAGCAGCGATTTCAACGGTATGCCGAATCAGTCTTGAACCAATCCCTTTTCGTTGAAACTCAGGGAGAACGCTGACTGGACCAAAGGTTATTGTGTCGATGCTCTGGCCCGTACCATTGACCAAACGGGATTTTGCATACATGATATTTCCGACGATTTTCCCATTCGAAACTGCGACGAAATCGAGTTCGGGCAGAAAATCGGGATGACTTCGCATGATATGAACTAGGTAGTGTTCGTCGCAACCGGGAACATGGAGATTCCAAAAAGCCTCTCTTGTCAGTTCTTCGACTTCTCGGTAGTCGGTTTCGCGTTCATTTCGAATGAATACTTCCATTTTTGTCTCCTTCATGTTTTCTCTCATGAAAAAACGGAATCCTCAGCAACAGAGATCATGGATTTCCAACCAGTTCCTTTTGGTTGGATATATCTGAATGAGATACACCCGGATAATGATAGCGGCCATCTTTTTTGGTATAATACTTCACCAAAATGGCCTGGGTCGGGCAAAAGTTAAAACAGGCATAGCAGTAATAACAAATATGGTTTCTCCGCCAAACGGGCTTTTTATCTACAAGTTGGATTTTCCCAGACAAACAGACCCTTTCGCATGCCCCGCACCCCACGCAATCACTGTCCACAAAGTACTTGATCTGGGCTTTGGATTTCCGGATATGATTCATTAGGAAGGATTGAATCAAACGGTTGATGAGTCCGCCTTTTTTCCGGTTTACCCCATAGTGAACCCGGCTCTGGACAGTTTTTGCGATCGAATCTAGTTTGTGCATAAGGTCTTCTTGACATTCAACCTGGTTCTTTTCTTGGATTTGATTCGCCCAATCCTTCTGAACCATAAACTTTGGAGCAAGTCCTGTCGGTGAATTGATTATCATTTTCAAAGGATAATAAGCGCTTATGTGAATCCCTTTTCTTTCTACCAACTTTTGCGCTTGGTAATCGATCTTTCCGGGGTATCCAGCATGCGTGGTGATCACATAGAAATACCTGGTGTGAAGAAACTGGGCTTTCTCCAGGAAGGACAGCACGGGATGTGGGAGGGTCGCCATATACACTGGAAAGACGATCCCACTACATTCTTCACTGATCACAACTTCACCCTTAAGTTGGCGCAAGATGGGTACCACAGTTAGGTCAGGAATTCTCTTTTGCAGCTCTCTTGCCACATGAAGGGAGTTCCCAGTTCCCGAGAAGTAAAAGAGCGTCGATCGACTCATATCGAGCTGTCCTTCCTCCCTTAATCAGCGCCCGTTCGATAAGCGCCGATTTGGTCTACCAATCGATCCAACTCCTCCTGATGAGCGAATAGGGCGCAAGGTCCGTCGGTATTCTCCAGCAACGATTCATTCTCACGGATCGTAGTGAATAAAGGGCTTTGCAATGCCTGCTGGAAGGAAGCGGTTGTGAGATTGTGCGTTGCCAGGTTGGAAACAGGACATGGAGTCACATCCCCATATGGGGTGATATGAGCGAACCCTCTTCCCGCAGATACGCAACCCCCAAAGGCTTCTTCATCGCCGGGGGAATGGATGAAGAACATCGGTTTGGAAGCTCGATACTCCAACAGTTTCTTTCGGAATGCGATTCGTTCGTTCGGTTGAAGGATTTCTTGCTTTTGGATGCCCATCGATTGGGTTAACGGAGAAGAGACAGGGATGTATTCGATGAAAACGCCCATTTGAGCACCCATTTCGATGATCTGATCAACAGAAGAGTCTTCCATCCAAAAGGACGCATTCGATCGGTTGATGGTTACCGAAATCCCGCAAGGGATCCCTCGTTTCTTAAGGAGACTGATCCCACTCGAGACTCTCTCGTACACTCCAACGCCTCTGCGATCGTCTGTTTGGAGTTTGTTTCCTTCGATACTCACCACGACGACGATGTTGGTTGACTTGGCAAGCCGATCCAGCATGGGGGGTGTCAGTAAAGTCCCGTTAGTAAAAATGACAAAAAGCTGGTTGGGAAAAAGCTGACATAACTCGATCAATCTCGGGAAGAGCAAAGGCTCTCCACCCGCGATCAGGTAGGTATACACTCCCATCGCTGAGGTATCGGTCAAAATGCTTTTCCACTGGCCAAAATCCAAAGGCAAATGAGATTCATGGTCGGTAGAAGCAACTTTTGTTCCCACAACAGCCGCAAAACATCCAGCACAGTTCAAGTTGCATCGGGATGTGATGCTCAGGATGAGAATGGGCGGAACCATGATTCCTTGATCGAGATGGTTCTGTCGAACCTGTTCACATCGATGAAACTGTTTGAGCATCGGCAAAGCGCGCCGAAGGTATCGGGGATGCTTCATTAACCAAGGAATATAGACTTTAGCGATTTTGGGGTTCACCAAATCCATTGCTTTGCGTATCTCTTTAAAAACTGAAAGGTTTGTACGTTCAAGAATGTTTGCCACGATCTTTCCTCCAGATCCATAATCTAAGCATTCGATTCCATTTTGGACAAGATTTGCTTTCTTGCACGGATACCATGTCCGGTTTTTGGAACCTCTTCCCGATATTATACACCAAAAAACCCAAAGTTATTCATTCAATAAGAAAAATGGATGGTCCTTCTGGATAAAGAATCCGGAACAATGGGTTTTTCTTTTATCAAGGGTCAGATCAAGGAGCGCCAATAGAAACTGCCACATTCCCTTTCTTATGACCCTGCTGGACATAGCGGTGGGCTTCGACGATCTCATTCAAAGAATACACACGGTCTATCACTGGGCGAATCGCTCCCTCGTCCGCTAAGGTTTTCAGCATAAAGAAATCCTCAGAACTGATTTTGCTGCTTTTCTTCGTGTTGCTCTTATCCCGCAAACGGATCCCCCGCGTCCAAGATGCCCATCGCATACGCATCATCAAGCCAGGGGTATCGACGGCATTCAGATAAATCCCGCCTTTTTTCAGAGCGCGTAAACAAGCAGAAAAAGGGGCTTTAGCAACTGCATCAAACACCACATCGTACAGGACCCCTTGTTGGGAAAAGTCATCCTTGAGATAGTCAATTACATGATCTGCGCCTAAAGCACGCACCATCTCGGTGTTTACGCCACTACATACCGCAGTGACTACGGCGCCATAGTGTTTCGCGAGTTGGACGCTCGAGGTACCCACGCTTCCGGAAGCCCCATAGATCAGGATTTTCTGCCCTTTTTTCAGACCCGCCCTTCTGAGAAAATCAATTGCTGTAAGCCCGCCAAAGATAATCGAGGCTGCTTCTTCGTAATTCATTTTTTCGGGTTTTAAGGCGATGCTTCCTGTCTCTTTGATACACAGATACTCTGCATATGCTCCAAACCGATCAAAATCCGTTGCGGCGAAAACTTGGTCTCCTGGTTTGAATCGGCATACTCCGCTGCCCACCGAATCAATCTCTCCAGATGATACAATACCCAACACTGCGTATCGAGGTTTGGTAATTCCCAAAGCGAAGCGAGCGGGTATCCAGAAAGAAATAGGCACATCGAATCTCCGGATCCGAACATCGCCGGATGTGACCCCGGTGGCTTTGATCCTGATACGGACTTCGTTCGGTTTTGGCTTTGGTTTTGGGATCTCCTTCATCTCTAGTACTTCAGGAGGCCCATATCGAGTACACACAATCGCTTTCATCTTTTCCTCATCCTTTGCTATTTCGCGCATATCCGTTTTTCTTTCGTTTCTGTAACGACCCAGTGGATCATGACACCAATGATCCCAATGATTTGAACCACAAATCCAAAGAGAATCAATCCACGAAAGATGTTCTGGATCAACCGTTCCAGATCGGTTTGAACGATCAGTTCGGTACTAAGGATATACTGAAGGATCGTAATCGAAAAAATCATTTTTAGGAATTCCAAAAACCCCTTCCGAAACCAAATTCGTGTGAAGTAAAAAACCACATCCAGGACATGGGACAGCGCAATTCCAAGATACAAGCCAGAAAACAGGGTCGAAGGAGGAACGAATGCCATCTCTCGGGCCTCGAACAGGCTTCTCAACCAATCTTCAAAACCCTGTGGTTGGAGCGCTATATAAAGGATTACACCACAAAAAGCAACCTGCAAAACCAGAAGAATCGGATGGAATTTCCTCTCCCCGAAGGGGATATAGGCTCTGCTTGGCAATGGAATGAACTTTGCTTTCTTGAAGTGGCTCATTAAAGACAATCCCAATGCCACCAGCCCAAAATCGAAGACAAAGATCCAAGGTATGGCCGCGAGGAACTGCCACCATGTTGGATGGTAGAAGAAAGGATAGCCACTGGTACCCAATGCGACAGACAAGCCGGTGAGACCGACATGTATGGCAAAAAGCACGCCAGTATAGAAGACCATCACCCGTTTCATATAGGCGGGAATAACTGGTTCGGCAGTGGAATAGGCTTTGGCCACATCGATAGCGCTCCCGAAATCTTTTAACACCTTCTGAACCGCTTCTTCTGTGCATCCCCCATGTTGACCGCTGCATTTCTCGAGAATATGGCTGCGAATCTCGTCCAGAATGTCTTGAACATCCTCTTCGGTCACCAAATACTCCCGTACTTCCGCAAGATATGCTTCCAGCGCTTTATTCATGGTCGATCTCCTCCTTCAATCCGCTGAGAATTTCATTCTGTTGTTTCCACACTTCATACTGCTGTTTTCTCAAAGCTCGCCCTTCCATAGAGATTTCGTAATACTTCCGGGGTTTGTTGTCCACAACCTCCCATTTGCTGGAAAGATATCCCTTTTCCGCAAGCCGACGCAACAATGGATAGAGCGAGTTTTCTTCGACAGAGTACCCCAATCCGGTTACTCGTTGAAGGATTCCGTATCCGTACGTGGCCTTTTCCAGTAAAAAAAGAATGAGGAGTTGGAGAAATCCGCGGTTCATTTCGGTATCGATTGTGTCTCGGCCCATACCGTGCACCTCCTGTTACAATGTGATATATTATACCATACGATACACAGTATGTCAATAGAGTCCTCCCAATACTCTGATTTCCGCCTTGGAAAAGTGATTGAAGCGATCAATAATGAATCAAAGTACGAGCAAATCTGTTGGGTTCTGTTTGTGCTATAATATCGGAGAAATTGCTGGAATCGCTGTAGATGGGGAGGTAGAAGCGCTATGGTTCGCGCGATTGATCAATTTTTCGGGATCTCAAAAGCGGGCAGCTCCTTTAGAAAAGAAATCATTGGAGGAATCGTTACTTTTCTGACGATTTCCTATATCGTTGTGGTCAATCCAAGCATTCTGATCAATGTCATACCTGGAGCATCCGAAAACCCGGAACTGTACAACCAGTTTTTTGGGGCTTTCATGGTGGCAACCATCCTCAGTACGGTAATCGGAACACTCCTCATGGCTTTCTGGGCCAAGTATCCGTTCGCCCTTGCTCCAGGAATGGGATTGAACGCCTATTTTGCCTATACAGTGTGCATCGGAATGGGTATTGATTGGAGAATCGCGCTGACGGCCATCTTTTTTGAAGGAATCATTTTCATCGCGATCACCCTTGGAGGGCTGCGCACATTGATTACTCGTGGAATTCCAAAATCCCTGAAAATGGGAATTGGAGTTGGAATCGGTTTGTTTATCGCGTTGATCGGTCTTGAAAACGCCGGAGTGATTGTACAAAATCCCTCATCACTAGTAGAATTGGGTTCCGTTTATAACCTTGATGTACTAATCACAGCTTTCGGAATCTTATTGATTTCGATCCTCTATGTTCGAAAAGTGCCCGGATCGGTTTTGTTCGGTATTCTGGGGTCCTCTGCATTATCTTGGCTGACCGGACACACGCCCTTTCGGGGTTTTGTAGGCCGAGTTCCGAGTATCGAACCGGTTTTCGGGAAGATGGTGTTTGAATCGGATGTGATTTTTACTTTTGGCTTCATCACTGTCATGCTAACCTTTTTCTTTTTGGATTTGTTTGATACGGCAGGAACGCTGATTGGTCTTTCCAACACATCAGGTTTTGCCAATTCCGATGGAAACCTGGACAGAGACAAAGAAGCCTTTATGTGCGATGCAATCGCGACAACAGCGGGCGCGGTTTTCGGAACCTCCACTACCACGGCATATATTGAAAGCGCTGCAGGTATTGCCGAAGGAGCACGAACAGGCTTTGCTTCCGTTATTACATCCATAGCGATGCTTGCTATGCTCTTTTTCTCTCCGCTTGCTGCGTCCATCCCTGGGGCGGCTACTGCTCCGGCTTTGATCTTCGTTGGATTTCTCATGACCCGGTCCACAACGAAAATCGATTGGCAGGATGCTACAGAGTCTATCCCAGCGTTTCTCACCCTTTTAATGATTCCTTTGACCTATTCCATTTCGCACGGAATCGCTGTGGGATTCATCGCGTATCCCATCATCAAGTTGTTCACGGGAAGGCTTCGGGATACGAACATTCTGACCTGGATCCTAGCGGGGATGTTTGTCTTCTATCTTGCGATCGGTCAATGACCGTCTCTATTCCGTACCGCAAGGCAAGCGACGAATTCCTTACGGGACGCTTCTGTTCCATTTAGTGCACAAGGTTTGTTCTCGAAATACGAAACCCACGCTGATTGTAGATTCGACCGGGAGACGAGTTGAATCTTTCGTGGATAGGGCTGCTAAACTGAGCATTGGAACTGAAGGAACCGCCCCTATGGACACGGGCAAACCCTGTTGAGGGACCTATTGGGTTGGTCTTGTCCCCAAGAGAATAGTAGTCGTAATCATACCAATCATGACACCACTCCAGTACATTACCAGTCATGTCATAGACCCCTAATTCATTGGGTTCCTTCCCCCCAACGGGGTGCGGTTTTCTTCCCGTACCGTCTGTATCGGAATTGTCCCGATACCAAGCGACAGTATCGATCCCATCACTTCCAGCATACCTGAAGTCCGACTCGCTCTTATGGCCGCCTCCTGCAGCGTACTCCCATTCTGCCTCTGTCAATAATCGGTACCCTTCAACTACTGTGATGTCTGAGGTGACCGCCCCATTTCTTCCTAATAGGGTTCCTTCTTCGTCATATGCCGGTTGCAATCCTTCCTTTTCGCTCAACCAATTGCAGAAAGCGATTGCGTCCCACCAGCTTACGTTAAATACAGGCAAAGATCCTCTACCCCAACCCTCGTCGTCGGGTTTGTCTCGATCTGTTGCTTGGCAAAACGCGTCATACTGATTAAAAGTTACTTCATACACACCAATCCAGAAATCATAGGTCAAGTGAACAGAATGAACTGGCCTGGTACTGCCCGACAAGTCACCAACAGGGTCTCCCATTTTGAAGCTTCCTGCTTGTACCAAAACCATTTCGGGTGTAGCAAACCCAGTTGCCATCAAAAGAAAAAGCATACCTACTACAGTTGTCAATACCCACGGTCGCACCGCTTACACCTCCTTTGGGTTTTTGGTAGATCAGGGTTGGTTATAAGTCTTTATCACTGGTAAATCCAAGATGACTCCATTATAGCATAGTTTTCTCCTTTCATTTTTTATGCTATAATGGCGAGAACAGTTCACCAATATGCCAATGCCTCAGATTCATCTAACGATCCCAATACTGTATATGGGCAAAGATATTTGCCTTTGTAAGCTGCTGAAAAGAAATGAACAGCCTATGAACCGACCCATAACGTCTGGAATGCGAGCCTTTGGAATCACACCGATCCGATTCGGGAAAGGATGAGGAAGATGAGCAGAGTCAAAGAATCCCCTTCTGTTTCAGGGTACTTTCAGAAAAGCGGTTTGCCATATGATCGATTTGGTCATGGACCAAAACCTTTGGTTGCCTTTCAGGGTTTGATGTTTGAGAACAAACCCGGGGTATTTACTGGGATGGCCAAAAGTATGTATGGGTTCCTTATGGAGGAGTATACGATCTATATCGTTTTGCGGAAACCGAATCTGCCCCATGGATATACCCTAAAAGATATGGCGGATGACTATGCCCAAATGATCAGGGATGAGTTTTCCGGACCGGTTGATGTGATCGGTCTTTCAACAGGGGGATCGATCCTTTTGCACTTTCTGGCGGATCATCCGCATTTGGCGCGAAAAGCGATTATCCACTCGAGCGCTCATACGTTGAGAAAAGAAGCAAAAGCTCTTCAGTTGCGTGTTGCGGAAATGGCTAAAGCAGGCCGATATTCCAAAGCCTATTTTCTGCTTCTCGGTTTCATGCAACCCAAGAAAGGATTGATGAGGTTTTTGGTGGCTCCTTTCCTCTGGGTTGGATCACTTATGATTGGGATGTTCGATAGACCCAAGGATCCTTCTGATTTGGTCGTTACAGTTTTGGCGGAAGACAAACACGCGTTCCGGGACGATCTCCATCGAATTCCCACTCCAGTTTTGGTGATCGCTGGCAGTCAAGATCCGTTTTACTCCGAAGAACTCTTCACCCAAACTGCAGAAGGGATTCCACACGGGCGGTTGATCCTCTACCCAAAGATGGGCCATCCTGCGCAAGGAAAATCTTTTCAGCGAGACGTTTTCTCATTCTTGAGCGAAGTGTAAATCAATGCTACGAAAAGGCAACCGAAAGAATGGAGGTACGCGAACCGCGTTTCCAGATCGCAGGCAGGAGGGCTAGATCAAGATTATGGGATTGGATTGAGAAGGGTATGGAAATCGCATGATCTTTAATGGGATTAATCGGTAAAAATAGCTCAATCGTGCTGTTACTCAAATCTTCAGAAAAAACAGTTTTCCAAAACCTTTGAAAAAATAACCTTCCATTATGGTATAATCCGATTTGTTGATTCAATTTTCTTTGGAAGGGACCCTCGCAGTGAATAAACGGTGGAACGAAGGGTTTTTTGTTCTGTTTCTTGTAATATCTACGCTTTTTTTTCTGATTCCTTCGATACTCGTGAGTTCCGAAAACACCTCTTCCATTCTCCTTTCCCCAGAAGAGAAGGCTTGGCTTGAGCAGAATCCAGACAAACTGGTTCTCTACTACAATGTTGAGTTTCCCCCAATTGAATTCCAGTCCGACGAGGGAGTCTTTGTCGGGATGGGCGCAGATGTGATCCAGAGGATCGAAGAAATCCTCGGAGTTTCGTTTCTGAAAGTTCCTTCAACCGATTGGATGGAGCATTTACGAGCGCTCGAAACAGGGGAGTGCGCGATCGCGCCAACCATTGTCCGAACTGAAGAACGGGAACGCTACGCTTTCTTTACTGACCCCTATGCCACAGTTCCTGTGGTACTTTTAAGCACATACCAAATCCCTGGAAGAGTTTCTCTGAATACCTTAGCCAACAAACGGATCGGTGTGGTTTCAGGATATGCCACCGAACAGTATATCCGAGATCGCGCGCTCACGTATCGATACGAAGTCGTTACCGTACCCAACGTTCCTGAAGGCCTAAAGGACCTTTCGTTTGGTCAGATTGACATCTATGTTGAAAACCTAGCTGTTGCAGCCTATTTCATCGATCAGATGGGTATTCCCAACCTTCGTGTTGCAGGGGAAACAGACTATTTTTTTGCTTGGAGCATTGGAATCAGCCGACACTACCCCCTTCTGTATAGTTCGATCCAAAAAGCCTTGGGGCAAATTCCTGCACTCGAACTCGAAACCATTCGAAAGAGATGGATCGCTCTAGACGTGTATTCAGGAATTGATGAGGAAACGCTACAGATTATTTGGATAAGCATAGGGTTTGCCCTTGGTTTGATTGGCAGTCTCGTCTGCATAACCCTTCTCTTGAAGCGCCGGCTCAAGAAGAAAATGGATGAGTTGAAAAAGAACGAAGAGCAGTACAAAAGGCTGATCGAAAACGCGCCTGCAATCGTGTATCAGTTTGTTATGAAAGAAGATGGATCCTTTGGTTTTTCCTACATGAATGAAAACTGCGAAGAAGTGACAGGCGTGTCCTATGAAGAACTTATGCGGGATAGCGATTCGTTGATCGAACGAATCCATCCTGAAGACCAGGAAAGATTTCTGGAAAAACTCAAGGAGTCTGCTCGAACTTTGCAGCCATACCATGCCGTACTTCGTCTCCGTAAAACTACAGAGTACATATGGCTCGAATTCAAGTCAACGCCAGAAAAGGCAGCCGATGGAAGCGTGATTTGGGATGGATTTTTATCCGATATCACACAAAGGGTTCAGGCTGAAGAAGAAGTGCGCGAATCAAAAAAAATGCTCCAATTGGTTATGGACAGCATTCCACAACATGTGTTCTGGAAGGATCAAGACTTGAGGTATTTGGGATGCAATAGGAATTTTGCGCGCGCAAAAGGATTGACCTCCCCGCGGTCCATTATCGGGAAAACCGATTACGATCTGTCTTTGGACCCAAAAGAAGCGGAAACCTTCCGAGCGTACGATAAAAAGATCCTTCAAACGGGTAACCCGCAATACCATATCATCGAACGACAGCTTCAACGCGATGGAAAACAGGCATGGCTCGATACGAACAAAGTCCCTTTGTTTGATCCAACCGGTAAAGTAATCGGAATCTTGGGAACATATGAGGACATTACTGAGCGAAAACTTTCAGAAAAAGCGTTGTATGAAAGCCAAGAGCTGCTGCGTAAACAACAGGGGAAATTCCAAAAAGACCTGTTAATGTCGATGATTCAGATTTTGGAACTCTATGACCTATACACCAAAGGCCACTCGGAGAACGTGGCCCGATATTCTTCCATGATCGCTGAAAGGATCCGAAACGACGCGGAATGGATCCGAAGAGTCTATTGGGCTGGATTGGTCCATGATATTGGCAAACTGCTGATCCCAACCAATGTTTTGAACAAAGTATCCCGGTTAACCCAGGAAGAATATGAAAGCATCAAAATGCATCCGGTATGGGGTTCAAAGGTCTTATCTACCTCGGAACAACTGCGGGATATCGGGCAGTACGTTTTGTATCACCACGAGCGATTTGATGGATTGGGATATCCCTCTGGGATCAAGGGAAAAGAGATTCCCCTTGCATCGCGGATCATTGCGGTTGCAGATGCATATGATGCTATGACCAGCTTGAGAGCATACCGCGAACCCTATCCAATCGATTTTGCCCGGCAAGAAATGCTCAAAGGCGCGGGATCTCAGTTTGATCCGGAAATTATCGATATCTTCTTTTCCCTTGGCTTGGAGGCTCAAGAAATCTAGCGAATGGAATCCCCCGCATGTTCCCCGCTTCTCCACATCCCATGATTGCTGTCTATGAATATCTTTCTTTCGATTTATGGTACAATCCTGTTGAGTTTGAGAAATCGCGCCTTCATAACAAAGCTAGGAAGAGAGCTTTCTGTGCCAGTAATGAAGGAACATACCATTGGAAGGTGAGGGGACTATGAATTATCTAGAAGAACTGAAAAATGCCATTATCGAGGTGCAACCGAAAAAAGCGGAGGAAATGACTCAAGCCCTTCTGGCCGAAGGAGCAGACGCGCAAATGATTCTGAATCAGGCCCTAATTCCTGGCATGGACGAGGTAGGGCGTCTTTTCAAAGAAGGAGAATACTTTGTTCCCGAAGTCCTTGTAGCTGCGAAAGCGATGAATGCCGCCTTGAATCTTGTCGAACCGCTTCTTGTTCAAGGCAATGTTCCGAGGATGGGGAAAGTGGTTGCAGGAACGATCGAAGGAGACCTCCACGATATTGGGAAAAACTTGGTGTGCATGATGCTCAAAGGAGCGGGTTACACGGTTGTGGATTTGGGAGTCGACGTGAAAGCAGAACAATTCGTCGAAGCCGTGCAGAAGGAAAAACCCGACTTCATTGCGATTTCCGCGCTTTTGACGAGTACCATGATGAACATTCCCGCTGTGATCCAATCTTTACAGGAACAGGGATTGCGGGATCAAGTAAAGGTCTTGGTAGGCGGAGCTCCCTTAACTAAAGAATATGCGGACGAAATCGGCGCCGATGGGTATGCCATGGATGCATCCGATGCCGTAGGACTGGTCAGACAGTTGGGGACTGCTTGAACTGAATAGGATTTGACCAAAGCCCCCCTTTGATCCAGAGGGGGGACTTCATTTTCTCCACCCCCCGTACACTACGGTTTCTAGAAGGCTCCGCTCCTTTCCATCCTTCTTGTCTTAGGCAACACAGTATGGATACTCGAATCGTTCTTTGCCTCAGCGCATGCCAAAATCCCATTCATCACCTCTAGAACATGGGCAGCCATCTCACCATTGGCTATGGGTTCGATTCCCTGTTCTATTGCGTCGATCATCTCCGAAAGGCCCAGACCGCGCGAATTGGTTTCGTAGGGTTTGCTGAGGGGCACTTCATTCCATTTTTTTTCTTGCGCTTTGCGGATCCATACAGGGCCTCCAAAGGAATTGGGGTCTGGGACACAGAGGCTGCCTTTGGATCCATAGAGCTCGATATAGGGCAGATGAGTGTACCAAGTGTCAAAACTCATAATCATGGTTCCGATGCAGCCTTGGTCGAAAGCCATCAGCGCAGAGATGTGCGTGGGGGTTTCTACATGGATCATCTGCCCTTTCTTTGGCTCCGAATGGATGGCGCGCTGCGCCTGTGGAATGGAACCCATTCCCTGCACTCCGGAAATCCCTCCGATCAGATAGGTCAAGGCGGTGAGATAGTACGGCCCCATATCCAGAAGCGGCCCACCCCCTTTTTGATAGTAGAACTCTGGGTCAGGATGCCACCACTCGTGCCCTGGACATGTCATAAACCCTGTTGCTCCAATAATCGCACCGATCTCTCCTCGTTCGATCCATTCTTTGCAGGTCTGAATCCCAGCTCCAAGAATCGTGTCCGGCGCGCACCCGATTCGGAGTCCTTTCTTCTGGGCCAATGCCAAGATTTCTTGGGCTTCGGCATCGGTAATGCAGAGCGGTTTTTCACAATACACATGTTTTCCCGATTCCAACGCCTTCTTGTTGATCGCGTAATGGGCTTTGGGAATGGTTATATTCAGAACCACTTCGATCTGGGGATCATTGAGCATTTGGTCGAGGGTCATCACTTGGGGAATATTGTACTTTTCCGCCTTTTGATGAGCTCTTTCTTCGGCCTGATCACAAACCGCAACCACCTGGGTGTTTGAAAAGACCTGGGTCAAGTTCGCCAGATAGATATCACTGATATTTCCGCATCCAACAACACCGATTCTCATCTTCCCTCCTCCTTTTACTTCCGAGTCGCCCAACGGAATCCTCTTTTCATTATCTCCGCCGGTTCATATTGGTCGAATACTTTTGTATTATGACCCAAAGAATTGTAAAAAACCCTCCCTCTACCCCACCGTTTGGTCCATACTACAGGCACATCCACCTCTCCGTTGGATGTATGAGGTCCAAGCGAGGGATTCGCCATGAAACGCGTGGTAGCAAGCACCTCAATGGCCGGGTCAATATGCACATAGTATTGCTCGCTTTTGATGGAAAAATCTGGGATCCCCTCGAGGACGGAACTTGATCCCCGTTTGATATTCACACGATACTCAGTTCCATCATTCCCGGGATGACTTACGAACTGCCCGCCAGTCAAGAACTGCCAATCAGTGTTTGTCCGAAAGGCATCGCCCATCCCCCCATGACAACCGGCGAGTCCCATCCCTTTCTCGACAGCTTTGAGAACAGAACGGGTTGCAACACCGCTCAATTCACCCATCGTCCACATAGGAACGAGCAAATCGAGGTTCATCATCCGGTCTTCGTCCTCCAATACGGTTAAACCCGGATGCATTTCACAGTCAAATCCAAGCTCTGCCAAAAAGGCTTTGAACTGTTCCGAAATTTCTTTGGGTTGGTGTCCTTCCCACCCGCCATAAACGATCCAAGCTGTTTTGCTCATCTCTTCACCCCTCTTTATTTGATACAGACTTTTCTTTTTTCCCTACTGCCACAGTTTTAGGGTCAGAATCTCGAATGGGCGATAATCAATAGCGCATGCGCGGTTTTGTTGCTTCAGAATTTCGATCTCGTCTTCGAGAATCGTTGTTTTCGATACTTTAGACCAGCCTTGGGAGAAAACGATGCTCGCTTGTCCACTCCCCCCGGTCATCTCTGCAAGGCGGAGAATCGTTGCTCCATCCCCGGATTTCTTTATGGCCAATACCTTCAGATTGGGGTCGGAGATTGTTTGGATTCCCAGAGGAAAGGCAGGACATCCCTCATTCAGAACAAATGGGGAATTGAGGGCGTGGGCTTGTTGGATTACGGGAAGCAAATCCTGCCCATGATGGGGATAGATGGCATAGGAGAAATGATGGTGTCCTTCATCGGCATAAAAATCTGGGAAGACGCCAGACTTGATCAACATCAGTCCGATCGTCGATTGATACGCCTGATGGCCGTACAATCCATCATTCAAGATAGATACGCCAAAATCCCGTTGAGAAAGATCGACCCATCGATGAGCAGGAACCGTAAACTGTGCCTCTTCCCATGAAGTGTTCCGATGCGTTGGCCGCTCGATATACCCGGCTGAAAGGTCATATCGAGCCTTGCGTGAAAGAATGGTTGTTGGAAAGAGGGCTTTGAGCAAAGTTCGCCTATGGCGCCAATCGATATGAGTCTCGATATCCAATCGCTCGGATCCACGGTCCAGGTGGTAGTCCTGTATGATCTGGGTCTGTTCCCATCCATAGGTCACCCGAATAGTCCAACGGATCGGACCGGTATGAATCCATTCAATTCGTTCAGCCTTCAAACGAGTTGCATACGCCTCATGGGCCAGGTCAACATCCCAAGCGTCCCAGTAGCTTGGCACATCTGGATAGATATAGAGTTGATTTCCCGTGGGAGCAAATGCCTTCCTTCCCGTAGGAAGGTGTTCCACTTGCGCTGATCCGTCTTCCATAACCTGAACGCTCAATGTTTCGTTTGCTAAGATGAATTGATCCGGAATGGGCGCCTGATCAGGGATACGGACCGGTTGATTGGAAACGGAAAACGTACGGGATTGGAAGGGTTCAAGGGGGGGCTCTGCGCAATAGATCGTCATCCCGTTATCCAGGGGCTGCTGAAGGATCGGATTTCCCTGATCATCAGTTAGTTCGCGCGGTTCTCCTTCCCAGAAAAACAAGGCGTTTTGGCTCCAAGAAGAGGGATTGATGATGCTCGTCTGATCCTCTTCACGGGCAACCAACCAGAGGTTTTTTGCTCCATCTTTTGCCTGTTCAATGATGGCGCTCAACTCCTGATTCGCCCGGTCATAGACTTCTTTGATCGAAGAACCCGGTAGGATATCGTGAAATTCATTCTTCAGCAACTCTTTCCAACAGGCATCGATCTGATCATGCGGATACGGATGATTCTGATCATGGGCGGCAAAGAGCTCCCACAGGCACAGCCATGACTCCGCATGCTTGTGCAACCGTTTCGTGCGCGATTGGGAAGTCAGCGTGCCTCGATGCAGCTCCAAGTATAGTTCCCCATCCCATTCAGGCAAAGTCTCTCGGAGATTGGGTTCGTCTTGAAGGGCTTGAAGATAGTCCTCCATCCGTTGAAACGCAAGCTTAGGAACCTGCGGGGTTTGATTCATTTGAAGGAACGACTCCACCATATCATCGGTCGGTCCTCCCCCGCCATCTCCGTATCCAAATGAGTACAGCGATGATGGGAACAGGGCTTTTTGACGATAGTTTTCCCACGTCTGGGTCAATCCATAGATATCCACCACACCATTGTATCCATGGCTGGGATTGTCAAAGCTATGGTAGATCACTTGAGTGCCGTCAATGCCCCTCCAAAGACAAAGATCATGGGGAAACCGGTTGGTATCATTCCAGTTGATTTTTGTCGTTACAAAGAGTTCGATCCCCGCTTGTTGGAGAATTTGGGGAAGAATCCAGGGGAACCCGAACACATCGGGCAACCAACACACCCGAGAGCGTTTTCCAAAGTGCTGGAGGAAAAATGCCTGACCGTATTCCAACTGCCGGATCAACGATTCAGCGGCGGGGATATTGCAATCGGATTCCACCCACATTCCCCCAACAGCCTCCCATTGCCCTTGCGCGGCTTTTTCTTGGATGCTCCCAAACAGTTTAGGATCCATACGCGCAAGGTCCTCGTACATCTGCGCTGAAGATTGGCTGAACACAAACTGCGGGTATTTTTCTGTAAGCTGCAGGGCATTCGCGAACGTCCGCACGATCTTGCGCTGGGTCTCTTCCACCGGCCACAGCCACGCATAATCGATATGGGCGTGACCAACTGCCCAAAGGGAGCCTTGAGAAGGAAAACGCTGGGCAAGGCGATCGAGTCCAGCCTGAAGGGTTCGCGCAGCCCCAACCAAAGAGATGCGCGCCTCTTCCCCCCCTTCGGGAATGATATCCTTGGGAAAATCGGGGGGGTTCCATACGCGGGTCACTTCTGGAGCCAATGACGGGTTCTGGAGGGCGGTCTGGAAATATTCGTTTGTCCCTCTGGGAATGGATAGGTCCCGGAAGGCTCGCTCCAAATCATCCATCAAGCGATCCATCAGTTCTTCATTGGTTGTATTTTCGAAGAGTTCGATGGCAATCTGGAAGGTTTTGAATGCGCGAACGACATCTGTCTTCTTCCAAAGAATGGATGCTTCGGTAAACCGGATTTCGGGTTCGGGGGTTCCAAACAACCCATAGGGAACCACTTCCACATCAATTCGGTGGTGTCTCCCATCGCAAAAGGGAGAGAGATCCAGTTCCCGGTGGTGGACATTGATCTCCCCAAAAGCATGACCGTCTACATAAACGCAGCTTTCTCCGCCAAACCAGCTTCGAAGCCAAATCCGTTCATCCGGGCTCCTGTTCGGGAGGGATCTTTCGATGGAAAACCATACCGGCCAATGGTTGCGATCCCATTCAAAACCCGGTTGAACCACAATTGGCGCTTTTGTCTCCCGATCCCGCTCAGGGATCCATTTCCATGAATGCGTTGGTTCTTGCCGATGCGCCAGATACGGGACGACTTCACCCAGCATGCGTTTCAATCTCCGAACATTTGCTTTTTGAGGCGAATCCATAGATTGCTCTCCTTTCAAACAGCCTTCTCTTTGTGTTTCGATCCAAACCCTACTGAAAGCTTTGGGTCTAGAATCATCGATCGGAAAACCTGTTTTATAGTATAGCACATTGATGCTCATGACTAGTAAATTGACTCCATATGGATCATCTGAAAGAAATGGGGTCGATCTTGGGTAACAGAAGTATTCAGAGCGCGATGCATTTTGTGGGTTTCTATGGGGTTGGGTGGCCGGCTTTCAAATGAACAATAAAGGGGAGGATGAGATGAAGGTCTGTAGATTGCCACTTCGAGCGTATTTTCAAAACTTAGTTTCAAGAACCAGTTCATCTCTGAGTGTAGTTAACTACAGAAAAGTGTTTTAACACAACCTAGAGGATCCTGTAAAGTCCGATAGTGATCAAAAAGCAAGGTTTTGATTTAGTATTCAAAAGTGTTAAAATTGAGTAATGAATAGGGAGGTCGCAGATTTGACCAGAAAAGGGTCTTATGACTATTGCAATTATGATAGCCTTTTTTTGGGGGTATGTTTGGGAACCGTTGGCAGTTTCCGAGCGCACGAAGATAGTGGGGTACAGATCATTAAACTGTTGGATATATTTGGCTATGAGAGATAGCAGAATATGGGGTTTATGCAAACAAGAGCGTTCGTGAGATCGGATGAAAAAGAAACCCGTATTTCTCTTTAATCGTCTTACGTTGGTTGAGGAAAGGCATACTTGACTTGACTTATAAAACCTATATGTTTTATAATAGGAGGCCGAATCCATGTTAGAAATCCATTCCACAGAAGAGTTTTTTGCCGAAGTAGAGGAATATTCGGGGCTTTCGCCTAAGTTCGCAAAGATTATGAAGGGCCCCAGATATTATGATTTTATCAATGCGCTTCTATCGAAAGGTAAATCCCTAGTAGGAACAAAGAACTTTGGACGGATCATTGTTGCGACATAGAAAAAAAGGAGCGGGTAAAATGGAGGGAATAAAGAACATCTTGGCTAGAATGGGTAGGTCCGTTACTGATGAAGAGCTGAACCTTTCAAGGGTTCGTGCTACGGTGATGGCTGAAATCCTGATCTACCGAAAAAACAAGAAAATGACTCAAAAACAACTTGCCGAAAAACTTGGAGTTTCGCAAATGATGGTTTCTAAGCTGGAAAATGGGGGATTCAATCCGACTGTAAAGCTTTTGAATCGCATCGCCTATGCTTTGGGCGGAAAGTTTTCTATTGACTTTTCATTGGAATATGAAGAAGAAAGCAAAGATCATGAGGTTTATTGCGAATTTCCAAGCCACTGAAAAACCTCCGAAAGAAATCCAGGTCGAAATGGATATTCAACCAGAAAAAATCCACGAAAACCAAGAGGGGGAGGTTGGTTTTTCTGGCTCTTTCAAAGGCATTGTTTCTTTAGTCGGAAGAGATGGAACGAAAAAGATTCGTGACATCAAAATAGAATCTTACGCAAGATGGACATCAGATGCCACAACAGAAGAGGAATTCATTAAACGGGTCAATATTACTGGTGGAGCTCACCTTCTATCTCTTGCACGAAATCTTATTATGACCAGTACTGCGCACATGGGCATCAAACCTATGATTATTCCGCTGTTCAACATATCTGCTTCTAAGGAGATAAATTGGCCCAAAACATGATTTTACTCTATGAGACCAACGAGAGCAGCGCAAGAACGGATAGGTCAGTATAGAAACAAAACGCGTAACTCCTTGGACTAGAAAGCTGCCTGTCAATCTCACACCTTCCGCTATCGAAATTTCCTTCCAGATAGATCTTCTCTTTGTACTTACAGGTGATTCTGGCTGATACGCAACCGAACAATGGACTGTATGCGGATTTCTTTTTAAAACCAGCCTTCTCTTTGTGTTTCGATCCAAAACCTACTAAAAGCTTCGGATCTAGAATCATCGATCAGAAAACCTGTTTTATAGTATAGCACATCGATGCTCATGACTAGTAAATTGACTCCAGATGGATCATCTGAAAGAAATGGGGTCGATCTTGGGTAACAGAAAGAATCAGAGTTGGTTTTTTATTTCGCTTGTGATACAATAAACCATACTGTCTATACCCCCACCCAAAACCCTACGGAGGAGGAAAAAGAGGATGAAAAGCAGAGGATTGATACTTGTACTGGTTGCGTTTGTTCTGGTGGCTTTGATGAGCGCTTGTGGAGGCGGAGGAAGAAGGCCCATCGAGCCGGTCGCTCCTGTCATTGAACAAAGACTGAATGGAGAACTAGGACAAGAATTAGTTGTTTCTAGAAGCCAATATCCTGGTCATGACCATTTAAATGTTGGTATAACTGCTGGTGATTTAGGTAATTCTGTTTATGTTGAACATAGTGTAAATAATGACACACCTTTTGAATTTAATTTAGCAGTTGCTGCAGATGGTAAAACCTCATTTAATTATCAAATCCCTCATGAATCTTTTGTAACAAAAGATCGTCTTGAAGGAAACTTGAGTGAAGTTAAAGTAGTAAACTCTTCAGGTCTTGAATCCAGAAGCAAAACTTTCTTTCCAGGAAGCGTATCAGAAGAAGTTGCAAGAGATATAATGAGAGAGGTTTATGAAGCTGAAGGTGTTGTGAATATTTTTAATGATAGAGATATTACTATAGATGGGGTTACATACAATGCTGATATGGCTGGACAATTAAGAAATATTCTCGGTAATGCAAAAGTTTTGTTCTCAGAAAAGCAAACTCTTAGTAATAATATGGATACTTCTTTGATTCCTGAAAACAGAATATTTTTTGAGATGGAAGGATTAAAAATGTATCAAGGGGATGTTCCAAATTTTACTTTAGCAGTGATTGATACAACGCTGGATGAAGAACAGATAAGGACCCTGCAAGAGAGAGCATTTGAGGAGTTCAAGAAGTATTTTGGGGACTTTGATGGTTTGTAACCCTTCACTCTGTACACAAGTATAACTCCATAGACTGTATGAAGAAGGATATCTCTATCTCGGGTATCCTTCTTTCTAGCCCTATAAGCCAACCACAGCTTTTGTGCACTTGGCCTGTAAGTCTCTGTTTTTTTGACACTACGACCGATGGGGCGTTCTTCAGACCATCTTCTCATCCGACCCCTTGAGGTACTTTTCATTTATGAGGCAATAGGGTGTACACAATCATTCGCAACCCGATCCATTGACCCGGGAAGGACTATGTGAAGGAGGAAATCAAATGAGTTTCGCGCGTAGGCAACGCAGTCCTATGGATCATTCTCAACTTGAACCTTTGAATTTATGGAAGGTTAGGCGAAACACCCTTTTATGTGACACACGCGATCCCTTTTGAGAAAAAAGAAGGTTTGGATGAAAAAAGGGGTATAATAGAACAGAACCAAGTCCACGCACACGAATCTTCCGGTATGGAGATAAAGGAGTTGAGCAAAGAAATGGGGAAACAAGAAGAGTTTCGGGTAGAAGCGGACCAGATTATCACAAAAATCAAGGAACTGATCCATGAAGGGAACATTCGGAGATTGACAATCAAAAACGAAGAAGGTCAGACTTTAATTGAGATTCCTCTGACGTTGGGGGTAGTGGGGGCGATTCTTCTTCCGGTCTGGGCAGCCATTGGAGCGATTGCCGCTTTGGCCACTAAATGCACGATTGTGGTGGAACGAGTGTCATAAAGGAGGAAAAGCCCATCGTTTCCCGCAAACGGAGAAACGATGGGCGGAGGAAGCTCGTGTTACGCCTTGACCAACCGATCGAATCGGAAGATCCCAAAACTGAACAAGCAAGCGGAAAAAAGCAGCAGAACCAATACATTGGGCAGGATCGATACGAAAGGCTCACCGGCATTCATCTTCTGGAGGCCAGTCAATACCCAGTGTTGGGGAGCGAGAAAAGAAATATTGTTCAGAAAATCTGGAAGAAACTCTTTAGGAACGAACACCCCGCTGATCATCCCCGTGGGTAAAATGGCTAAGTTAGCCCATACACCCAACATACTCGGAGTTTTACAGATTCTCGCGATAACCACTCCCAAACTCAGGGTAAACAGAATAAAGCTTGCCAATAGCACAACCGTTCCGGTTAAATTGTGCTCCACCAAAGGACCGCCCATGAATATGGAACCCACCACAAACAAGCCGATCGTTTGAATCGCCAGTAGAATATAGACAGTCCCCATCAAAGAACCAGTGAGTTGTCCAGGTTTGTGCGGTGTGGCGTACATGCGGAAAAAGAGCCGTTTTCTCCGCAGATCGATGAGTTCGTGGGACATAAAGATCACCGAGACCATCATGAACGTGATGATCAGGCTGATGACCAAAAACCGGTTTGGGGGCCGATCCATTTGCTCTATTTCCAGAGTGACCACAGAGGGGGCTAGGCTGCCCGAAAAGGGTTCATCGCTCATCGAAGCCAACATCTCTTCGCGAAGAAGGCTTCGGACAATCTGCTGGGTCCGTTCGATCACCGATTCGGCTGGAATGGTCTCCATTCTCATCAAACCCATCTGGACCGATTCGCCCGCAATGGCTTGCGTGAAAAATCCTTCCGGAATTGTCAGAATGACCGGTGTTTTTCGGGCGATGAATCTCTCTTGAGCGCTTGCCTCATCGTAGATCGAAATCGAGAGATAAGAATCCTGTTTCATTTCCTCGATAAACCGTTGCGCAAAGAGACTCCCGTCCAAATCGACAATGCCCACAGAGATCGGTTGGATCCCGACTGAGGAGTTGGTGAGTACGGTGATGGCCAGAATCGCCAAGATCGGCAAGGAAAAAACTCCAATCAAAAGTTTCCAATCCTTTCTCATCCTTCGAATATTCGCAATGATTAATGACAGGTTCATCATCATTCCTCCTCTTTCTTTATAAAGGCAAACCATCCGATCAAACCCATCACAGCCGATACTGCCAATACAAACCCGAATCTTCCGAGTAGGTTCATCAGAGGGATTTCCAAGATTAGCGCTTCATATAGTTTGATTACATTGTAGTTGGGAATTCCATTTGCCAAGATCTCCCCGGCTGGGAATGTATCGGCCGGAAAGTTTCCTCCGCCTAATAAAAGGAAGATCATCAGAACGAAGATACTGATCAGGGTGCTGGATTTGTCTGTCCTGCACAAGCCCATCAACATCGAGTGAAATCCTGTGATCATTATGGCTTGAATCGCCACCACCAAAAGAAGCGGAATTAACGGTACATTCAGCTGGAGAATGCCGTAGAACGTCAAGAAGAAATAGATGCTCATCATCAAAAAACCGAGGAAGAAGGTGGTTAAGGCATTGCCCGAAAACAGGATCGTCTTCGACAGACCCGCGGCGTACGCCCTGCGGACCAGTTTTTTCTCTCGTTGCAACACGATCCCGGTCGAGAAAAACAGGCTAAAGGATACAAATACGGAGATGATAAAATACTCTCTCGATGATAATGCCCGAATCTCCATCTGAGGCAGTTCTTGGACAAAAGAGGCTTTGTCGATTTCCTGAGAACGCTCAATAAACGCGTGATACTGATCGGTTTGTTCAGGCCCGGACAAAGAAAGGATCTGGCTTTGGAGCATCATGGAAAGGTTGGTTTCACGCGCCGCTTCCGACAAAAATCGCAGCACCATTTCCTTTTCGATTGTTTCATTCCCGTGGTTTACCCATCGCAGCTGTGTCCCAGAAACCACCAACCCAACCCGATTTTCTTCTTTCAATAGGTCTTCAAGGCCTTCAGCCGACGCAAGCGGAATGACTTCCAAGAATGGAAAGAAATCAGCTCCCGCCATCTGAGCCCACTCCTCCACAGACAAGTATGAACTGGGTTTTTCTTGATCGGCGACTACGTATACTGTCAGATCCTTGAGTTCGACCTTCTGATCCATGATATTCTGGTACATGAGGCTGTAAAAGAAGCTCAAAGCCAAGGGGAACAAGATCAATAAGACCCCAAGAAGGGGAAAGTCACCCCGCAAGACTTTCAGGTCTTTCCGAACAATCGTTCCCAAATGATTCCACCATCGCAGGTTCATCTTCATCATCCTCAACTCCTCAATCCCTAAGGGCTTTGCCGGTAATGCTGAGAAATACTGTTTCCAGATCGGGATCGTCGATGGTCACATTGCGGATCCTCATGGGTTGCTGCAGCAAATGGTGAATAATCTCTTCCACCGTGTCGTCGGAAGATTGGATCACGATCCGGATTGTATCCTCTTCAAACGAAAGCGTTTTCACCCCATCGATTTCCTTCAAAGAAGTGACAAGCTCTTTCGGGATGGGTTCCGCCCGGACCACCATTATGGTTTCCTGAGTAACCGTCCGCAGGATCTCTTTTTTCGAACCTTTCACCAATTCGCGCCCTAGATCCAGAATCATCAGGCGGTCGCAAAGGGCTTCCACTTCTTCCATATAGTGAGAAGTGTACACCACGGTCATCTGATTCTTCTTGTTCATGGACCGAACAGCCTCCAAGATATGGTTTCTGGATTGGGGATCCACTCCGACTGTAGGCTCGTCAAGTACCAAGATCTTCGGATCGTGCATAATGGCGCAAACAAGATTGAGCCGTCGTTGCATCCCTCCTGAGAGTTTTTTGACCTTCTGGTTTTTCCGATCGGTCAAGCCAGCAATTTCTAGAGATTGATCGATCTTTTCCCGAAGATGACTACCCCGCAGTCCGTAGAGCCGGCCAAAATAGTCCATGTTGTCCCAAACGCTCAGAGTGTCGAAGAGCACGATTTCCTGTGGCACATACCCGATTTGCGCCTTGATCTTTTCGGGATGGTCTTTGATCGACGTGCCTCCAATATGAACATCTCCGCGATCCATCGGAGTCAATCCACACAGGATATGGATCATCGTCGTTTTTCCTGCGCCATTGGGTCCCAACAACCCGAAAATTTCACCCTGTTCGATGTCCAGCGATACATTGTCCAATGCCAGTTTGTCATCATACCGTTTTGTCAGATTTTGCAGCCGAATGTCATACATACCCATACCTCCTAATCGAATTGTCATTTGACTTCGGTTTGGATTATACGGCAATTACCGGGGTTTGCGAAGTAGCCATGGTCATGAGTTTTCCCGATCCCGCATGACTTTCGTCATTCCATTGGTCACGATGATCCGCGTGAGGACCTTGCTCATTCATCGGACTGAGTCCGAAGAACGCCGTCTGTAGGCATTCTCCGTTTCATTTTTGATTGGCGATCGTGTATAATTGCATGGGTGCCGGTGGTTGATCCGAGCCATCGGAAAGCGAAGGGACGGAAACTATGAACGAAGCGCGCAAGTCAATCCAGCTTTCCTTTTTTTCCGTATACCGCATGGAGCTGGGCATGCAAACGATGGACCATCCGATCTGTCAAAAGACGATCACTGTCAAAAGGCTGATTGAAGAAGTGGATCAAGCGCTGAATGGGAGGCTCATACCGTTGCTGGAACTTGATTTTGATCAAACGCCAAATGATGTGCTGATCATGGTCAATGGCACGAGTATTTTCTACCTTGAGGGCTTCGATACCCGCTTGCGGGATAAAGATGAAGTGGCCTTCATCCCCATGGTCTTTGGCGGATAGCCGATGATCCCAGGAAGATCTGAAAGGAGGAAACAGGTTATATGAGTGGATATTGGTCTCAGTATCTGGAAGTCGATCTTTCCACGCAGTCAGTTCAAATCAAACCAATCCCCATACGGGTGTCCGAAAAGTATCTGGGTGGCCGAGGCCTCGGTGCCTACCTGTACCTCCAGTATGCGCCCGATCCAAATGTGGATCCTCTTGGGGGAGACAACCCTGTCATTCTGGCAGTAGGACCGCTTACTGGTACGCCGGTTTCCGGTAGCGGGCGGGCGAGCGCGACGACTCGGTCTCCACTCACGAATACCCTATTGGATACCAATGCCGGAGGAATGTTTGGCCCCTTTTTCACGTTTACTGGTTATGACGCGCTGGTAATCAAAGGTCAGGCGGAACGACCCGTCATGGTGCATATCAGCGATAAGGGCGTTGAGCTCTTGGATGCCCAGGCGCTATGGGGTTTATCGACACAAGACACCACGCAGGTTTTGAACAAAGAGTACTTTCAAGGCGCTTCGATCCTATCCATAGGCCAAGCTTCCGAGAATGGGGTCTTGTATGGAAGCGTCTGCGTTGATGGACACCGTTTTTTCGGACGGGGCGGGTTGGGCAGCGTATGGGCATCCAAGAAACTGAAAGCCATCGCAGTTAAAGGGACGAAAAGACCGGAGATTGCAAACAAAGAAGCTTTTGATGCAGCCAATTACGAGTTGATCAAAGTGATGAAAGCCAACCCGATCACCTCCAAAGTGTTGCCCGCTCTTGGGACAAACGCTTTGATGGAAGTTATCAATTTCTTTGGGATGCTCCCGACCCGAAATTTCCAGGAAGGGGTGTTTGAAGGCATTCAAAAGGTTGATGGAGAGGCAATCGCAGACACCCTCCTAAAAAAACAGTCGGGTTGTTGGGGATGCGTCATCCGATGCGGCAGACGTACGGAGGCGAATGGGATTTCCGGAGATGGGCCGGAATATGAGACCAATTGGGCCTTGGGTCCAAACCTGGGCATTGATGATCTGGGATTGATCACCCAAGCCAATTACTTATGCAATGCGTATGGAATGGACTCGATCACCGCGGGGGGATCGATCAGCTACGCGATGGAAGCGACGGAGAGAGGGTTGCATGATTTTGGCATCCGTTTCGGAGAAAAAGAAAAACTGATCGGTATGATCCACAAAATTGCCACTTGCCAAGACGTAGGGAAGTTTCTGGCGATGGGTTCGAAACGGCTTTCGGATCAGTTTGGGGGAACGGAATTTGCCATGAATGTCAAAGGGATGGAGTTGGCGGCATACGACCCGAGGGGTTCAATGGGTATGGGCGTCGGATACGCAACATCCAACCGGGGGGCGTGCCATCTGCGGGGAGGGTACTCCGTGGGGTATGAAGAACTGGGGACACCCCGGAGAATCAACCGATTGGCGGTCAGCGGAAAAGGGACCCATGTGGCTCGAAGCCAAGATATTGGCGCCTTCTACGATTCTGCGGTGGTATGCCGATTCAATAGCTACGCCGTTTCCATGGATATCTGGGCCCGGATCCTGAACGCAGTTTCGGGAACGGATTACACATCCGCTGAAGTGGAGGCTATCGGGGCTCGTGTGCACAACTTGGAACGTTTGATCAACCTCAAACTGGGATTCTCGAAAAATGATGATACATTGCCCAAACGATTATTGACCGAACCCTTGAAGGAAGGGTTGTCCAAAGGGCGGACGGTCCCACTGGAAGAAATGCTCCAGGAGTACTACGATTACCGAGGATGGAACGATCAAGGTATACCGACGCCCACAACGATCGAGCGGTTTCAACTGAAGGAGGATGTGCCATGGCTGTAAATGAAGACCTTGTTCGAGAGTTCCAAAAAATCGGCTCGATTACATTCCTGACCGGTTTGAACAACTCGCACAGCGGGAATCTGAGCGTACGTGTCGGGAATAAAATGTATGTTACCCGCCGCGGATCGATGTTGGGTTATCTTCAAGAGGACGATGTGATCGAGTTGGATCTGTTTCGAATCGACAGCAACCTGATGATCGCTTCCACAGAATCTCGGGTTCACGCAAAGATCTATATTCATACGGAAGCCCTCGCCATTGTCCATTGTCATAGTGTTGCTACGACCGCGCTTTCCATGGTCCGAGACGAGATCATTCCTATCGATGTCGAAGGCGGGTATTTCATCCGGAAAGCGCCTGTGGTGAGCTTTGAGTTTTCTTCGGGATCCAAGGAGATGGAGGACGCATTGCCGGAGTATCTGAAGAATTACAAAGCGGTAGTGGTCAAAGGGCATGGGGTGTTTGCGTGCGCTCAAACGTTGGAAGAAGCGCTTTTTTCCATCCATTCATTGGAACACTCTTGCCGAATGATCGAATACCTGGAAAACATTGGCATCGATTCGAAGAGCTTAGAGAAACCGTCGTATGGCAAATGGTGAAGCGGCGCAGAAAGAATCCCCAACCACAAACCGCAGTCCATGATTGGGGTCCCATTCCGTTCGAAAGCGTGAATCAAGCCGATCTATGCTTCCACCGCTTGAGCTTTGGCAACTTGTTCTCAAGCAGCTTTCGGGCTTTTTCTTTGTTCATCCCTTCCTTTTCCATGAAGGGAACACAGATATCGATCATCTCTTCCATATCGCAGTCAGTAACAAAAGCCCCTTCCTTGTAGCAGTACACACAATAATCCTCGTTTTTGCTCCCATCTCGTTCCGTTCCCAAGACCTCTTCTGTCAAAGGCATTCCGCAGCTTTGACAAACCTGTCCGTTTTGCATCGCTTTCACCCTCCCTTATTGATTGTATTGCGATTCTACGCTTAGAACATGACAGGATATGTCATATTTAAAAGGGGCGTGCTGAGCGGAGCAAGCAGTTCCCATTCGATCGGGGATCGCTGCCATCTTGTCAGTTTGCCACCCGGTTTTGTAATCTTTTCGTTTTTCCCTTACATCACGATCTCCCAAACGACCTTTTCTTGACCGGTTTGAGAATGATCCACAAAAACCCATTTCCTCGGATCAGGGGAAAACCCTTCATGTACACGTTTCATCTCGACTTTACCGGAGGCGAGTTGGAACTCTCGTAATGAATAGACACCTTGCTCATAATGGGTGGTCAGACCGTCATCTTCATAAAGCTTGGCATTTGCAGCATTTCCAAAGCACCGGACTATTACCTGATCCCACTTTGGATCGGCGAGATGCTGCAAAACAGGCACTTCAAAGATCATATGGTCTTTGAGCAGAAAGTGCGCGATTCGGTGTAATGGAGTGGGCACCACATGCCATCCTTTGGTATAAACCTTATGGGTGTTCAGGTCCAGACCATCCTTGGGAAAATACACAGCCCGATGAGTAATTCCTGGGCGGTAGACCGGAGCTACCATAATGCCGTCTCCAAAGATGAACTGGTCTTCGATGGACCAAGTGTATTCATCCGCTTGGTAATCAAAGAAAAGGGGACGCATCAAAGGACGATTGTGGATCAGGCTTTGCATGTATTGGGAATAGAGATGCAGCATCAACTGATAGCGCCTTTCCACCGTTTCGCGAGCCATATTTTCCACTTCTTCGCCGAATACCCATGGTTCTTGGGGACTGGTCCCGGTGGCTGCGTGGTTTCTGAACATCGGAATAAAACTACCAAGCTGCATAAAGCGAATGAGGAGTTCCGCAGTACAGTTTCCGCTGAACCCTCCAATATCGCAACCCGCATAGAAGATGCCGCATAATCCCAGGGATGTGATTCGAATGATCTCCTGTAAGATATGTTCCCACCATGAGTGGTTATCTCCCGTCCATACCCCGCCGTACTTTTGAATCCCCGGATAAGCAGACCGAGAGATCAATAATGCGCGCGCATGGGGATCGACCCCGCGAATCCCCTCAAAGGCTGCGCGGATCATCTCCCTGCCGTACAGGTTTTTTGTTACTGAATGGGAAGTACCGTCTAGATGGAACATCTCATCTGCATGGCCGCGCTGTCCCATGGTTGCAATACGATCGAGGTGAATCAAACCATTGATCCCTTTATCGATATCCAGATCGGTTAAAATATCGATTGCTTCTCGAACCTCTTTCTCAGTGAAAAAGATCGCGATCTCATTCATGTCGTTCCAAAAGGCATCGACGCCTTGCTGATAGAGTCGTCCAACCTTATCTGCCCACCATTTTCGCGCCTCGGGATCCAGAAAATCGGGAAAGCGGCTCCTTCCAGGCCATACAGCCCCTTCAAAATCATCCCCAGATTGGTCTTTCAAGAAGTACCGATCCTTGCCCTCCTCAAAAACAGGATAGTCTTTTTCTACCTTGACCCCTGGATCGATAATGGCGCTCACGCGAAACCCCTGGAAATGCAATTGAGCAAGCATCTGGTCCTTTCGGGAAAAGGCGACCGGATCCCAGGTGAAGACTTTGAATCGTTCCATATGATCGATATCCAGATAGATCACATCGCACGGAAAGCGCTTATCCCTGAATGTCTTGGCTGTTTCCAATACTTGATCCTGGTTCACATACCCCCACCGGCTCTGCTGGTACCCAAATCCCCATAAAGGCATCGGCGCGTTTTTCCCGGTTAGCGCGATCCATTCCTGGATCAGTGTTTCTATGGTTTGCGTTTCCCAAATGTATTGCATGAACCCTTGATCTTTGACAAAGTATCGAATCGTTCCATCATTTCTCGTGTCCACATCTGTTTCCAAATAACCCGGAAAGTCCGTAAACACTCCGATCACTGTATCTCGATACAGGTGTATGGAAAAGGGAAGAGACTTGTACAAGGGATCAGAAGAGGGATGGTGGGTGAAATTGTCCGTATTTTGAAAGACATACCTTCCTCCTCTCCGGTTCAACGGACCGACCTTATCCCCATAGCCGAAAATGGGTCCGCCATCCATCCAACGGATCAACTCGGTCCCTTTGTCGGTTATCTCCAGGGATCGATCCTGCAACCGGTTGCCTTGTTGATCCAGGCGAAACAACGGAGTGCCCGGATCAAAACGGATGGTCTGAAATGACACATCCTCAGGCAAACATCCTTGCATAGTCGGATTTCCATATATCAGTCGATACAGCATGATGGTTCCTCCTTCTCCCTTATCATAATGATCTTCATCCTGCTGGATTTTATCACAATTCCTGGTTTTTTCGGCGAATCATAATGTGATCCAAATTGGAATCGAATGATAGTTCTAATCTCCATTGTAGAGGGAGAAAGGGTCAGGTTGTGTCATATATCCCCGCAACCTCTTGAGCGATTTTCTTGATTTCTTCTCTGAGAAACGAAGGTTCGATTACTTCCACCATAGCTCCAAAGCTCAAGATAAGCCCCCTAACCCAATTATCGACGGGATAGTAGAGTTTTACGAGGAAATGATCTTCGTTGGATTGGATTATCTGCTCTTCGAGGAAGAAGTCTTTATACGTTGAATAGATGTTTTGATCGAATTTCAGAACAATCGGAGTTTCAGCAAAGCCTGCCCAATCGTTGTCTTGCTTAGGAAGGGATTGATACTGCGTTGGATTGAACGATTCATCAAGGATTTGTAGGGATTTGATCCGGTTGATTTTAAACAATCGATAGTCATTTTTCAGGGTACAATAGGCATGGAGATACCATTGAGATCCTTTGACGACAATTTTGATTGGATAAACAGTCCGTTTCGATGAGCGATGGGACGAGTTGAAGTACTCCAAAAGAACCTGTTGATGCCGGGTGATGCATTGGTTGATTTGATTGACTTTTGCTCGAAGATCTTCACTCATCCACCACCCTTTCATATCAAAGTAGAGGTTTGAAAAAGACGCATCCGCGCCAGCCATTTTATTCGAGATGCTTTCGATCTCGACATCGTCAACGATGTCTTTGATCCCATGAAGCAAACCAAGAATGATCGATGCTTCTTGAGAGGAAAGAAAAGGCTTATCGATCCGATACCCTTCGATGAGCTCAAACCCTCCCTCAACCCCTCTGGATGAAAGGATCGGAACTCCAGCCTGTTCCAGAGTTGCAATATCCCGATAGATGGTCCGCACCGAACACTGATAGTAATCTGCCAATTCTCTTGCGCTGATCTTTTTCTTCTTCAGCAAAAGAAAAATCATATTGACGAGCCGATCTGTTTTCATTGGTAAATCCTCTTTCCCGTAGATCCTCCACGATCCTGATTGGTAACCACGTCTCTTTTCATCGATTATACCCTTCTTCCCCCACCCTGTCAATCTGAAACCTCTACTCTGATTACAAATGAGCCCTTTTGCCTGGGATTGACGAATCTCCTGTGATATAATACCTCATTCGCTCCAAGCGCAAGCGCATATGGTTCCTTCTTCCAAGGCCAAAGCTCAGTAGGAATGATTGGGAGATCCGAAACGGAACCATCAGGAATGTGGGGGCAGGTATGGCAAGGATGCTTGATCGAGAGGCATACAGATCGGAACCAAGAAAGCTCATTTTCAAGGGGGCGCTCTTGGCGGTCGCTTTCCTTCTCGTCCTAACAACAATCTCATGTCAAGGTTTTGTTTCAGGGGCTTTGGTCGATCCAATCTCAGCAGAAAGAGGGATAATGGATCTGACCGAAGTAAGCATTTTTCAGCGCGGGGTTCTGACTCTTGGCGGAGAATGGCAGTTCGTGTACGGGAAGCACATCCCCCCCGAAGAAATACTGGGAACGATATGGGATGAAGCGGTTCAGACCATCAAGGTCCCATCGACATGGAAGGGATTTATGGATCAAGGCGAACCACTTCCCGGTATCGGAATCGCCACGTACCGGTTGAAGATCCTTTTGGGACCGAATACCCCAGAACGATTGAGTCTTCTCATACCTGCTTGGGAATCGGCCTATCGACTCTATATCAACGGAATCGAAGCAGCCATGACTGGGATTCCGGGGACAGACCACACTGAAACCGTATCTTCGTGGCGTCCGTTGGTTCTTTCATTCGACTCCTCCTCCAAAACGGTGGAACTGGTGTTCCATATTTCGAACTTTGAACACGCCAGGGGTGGCCCATCCATGGTGCCTTATCTCGGAACCGAAGCGGCCATTCGAGATATGAGAGAAAAAGGGATTGGTATCAAGCTCTTTTCATTCGGAAGCCTGTTTATGATTTCTCTTTATCATCTCGTGATTTTCCTCCTGCGTCGAAAGGAGAAAAGCCCGTTATTCTTCTCGCTCTTCTGCCTCGCCATGGCCATTCGATCGCTTGTTGTGGACGAACAGTGTTTGATCCTGTTTGCTCCATTCATTTCATGGCACGTGCATGTGCAGGTTACGTATCTATCCTTGGCGCTTGCAATCCCGTTTTCCACCCTCTTTGTCAAATCGCTCTATGGCAGTGAGATGAACAAGATCATTACCCGAGGATTGATTTTTGCTGGTTTGTTCTTTACCGCAATGATTCTTTTCACTCCGCCAGTGATTTTTACTAGCCTCGTATTTCCTATGCAGGTCGTTATCGCGCTTATGTCCCTTTACATTACCGTGGTTCTTGCAAAAGCCTCATATCGAAAGAGGGAAGGGGCCAAATTGTTCCTCTCCGCTTTTCTCATCTATTCTCTGTGCATCATCAACGATATCTTTTATCATCAGCAGATCATTTCATCCGCATACCTTGTTCCAATCGGTTCTCTATTGTTTATCTATTTGCAAGCGATCGTCCTTTCCCGAAAATTCGCAACATCATTCGTCAAAATTGAAGAATTATCCACGGAAAAAACGAAACTGGAAGGAACCGCGCAGAGTTTGCAAAGCTTGTCCTATCAGGACCCGCTGACAGGCATTGCCAATCGAAGAAGACTCGATGAATGGCTTGACCTGGAGTGGCGACGCGCGATCCGAGAAGGAAACGAGCTCTCGTTTATCATGGTGGATATCGATTGCTTCAAATCATACAACGATCGGTTCGGGCATCCTGCGGGAGATCATGTTCTCAAAATGGTAGCAGTAACCATCCAATCCTGCGCGCGTAGACCCGCAGATCTGGTGGCTCGGTACGGAGGGGATGAGTTCGGTCTGCTTCTGCCGGGCACCAGCGTTGAGGGAGCGGTATCTCTAGCCGAGAAGATTCGATTGAAGGTATTGGGTTTGAGGATTCCACCCGCAAATCAATACGTCGCGGAAGCTGTTTCCTTAAGCCTGGGTTGCGCGACAATCAAACCCGGTTTGGAGCAGGATCCGACGGATCTTTTCAAACAAGCGGACCGAGCGCTTTATGAAGCGAAAACAAAAGGAAGAAACAGAACTGAGCGGTTGTAATCAAACTTAAGGATTTCTAAAAGCGATTCCGCTTTTGCTGGATTGCCCAGCTGTTTCATCCTCGAATATCAGATGAGGAAGGATTTGAACCGATGAACCTCGTGAAGGTGGAAACCAAAAAGCATTGGAAAGCCTTTGTGGCGTTTCCCTATCGCTTCTATAAAGAAGATCCGGTCTGGATTCCTCCTTTGATTCGTCAACAGAAAGCTTTATTTACCCCAAAAAAGAATCTCACTTTGGAACATTCGATTTATGCTCTGTTCTTGCTGATGCATCATGGGGAGCTTTTGGGAAGGATCGCCGCTTTTTTCGATCCTGTAGCCATCTCCTATTGGAAAGAATCGATCGGTCTGTTCGGCTCCTATGAATGTGTTGATGACACAACAGCTTCCACTACCCTTTTAACTGCAGCCAAAGACTGGTTGAGATCAAAGGGGATGAAAACCATGAGGGGGCCATGGAGCTTCTCCTCACAAGAATGGGGCGCGGTTGTCGAAGGATTTTCCCCTCCCCCTGTATTGATGGCGCCCTATAACCCCAAGTACTATCCTGCGCACTTTGAACAATTCGGGTTGCGCAAGATCAAAGACTTATGGGTTTATTCAGGGGACTACGATGAGGGATATGTTCTTCCGCAGCGATATCGAGAGTACGCTTCGATGATCCAAAAGCGAAATGAAGTAACCGTCCGAACATTGAATCAAAAAAAGATCGATGAAGAAGTAGCAACCCTCGTAAAACTGGCCAATGACTCGGTTTCGGGAAACTGGGGGTACTACCCTGTCGAAGAAGCTGAAGCGAGAGCCATGGCCAAAGATCTAAAACAAATCCTTGATCCTAAGCTGATCTTTTTCGCGGAAAACAAGAACAAAACTCCCATCGGTTTTGCCTTGACGCTCCCCGACTTGAACAGCATCCTTCTTCCTCTGAAGGGAAGGCTATACCCCTTCGGCTGGATTCACGTGATGAAAAACATTCACCGCATTCGGCAGTTCCGAAT
Organism: uncultured Thermotogaceae bacterium; assembly: GCA_964580185.1. GTDB lineage: Bacteria > Thermotogota > Thermotogae > MWEM01 > MWEM01 > CAYWWY01. The sequence continues at coordinate 43,518 of CAZOJQ010000018.1, forward strand.
GTGGGGGTTGGGTGTTATCCCATCCTACCAAGGAAAAGCCATCGACCTTTTGCTTTATCTGAAAACATATGAGGAGCTGTTGTCCAGAAGGGCAAGACTAGAGATCAACTATGTGCTGGAAGACAACCATCGAATGAATAACGCCCTTAGAAACCTCATGGTAAAGCGATTGCGAACCTATCGAGTCTATGAGATGGGGATTTCTGACCCGCCGCATACTACCCACGAAAATCCCGAACATCCGATCATCTAGCACTTTCGATGGGCTGGATCGATTTTACCGATCCTCTCGAAGGATCGCATAGACGAATGAGTCGTGCCATAACGGGTAGCCATGTGCATCACGCCGGAAAAATATGCTCTTTCGAAAGTGCCCTTCTTTTTTCATCCCGATCTTTTCGAGCACTCTCCACGAGGAGGGATTCAAGGGATTGCAGTAGGCCACCATCCGGTGGGCGTTGAGATCATCGAACACATGGCTCATCATTCTTTTGCATGCTTCTGTACAGTACCCCTGATTATGGACCTGAGGATGAAAGATATACCCCAATACCCAAGTGGCGTAATCTTTCGGTTCGATCGGATGGACATACAGATGGCCGATCATCTTACAATCTTCTTTTCGTTCAACTGCCCAAAAAGACCGCGATCCAGCTCGTTCTTCGGCAATCTGTTTCGCTTCGGTTTCATTGATCGGTTCGCCAGGTTCAAATTGGTAGATCTCTGGTAAGGAGAGATATTCGAACAAATCAACCCAATCCGTTTCTTGAAACCGTCGGATCCAGGTTCGTTCGGTTTCTATTTTTAGCTCCATCCGATTCACCCCCTACGATTATCCAAGATATGCGAGCATTCCAACAAAACCCCGGGGAGCATCCGATTATCCCACACGCGCCTTGGCCAATCGGTTCAATCGTTCCGTAGTCAAAAGCACGATGACGATACAGGTCAAAATCAGGAAGGGAAAGAGCTCAACAGCGGCGTTTCTCAAAACCACACCAATCAGAGGGGTCATAATGGCGCTCCCCAGATATCCAAATCCCATCTGGTACCCGATCACAGTCTGAGAAACCCTCGAACCGAATCGTTTGGGGGTTTCATGGATCATGGCCGGGAAAATCGGAGCAAACCCCAATCCGGTCAACAAAAGAAAAGGTAGAATGAAACCCTCCGGTAACGGCATTGCCAGCATGAATACACTTGTCAGAGAGATTCCGATGCCGAGACGAATCATCTGGGGATTGGTCCGTTTGAATGAGACAAACCCCGATACAATCCTTCCCGCAGTGATCCCCCCATAATACAGGGCAATCCAGGAAGCAGCAGTTTCTGGTGAAATCCCTTTCACCTCCACCAAAAATGTACTGCCCCACAGTCCCACTGCCATCTCTGCTGTGACATAAAACATAAATGTCTGAATGGCATTCAAGATTCCTTTGATTTTCACGATGGAAATCATCCGGAGCTTAGGTGCATGATCCGTATGCTCTGATTCGACAGCGTGGTTAAATCCCGGCTGGGACCGATGTTTGGACCATAAGGGATAAAAGAGGATCAACAAAAGGCCCAATGACAGCTGAATGCTCCCTACAATGGCGTATCCGCTCCTCCATGAACCCTGTTGAGCCAAAGAAAAGGACATGATCAACGGTCCTGTTGTCGCGCCGATCCCCCAGAACGCATGCAGCCAGTTCATATGATAGGCCTTGAAATGCAAGGCAACGTAATTGTTCAATGCGGCATCGACCGAACCAGCGCCCATCCCCAACGGAATCCCCAGCAACATCAGCCAGTAGTGAGAAGCAGCGTTGGAAAACCCAATCAAAGCAGCACCCGTCATCAAACAACTGATAAAGACCACTTTTCCCGTTCCAAGCCACCGAATCACATGTCCGCTGAAAAGACTGGATAGGATCGTAAAAGCAGATATCGGGATGGCAATCAAACCTGCATAATCCAAAGGCAAATTCCATTGCTCTCGGATCACAGGCCATGCAACCCCCAACAAAGAATCCGGCAATCCAAGACTGATAAATGCGAAATAAATCAAAACCAACAACAGAATGGTGATCATCATGATTCTCCTTTGCTTCTTTGGGCGTAAACTTGGGAATCATACCATGCGTTCTGATCTCTGTCAACCCATAATAGCGATACGAGATATCCTTGCAGTCTTTGAACGCATACACAGCCTTTTTTGGTATAATCGGCATGGAAAACAAAAGGACAGGAGAGAAAAAAAGAGTCGGTTCATGATGATCGCAGGAATCGGCACCACTCTTCGGCGGGTATAAACCCCATATGATGATCGGCAAAAGATGCCAAGAAAGAGGCACAAATGGAGTATATCGAAGATAGAGATATGAAATACAAAGATTCCTTGCTCAAAGAATTGCGAGCATACAATCAAAAACACACGGGTGTAAGAGAATCATCCACAGAGTACTTCTATGCCCTTGAGGGAGAAAAATTGGTAGGGAGCATTCAAACCAAGTTTTCTTGGGATTGGGTAAGTATAGGCGAGATCTTTTATGAAAATCGTGAAGTCTTGAAAAGGGTGCTTTCGGAAATTTGTCATTTTTATCAAACCAAAGCAGTTGGCATAAAACTATATACGAGTAGAAAATCCAGAGCAGATGATTTTGTGTCGATCGGGTTTGCAATTGGGGGAAGAACTGAAAGAACACCAAGAATACCCCAATATATGTATTTAACACACATTGGTCTAGATATAAGAAGCGATTCTCCTGCAAAAGTGATCCTATCCAAGGAAAGAATCGAGAAATACAAAGTCTTGATGTCACATCGATCCGAACCCTCTGCCGACGAGAGTCAAAATGATCGGGACGAAGAGACAATGATGTATGTTGCGATCGATGGCGATGCATTTGTAGGCGGAATTCACGGGACTAAGATTGAAGATTCCATGACCATAGACTGGTTGATTGTCAAAGAAGAGTATAGAGGATTCGGAATCGGAAAGACGCTTGTGCGGAAATTGGAAGAAAAAGCCAAAGCGCTGGATGTCTATAGCATCAATTTGGGCACCGTAGAGTTTCAAGCGGAACAGTTTTACACGAAACTGGGATACAAGATCGTATTTGTCAAAGAGAATGATCCCAAAGGATATCGTTCCTTTAGCATGAGCAAAAAACTATAACCGACTTTCATCATGAGTCCCACAAGAGGTTTCTTTCTCTTTGGGATTAATCTTCCAGTCTTGCTTTCATAAAGGCATCTTCCGGTCCTGTGATGGGGATGGGGATCATGTTGGCGAACGTATCCATTGACAAACTCCCCAAATTGCTCATCTGCTCCAGGGGAATGGTTACTGCTTGTAGTTCCCTTCCAAAAACATTTTCAATGATCAAAAGCCCGTATGGGTGATTTCTCCATTTCCGTAATTGCATCCGATTGGTTTAATAAGGCCTTCCGGGAGGATCTTTGTTACGTTTTTGGACCTAAGGAACGATATTCCCTTTCTTTAACTAGCAGATCCAAAAATATGACTACATTGGAATAATAAGATAAATACTTTTTTATATTGTCTTAATAATCTTAATCAGAATATATTTTTATTTAAATATAACCAAATAAAACTAATTATTCTTATACTTGGATAGTGATTATATTTTATTTATTATCCTTTAGGAATAAATTTTATACTACATAGTTTCACTGGTTCTCCTTGAATAAAGGTATCATCATTGATTAATGTACTATATAATCAATACAATAAAAATTATATATCTTATATTGATTAGCTAATTATAATATAAATATTATATTATAATCATATAATATTAGATATATTATCTGATATATATCTTATATTTATTTGGTTTACTAAATTTAATCATAATGCTCTTGCTGGGTAATAAGGATAGCTTAAGGCTAAACGTTTCACAGATTATCTCGGAATGCTCGGATATACGTTTTCCATGGTCACTTCCACTGAAATTATTCCCGTCCTTGGAAGAATAGAGTAGTCTTGTACTTTGCCTTTTGATGTGAATATAGACCATTATAAAACCCGGCTATAGCTTCTCAATTCCATAGATAACGGTCTATATTCTCATCATAGATTTCTACAGGAAATATAGCCGGGGGTGAATGAAGTACACCTATAGCTTCTTCGATCCTATAGATTCTTTGCAAGTTTCACCTTTTAATAACCAATCCAGGAAATTGGTCCGGAAGGTTTTCCGGAAGAATTTTCGATCTTATTAAATAACCGATAGTTTACCCATTTACAATTTGCAAAAGGTGTGGCATAATATTCATGTCGGTTTCTTTGCTTTTCGCAGTTTTTTATTGCCTTTGAATATAGTAATTCACTTTGAGGATATTTCCCTTAAACCCCTATGAAACATTGTTTTTGTGCCCTTATCCATACAGACACTTACTACTACTTTTCTTACTAACCACAATTTACCTAATCGTAAGAAACACCATAAACAATTTTTTCCGTAGAGGTAAATATAAGCATGGTCTGGATCACAGATTATGTTGTAAGGTCAAAGGGAGGAAAAAAGTATGCAAAGTGTTTACATGAATAACTTCCGCGGATTCACGAACACCACCATTTCACTAAGAAAGGTAAACTTCTTTGTAGGCGAGAACAGCACCGGGAAAACGTCATTAATTGCTTTACTCGAGCTACTCACAAATCGTTCGTTCTGGTGGGATTTTGACTTCAACGCTCAAGAATACAAATTTGGTGGTTACAAAGATATTATCAGTGCGCGCTCTCAGAACAAAAAAGAATTCCAAATAGGTTTCAGTGAACAAGGAGGAAAGACCCGCAAACGGAAGAGTGCTTTTATGATACACTTTAGAGAATCTAAAGACGGGTTACCTGAATTCTCAAGGTTTAGTTGGGTGATTGATGGGAGTTTTTTCACAATAAACAGATCTGAGAACCAAATCACTTCATACCTAGAAGAGAAAATCCCTGAGAGCATTAACAGTGACTCCCCTGAACAAACCTTTGATTATCTTTTTAATGCACCTAAACGCGCTTCATCAAACTACAAAAAGATTCTCTCTAGTTCCTCTCTTTTTCGGATATTTACTAATGATTCCATAGTCTTTCTTGCTCCAACTATCATTAATATTATGCATAACAATAAAGAAATAACAAAAAACGAAAGGCTATTAATGCAAGAATTTCCTGAACCCATTGCTAGTATGGCGCCTATTCGGACCACTCCAAAGCGAACATATGATGGGTACACTATGCCGTTCAACCCACAAGGTGAGCACACCCCGTATATTATCCGAGAGAACCTACGGCCTTCCAAAACTAGAGCAAATGATTTTAAAAAAGCCCTTGATGAATTTGGTCTAGACAGCGCACTCTTCGAATCAGTCGTTATTACAGAGTTTGAGAAAGGCGTAGCTTCGCCATTCGAGTTGAGGATTACCCTCGGAGGTAAAGAGCTTCGCGTCAATAGCGTAGGCTATGGTGTTTCTCAAGCTCTCCCAATCATTGTAGAGCTCCTTGACAGAAAAAAGGGATCCTGGCTTGCCTTTCAGCAGCCTGAGGTCCATTTACATCCAAAGGCTCAAGCCGCGCTGGGAGAGTTGTTGTACAATACAGCAAGACACAGAGACCTTACCCTCATTGTGGAAACACATAGTGATTATCTAATTGATCGTTATCGCATGAAGCTTCGCGAAGAAAAAAACGATGAAAAAACTTCTCAAGTGATTTTCTTTGAGCGGAACAAGGGCGGGAATAGTGTTTATCCAATGATTCTGGACAGTAAAGGAGAATACCCAGAAGACCAGCCCTGTGGATTCCGCAGTTTTTTCCTTGATGAATACAAGCGTTTCTTGGGGATATAAAATGTGCGTCATCCTCGACACGAACTCTTTCCACAGTGTATTCAACAGCGAGAGTAAGGACCATGCTGACTTTGCTCCACTTTTCCATTGGATCATTGATAAACAGAAGAAGACATCGTTAGTGATTGGAGGAACCTCTTACATGCGAGAACTAGGCAACCTAATAAAGTATAAAAAAATAATACAAGAACTCGCTCGAAACAGAAAAATAACATGGATAGATAATGAAGTCGTAGATAATGAAGAAAAACAAGTTAAATGCGAAATATCCGATCGGAACTTCAATGATCCCCACATCCTTGGTCTTTTTCGTGCGTCTGGTTGCTCGCTCTTCGCATCAAAAGACAAAAAAGCCGATCCATTCATAAAATGTAAAAATCTTTATAAAAAGAATCAAAAACCACCAAAAATCTACCGTTCAGCTAAACACAAAACACTTCTGACCGAAGAGATTATCGTAATTCTGAGCAATCGAACATAATAAAATGGCTCGATCAACCAGTTTTCTTACAATAACAAATCTTTAATCGTTTATTTATGTGCTTCAAATGGTTTTGAATATGTGTAGATATCCTACAATATGTAAAAAACCTTAGAAAACAAGGGTTTTCGGAATATGGATAATTGTACCTTATCCAATCGTTTCGACAGGTTGATCAAAAAAAGACGGGCAGAGGAAGGGTTAAAAGGAAAACTTGGTTTAGATTTGTGCTATTTATTGACACGAACAATGTACAGTAATTTGCGGGTTCTGCAGAGGTATAGATACTGGCAGAGTTTGCCTGATGCACAAGGGCTAACTCTACATCCCTTATTTTACTGCGATCTAAAAAAAACAGGGTTTTGTTAACGGATTAATTTCCGTACGACACAATCGGAATCCGAGGTTATCCATGGGATTGCTTGGGGGAACTCCATAGCGGTAAGCAATGCGGATGTTTCGGATGCGGTTGTCGGTCCAACTGCCTCCTTTAGTTACCCGTGAAGATCCGGTTGTGGGGCCAATGGGATTGATTGATTCTTCATTCGTAAAGGGTCCATAGCGGTCATGACACCATTCACAGACATTCCCACTCATATCGTGGAGTCCTAATACATTGGGGATTTCCCCCCCTATGGGTTGTGGTTTTCTCCCGGTTCCATCGGCATCGGAGTTTTCCCAATACCATGCAACGTTCAGGATTTCATTACTTCCCGCGAATTTTTAGTCTTCGGTACTGAGATGACCTTCTCTCGCGGCATATTTCTATTCCGCTTCTGTGGGTAAACGGAAACCGATAACTTGTGTAATATCAGTGGTTATCTCCCCATTTTGGTTTAAAAGATTTCCTCGGTTGTCGTATGCTTGGGGAAGTCCATTGACTCCGCTCAGCCAATTGCAATAAGCGATCCCATCGAACCAACTTACGTGAATCACCGGAGTCGTTCCACGGATGCCACCAAGGTCCTTTGGTTTGGCTTTGTTTGCCGCTTCGCAGAATTCGTCGTATTCCTCAAAAGTAACTTCAAACTTTCCGATCCAGTAGTCGTAGGTCAGAGTGACAGTAAGGAATGGAAGGGCATTCAAGGATTCGAAAGCAAATGATTTGATCCATCTTTCTATGATACCACATTTTTTGGTTTTGACATCAGGATTTCTCTTCTTACCCATGGTTATGGGAGAAGAATCCTCAACACTTTTAAGCAAAGGTTTGTATTATAAAAAAAACAGAATGAAAAAAATGGGGTATATCCGAAAAAAAGAGTCTTCATAAGGCATTGGAATGATTCGGAGATCATCAAGAGATGTTTCATTAAGGATTGGTTTCCTTATTTAAAGGACCTCAGAGGCAGATCATACTTGATTCTTCTTATACGCAAGGGTTTGCGCGGTTTTCGGAGCCAATAGGAGCTCCCAAATGAAAAGGATTGTGTACGAAACAAAGAATACCCCGATGAGCATCAACGCATTTCTCAGTCCGGAAAGAAAACTCCTCCTTCCGATAAGGATCTGTCCGGTCATGCTCAGGATCAGGTATCCTGCGAAGGTCATCCCCAAAAGCAACGCGCTGAGAGACGAGAAGGAGAAAAGGCCGAGAAGAAACTGAGGCGCGAAGAAACTGCCGAGCGTCACGGCCCAGAAGTTGTGTTCCAGGTATTGGAGAACCGCGTTGCGAAACCAGCTTTTCCTTTGAGAGATGATCTTGCGCAATGTAGATGGCGCTCTTTCAATCACCTCCATGGAGGGGGAGAAGAAGGTTTTCTTTCCGTGGGTTTTCATGATTCTTCCCATTTCGCTGTCGTTGCTGAAGACTTTTTTTCTCATTTCCAAATCTTTGGCCGTTTGGGCGGAAAGCAGGATTCCTGATCCAAGGTAATGAAAGGAAAACAAGCCAAGGATCTTTCCACAGGTTTGCATGGTCTCATCGGTGTCCCCGATCCTTGTTCCCGCATTTTCGGAAAAGGTATTTCTTCGGGAGAAGTGAATCGCGTCCCACTTTTTCGTAAAAAGGAGCTGGAGGGCATTTCGGAGGTGTTTTTCCGAAATCACGGAATCAGCATCGATCAGAAGGAGAAACCCCGATTCGATCGACCGAAAAGCGTCTTGCCAGGCGATCCCTTGGGGATGCATTTGGTAT
>CAZOJQ010000019.1:0-51614 GCA_964580185.1 uncultured Thermotogaceae bacterium
AGCATTTCGTGATAGATGAATTCAAACTGGTCGATTGTCTGTACAATGGAATCCAAAGCAAACAATCGACCCAAAAAAGGCGTTTCAAACACTTCGATGGTCTGAAACGCGCTTTGAACTTGGGTAAGAACTTTTTTTACTTCAAAAAAGGACCCGGCTTGACGATCCGCATACCACTCCTGGAAATATAGCCTTCCTTGATCAGTAATTACGCCCATTGGTTCCTCCGAATTTCGCATGGATTCCAGGATAAGGCTAAACAATCGCTTTGAACGGAGAAGCTGGATCGATACCGATTTCGCTATAACGGCCCCGGATCAGTTCGTCAACGGAAGTCCTTTGGGATTTGAATGTGTTGCAGAGGAAATCAAAAGCCTTCCAAGGGTCGACATGATCGCCGCACGTAAACAGATCAACGGCGGCATATCCATATTCTGGCCAGGTGTGGATGGATAGATGCGATTCGGAAATGACCACTACCCCACTCACTCCATAGGGTAGGAACCGATGAAAACTGCTTTGGATCACAGTGGCGCCAGAAAGAATCGCGGCCGTATTCATTTGCTCTTCCACCCATTTCACATTGTCCAAAACTTGAGATTCGCAATCATAAAATTCTGCCAATAAATGTCGGCCCAAATTGTTCATCGACCCCAACTCCTTTCGCGTAGGTTCTGGATCAGTCGATTTTGATCCATAGAAGAGTGGCACCGGTTTTTTTGGAAGGATTGGAAATATAATGGGTCTTGTTTGCCTGGTAATAGAAGGAATCTCCTGACTTCAGGCGATATTTCTTCTCATCCAAAACCAACTGCACTTCCCCCTGCATAACATAACCAAACTCGTCCCCTTCGTGATAATCCTCTTCTTCCGTTCTTGCGCCCGGTTTGAGGGCAATCCATACGGGGTCGATCTTTTTATCTTCAACAGAGTCCATAAGCATTTGCGCGGTGATACCCTCTGGAAGATCGTACATCGGAACGCGTTCTTCTTTATGATAGACAATCCTTTCTTTTTTCATCTCGGAAAAAAAACTCCGAAAATCAGATCCCAAGGCTGTCAAGATCCGACCCAGATTATCCAAGGTCGGAGAGGTCTTATCGGATTCGATCTGAGAAATAAAGCTCCGCGCGAGGTCCGCTCGACTGGCTACTTCTTCTTGGGTTAACCCTGCGGAATGCCGAAGTTTCCGAATTTTTTCACCGAATGTCAATACCGTGGCCCCTTCCTGGGATGTCTACTTAAATGACTAATTTTGTCAATACAGTGAGCATTATAACACAAATTCACAGGGATGTCAATCTGTGGTATAATCCGATCTGACAATCGCTGGTGGAGGTGTTCAACGCCTACCGGTCGAGCCAAACTATTGGAGGTGGCGCAACGTATGAAACGATTTATGGTTTTGTTGGTAATCGGATTTGCTGTTTTGGTTCAAGGAAGTTTGTTCGGAAGCCAATACTCGGGCCCTATGGGCGAAGTACAGGCCGGAACCTTCGAGATGCGCAATTCTCGCCATCTTTTGGGTGTGGATGTACCTCCGGATGGGTATCATACCGTCATCTTACAGTATAATTACCTGATCGGCCGATATGAGGTGACCTTCGATCTGTATGATGCGTACTGCCGAGATACTGGGGTCGCGTTACCGCATGACGGAGGATGGGGCAGGGGAAACCAGCCGGTGATCTTTGTCAGTTGGATGGATGCAATTGCATTTTGCAATTGGGTCAGCGCGAAGGAGGGCTTTGCCCCTGCTTACGATGCCCAAGGCAACCTGATCGATAAACAGGGACGGGTTACCCAAGATATTCGGACCGTCGAAGGATATCGCCTTCCCACCGAAGCGGAATGGGAGTATGCAGCCAAAGGAGGCCATAAGAGCCGAAACTATGAGTATTCGGGAAGCGCATTGATTGACGAAGTGGCGTGGTTCTTGTCGAATGCTCAGGGGAGGCCTCACCCGGTAGGCCAGAAGAAGCCGAATGAGTTGGGATTGTATGATATGTCCGGGAATGTCGAAGAGATGGTGCACGATCGGCACACAGCCAGTTTCTTTGGAGAGGCTCGGGTGAATCCGATCGGGCCAACATCAGGTGACCACAAAACGAAACGGGGTGGAAGCTTCACCTTCCAGGCGGGATTCTGCGCGATCGAGGCGAGTCGAAACTACTTTTCCCCTTGCGTGCGCTTCCATAACATGGGCTTTCGGATTGCGCGGACTAAGGATCCGATCTGACCGGATCGAGGAAAAGAAGGGTGATGAGAATCTCGAAAAGGCCAAGCGTTCGAATTGCCATTGCCATATTGGTATTAGCGGCTTTTTTGTGTGTTTATATATTCTTGGTCGAACCCAATCTCCTGGAGGTAGTTTGGATCCAGGAGTTGGAAGAGCCTGGTGTTCGGATCGTTTTTTTTGCGGATTTGCATATGTGGAGATATCGGTCTTTCCATGACCGTGTGCTTGTAACGATCCGGGATCTCAATCCGGACCTCATTCTCTTTGGGGGCGACGCTTTGGCCAAGTGGACTGTTGTACCAGATATGGAGCGTTTTTTTGACGAGCTTCGTCACATATCCCAGGTATGGGCGATTTTTGGAAACTGGGAAGAATATGCGCCGGTCCATATGCGAAAGCGGTATGAAAATCTCGGAGTTCCGCTTCTTGAGATGAATTCCGAAATCCTTGAGATCAACGGCCGGAGAATTGGCCTTACAGGATTGGAATCACCCTATTTTTTCCATCGGACAGAGTTTTTGGATCCCGATGAATCATTCGACGCCCGGATATTGCTTGTTCATGCTCCAAATCAATTGGAACGGTATCCACAGATCGTCAGTGGATATGATTATGTTTTGGCGGCTCATACACATGGGGGGCAGTGGTATATCCCTCATTTGACCGAATGGGTTCTGCGTGTAACCGGTCAAGGGGATTATCGTTTTTTTCGTGGGTTGTATGAATGGGAAGAAGCGATCATCTTTGTTACCCGGGGGATCGGGCAATGGTTGCCTGGCCGGTTTAATTCTGTTCCGGAGATTGCTGTTCTGGATCTTCCGTGAACAATCAATCAGGTGAGGAACGTGAAATACTCCAAAGCCTTCCAGGATCATTTTTTGCAACCCCGCCATGTTGGCGAGATGAAACATCCATGCGGAACGGGTGATGCAATCCATGAAAAAGACGGAGATCAGATCACAGTTTTTGTCCGTTTCGAAGAAGGGAAAATTTCCATGCAATTCTTGGCGCGCGGATGTCCCAGGATCATCGCTTCTGCTTCGGCTTTGGCCGTCTTAGTCAATGGGAAGACACTGGAGGAAGCCATGGCTGTACGCGAAGAGGCGATTCGGGAAGCCCTTGAGCTGCCGGATCCCAATTTTCAGTGCCCTGTTGTACCAATAGAAGCCTTTCATCGAGCATTGGCGCAATGCGGGCATACTCAGATTGATTCAGAATGAGAAAGAGAAAGGAAGAAGAATGAGGATACTAATTACGAATGATGATGGAATCATGGCGGAAGGAATCCGATGTCTCAAAAGCGAACTGTCCAAAGAGGGACACGAAGTGTTGGTCGTGGCTCCAGATGTGGAGCGCAGTGCGACTGGACATGCGATCACCATTCGAACGCCATTGTGGGTCAAAAAGGTCGATCTCGACGGGACCTTCTTCGGGTACGCAACCAGCGGAACTCCAGCCGATTGCGTGAAACTGGGTCTGTTGGAGCTGTCAGAAGGGGGAGTGGATCTTGTTGTTTCCGGGATCAACAAAGGGGCGAATATGGGCACAGACGTCTTATATTCCGGAACCGTCTCGGGCGCGATGGAAGCTGCGATCACGGGGTATCCAGCCATCGCCATTTCTTCCGTGGACTTCGCTCAGCCCCGGTTTGAGACAGCGGCTCAGTTTATCGTCCGATTTCTCCGCGAATTTGACATTCATCGAATCCCACCCTACGGAGCTTTGAACATCAATGTTCCCTCGATTCCGTTCACACAGCTTTTGGGGCATCGATTCACGCGCCAAAGCAAACGGAAGTTTGAAGATTATTTTGAAGGACGAAAAGATCCCTATGGCAATGTCTATTATTGGTTAATGGGAGGGGTGGTGGAGAATGATCCAGACACAGATGCCGATTATCTAGCTGTAAACCAAGGATATGTCTCCATTTCTCCCTTGACTGTCTTTCATACCGATCATAGGCTCTTGGATCAATTGCAAAAGGAATGACGGAGGACTTAGGAATGGAACGGAAAGTGCGATTGTATGGAGACAGGGTCTTGCGGCAAAAGGCCAAAACCATTCATGATTTTGATGAGCCGTTGCGCGCTTTGATCGAAGAGATGACGCAGTCCATGTATCGATATGACGGCACAGGGTTGGCCGCTCCTCAAGTTGGGATCGGTCTTCGCTTGATGCTGGTCGATATCCAGGATGGCTCGGGACCGACGCCAATGATCAATCCGGAGTTGATCGAGGCCTCCGAAGAAATGGTCAAAGGAGAAGAAGGATGTTTGAGTTTTCCTGAGATTTACGAAGATATCGAGCGACCAAAATGGGTACGCGTTCGCTTCCAGGACGGTTCTGGCAAAGAATGGGAGAAACGATTGGAAGGATTTGGAGCCCGAGTAATCTCTCATGAAATGGATCATCTCAATGGCGTCTTGATGATCGATCACTTATCTCATCTGAAACGAAAAATGCTGCGCAAACGTTTGGATGTCATTCGAGAAAAAGCACGGGAGATCATTCAATCTTTGGAATCTGGAACTTCTGAAGTATGACCAACCCCAAATCTTCCCTACGCATCCTCTTCTTGGGGACACCACGATTTGCAGCGATTCATCTGGAAGCTCTTCTACAGAGCGGATGCAGTGTGGTTGGTGTCTGTACCCAACCGGATAAAAAATCGGGGAGAGGGAATCGTGTCCGGCCCAATCCCGTCAAAGAAATCGCTCGGAACCGGGGAATACCGATCCTTCAACCGCTCTCTTCCAAAGATCATGAGGTATGGACTTCCATTGAAGAGCTTAAACCGGACGTAGGAGTCGTAGTTGCTTTTGGGCAGATTTTACGAAAGACAGTATTGGATTCTCTCCCAATGGGCTTTATCAATGTGCATGCCTCTCTTTTGCCCCGATATCGAGGAGCCTCGCCCATGGAACGGGCCATTCAGAAGGGAGAGACAGAGACCGGGATTACAATTATGCGGATGGTGCGCGCTCTTGATGCAGGAGATATTGGTTGGACACAACGCGCCCCCATCTTTCCTTTCGAGAACTATGGACGGTTATCGACCCGTTTGGCCCGCATTGGTTGTCACTCTTTGATCGCTTTTCTGAAAGCGATGAACTCGGGTTCGGTTCTCTGGGTTCCACAGGATGACTCGTTGGCCACTTATGCTGAGAAGATCGATAAGAGCGAATTGAAAATCCAGTGGGACAAGCCTGCGAAAGATATTCAGCAGATGATTCGGGCCTTTGACCCGCATACTCCTGCATGGTGCCAGATCAATGGTGTTCCCGTGAAGCTTATGGAAGCGCGGAGTATTGATGATGGGCAACCAGGCGGTACCCCAGGAAGGATTCAGAGAATCGACCGGAGAGGCGCTTGGATCCAAACAGGTCAAGGCCTTCTTTGCGTATCGGTGCTTCAGTTTCCTTCCAAACGCCCGATTTCCTTTGTTGCGGCTCAAAATGGGCGCTCAATCCGGGAAGGAGACCTTTTGGAGTGATGAAATGCTTTATGTGAGCTATTCGCGGTTATCCTGTTTCGATCAATGTCCCAGAAAGTATGAATTTCAGTATATCCGCCAAATACCGGCTATGATCTCCCCAGTTCTCTTCTTGGGGCAAGTGGTTCATTTGACTTTACACCGATACTTTACAAGTGGCGTCGAATTCCGTGACACCCAGGGATTGCATGACCTGTTCCGCCAAATTTGGAGGTCAGAACGCGCCAAGTATCGGACCCAGAACTTGTATCAACTCGATCGGGAGACGGAACGAGTTCATGGGATCAAAGGTCTTGAGATGCTGAGTCAGTTTTTTCATTCTCCTCATAATACATCACCGTATGAATCCGAGAAGCTTGTCCGGTTCAAAATGGAAGATGACCTCCTCTTCACAGGAAAGATTGACCGATTGGAACGGATCCCCGAAGGGTTTCGGATTGTAGACTACAAGACCGGTAAATACACAGCCCGATTCTTAGATACGCTGCAGCTCCGTACCTATGCATGGTTAATGGTTCGTTCGGGATGTTTGATCCATTCATCGGCCTTTCTATACCTTGAAGAAGGCGATTTTGTGGAAGAAAAAGTTACCGATCCAATCATTGAACAGACCGAACAGACTTTGCGCGAAAAAATCCACGCGCTTGTCAAGATTCTTGAGTCCGGAGCATTCCCCCCAAAGCCTTCAAAGCTTTGTGGATGGTGCGACTATCAGGATCTATGCGAAGAGGGGAAAATGTATGGGGGATAAACGACTCGTGCTGGTGGGCGCAACCGGATCGATCGGGCGCCAAACGCTGGAGGTTTTGGACCGATGGAATGAAAAATCGCGCGCAATTCGTTTGGTTGGAATGAGTGCCCGTCAGTCCGATGAGTTTCCCAAACTCGTCGCTCGGTATCGGCCGGAAGGCGTTTTTTTTTCCGGTCCAATCGATTTGCCCAAAAGAACTGTCCGGTTTTCCAGCAACGAGGAGATGGTGCGCGATCTGAAGCCGGATATTGCGGTGATCGCTTCGGGAGGTGGAGAAACATTGACAACTACGATCGCCTCCTTGGAAAGCGCGCGCAGGGTCTGCTTGGCGAACAAAGAATCCTTGGTCCTGGGCGGTTCTTTCGTGATGAGCAAAGCCAATCAAGAGGGCTGCGAACTCATTCCCATAGATAGTGAGCATAGCGGACTGTTCCAGTTGCTGATCGGGGAAGACCGAAGCAAGATCAATCAAGTAGTTCTGACCGCTTCAGGAGGAGCGCTCCGAGATTGGAAGGCTTCCGATCTCGATAAAGCCCGGCCAAAGGACGTGTTGGCCCATCCCAATTGGAAGATGGGGCCGAAAATTACCGTTGACAGCGCTACCATGTTCAACAAAGGGTTAGAGATGATCGAAGCGCAGCATCTTTTTGGACTTTCGCCCGATCAAATCCAAGTCATGCTTTGTCGCTCCAGTTATGTTCATTCCATGATCCAGTTCTGTGACGGCACGGTGAAAATGCATGCAGGGACTCCCGATATGCGCGTTCCAATCGCCTATTCTCTGAGTTACCCGGATCGCATTGGCAATACAGATTCTGTTGGAATAGAGATCCCAGAGCATTCCATTTCCTTAGCCCCTGTCGATCCAATGAGGTTTCCCGCAATCGCTCTGGCCAGGCATGTGCTTCATGCGCCAGCTTGCCGAGCGGTTCAGTACAATGCCTTCAACGAAATCGCTGTGCGGTGGTTTTTGGAAGGACGGATTTCTTTCCCGCAAATCTACATGGTCGTGGAGAAAGCGATGCAGAAAGAAGCGATTGTCGCTCTTGAAACCGTCGAAGGAATCGTCGATTACCATGAGCAGTTGAAGCGGAAGGAGTTGAAGCAGATATGGAACACCTAACAAACGACGCAATGAAGGGCGATCTTTTGATCGCGTTGAACAAGGAGCCGGAATGGAATTTGTTCCTGATTGGAGATCTGATGAACTTCGGGATCCATACCGAATTTCAAGATTTCTACATCAGAAGCGAAAAGAACGCCATTTCATCCGTCCTGCTCCGATACCATCATTCTCTAGTGCTGTACTCTGTCAGCATAGCATCGGATCGGATCGCGTGCAGAGAGCGGATCGATCAAATCACGAAAGGACCCGGTCAATGGATTCTTTCAGGAATGCAATCGACAGTCAACGCTTTGGAACCATTGCTTCTGGATCGAATCCGTTCTACCCGTTCGTTGCGGTTTGCGGTATGTTCCCAACTGAACAGAGAACTCGAAGATATACCCCTGCACAGGGTACTCCCAACATCGATCGATGACTTGCCGGAAGTCGTTGACCTCCTGAATGCCATTCCCGAATTTTCTTCGACACGGTTTGAACGGGATCATTATCGATGGGCGGTGGAACAGGGTTGCAAAAAAGTGGTTCATATTCGCGATCCAAAGTCCGGAAGGGTTGTTTCGACAGCAACTTTGGACGCGGAGAGCGACAAAAGCGGAATGATTCTCGCGGTGGCCACCCATGCGGACCCGCAGTTTCGGAACCATGGATATGCGAGTGCTTGCGTCCATGTGTTGGTGGAATACCTGCAGAAAAAAGGAAAATCGGCCTGTCTGTTCTATCAAAGCCCCGAATCCGGTCGAATCTACCGGAGACTTGGATTCCGCGAGATCGGGGATTGGGGATCGATAGGTCTGGAACTTACCCCATAAAGAGGAGGATTCGTCATGAAAGTAGTACTGATTGAAGATGTGCCGAAGTTGGGTTCAAAAGGAGAAATTAAGGATGTTTCCGATGGATACGGAAGAAACTACCTGATTCCTCGAAATCTTGCCAAACCTGCGACCAAAGGAGAGGTCAAACACGCTCAGACCATCCAGCAGGTTCATCAAGAACACGAAGAAAAAAAGCGCAATCAAAGCGAGCTGAAAATGGAACGGTTGATGAAGGAATTTTTTACCATTCCAGTGCGCGCTGGAGAAAAAGGGAAGTTGTATGGTTCCATTACCAACGCGGATGTAGCCAAAGCGCTGAGCGAACACCTCGATGAGGCAATTGACCGTAAGTGGATTCAGGTTCCAGGAAGCGCAATCAAGGAAATCGGAACGTATGAAGTATCGATCAAACTACCAGGTGGAGTGAAAGGAAAACTGAAAGTGAAACTGGAGCCTCAGGAGGAGTTGTGATCGCTGAAGAAAAGGAGAAAATCCATTGGAAATCATGAGTTTTTCGAAAGCGATGTACTCCACGTGGACCTATTACGCCCCGGATCGGATCCTTTTTGATTGCGGAGAAGGGATCAGCACCATCATGGCAAACAAGATTTATGCCGTTCAAAGGATCTTTTTGACTCACTCCCATGCGGACCATATCTCTGGGCTTTGGGGGTTTTTGAACACCCGAAACAGCGCAATGGGAGAACGCGAAAAACCGCTGGAAATCTATTATCCGGCAGGCGCAGCCATGATTCGCAAGTTCTTGAGCTTTATCATTGACAATGGACGATGGATCCGGTACCCTCTGAACGTTCAGGAAATCGAGGAAAGCTTTGCCCTTTCTCTTGCTGAAGGTCAAAACCCAAGAACAATACGAGTCTTCCGTACCCAGCATATGAACGGAGAACCCAGCTTCGGGTATCGGATTGTGGAATCCCGGAAACGATTGAAAGAGGATTTTCGCGATCTACCGAAAGAACAAATCCGGGCGTTGGCGTTGAAATGGAAAACACAAGATAAAGCGAGTGGTTTTACAGAGGTGTATCATCATAATCGGTTTACGCTAAGCGGGGATGGTTTGGTTCTTCCTCATGAAGTAATGACCAATACCGAAACATTGATGCACGAGTGTACATTCCTTTCTCGAGAGGATCGGAAAGGGGAAAACCATACCGCTTTGGACGAGTTAATCGCAGCGGTTGAAGAAGCGAAACCCAAACGGTTGATTTTGTACCATGTTTCGAGCCGGTACAACCACCAATTGAAACGAAAGCTGAAAGAGGTGCATGAACGACTACTTCCCCAAGGAATCGAGTTGATGTGTGTCATTCCGGGGAAGGTATTTAAGTGTTGAAAGGAGATCAAGTGGTTACTAAGGAAGCAGTACGGAAGTGTTTGGCGGATTCTATGTACGAACCATCCATTTTGAAAGAACTCGTTGCGTTTTTTGGACTCCGGGAACGCAAAGACCATGTTGCCTTGCGTCGCATTTTGAAAGGGTTGGAAGAAGAGGGAGAAATCTACAAAGATGGAAAAGGAAGATATCATCAGGCCAAAACGGATGATTTGAAAGGAAGAATAGAGTTTACCCGAAGTGGAACCATGGGTTTTGTCCGGGTAAGCGCACAAGATGAGTATGTTGTGTTTCTTGAAGACGCAAAAGGGGCTATGCACCGGGATCAAGTCGTGATCCGGCCGACTGGCTATTATCGGGATTGGCGGAAAGCGGAAGTCGTCCGCGTCCTTCAGCGTAATCTGACCCGAGTCGTTGGCGTTTTGGTCCAGCAGGGAAAGAAATATTTCGTGATTCCCGACGACAAAAAGCTGGGCTTGCAATTTGTTGTGGACATGAGATCGAAAAATGACCTTTTGGGCGCGATTCCGGGTCAAAAAGTGTTTGGCGATATTACGATGTACCCTCATCGAGGACAACTCCCGAAGATGACGATCCGGGAGGTCTTGGGTGACGTTGAAGACCCGAGGATCCATACCGCGTCGATCATCCTGAAACATGGATTGCCCTTTCCCGAAGAGTTTCCGGATCCGGTCTTGCAGGAAGCGGCGCATATGGGAAAAGAGGTCAATCCTCAGGCATTTCAAAAGAGAACCGATTTTCGGGATCATTGTGTTGTGACCATCGATGGAGAAGATTCCAAAGATTTTGATGACGCAGTCTGTATGTACACAGATGCCCAGGGAAAGACCTTTTTGGAGATTCATATTGCAGATGTGGCCCATTATGTGCTACAGGACCGATCTTTGGATCAAGAAGCCTATAAGCGGGCTACGAGTGTCTATTTGTTGGATCAGGTGATCCCGATGCTCCCAAAAGTTCTTTCGAACGGACTCTGTTCTCTTCAAGAAGGAAAGGACCGTTTGGTTGTTTCTTTGGTGATGGAGATTCGGCCCGATGGAACGGTCGGTCATTTCGACATCTGTGAAGGTGTGATCAGAAGTCAAAGAAGACTTACCTATACTCAGGTGAATCGATGGTTGGAAGACCGCGATCCACAAGAGAAGAAAGAACTGGAGCAAACCGAAGGTTTGGTCAACATGCTTGAAGCCATGGAGAAGTTATGCCAAACCCTTAGAGAAAACCGGAGAAAACGAGGGGCCATCATCAATATCGGAAGCGATGAGGTCAAAATCGAAATGGATGATACCCAGCATACGGTAGCAATCATCCCTCAACGGCGGCATGTGGGTCAATCCATCATCGAAGAATTCATGATTTTGGCTAATGAAACGATCGCAAGGTACTTTCAGCATCTGGATCTTCCCTTTGTATACCGAATCCACGAACCACCGGATGCGGAAACGCTCATCCAGCTAAAGGACTACATCCGAGCATTGGGCATTCAACACAGGGTTCCCAAAAAGCTCACATCCACCCAGATCCAGAAGTTGCTCGAGGCCCTGAAGGATCACCCGTTGCTGAGCAGCGTGGAACGTTTGGTTGTTCGATCGATGAAACGAGCGGTATATGCTACTGGGAATGTGGGCCATTATGGTCTGGCATCGGAAGCGTACACCCACTTCACATCCCCCATCCGAAGATATCCGGATCTGATGGTCCACCGCTTGTTGAAAGAAATCATTCAGCACGGAACGCTCTCATCCGATTCAATCCCTACCATCACGAAATTTTTGACAAAAGTGGTGGTTCATAGTTCTCAAAAGGAGCGAGTGGCCAACGAGGCCGAATGGGATTTGATTGCCTTGAAAAAGGTTGATTATATCTCACGCCATCAATCCGAGGTCTTTGATGTTGTCATCACACACGCCAGCAAGTTCGGGCTTTTTGTTGAAATTCCCGGCATCCAGATCTCGGGATTGATCCATATTTCATCCCTGGAGGATTACTTTACCTTGGAAGAAAGCAAAAATGCGCTTGTCGGAGAACGGACGGGAAAGGTCTATCGATTGGGGGACGTATTGAAAGCCAGGGTCAAGGATATTGACCGGGTCCGTGGGGAGGTCGATTTTGAGATCGTGCACCAGGACCCCCCTTGCGAAAGCAAACCCCCGAAACGAAGGGGATGACCCCTACAGAATCGGCCCATTCGACATATTCGTCTCATCGAATGCTTGGTGAGGGAGGCATATGATTGAAATCCTACAGCAAAACACCCGGTTTGGGACTCGCTCTAGGCAGCGGGGGAGCGAGGGGATTTGCCCACATTGCAGTCATTGAAGCGTTGTTCAACCATCGACTGTATCCCGAAGTGATTACCGGCTCTTCCATGGGCGCAGTGATCGGCGCAGGAATTGCCCTGCACAACGACGTGGAAGTCGTTCGGAGAATGACCAAGCACTTTGTCCTTCAAAAACAGGAGATGATCGAAGCATTGATCCAATCCATCGAAGGAAAGGGTGGGATTGGCGGTCAAGTGGATTTGGCTCGAAGAATGACTCTATCCCGTTCTGTGGTGGATGACCGCTTTTTGTATGATACGTTGTCCGCGATCTTTGGCAAAGCGCGGTTTTCGGATGTCATTATCCCATTGGGAGTGGTTGTCTGCGACTATCAAAGCGGAACAACGGAATTGATCCAATGCGGGTTCATAGTGGATGCGATTGCAGCCAGCGCAACCATCCCCGGCATTTTCCCACCCCGAATCATGGGAGGATCGATTATGGTGGATGGGGGTGTGACCCGGTGTATTCCTGTGCCAGAAGCAAAAGAGATGGGGGCCCAGTTTGTGGTGGGTGTAGATGTGGGACGGATGCACCCTCGCGAATCGTTTCACAATGCCTTTGATTTGGTGAACTACATCGATGAACTGAAAGGGGAAAAGATTGCTGAAGACGACCTTGCGGATGCATCATTAACCTTGTCTTTCGAAGCGGTTGCGCATCCTTGGCACCGATTTGATCGGTTTGATGAGATTTTGCGCGATTCGAGGACGCATATGAAGAAAACCTATGGAAAGGAGTTGAAGCGACTATCCGGTATGCTCTCTACCTGAATGGGGTCAATCTGTTATGCCTGAGGGCTTTGGGTGGAATCCAATATTTGGAAGCTCAATTCGGCCCGCCTCGATATATTGTAGCAACCGGAACTGGCGCTCTAATTGCAGCTGAATACTCCTATCACGGGGTCGATCAAGCAGTAGCCTCCCTTTGTACCCAATTCGATCGGATGAGAGGCTTGTTTCAAGGCAGTCTAGTTGGGGTTCATCTTTCAGATGTGAGCAATCGGAGAAGGTATCGGTTCTTTTCGCAGATCTATGCTTTGTTGAAAGCATCGGTATCGTCTGAGTCTCTCGGTTTGTTTGACCCATTCAAACTCAATTACTTCTTGGAACAACGATTTCATTTTGTAGGAGAGAAGACCCAACAGATTCCCCTCTTTGTATCACATTTTGAGATCACGTTGGGTCGAGAACAGATCGAACCCCTTTATACCCGGTTGGATCTTCGAAAAACGCTATCGATCATTCCCTTTTTCGAACCAGTCTTTGAAGGGGGAGATGTTTTCATCAGCACGGCAAGTTTTCAAGGAGTTCCTTCCAAGATCGACATCCTCCCTGATGTGGAACGGCACATTTGCTTGGATTGCATGTCTGAAGATACTCGATTTCCTTCGGAGACTGCGCTCGAGATTATGGTTTTTTCAGACATGATCCGAACCTTGGAGCTGAAGAGAAGAAAAAAGGGGAGGTTTGATCTGGTGGTCAATCTCTGGGACTGGAAAAACGAACCAAAAAGAGATGCGCGGGCTTTTTGCGAAGAAGGGAACCGATTGACAAAACTCGCGGTGGAGCAAATCGAGGAGGATTGGAACCTTTGCTGATCGACTTGATCCCGTTTTATACCGATAACCAAAACCTTCCATCAGGCAGGACCTATGACTGTCTGTTGTTGATCGACGTCTTCCGCGCGACCAGTTTTATTGTTACCAGCGCGCATCAAGGAGCCGTTCGCTGGCAAACAACCCAAACGGTAACCCAGGCACGCGAAATCAAGAAGAACCATCCTGAGATTCTTCTCTGCGGGGAACGAGGAAACCAAGCACCCAAGGGGTTCGACTATGGAAATTCCCCTGTGGAGATCTCTCATCGGGATTTATCCGGGAAAGAACTGGTCGTGACAACAACCAATGGGACACGATGTCTTTCTCCGATGAAAGGATCCTATCGGAATGCCTATGCATTATCTCTATTGAACCGATCCTATGTTGTTACGCAGATCCTGACCGCAAACCCCAGTTCGCTCCTGATTGTGTGCGCAGGAAACACAAATGCCTTTTCCTTGGAGGACTTTCTGTGTGCGGCCATCTTTCTGAACTCTTTGAATCAAGGATCTCATCGGCGTCTGTCTTTTGGTCATCAAAAGGATGCTACCTTGCTTGCTCTGGAAACCGGACAGCGGATTGATGATGATGAGGTTTATCTCGAAAGGACCCTCAGAACCACAACACACGCTTGTACTTTGCGTGATGCGGGATTAGAAAAGGATATCCAGTTTATTCTTGAGCATAGAGATCAAATGAACGTCCTCCCCGAAATCCATCCAAGTTCCCCCACCCGATCGAACGGAACGCCTACTTGAGATCTTCTCGCCAGATAAAAAACCGATCCAGAATTGCGGTATGAGGCAAAACAGAAAGGGGATCCATGGGATCGGTCGCTCTCATTACCGCTTTCACCTGAAGATCCAACCCTTTTTCGGAAACATCCACGCGGACATAGTGCAGATATCCAGTTAAGGCTGTTTGGGTAAACGAGTGGAAATTTGGTCCAGTTTGAGAATCCAATGGACCACCACCGCCTCCAGAGATTACATATGTGATCCCGTTGCGAACAAAGCGTTCATATGAGTGGATATGCCCGTTGAAAACAATGGAAACTCCAAATTTTTCGAACAGGGGTCTCCAGTCTTTTTCATGCAGGGATTCTTCATAGTACCTTCTTGGATGATTAGTCCAAAAGGGGTGATGGAACGAAACGATCTTGATTGGCATGTGTTCATGGGTTTGCAATTGCTCTTCTAACCATCGGGTTTGTTCGATTCGCATCGCTTCTTGTTCTACACAAGAATCCAATTGGATAAAAAAGAGATCTCCAAACGAAAAGGAATACCAACGTTTGTTGAAGTCCCCTCCGCCCATTGGAAGATGGTAGGCCTCATAGTAGACGGGGTTGTTATATTCATGATTTCCCAGAACAGGAAAGTACGCAACATGCGCGGCAAGCAATCGCTTGGCGTCGAAGTAGTTGTCCCAATCGGGCATATGGTTGCCATTATTGACCAAATCGCCAGTATGAATCACAAAAGAAGGTTGTTCTTTTCCCATGCTCAAAGTTACAATTCGATGGAGATCATCGTTTCTTTGACTATCCCCGTATACGAGAAAGGTAAAGGTTTCTGGATGTGTAGGCATCGTTTGGAACGAATAGCGGGGAGAACTAAGACCGGGTGCTACACTATCATGGAGCACCACTTCGTATTGATATCGGGTGTCAGGCTTGATCGAATGGGCCGGATCGCGATCATCATCATATAGGATGATCCGGGATATCGTTTTTCTCTGAGGAATCTCGTATCGGTGGACTTTCGAAGATTCCTCATCATACAATTCAAGAGTCGCAGGACTCGCATAGAGACTTTTCCATTGAATTGCGATCCCATCCGAACGCACGTCTGTCAAGAACGGGCCCCAAAGAAAAGCGTTCTGCTGAGGCGGGGTGATGATGAAATCCAACCCCCGTTGGGAAACCGGGGTCAGTCCGCTTCGATCGATGTCGATTACATAAGGGCCTTCAGGAAGGAAAAACCGGTATGCCCCGGTTTCATCGGATCGAGTCAGCCCGATCAGAGTGGTTGCGTTCGCTTCGAATGCCCGAACTTCCACATAAGGGTAACCGGTTCCTTCGGTATCGGTAATCACGCCTTGAACCTCTTGGAAGGGAATGCCATACTGATCGATCAGAGCGGAATAAAAGGTGTGCGCATCCTCTCCTACAAACCAAAGAAGGCTTCGTTTGGTTTGCTGATAGGGCTCGAGCGAAAAGTTGGGATAGAATACGATTCCGTAGTTTGACTTGAGAGAGACGCGAACCCCTGATTCGACCGGAAGAATCCCATGCGAGATTCCTTCTTCTTGGATGTAGATGAAGTTCCGATCTGACATGCGTGACCGGAGCAAACGGGGAGATATCATCGGAAAGCTTAGGTTCTGTTGGAAAGCAATGGTTTCTATGGGTTTTTCGGATCGGTTTTTGAAAAAGGTATGGACCTCTAAAGCCTCCGATTCAAGGGAAAATCGATACTCTGTGTGCACAGAAAGGACTCCTGGAATTGGATCCTCATATTCAATCCGCACTCCCACAACCCAATCGTCCTCGATCAATGGTTCGATGTGCTGCCCAGATAATGTTGACCGATTGACTAGTGAAGAGAACGATTCGATGATCGTATAGGGATCATGGTTCTGATAGGCAGATACAATCTGCCCTCGGTGCGTTTGGCTTTGGGAGATTACATAGGTTGTCCGGTCGCTGGACAAGACAAGGTCTCCAAAATTAAGGGTATGGGTATACCCTGCGGGGAACTGGTTGGGATATTGAAATGGACCCACCGAAACCCGAGATACAAGGATCAAGCTGATCAGCATGAAAATCCAAAAAAGAAGCCAATGCTTTTTCATGAGTATGACCTCCATTCTGTTGGAATACTGGATTATACCATAACGGGAAAGCAGACTTCTTTATCGACGGATTGATCGAAAAAACTGAGTTTGTCCGAAAAAATCACCATGGGCAAACCTCTTGACCTTAGGAAGCCTCTGTGATATAATAGGCTTCGCTGAAACGGGGAGTGGCGCAGATGGAAGCGCGCCTGCCTTGGGCGCAGGAGGCCGCTGGTTCAAATCCAGTCTCCCCGACCATGAATGCGGTTGTAGCTCAATTGGTAGAGCACTGGCCTTCCAAGCCGGTGGTTGCGGGTTCGAGTCCCGTCGACCGCTCCAGGGTTTTCTCGATATGGGTGCGCCTATAGCTCAATCGGATAGAGCATCGGATTTCTAATCCGGCGGTTGGGGGTTCAATTCCCTCTGGGCGCGCCAGAAAAGTAAGTTTGTATTCGTTATGCACGGTGGCTATAGCTCAGTTGGTAGAGCATCTGACTGTGGATCAGATGGCCGTGGGTTCAAATCCCATTAGCCACCCCAGAAGTGAGCTGTTGCGCCCGTGGCTCAATTGGATAGAGCATCGGTCTTCGGAACCGATGGTTGGGGGTTCGAGTCCCTCCGGGCGCGCCACTTTTGATTTGCCGGGGTGGTGGAATTGGCAGACACGCATGGTTGAGGTCCATGTAGAGAATTTATCTCTATGCGGGTTCAAGTCCCGCCTCCGGCACCAATATATGGGTTCAGGGCCGTTAGCTCAATCGGTAGAGCAACTGACTCTTAATCAGTAGGCTACAAGTTCGATTCTTGTACGGCCCACCATCGAACCAAAGCAAAGAGGAGTCCATCTGCGCGATTCCCACCTTGGGGCGTAATGCTACCGGGTACCCTATGGGTTGTTTCCGTTCATAGGCATCGCAAGCGGGTGGTTTCTTGCCAAGTCAAGAAAGTGCCCGTTTTTTTGTTTGAAATAGGAGTCATTGGAAGAGAAATCATGAAAAAAGGAAGGGAGTGTGAACAGTTATCTACAAAGATGAGAAATTACCTCCAAAAAACGAGGAGATTCGTGTTTCTCAGATGCGTGTAATTGGGGAAGAAGGCGAACAATTAGGAATTTTGGGATATCAAGACGCCATTATGAAGGCCCGGGAACGCGGTTTGGACTTAGTGTTAATCGTACCCAACGCGCAACCCCCAGTTGCGAAGATTTTGGATTTCGGAAAGTATCGGTTTGAAATTCAGAAAAAAGACAAAGAATCGAAAAAGAAGCAAAAACGAACTGAGCTCAAACAGATGAAATTTCGACCGAAGATTGACGGAAATGATTACCAGACCAAACTTCGACACGTGATCCGTTTTTTGGATGATGGGCACATGGTGCGTGTGACGGTTATGTTTCGAGGAAGAGAGATGGCCTTCACGGAAAAGGGCAAGGAGATTTTGGACCATGTGCTTGAAGATACCAAAACCCGCGCAAAATGCACCGCAAAGGCCAAGCTTGAAGGACGAGACATGCACATGACCCTTTCCCCGCTATCGGAAGCTGAGCGGAGGAAGATCGAGAAAGAATTGAAAGAACAAGATACTCCACAAGAGGCATAAAAGGAGGAAGAACCATGGCCAAGATCAAGATGAAAACACGGAAATCCGCCGCCAAACGGTTTCAGCTAAAGAAAAGTGGAACATTGATGCGGAATCATGGGTATCATGCCCACGAGACGGGAAAGAAATCCAGCAAGCAAATCCGAAGGTTACGCGTAAAAGGAAGAGTAGCCAAGGCAGACGTTGATCGAATCAAACGAATGCTCGCCAAAGCATAATTGGGAGGAATATACAATGAGAGTCAAAAGAGCAGTCATTTCAAAAGCGAGAAAAAAGAAGATTCTGAAGTCCACGAAGGGGTATCGAGGCGCTGCCAGCCGAAGATATTCGCTGGCCAAAGAGCGTTTCTACCGAAGTGGTGCCTACGCGTATGTTGGCAGAAAAGACAAAAAAGGGGAATACCGACGGTTGTGGATCATTCGGATCAATGCAGCGTCCCGCAAGCATGGCCTGAAATACAACCAGCTGATTCATGGATTAAAACAAGCGGGAGTCAGCATCAATCGAAAAATGCTTGCCGATGTCGCCGTCCGAGATCCAGCTGGATTTGAAAAGTTTGCAGAAATCGCAAAAGAGGCCCTTGCGCGGTAGGAGACCCTGTGGTATAATCGGGTAGGGTTGAGCAGAAACGCCAGGGCGTAGTTCAGATGGTAGAATGCCAGAATCGGGATCTGGAGGTCGGGAGTTCAACTCTCCCCGCCCTGACCAAGAAAACGGGGTCCATCCAGTGGACCCCGTTTTTTTAATTTGGTCCTAAGGGAGGTTACGATATGATAACTATGATCGTCGATGGGAGCGGAAAAGGAGACGCCGCGGTTCTTGCGTACCGTGACGGGATCATGATTTCCCGGACTTTAATTGATTGCGCGGGAGCCACCAACAACGAAGCGGAGTATACCGCGATCCTTTCCGCAATGCGTCTGGCTCTTTCTGATTTTGCCCAAGAACCGGTCCAGATTTGCACCGATTCTCAGCTGGTTCATCGACAACTCACAGGCGCTTATAAAGTGAAAGCGAAAAACCTGATGCCCAAATACCAGGAAGCCCAATCTTTGATGCAGTTGCATCCATCTATGCGGATCGACTGGGTACCCCGAGAAAGGGTTCGCGCGGCGGATCAGATGATTCGGGATCATCAACAAAAACCATCATCGAGGGGGGAATGACATGAGTGGGATTTGTCTCAAAAGACCGGAAGATATCCATGCGCTGATTTCCCAGGAGCTTGGGTTGAAAGAGGTTCAGGTTCGAAGCGCTGTAGAACTCCTCGATGACAAGAAAACCATTCCGTTCATCGCCCGATACCGAAAGGAAGCTACGGGATCTTTGAATGAAATCCATCTTCGGCAAATCTCGGAGCGGCTCCAATATATCCGGAACCTGGAAGAGCGAAAGATGCAAGTGGGCGAAGCGATCAGCGAGCAAGGAAAGTTAACGGATGAGCTTGCCCGACTGATTTCTGAAGCGATGATATTGCAGCATGTCGAAGACCTCTATCAACCCTATAAGAAACGGAAAAAGACGCGAGCTGACTTGGCCAGAGAGCGAGGACTCGATACAGCGGCTGTACTTCTGATCGGGGCTGAAGAACAACAGGATGAACGATGGACCGAATGGATTGATGAAGAAAAAGGAGTCAATTCCGTCGAAGATGTGCTTCAAGGGGTCCGCGATATTCTCGCCGAAGAGATGGCAAACCATACTACCGTCAAAGATCGAATGCGACAATGGGTGTGGGAACGAGGAATCATCCATGCCCAGCAGGCAGAGATGTTTGACGAGAAAGGGGTATACCAAACCTATTACTCCTTTCAGTTCCCCGTAAAAAAGCTTTCCCATCATCAGGTGTTGGCTTTGAACCGAGGAGAATCGGAGAAAGTGCTGAAAGTGCAGATTCAAATGGATCCCCAACCCATAGAAACAATCGTCTCGATCTGCTTCCCCGATCGGGGAAAAGCATACCAAGAGCAAATCACCCGCGCGGTTCAAGACGGATATCAAAGACTCCTCTTTCCTTCGATCGAGCGGGAGATCCGAAACCGGTTGACAGAAGCGGCCCAGATGCGCTCGATCGAAGTCTTTGCCAAAAACCTACGGAGCCTGCTTCTAACCCCTCCTTTGAAGAAAAAAGCCATACTAGGTATCGACCCAGGGTTTCGAACCGGTTGTAAGTGCGCATGGGTGAGCCAGAGAGGGGAATATCAGCACACCTTCACAATCTATCCCCATCCCCCACAGAAAGATGAACAAGGAGCGTTCCAAACACTCGAGAGGCTCTACCAAGAATATCCCTTCGATATCATAGCGATCGGAAACGGAACAGCCAGTCGTGAGACAGAATCCTTTATTGCCAACTGGATTGCTCAATCCAACCATCCGCAAGTCTCGTATCTGATCGTTTCTGAAGCGGGGGCATCTGTGTATTCTGCTTCGGATGCTGGAATCGAAGAATTTCCAGATTTGGATGTCACTACGCGTGGAGCGATTTCCATTGCCCGGAGAGTGCAAGATCCTTTGGCGGAGTATGTCAAAATTCCTCCGGAATCGATCGGAGTTGGAATGTACCAGCATGATCTGCCTGAGAAACAGCTTCGTCAAGCGCTGGATCAAGAGGTGGAATCGGTGGTCAATTTTGTGGGTGTTGATGTGAATACGGCTTCCAGCTATCTTTTGGCATACATTTCGGGACTGAACAAGAAAACCGCTCGAGAGATTGTGAGCCACCGATCGATTCATGGAGCCTTCACCAATCGGAACCAATTGGCTTCTGTCAAAGGGGTAGGCCCGAAAGCCTTTGAGCAAGCTGCAGGGTTCTGTCGGGTGGTTGAATCCGAGCATCCGTTGGATAATACGATGATTCATCCCGAATCCTACTCCTCCGCAGAACAGATTATCGAAGCCATCGGGTTTTCGTTGACTGATTTCCATCGGCTTCGCGAAGAGATTCGGTCCAAGGCCAAGCAATCGGATTGTCAAACCGTATCGGATCAAATAAACCTCCATCCCATCACCACAGAAGATATTCTCAAAGCGCTGGCCGCGCAATCGCTGGACCCTCGTGAGGCTTTTCCCCAACCAATCCTTAAAAAGGAGCTTCAGACCATCGAGCAGCTTCAGATTGGAATGCGTCTCCAAGGGACTATACGGAATATTGTCGATTTTGGTTTGTTTGTGGATATCGGAGTGAAAGTCGATGGGTTGGTTCATCGGTCAAAAATGGGGAAAAACCGAAATACCGATCCGTTGAAGGCAGCCCATGTCGGGCAGATCATAGAAGTGGAGATTTTGAAGGTCGATCAGCAACGGCAAAGGATCCAACTTGCCTGGGTAACCGGCTCATCGCCTGCATAAATGATGAATAAGAATCGATGGGGATTTGGATGGTCAAAAAAGACAAGAACGACCTATAGGGGAAAGTGGCACTTGGCTTTCTGACTTTGGAGCACCTCAATCAAAGGGGGTTCCTCTTTTTTGCATTTGTCTTGAACATAGGGGCATCGAGTGTGAAATCGGCAACCCGAAGGAGGCGTGATTGAACTGGGGATCTCCCCTTTTGGGATCTGCTTCTCTCGATTCTGGTTGGGGTCGGGTATGGGATTGGAGCTCATCAGGATTCGAGTGTAGGGATGGGCTGGATGGGAAAAAACGGCAGTTTTCTTCCCGATTTCGACGATCTGTCCAAGATACATCACGGCGACTTCATCGGCAATGTAGTCGACGATGGACAGGTTGTGGGTGATAAATAGGTACGTCAATCCCGTCGTTTCTCGAATATCCCGCAGCATTTTCAGAACCATGGCTTGAACCGAAACATCCAAAGCGCTGGTTGGTTCGTCCAGAACCACCAATTCCGGGTTGAGCACAATGGCCCGCGCAAATGCGATCCTTTGTCGCTGTCCCCCTGAGAACTCGTGTGGATACCGGTACATATGCTCTTCTCGAAGCCCAACTTGTGTCAGCACGGCGGCAATCTTTTCGCGAATTTCCCGTTCCGATGATCTCAGGTGAATGTGCATGCCCTCTCCGATAATGGTTTTAATCAGTTTTCTCGGGTGGAGAGAGTTGTATGGGTCTTGGAAGACAATCTGCATCTTTCTCCGGAAGGGTAAAAACTCTCGGGCGCGAAGATCGAGGATATTCGTTCCCTGATAGGCAACCTGACCGGCGTTGGGTTGGATCAGACGCAAAATGCCCCGAGCCAAAGTGGTTTTCCCGCTGCCGGATTCTCCTACCACAGCAAAGGTGCTTTTTTTGGGAACGGCCATAGAAACATCGTCCACGGCCCGAACATAGCGGGTTTTGGAAAGAATCGACGCACGAACGGGGAAGAATATCTTAAGGTTTTGGATTTCGATCAGGTTTTCTTGATTCATCATTGATCTTCCTTTGGGTTCGAGTATAGATGGCACGATACATAGTGTCCGGGCTTCACTTCATGAAACGGCGGTTGATCGGTGGAACAGAGGTTTATGACCTTTGGGCACCTCGGGTGGAATCGACAACCAGTCGGTGGTTCCACAAGATCGGGAACCGTTCCGGGAATCGCTTGGAGTTCTTCGATCCGGCCTACTCGAGGTACCGCTTTAAGCAACCCTTGAGTATAAGGATGGAGGGGGTCGTTGAACAGGTCCTTTGTTGCCGCGTATTCCGTGGAATTCCCGGCATACATCACCATGACATAATCGCAAAACTCAGCCACAATCCCCATGTCGTGAGTGATCATCAACACTGCATTGCCTCGTTCACGCGCCAGGTGGTCCAACAGTTCCAGAATCTGCGCTTGGATCGTAACATCCAGAGCGGAAGTCGGCTCATCGGCAATGAGGAGCTTCGGGTTTGTGGAAAGCCCCATACCGATCATCACCCGTTGGGCCATCCCTCCACTAAGTTCGTGGGGGTACATTTGGATCACTCGATCGGCATCCAAACCTACGGTTGTGAGCATTTCCCGGACCTGAGGGTAGGCTTCCCGGATGGAGATTTTCCTCGCTTTGGAAATGGATTCGGCTATCTGGAAGCCCACACGCATTACGGGGTTCAGTGCCGAACGGGGTTCTTGAAAGATCATAGAGAGCTCTTTTCCCCGCACCTTTTCCATTTGGTCTTCCGTCAATTCCTTCCATCGTTTTCCTTCGGTTTCCAGGGGGTTCGGTTGGAAGCGCGTACCCGGTTTCCCCGGGCTTCTGGCTAGCAAAGGGGTTCCATCGAAAATGACCCTTCCTGCTTGAATTTCTCCCGGTTCTTCGATCAAGCGCATAATGGCCAATGCAGTAACGGATTTTCCGCACCCGGTTTCTCCGACAACCCCTAAGCGCTGTTTGGAATCCATCCACAGATCGACTCCGTTCAAGGCTTTGATAACGCCTCGGTATGTGTAGAAAGAGACGCGAAGTCCTGATACATCCAATAGAGTGCCCCGCGCGTTCATCCAGTTACCTCCTCAGACGAGGATCGAGCATGTCTCGGACCCCATCGCCCAGAAGGTTGAACCCCAACACCACAATGGCGATGGCGATGCCAGGAAACGTGGATATCCACCATTGATTCATCAGATACCCCCTGCCGTCGCTGACCAATACCCCCCACTCTGGAGCGGGCGGCTGCGCTCCAAGACCGAGAAAACCCAGACTGGCTGCTGTCAAGATAATCGTGCCCATCCTCAAAGTCATTTGCACCAAAATGGGAGAGACGCACATCGGAAGGACATGAAGAATAATAATCCGCAACCGGCTTGCGCCTACTGAACGGATGGCTTCGATGTAGGGCATCGATTTGATCTTGATTGCCTCAGCGCGTACCAACCGGGCGTATACAGTCCATCCGACAAGAGAGATCGCAATAATGGCATTGGTCAAATTCGGTCCCAACATAGCCGCGATGAACATCGCCAACACTAGGGAAGGGAAGGCAAGGAACATATCGGTAATCCGCATCAGAATCTCGTCGATCACACCCCCAAAAAAACCGGAAACAACCCCAACAATCGTTCCAATTGCCGTACTAATGACCGAGACAAGGAATATGATCCAAAGAGCGGTTCTTGATCCATGAATGACCCGGGAAAAGATGTCTCGACCGAGATGATCGGTTCCGAAAAAGTGTTGGGTACTTGGTCCGATCAACCGTTTGGATAGATCTTGCTCGATCGGACTATAGGGAGCGATGAGCGGGGCGAAGATCGCAACCAACAAGAAAATGCCGATGATGACCGAACCAACCATGGTTAGGTGGCTTTTCTTCCAAAGGTACAAGGTATGTTTCAAATCATCGAGATAAGGCTTAAGGGTTTGAGTTTTTTCCAATGATTTCATTCGATCACGACCTCATCCTGGGATCCAAAATGGCATAGACAATATCCACAATCAAGTTGGCCAAGCAGTAAATTAGCGCGATATACAGCGTTCCTCCCGTTACTGCCGGGTAATCGAGTCCAAGTAAGCCATTGGTGATGTATCGGCCAAGTCCTTGCCGCGAGAAAACGGTCTCCGTAAGCACTGCGCCTTCAAGAAGGCTTCCGAATGTCAATCCGATGACAGTAACGGTTGGAATCAAGGAGTTTCTCAATGCATGCCGTAGAATCACAACGCGTTTTTTCAGCCCTTTGGCTTTAGCAGTGCGGATATAATCCTGTTTGAGAACATCCAGCATGCTTGCTCGCGTGATCCGGGCGATGATTGCTGTTGCTGTCAATCCGAGTACGATCGCGGGGAGTATGATGTGCCGGAAGGCATCCCAAAAGGCGTGCCAATTCCCCTGAAGCAGAGAATCCAAAAGACGCATACCGGTAATTTGAGTCAAGGGGTTGTCTAACTCGATCATCCAATCGTATTGGCCAGCGCCCGGGAGCCATCCCAGAATGCCGTAGAAGACCAGAATCAGCATGAGTCCAGTCCAAAAGACCGGCATGGAGACACCGAAGATGGAAAAAACGCGAGAAAACTGATCGATCCATCGATTGCGATACACCGCGGACAGAACTCCAAGTACCACCCCGGTGAAAATCGAAATGAAAATCGCTACAATGGCCAGTTCCATTGTGACGGGAAAGTATTCCATAATATCGGTCATAACGGGTCGATTGGTACGCAACGATACTCCAAAATCAAGACGAATCGCACCCTGGATGAAGTCAAGAAACTGTACCGCAATGGGTCGATCGTATCCCAGTTGAGCCCGCATCCGGTCGACAACTTCTACCGGAGCATTTCCCCCCAGGATAGCACCCACAGGGTCTGCAGGGATAACGCGCGATACCACAAAAACGATGCACCCAACGCCGACAAGAACGATGATCATCAGAATGAGGCGTCTGAGAATAAAACTGAAAAAATTCATACGGAGATCCCCCCATGAAGGGCCCCCGCTCCAAAAAGGAGCGGGGGATCTTGTGAAAAGTTATTTGTGGATCTTGGTGAAATCGAAGATGAAGTGATACCCGTCTGCCGCTTCTTCGAACCCTTTGACTTCCTTTCGAACGGCAAAGAAATTGACGGTCTGATACAGCATGGCAAAAGGCCCGTTATCATGCCAGTAGTAAGTCAGTTCTTCATACATGTCAAATCGCATGTCGGGATCCTGTTCGATTCGGGCTGCTTCCACAAGATCAGCGGCAAAGTCGTCTTCCCAAGCGCAGCGCCAGGCAAGCTGTCCGGCTCGATAGTTTGCGAACGAAGTAGCGAGATTGTCGGCGTCGGGGTAGTCGTTGCCCCATCCTCCGATGAGGAGCTGGTGGGATTGCGCGCGCATTATCGTATACATCTGCCCTGCCTGAAGAACGACAATGTTTGCCTTAATGCCGGCTTTCGCCAAATCTGCTTGGATCTTCTCGGCCTCCATCTTTCGTGTATCGGTGGTCGAAGTCAGGAGTTCCACTTCAAACCCATCGGGATATCCGGCTTCCTTGAGAAGCGATTTGGCCTTCTCATAATCGGGAGAAAAGGGATTTTCAGCGATATATCCAAAATATCCTTGCGGAACAAATCCCTGGACATTCAGGGCATATCCGAGCATTAGGTCATCGATGATCTCTTCATAATTGATCGCATATTTGATGGCTAACCGAACCTTTGGGTTTTGGAGCGGACCCCAGCTGGCATTCATTGATAGGTATTCGTTGCTGTGCCCCGGTAAAATGACTTCATATACATCCGGATGTTTGATGGCGTCTTCGTGCAATTGAGCAGTCAACTGCCACGCGACATCCGCATCTCCCCGTTCCAGAAGAAGTCTCTGATTGGAGGCTTCCGGGACATCGCGGAAGATGATCCTGCGCATATGAGGCTGTCCACCATGAAAATGAGGATTTCGTTCCAGGATTACCATATTGTTTCTTTCCCAGCGAGCGAGCGTGTAGGGTCCCGCGCCGGCAGAATGATCCGTTAACCACCATTCGCCCCAGTCCCCATTTCGGTCATAGGATTTGACTGTTTCGCTATTGACAATATGGCTTACGCTGGCCATCGTTCCAAGGATAATGTTCGGAGCGATGGGTTGGTCGAAAGTGAATGATACCGTGTAATCATCGATCATGACGACCGTTTCCGAAAAATTATCTTTGTTGATCCCCAAACCTTCGAGTTGCCACGAGGTTTGGCGGCCGATGGTTAGAAACCGTTCGATCGAATACATGACATCTTTGGCAGAAAACGGCTTTCCGTCTGAGAATTGGATTCCGCGGCGGAGGTAGAAGGTATAGATCATACCACAGTCAGAAATGTCCCAATGGGTTGTGAGATCGGGAGTAGGTGTTAGGATTCCGTCGATACTGGCCAATCGGACGAGCTTACCGTACAACGCATCCACCACGACATTGGGAACGACTTCGAAAGCGACGGCGGGATCGAGGGTGATGAAAATCCCCGTATTTACAGCGATGACAAAGGTGTCGGAAGGAATCCTTCCAAACCCTGTGCCGACCATGAGAAGAACTACAACAAGCGCAACCAACAAACTCATTTTCTTCCGTGCCATTCTTACACCTCCTGTTGGTTAAGGTTGGTTCTTTTCATCTATGATCAAATGGGAAACAGATTGGTTTTTTCAAGCCGAAAGCGACCTTTTTGGGCAGGATCTTTCAGAAGCAAGAACGAATCCAGATCGTGATGCGTAAACGCGCCGGTACCGCAGGCAAAATGAAGGCTTTGCGTAATCCCTATCGGGGACTCGCTCATGCATCCGATCATCAGACCGATACCGGCTGTTTTCGCCATCTCGACAATGGCTAATGCATCCGAAATACCGGACTTCATTAACTTAATATTTATGAAATCTACACAACCCTCACGGATGAGTCTCAATGCGTCATATTTGGTTTTGATCGATTCGTCGGCTCCGATCGGATAAGGACTGTGCTGTCGGACAAACCGGAGTCCATCAAAGTCTTCCCCTCGAACGGGTTGTTCAAATATGTCGATGGCTATCCGGTGATGATCCATAACCTGCGCGAACCGTACCGCGTCTTTTGGGGTGTATCCCATATTGGCATCAACAACGTATCTGGCTCCTTGTGTGGACTCTGCAATGGCAAGCATTCTTTGGATGTCTTCCTCCAGGTCTTCTCCAACTTTGATCTTGATGGTTCGAAATCCCCGAGCGAAGATCGATGAAGCATCTGCCACACTTTGCTCCAGAGTGTTGATTCCTACCGTCATATCCGTTTCAACAAAGGATTTTGCTCCACCCAGAATTTGATAGACCGGAACGCCGATCTCCTGGCTAAAGGCATCCAATGCGGCATATTGCACCGCAGCTTTAATGCTGGGCGCTGATCGGCTGAATGTGTCCATCTGGTCGAAGATCCGCCGGTAGTGTCGGACATCCATATCCGATAGCACTTCTTGCACCGTCTTTTGCAATCGGACCAAAGCAAGTGGCTTTTCCCCATTCACGCGAAAAGAGGGGGATGCTTCTCCCAGTCCAACCACGCCGTTCTCCAAGACCATTTCTACAAGGATGTTCGTACATGTGGATGCGATGCTACCGGTAATGTGGAACGGTTTTTCGTAAGAAAACTCCTGAAGAGAGAACCGAATTTCTTTGATTTTGGCCATCGTCGTATTCCCTGCCTTTGATCAGAGATGGTATAAAGGAAACCGGTCGCACAAGCGCGCAACGGTTTTTGCTTCCTGTTGGATCACCGCTTCGGGAAGAGCGCCATCTTCGTCCATATGAGTGATAACATGGTCAAAGATCGTTGCGATCTCGTCCATTTCGGGTTCTTTCATCCCGCGGGTCGTCAATGCTGGAGTGCCCACACGAATTCCGCTGGTTACAAACGGAGAGAGAGTTTCGTTGGGGATTGTGTTCTTATTAACAGTGACGCGGACTTTTTCCAAGGCTTCCTCGGTGGCTTTCCCTGTCCGGTTTTTTGGGGTAAGGTCCACAAGGAACAGGTGACTGTCTGTCCCCCCGGAAACAATCCGCAATCCTCGGTCTTCCAGCGCGGTACTTAGTGCTTGCGCATTCTGAACCACCTGTTGCTGATATGTCCGGAAATCCGGGGACTGAGCTTCTTGGAAACATACGGCCTTGGCTGCGATGATATGCATCAAAGGTCCTCCTTGAATTCCGGGAAAGATCATTTTGTTAATGGCTTTGAAGAGTTCGGGATCATTTGTAAGAATGATCCCCCCTCTGGGGCCTCTCAAGGTTTTGTGGGTGGTTGAAGTGACCACATGGGCAAATTCCATGGGGTTGGGATAGATCCCTGCCGCAACAAGGCCCGCGAAATGCGCCATATCTACTACAAGATAGGCGCCAATAGAATCGGCGATCTGACGGAACCGCTTGAAATCAATGATCCGCGAGTAGGCGCTCCCACCAGCGATGATAATTTTGGGTCGTTCCTGTTCGGCCACCTGGCGAACCTGCTCGTAATCGATGATTTCTGTCTCCAAATCAACCCCATAGGCACAAGAACGGTAGATAAACCCGGAAAAATTGACCACCGCCCCATGAGTCAGATGGCCTCCATGGCTGAGCGACATTCCCAACACCGCATCCCCCGGTTTGGCTAAGGCAAAGAAAGCGCCCATGTTGGCTTGGGATCCAGAATGAGGCTGAACATTTGCATATTTGGCTCCGAAAAGGGTTTTGGCTCGGTCTCGGGCAAGCTGTTCCACTTCATCCACAAAGACACAACCCCCATAGTATCTTTTACGGGGATATCCTTCCGCGTACTTGTTTGTCAAGACACTTCCCGCAGCTTCCAAAACAGCTGGGGAGACAAAGTTTTCTGAAGCGATCAGTTCCAACCCTTCGGTCTGCCTACCCAATTCGTTGCGGATGCAATCGAAGATCTTTGGATCAACATCCTTCAATCCTTTCCCCATGAATAGCCCTTCCCTTCGTGTTATACTTGTTCCATGATTTTGTCAAGCTTGGTGATTTCTTCCGTAGTAAGGATCTTGTCGATATCCAGGATAATCAGCATCCGATCCTCGAGTTTTGCGATCGCGCTGATGTACTTCGCGCTCATTGAACCTACTGTGGTTGGGGGTTCTTCCACCTGTTCGTGATGCAAGGTAAGGACCTCGCGAACTTCATCGACAACAATCCCCACTTTTTTATCACCGATATAGACCACAACGATCCGATCTTTTTCGTTTCGTTCTTTCTTTTCTAACCCGAACTTCGAACGGGTATTGATGACCGGGATCACTTCGCCTCGAAGGTTGGTAACACCCATAATAAAGGCGGGCATCCCAGGGAGCTTCATTACCTTCAGCATTTCACTTACACTATCGATTTTCATGATGTCAATCGCGTACTCTTCTTCTCCCACCTTGAAACTGACCACTTTGATTTCTGCCATCTCGAAACCACCTCCTTGGGAACAATTAGGCTTTGGAGATTTTGACCAAGGTCTGTCCCGTTTCGACATTATCTCCCTTTCGTGTTAATACCTCCTGGACCAAACCCTCTGTATCACAGATAATATCGTTTTCCATTTTCATTGCTTCAAGCACTAGTAATTTCGTTCCCGGTTTGGTACGCATACCAGGAGTTGCCAGAACATCCACTACCAAACCGGACATAGGCGCTGTGATTTCCCGAAATTTCGGAGAAGAATCAGCCGATGGTTGACTTTGTTGTTGTGCAGGGGTAGGGGTTGGCTGGATTTGTGGCTTTGCAGGCGCCGGTGGAACAGACACGGGAGTGGATCCGACCGAAACCGGGGGAGCCGCATCCTGAATGGGCATGTCCGATCCACCCGTCTCTTCTACGTCCACACGAAATTCTTTTCCATTGATCCACACCTTGTAGGATTTGATCATTGAAAACCGACTCCTTTTCTACGGGTTTTCCAGGACGAATGCCTGTGGTTTCTCCAGGAAAGATCAGGGAGCGCTTTTTGGAAGGACGCAAGGGGATAGACCGCATGGATCTTTGCTGGTTGACCAAGATATGCTGAGAGAGCGGCCATGATGGCGGCAGCTTCTTCTTCATCGTTTTCTTCGATCAAGTTCCATTCCGGGATTTTGGATTGGGGAGTGGAAGACAATTCGGCAACTGATTCCGACGGTTCTGCGGATACCCGCTTCATTCGACTGGTCTGCTTTTGAGCAAAGACCCGTTCCAAAACCCGAAAAAGAAGGTACAGCAAGAAAAAGCTAAAAAAAACAACTGTGATGCCAATAATCACTACCGTTCCTACATCCATACCCAAACCACCTACAACGGAATATTTCCGTGTTTTTTCTGAGGAGCGTTTTGCGATTTGCTCAAACAGATTTCGAGGGATTGAAGAAGGAATTTCCGCATCTCCACCGGTTCAATTACCGACTCAATATACCCACGAGCGGCCGCGGCGTATGGGTTGGAAAACTGTTCTTTATATTCTTGAATGCGCTGGTTTCGTGTTTCTTCCGGGTTTTTTGCGGATTCAATCTCCTTATTGAAAATGATGTTGGCGGCTCCTTCGGGTCCCATCACAGCGATTTCAGCTGTGGGTAATCCGAAAACAAAATCTGCTCCCAGGTGTTGGCTACCCATGGCAATATAAGCCCCACCGTACGCTTTTCTGAGGATAAAGGTGATTTTGGGGACTGTTGCTTCACTGTATGCGTACAAGAGTTTTGCACCGTGTCGGATGATTCCTCCGTATTCTTGAGCGGTTCCTGGGAGAAAACCCGGTGTATCGACGAAGGTTACGATGGGTATATTGAATGCGTCCAGGAACCGGATAAACCGCGCAGCTTTATCCGAGGCGTTGATATCGAGACTTCCGGCCCAGATTTTTGGTTGATTGGCCACAATACCAACCGACTGACCCCCCGCCCGGGCAAAACCCACTATGATATTCTGGGCGTAATGCGCATGAACCTCGAGAAAAGAGTCTGGGTCCAACACGGTTTGGATGATATCCCGCATATCATAGCTTTTTCTCGGATCAGCCGGGATCATTGAGTTGATCTGTTCGGAAAGGCCAAGCGGAATGGAGGTGGGTTCGTTGGGCGGCAATTCAAGATTGTTGGATGGGATATAGGAGAGAATTTGACGGAGAATATCCAGGGCATGGGCATCGGATTCTGCCAAGAAGTGAGCATTTCCGCTTTTTTGATTATGGACCATAGCGCCGCCCAAATCTTCTTGAGTAACTTCCTCTCCCGTAACGGCTTTAATCACTTGAGGACCTGTGATGAACATCTTGGCGATCTGGTCGACCATGATCACAAAGTCTGTGATGGCTGGCGAGTAGACCGCTCCCCCAGCGCATGGACCCATAATCACTGAAACCTGGGGCACCACTCCGGAAGCCAATGTGTTGCGGTAAAAGATCCCCCCATAGCCAAAAAGGGCATCAACTCCTTCTTGAATTCTGGCTCCCCCAGAATCGTTCAGTCCAACAATCGGGATCCCCATCTTCATGGCAATGTCCTGAATTTTCATGATTTTCTTCGCATGGGTTTCCCCTAAGGAGCCCCCCAAAACTGTGAAGTCTTGAGAAAACAGGGCAATTTTCTTGGAATTGACCTGACCGATCCCAGTAACGACTGCATCAGCGGGGATTTCTTTTTGATCCATCCCAAAATTCGAGCAACGGTGGGTCGAAAACCCATCCACTTCGATAAAGGTGCCTTCGTCGACAAGATAACTCACTCGTTCGCGCGCGCTCATCTTTCCGGTTTTATGCTGCTTTTCCAACCCTTTTGCTCCACCGCCGGCTTCAATCAAAGCCCTTCTTTTTCGGTACTCCTGAATCATGTCAGAAATATCCGACAATTTCATCCCTCCGATCCGGAATTCTAATGACTGCCTTCCACAAGCTCAATGAGTACGCCCAAACTGTCTTTCGGATGGAGAAAGACGATCCGGGTATTCCCGGCTCCTCTCTGCGCTTCTTCGCTGAGCAAACGGTACCCTTGCTGTTGTAAATGAAGAATGGATGAATCAATATCCTCAACATGGAGTGCAATATGATGAATTCCTTCGCCCCGTTTTTCCAAATGCTTATGGATGGTAGACGCTTCTGAGGTTGGTTCCAAAAGCTCTATACAGCTTTCTCCAACCTCAATAAAAGCAACTTTGAGATGTCGATCATCCAATTGTTCGATTCCTTTCACGTTCATTCCGAAAGCATCCCGATACAGTTTCAACGCGGATTCTAACGATTGTACAGCGATACCGATATGGTCAATTCGAGTGATTTCCATGATCCAACCTCCCCGATAAGGGTTTGATGGCTTTATTATAGCATATTGAGGGAAAATATGGATCA
The DNA here is from genome assembly GCA_964580185.1 of uncultured Thermotogaceae bacterium. Taxonomy (GTDB): domain Bacteria; phylum Thermotogota; class Thermotogae; order MWEM01; family MWEM01; genus CAYWWY01. Next base: position 32,874 of record CAZOJQ010000019.1, read on the forward strand.
AACCGCTCGAAAGACCCACTCGTTATGGAACAACTACGAAATGGAGGGACGGCGATTGATACGCATTCGTTTCTTCATACATCTCAAAAAGATGCAAAGGGGGCAGGACGAAAGAACCTGCCGCAATGATCTTGTATTCATTATAGTATTCACTCACTCCTGCAGAAATATGGGTAAAGAAGGCTGTGTTATGAGAATATCGAATATCCACAAAATCGGGATAATGACCATAATAGATCTGATCCCAGAAGAATTTGCTTCTGGACTTCGATGGGGATTGGTACAAATCATGCTCAACCCACGAGGAAGGCAATCGTTCTTCCAATGCTGCGTACCGCATAGATTTGTCTAAACGGACTGTGATGTGGGATCGAACAACATCCCCGATCCGGAGGTTCTCATTCACGGTTGTGAAACAGATCTTCATCGGATGGGGGGGATTGATACCCCAAGGGTCTCCTGACAGAATCAGATGATGCTCATCCATGCCTGTGATTTGAACAGAATCATGGATCGGAACTCCGGTATTCACGCCATTGATCCAGAGGATTCTCTGACCCGAAGGCGATTGTAGAATCCGAAAGGATTGGATGGAGATCAGGGATTCGATGCCTTCTGATTGATCTGATGAACCACCTGGTTGTTGAGGGTTATGGTAGATCAGCATATGCGGTACGATTGTTGAATCGATTGGGATAAAGAGGCTTCTTTCAACGGAACCCGCTTCTGAAGGGGGTCCCTGTTCGGAAAGGAATGTATGCTTTCTCTGAACCTCTCTGTGCAAAACACAGGGTATTTTGGGTTCATATCCATCCAAAGGGTGTTTTTCCAAAGTTGTCCATTTCCACAATAACCCTTCGCTTCCTTCCAACTGGATCAGCACAGAGCCATTCTGGGGTACCGCCCATTCTTGTTGAAAGAGTTCTTCCGCCTCAAAGACCCGATGGTGTTGTTCGGTTGATCCATCCGGAAATATGACTGAAACATTCGCATGCATCGCTTCGGTAAAAAAGGGCATTTTTGAAAGGGCGATCGCAACAAAGGCAGTATCTTTGGTAGAACTCCAATAATCCCCTTGGCGGTTTTGGAACAGATGCTTCACAAGACCGATGCGTTCGGGACCTTGGTATTCCAGATCGCAGATTAATTCCAACAACAATGCATTTAATTGAAGACTGCTGATCATATAGCCCGAAGGCTGGAACGGAATTCGGAAGGCTCCTTCATAAAATTTTCCTTCATCCAGGAGACGGTATAGAAGCTCGTTGGCGCTTTGCTTATTCCCGGATTTAGCCAGACTTAAGGCCAAAAAAAGCCTGTCTTCCAATTGTTGCGAAGAAAACAGAGCAACGGGTGTTTTTGGCCGAAAGAGTTTGAGTACATACAGGGCAAAACCATAATGCGGGGCGGAAGTAGGCAAAGCGACGATCATCTCATCCAGAGCGTTGATTCCTCTTGTCAGTACATCTTCGTTAATTGGATATTCCGCCTGGGCTAAGTGATACAGGGCAAAGAGTACATAAGCGGTCATGAATAGATCGGGTTTGTCATCCCTCCACCAACCCCAGTCCCCGGTATGCTTCTGATATCCGTATAATCGGGCTAACCCATTTTCGGTTATCTGAGGAATTCGATCTTGGATCTTCCGAGCGATGGCCGAGGAGGAATTCTTTACAAGGCTCATGGCCGCAATTGTGGGAAGAAAACTGCTCACGACCTGTTCCACACAACCATACGGATACTGGATCAGGTATTCCAAAGCGGAAAGCAATTCGGACTCGAGACCTGAACTGAGAGTTAAGGTTAGTTGGGTTGGTGCATCGACAACAAGGTCAATCGTTATGGGTTCTTTTCCCATTACCCCACTTGAACCAGAACGGGTAGAAAACGATCGAGGATGAATGGGCACGGTATGGATCATAGCATCGCCCCAGTCTCCTGATTGGGCCCGCGCAAAGAAGGATATATTATGCACTTGATCAAAATCAGGCACATCAATCATCCCCCAAACCATTTGGGTTTGACCATTGGAAATGGGAACATTTGCGCGAATGGTTTGCCCTTCACACTCCATAACGAAATCAAAGATTCGATCTTCTCCGGTATAGTTGCCCACATTCCACCCAATCTGAATTCGATCCCCAGAGATCATGAACTTGGGGAAAACGGGTTGGACAGTTACCGGCAATGTGGTATAAAACTGAGAATGACCATACCCTCGGAACCCGTCTGCGCCTATGGCTAAAGCGCGAACCCGCCATGTTGTCAGATCTTGGGGAAGAGGAATCTCCAAAAGGAGCTGGCCATCCACCCACACGGCATCTTTCCAAAAAGCCATATCGGAAAATTCGCTTCTCGTCTGGATCGATACTCCATCCAAGGCAGCTTTCGTTTGGGCGAGCGTTTCCGGAGCATCATACAACGAATCGTCCATCAGGCTTCCTACTTGGAGGAACGGATAGAGATATTCGTTGAAAAAGCCAATCCAATATCGATGGGGCAATTCATCCAATCCATCCAGAAGCATCCCCCAATCGTCCATTCCGTATAGATCCAACAATGCCTGGTCGATCAAATTGAGGGTAACCACAGCAGGGATCGATTGGGCTCGATGGTCCCGAGTTTCGATCGATATCGGGATTGTAGCTCCAGGAGAAGAAGATTCCGGGGTGGTAAGGACCAAATGGATTTCAGAATCCATGGGATGAATGGGTATGGAGAAGGTTTTATCGACTCTGATTCCGCTATGAAAGGCGATGCAACGTACTTCGATCCGATTGACTTTGATATCGATTGGGATTTCGAGCATCCAGGTGCTTTCTCCTTTTTCGAGAAAGACAGACCGGCTCCAGATTTGCGTTCCTGCGTTGATGATCAAAAGGGCATGAAGGTCGGAATACTTGGAAAGAATCTTCACTTGGGCCAGATCTCCCGGTTGGTATATCGGGGCGTCTAAAAGAAAGTCGATATCCATCGTGGTTCTGTATGAGTGGGTCGGTGAATAACAAAAGGCGCGAATGGTTTGGAAGTAGGCAGGGTTTTGGGGATCGAATACGCGGATCTGGTACCTGCCAGGGTCTGACACGGGTAAAGCCAGTCGATGATTGCCCGTGGAATCGGTCTGGAAGGCTTTCTCCTCAACTAGATGGCCATCAATCAGCATTTGCATCATCAAAACGCGAACCATCGGCGCTTGCTCCACCAAAGGTTGAATGGATACATGGACAGGCCATGTATCACCGGGTGTGAGCCAGGCGACTGGTGTAGAAACGAAAACTTTCACATCCAGAGGGATGTATTCGAAATAACGAACTTCCATCACATCGCGCCCAGATGAGTCAACCAATGTGACTTCCAGCCGATATTTCCCATGATCATCTGTCGGAATGGGCAACGACAACGAGAGTTGGGGAGCGCTCAGAACATGGGATTGAGACATGATCAACCACTCGTCCCTTGGATCCCATTCGGGTGAGAGAGCGTAGAGTTTGTAGGAAACAATTCCATGATCGACATCCTGGCCATAATAATACCGGCCTTTGATTGTTACAGAAGGAGCCTCGCCGATCCCGTAAAGGCTTTGAAGCTCGGAGATTTCCAAGGTGAAAGGAGGTTTTTGGTAATCGGAAAGGTGGAAATACCGCGTGAAGGTTTGGTCTTCATACTGAATCAGGATTCGGTAATGACCTCGGATGTCTTCGGGAAAGGTAGCTCGCTGGTAGGAAAACCCTCCATACTCATCGAGGGGAATCGATTCGGCTTGTGTTTCGCGCCCTCTGGGATCCAAAATCGTCAAATCAATCGACCCGTCGGTTACAAAGGACCCAGATCCGGTTTCAAAGAGGTATCCGCGAATTTGGACAGGGTCTCCTGGACGGTACATAGGCCGATCGGTAACCATGATTAGCTTTCGTTGTTCAGAATCGGTGGAGGGATCTAGGTAGATATATGCATTTCCCCGCGGAGAAGTGATTTGGAGAGAACCGTCTTTGACAACTTCCAAAGGAAACCGCGCGCTTCCTTGCGATGATAGGGTTCCAATTCGTGTCTGAAATTCGCTGCCCGTAAAAACTTGCGCTAATTCAACAAACTGCCCGGTCAAGATATCCCATAATCGTACCCATACTCCGTCGTCGTGAACAAGCGCTACGCCAGCCAATCCGGTCTTCTCCACCACCATATGGCTCCATTGATCCTCTTCTTTTACGGCAACTAGATATCGGCCAATGTCTTGAAACAAGGAATGGGGAAGATCGATTCGTTCCCAACGAGTTCGGATCGGAACAGAAAAACGCGCCACAGTTTGTTCTGCCTGAGGATAATGGGGATCACCAACCCGATAAGACGGGATGGGACCTGAATCCTTGTTTAACCGGTATACCCACACCGATACATCCTTTTGCGCAGATGAATAGATGTAGAAATAGGGATTCTGTCCGGGATGGATCAGCTGAAAGGTGTCGAGATATACAGTCGCCCAACCCATGAATGAACCCGATAGCACCCCAATGCAGATGATCAAGCCGATGAACCACTTTCGAAGCATAGGTATTCCCCCCCTTATGGATGGAACCAGTCGTACCCATCCATTCTTAGTCATTGAGGATCTTAAACCGGTAAAAACCCAAAAAATACGGGTTCTCTCGCGTAGGAAGCCATTCAAGAGGCGCTCCTTGAAAATAATCATCCCATCTCCACAAACGCATCTCACCTTCGGAATCTTCGGTTGGTCCTGTGTGGTACACAAGCCCATCTCCCGTAAAAATCATGACATGATAGGGAAAGAGGAGATCTTGCGGATGAAAGAAGAACATAAGATCTCCGGGTTTTATGCGGTCGCTTAAATGCCGATCGACTTTTCTGCAATGAAACAACAATAGATTGCGCGCATTGGCGAAGGTCCCAAATCCTGATTCTGTGTTGAAAATTTGGTCCCCCAATTCCGGAACATCCGGATAATGAAAGGCTTGAATGTCCCGAGGAAAGAGGATGGGGATTTGTGTTCGTTCCGACCACGCTGCATCGTGGCGCCGTAAAGCCTCGCGATACGCGAACCGCACCAATCCACTACAGTCCCGATCCTTCCATAAAGGAGACATGTGCGCTTTTTGATGGGTAGCAATCCCAACAAACCATTGACGAAAAACCGCACAATCTTCTCCGTATAGTTCGGCCATATCGGGAAATCCATCTTGGTCATGATCGGTTGCTTCCAGGGTCCATTCCGAAATCACGATTCGGTCAAAAAATCCCGGAATCCAAAAATAGCCGCGCATAGTGGGAGACTGGAGATAAAAGATCCACTTTTGTTCTTGCCGGTTCACAAAAACAATCCCTTCTGAACCAACCAGAAGGGATTGTTTTGGTGCGGTGATTTCTAACGAATCGCCCAATCTCTGCGGACTCATACTTACATCAGCCACTGAACGAAAAAATCCAGAAACGGATGCATATATCATCAAAAGGCCGATTGGGACGAGAAAAAAAAAGAGCTTCATCCAAGTCCGTTAAAATTCATTCCAGCAGCCATGTTTGAAATCATCTGCACCATCCGTTCAGCCAATCCCGTTTGATTGTAGGTGTTCATATCCAGGAGATTCTGAACTTGTTCACGGCTCATCACTTGCTCTTCCTGGACAGCCATAGGTCGATGTACGGGATTTGACTGAGGCATATGGATTGGGTGAATGCTTGGGCCTAACCCGTCAATTCTCATTCCATCACCCCTTTTCTGAGAAAGTCTGCCAATGTGATTATACACCATATTTATGGTAAAATCAAATCAAGGCAATATGACGTGTTTGGTGGTGGGATTCTTGCGGATTCATTGGATTGGGATCGGCGGCATTGGTATGAGCGCGGCAGCTATGTTGTCCAAAGACTTGGGCAATGAGATATCGGGGAGCGTGGACTGTATAAACGATCGGGTCGACATTCTCCGAAGGTACGGAATCTGTGTAGAAGAAGGCCATCTAGCAAAGAACATCAGAAATCCCGATTTGGTGGTATATACCAATGCGGTGCATTCGACCAATCCTGAACTTGCAGAGGTTCGAAGGAGGGGTATCCCATGCATGAGTCGGTTGGATTACCTTTCTCGCCTGATCCAGCGTACCAGTCGTCTGATGATTGGAATCAGCGGAACCGACGGAAAAACAACCACCACGGCAATGCTGGCGCGCATTTTGATTCACGAAGGGAAGGATCCATCCGTTCTTTTGGGAGGCGTGCATGAGGATCTTCCCTATGGGAACTATCGGAAGGGCAATGGTCCCATTCTCATGGAAGTATGCGAGAGTGACGGAGAATTGGTTCTGATTCGGCCATGGATCGGCGCGGTCACGAATATCCGAATGGATCATCTGGAACACTATCACCAATTATTCGAAGAGTATCATGACGCAATCGTATCCTTTCTTTCTCGTGCCCAACACAGGGTTTCTTCAAGGGGCATTCTGAAACAGATTGAGCCCCAATCTCGCAATCATCCATTTGATGCTGGAAATCCAGATATCGATCTAGCCATTCCGGGTCAGTATAATCTCATGAATGCTTCGTGCGCAATGGTTTGCGCATCATTGCTCGATATCCCAGAAACGAGATCACGGATCCACCTGCATACCTTTCGTAATGTGGATCGACGGTTCTCTATACGATTCGAGTCCGATTCATTGTCGATTGTGGATGATTATGCGCATACGCCGGATGAAATCGAGTCAGTTGTGGAAGCGTGCCGGGAAACATATCCTACACGCTTGGTTATCCTCGCTTTTGAGCCTCACCGCTATAGCCGGCTTGAGCGAGACGGCGGGAAATTTGAGCGGATGCTCGAGAACGTTCCTACAGAAAAAAACTTGTTGCTCCCGATTTATTCTGCTTATGAGCCCAGAAAACCCCATCTCTACGAAGACTTCTGCAAACGGGTAATCCAGAAGAACGGGCGATCTCAGTATTGTGAAAGCGCCACGGATCTTTATAATTGGCTCATAGCTCAGGATCGATCAAATCCGACCGTGATTCTTTTTGTAGGAGCGGGGAATAGTTCCCGATTTGCGAAAGAAGTGGCTTATCAAATCCAAATAAGAGCAGCGGAGGAGGAAAAGGTATGAAAACCAGACTGGGATTGGATCGGATTGAGGAGTTTTCCGGGGTCTTTCGAGGAAAACGCCTTGGATTGCTGACAAACTACTCCGGGGTTGATTCCTTGTTGAGAGAGAATGTTTCCGTTCTGTTGGATCACGGGCTGAAAATCCAAAAGATGTTTGCACCGGAACATGGCTTGTATGGGATCGCTGATGGTGAAACTGTTGAAGATATGATTCATCCGGTGTATCACATTCCGGTGGTTAGTCTGTACGGTCCGAACAAAAAACTACCAAAAGAGGAGATCGACGGTTTGGACGCATTGATCTATGATATTCAGGATGTGGGGCTGCGCTATTACACCTTCTTGTACACCCTTTCGTACGCTCTGGAAACGGCAGCAGAAACGGGAACGGAGGTGATCATCCTGGATCGTCCCAATCCCCTTGGGACGAATCATATCAAAGGAACGCGCATCCCAGCGGAAATATCATCCTTCGTAGGGGATGATCGGCTGCCCATTCGGTACGGAATGACCATCGCCGAATATGCCCAATATGTGAAAAAACTAAAAAACTTGGATGTTTCCATCACCATCGTACCCATGGATATGTACACGCCCAAAGACTATTTCCCCGATACAGGCTTGTTATGGAATATTCCATCCCCCGCGTTGCCTACCTTCCATTCGGTTTTGTGCTACAATGGGGGATGTTTTTTTGAAGCGACCAATATATCCGAGGGACGGGGAACCCCAATACCCTTTCAATTCTTTGGAGCGCCATGGATCGACACCGGAAAAGTCTATCAACGGATCAAAGAGCATAATTTTGAAAAGGTCGCCTTCCGCCAACGGTCTTTTGTCCCGTTTTCCTCTAAGTATAAAGATCAAGTCTGTTTTGGGATCGAGTTCATCCCGTTGTGCAAAGAGCTTGACTTTGTTCCCATCGCCATACTGACCATGCAAGCCATTCGGCAGATCCATCCCGACCGATTTGAGTATGCCACATATGCGGACGTGAATCATATCGATCATCTGACCGGAGATCCGCGGGTGCGAGCAGTGCTCGAGGGGGCAATGGGTCTTGAAGAGCTCATGATGGACTGGAAAAGAGAAGAGGACCGATTTTTCCAAGAGATCCAAGAATTCCGCGTATACTGAGAGGAACCCCCGTTCTGTTACCGAGAGTCAAAGAAACCCCGGCCTTTCGCACTGACAGGCCGGGGTTTTATGAATTCAAACTCGTTCTGTGTTTCGTGCGGGCTTGATCAGGTTTTAAATTTCTGAATCTGCTCGGTTATGGATTGCGCCAGCGCATTGAGCTCTTCGCTGGAAGCGCTGATCTGCTGGGAAGATTGGCTTTGTTCATCGATGGATTCGGATATTGTCTGCACATTGCCAGTAACCTCGATCATCGAGCGATTGGATCCGTCCACCGCGCTGGCGATTTCTTGCGCAGCAGCGCTTTGTTCTTGGGCGCTTGCGGCCGTGTTTTCCACCATACCCACCATGTTGCCCAGTTGATCCAGAATGGAATCAAACTGTTCTTTGATGGTATCTGCCTGCGTTTGCACTTGGCGAACCACTTCAACCGTTTCCTTGGTCGCTTGATCGGCATTGCGGGATTCGGATTGGATCTCCTTGAGTATGGATGCGATATTGGTTGCTGAGGTCTTGCTCTCTTCCGCCAGTTTTCGGATTTCGTCTGCGACAACGGCAAAACCTCTCCCGGCTTCGCCAGCTCTGGCTGCTTCGATTGCCGCGTTTAGCGCCAACAGATTGGTCTGTTCGGAAATGGATTGGATCGACTCCACGATTTCTCCCACGCTCTTGGCCTTTTCTGACAAAGAATTCACGATCGATTCGGTTTCATCCGTCTTCTTGCTGGCTTTCTGGATGACATGAACCATGCTTTCAATGGATTCCTGTCCTTTGTTTGCGGCGGACGAAGTTGATTCGGCTCGATCCGCAAGCTCTTGAGAGGACTTGGATACCATTTGGGCACTGGAGGCGACTTCCTCCACCGACGAAGTAATCTCCTCAAAGCTGGCCGATGTTCCCTGCACTTCAGAGGCGATGTTTTCCGCCTGTTTGGCGATCTTCTAGACGGTGGTGCTGGATGACTGAGCCACCGACGCCAGATCTTCCGACGCGCCATTCAACTGTTCCATGGAAGCGCGAATGGATTCCATCGATCCTCGAAGCATGCCGGCCATTTTTTGGAGAGAGACGCTCATACGCGCGATCTCATCTTCCCCTTTCATCTGGAAATCAATGGTCAAATCTCCCTCTCCAAATTCCAAGACCTTGGCAGAAATCCGTTGGACCGGTTTGGCAATCGAGCTTCCCATCCAATAGGAGATGGCAATGCCCGCTCCGAGAACAATTAACGAGATGAGGATCAGCATGGTTCCCAAGCTGTAAACCGGGGCCAGCATAACGCTTTGGAAGGCGCCAACGGCAACAGACCATCCATTGATCCCAATAGGACCATAGGCGAAGTATCGAACCTCACCCAAGTATTCATACGCTTCTACCCCTGTTTGCCCTCGGGTCATCCGGGTCATCATCTCTCCCAATCGGGCGTATTGGGCGTCGGTTCTGGCCTCGTGGATATAGTTGACTTGGTCCATGACCAAGTCTCGGTTATCGTGCGCGATCAGGGCCCCGTTCCGATCGATCATGTAGGCATATCCTTTTCCACCGAGATCATTGTCTGTAACGATCCGTGAAAGAGCGTTCCCATCCAATCGGGCGATCAGAACACCCGAAACACCGCCTCGATCATTATAAATCGGGGTTGCCAGCATGATAACCGGCGCATTGATTACCCGGCTGATCAGCACGTCAGAGATGTTGGTCTGCCCTTGGAAAGCCCGGATCACATAGTCGCGATCTCCGAGAAACGCTGTGGTATCGTCCACATAATGGGCGTTTCCGTCCGGTGTGACGATTGCTAAGGTCATGTATCCCAAGCGTTCCGCTTCCAGAATCAGAGCCGGTTTTTGGGTAGCCCAATCCATGCTGCGAATGACATTTCGGTTTGCAACAGCCTCAATCGCGATAAAATGCCTCTCCACAAACAAGTTGATCATATCGGTTGCGTTTTGCACAGAGAGCTGGAGCGTGTCATTCACTTCGTCTTGAATGATTCCTTCCCCGGTAAAGTAAGCGGTCAGACTTAAGATCACACAAGCAGCGACCAAAACAACGGAAAAAAAGACGATGATCTTGATTTTCACAGATTTCAAGCGCATGCTATCTCCTCCTTATCGATTTTTGCGTTTCTATCGGGGAAAATTATACCAGAACCGTTTCGGTTTTGGATTACAACCCAAAGACGCGCCGGCAAAGATTGGCATGCATAATTCATCTAGATTGCCAAAAAGGATCGGATCATGTTTGGTTTGAATCGCTGGGATGACTGTGGTATAATTTCCATAACCCTAAGAAACATGAGTTTTAAGAAACGTTTTCACAAGCGTCGGTTTTTCGGAAAAGGGATGACAACAAACAGATGCTTTCGTTGATGATCAAGTTTGATCCGTGAAAATTCGATCCCGCTGCAATTGCGATCCAACCGGGAGGAGCCATTTCGAGGGTGTAAGGCAGCGCGAGAATGGGATTTGGGAGGTTGTGTAGTGATCTATGATCCTGTGGACGCAGGAAATTGGCGAGAACGGATCACAGACCCCGGGTTTATGGGAGGGATTCAAAAAAGTCCCAAAGACCGGATTTTCGTGGTTGATTGCGATTTGCGGATTTTGTATGCCAATCTGGCACTTCAACAACAGCATAAAACCGAACTGCCTTTGGAAGGCAAGCGATGTTATGAACTCATTTGCCAAAGACAGGAGACATGCGCGGTTTGTCCAATGGCGAAGTGCCTAAAATCGGGAAAACCGGAGAAAAGGACTCTGATCGAACCGGGCGAGATCTCCTTAAAACCGATGGAAATCCTATGTTTCCCGGTGTTCCTTCCGGATCATTCGAAGGCTATCGAGGTCATTGCAGTTTTAAGAGAGCTTCCGGATATCGTCGAGATCGAACGCCAGCTGCAGGAGAGTCAGCAGCGCTGGCAGTATGCCTTGGAAAGTTCGGATCAACTATTGTGGGATTGGGATGTAAAAAGCGGAACGGTTCACGTGTCCGAACAATGGAACGAGATGATGGGGTTTCCGCAGAATCGAATGTCTGATTCCTTCGATGAATGGAGTTTGCTCGTCCACCCTGACGATCGCGCTCAGTTTCATGAGGCCTTTGATCGGCACTTTCGAGGGGAAAAGCCTGCATTCCATTGTGAGATGCGTGTGCGAACCAAAGACGGTTCCTATCGATGGGCGCAGGACCGAGGAAAAACGCTTGTCCACGACGAAAACGGGCAACCCCTCCGTGTGATCGGCACGCGGACAGATATTTCAATCCGGAAAATTGGCGAGCTAGCTCTACGCGCTGTCGCAGAATGCGCGACCCTATTGCAAGATGATACCCTCGGTTTGGACCGGAGAATGGCCCGAGTTGTCCAGACCATTCAAACCACATTGGATATCAGCCGCGTATATATTTACGAAACCTTCTACGACCCCAAACTGGGTTGGTGCAGAACTCAGATTCACGAATGCTGCGCGGAAGGAGTCGAGCCACAGATCTCGAATCCGAAGCTGATCAAAAGACCTTATTCGGAGACGGTTCCCGCTCTGCTGCCTCAATTGCTAGAAAAAATGGCATTTAAAGCGATGATTTCCGAATTGGAAGGAAAGGGAAAGGAACTGTTAGAATCGCAAGGAATTCGTTCCCTCCTTGTCCTTCCTATATATTGCGGAAAGCAACTGTGGGGTTTTTTGGGTTTTGATGATTGCCTGTATGAACGATTATGGCACGAAAATGAGATCCACCTACTCGAAACGATTGCTATGTGCATCGGATCTGCGATCCAACGTTCCCAAAGCCAAGAGAAGATTCAGTTGGCCAAAGAGGAAGCGGAAAGAGCCAATCAGGACAAAGGCGCTTTTCTATCCAGCATGTCCCATGAAATTCGTTTGCCTCTGAACGGAATTTTGGGCTTTCTTGAATTGCTGGAACAGTCTTCAATGTCTCATATCCAGAGAGAGAATATTGAGTATATTCGGCTGTCATCGGTGCTGCTGAACCATATTGTAGATAATATTATGAACTATGAACAGATATCCGTTGGGAAGATGAAACTGTGCGAAGAACCAGTAGAGCTCAAATCTTTGTGTCATTCGGTCATACAATTGGTCGAAATTCATGCCCGAAAAAAGAACATCGGTCTTCAGGTGGATTACGATGATGCCATCCCGACACCCCTTCTGCTCGATGAGCTTAGGGTGCAGCAAGTGTTGCTCAATTTATTGGGGAATGCAGTCAAATTTACAGAAACTGGCCATGTGCAGTTAAGAGTTTCTCTGCAGACCCGCGATTCTCAGAAAGAGACAGTGTCGGTTCGTTTCGAGGTAGAGGATACCGGGATCGGAATCCCTAATGAGGCCATTCATCGAATCCAAGAACCTTTTGAGCAGGCGGGTCCAACTTCGTTCCGGAAATATGGAGGGGCAGGATTGGGGTTATTCATTATCAAAGGCATCCTTCAAATGATGCGTTCATCCTTGCAGGTGCAAAGCCAACTCGGACACGGAAGTCGTTTCTATTTCGATCTTGAAGTTCGGCGGGGTTTATCGAATTCCATCAAATAGGAGCGACTCGTAGAAGCGGCATCGGCCCGAATGAACAATTTCTTCAATGATCTTACGGCTCTCCGGGGAAACAGCACTTGTGAATGGGGGATTGGTCAACGCAAAGGTCAAGGGAATTCGAACCGAACGGACTGTTTGTATGGCTCTCCCAAAATGGGGTTTCTTTCCATGCAATTGCAGCAAGTAATCCAACTGGGCTAGAATGACGCACACATAGTCTGTTTCAGGAAGAAAGGGAAGAAACAACGAAGCAGGGATTCTCGCGGGCACATGATTTTGTTGAATGCATTTTTGGAATGTTCCGTGCACTGCTTGGACATACTTAGGATCCGGATTGCCCCAAGGGTTGTCTGGGTAGGCGGCTTCATAAGCCCGGGTCAGCTGGGGGAAATTGGACCGGATCACTTTCAGGTAGTATTCCTTTTGTCTCTTTGGCCGCAAAGTCATTGGAGAAAAGAGGATATACTCGGCCCCAGCGTCTCGAATATCACGAATGGTTTTCGTCATGGCTTGATCGGTATCGGAAAGAAATGGGATCACTGGCATGAGAAAAACCCCACAATGGATTCCGCGGTTTTTCAATCTTGAAAGGGTTTCCAGCCGATTTCGCGGGCTTGGGGCCCCCGGCTCGACGATCTGAGCCAACAAATCGTCGGAAGTCGATAGAGATATACTTACGAGGACTCCGGCACACTTTTGGAGAATATCTTGGTCACGGAGAACCAGGGAGGATTTTGTGATCAAATGGATCGGCATTTGAGCATCCTTGAAAACGGTCAAACAAGATCTGCTGATCTGAAGATCAGATTCCACGGGTTGATAGCTGTCAGCGACGCCTCCACCAAAAACAGTCCATCCGGGAGTCAATGGTTTGCGCCGGGGATGGGTAGACAGTTCCGATTGAAGAATCTCCGGCGCATTGGTTTTCGCTATGATATCGGTTCCGAAGGTTCCTTCCACGTGATACCGTTCCGAGCGGCCGTCGCAATAGACGCAATTGTGGGAACACCCTCGATACAGGTTCAGCGAATATCGACAGCCGAACCAGGAATCCACGCTTTTCCCCTTCTTTAAGATTGTTTTGGCCTTCTGCAAGTGGAGCGCCATGGGAATCCTACTTCCTTTTTGAGAGGGATAATCTAAATATGAACCCACCTTTGTTCTCAATGAGAGACGTAAGGAGGTCCTGTTTTCCTTTCCTGGATCTGATTCGTTGTTGATAGGATCGAATCCTGATCGGAGATCTGGAAATTCGATCTACGGTGTTCCTAAGGAAACGACATCGATCCGGAAAATCCCGCATTCTTCCGTAAAGGTGTGGTATAATAATGGGTAAGGGGTTCCTATTGGCGCGGATCACATAAGAAGAGAACACCGAAACCCACACCATTCGACCAGACGCCATTCGATCGAAAGAAATGGTCTGGTTAAGGAGAATCTGATTTGGCTGTTTTCGATCATCAAGAGCTTTCATTGGACCATTTGATCGAATTCTTCCAGCAAACCAGTGTGCGTTCGACTGACCCCAAAAGCCTTGTTCACTACATTTCCGACTATCTTTTCTACACTTTTCAATTCAGGGGTATCTCTTTCTTTGAGACTCTTTCGGCAGATCAGGACCAACCCAAGCTGGTATATACGCAATACCACCCTGATTGTAACCCGCAGGAACGCGAGACCTTGATTCATGGAATAAACTCAAGCCCGCTTCTTTCCGAAGTCAAGGTCAATCCCATCGGCACTGGCGATGGGAGAATCGGTTTTTTTACATGGATCCACGATTCCTCAATTGGCCACGAGTATGATTCCTTGCAGGAAGACCTTCTTTCCGTTTTATCTTTGATCATCGAGAATGCCTACATTCAATTCAAGCAGCAGATTATGCTGGAAGAGATCGTTGGAATCCAGTTGGAGCTGTTCAATGCCCGCACGCGTGGGGGAAAACTGCACACCCAGAATGTGCAGCGACTGGCCCTTACATTAGCGCGGGAGATGAATCTATCCCGAAAAGAGCTAGATGACCTTTCGATCGGAGGGTTGCTTTTTGATATCGGGAAGATTGGAATTCCGGATGCGATTCTGAATAAAGCGGAACCTTTGTCACCTAAGGAAAAAAAGACCATCAAGAAGCATGTACACTATGGACAGGAAATCATCCACAGCATGGGTACCCTTTCAAAAGGGGTGAACGATATTGTCCTACTCCATCATGAACTACTGAACGGTTCTGGTTATCCCGCCGGAATCCAGGCAAGGGACATTCCGCTGATCGTTCGGGTGATCACCGTGTGTGATGTTTATTGTGCCTTGAGAGAAGATCGAGTCTACCGAAAAGCCTGGACGCAGCAAGATGCCTACGGCATGCTGCTTCAAGGCGCAGGAAGCCTGTTTGATTCGGAGATCGTACGGATCCTGGGAGTACGGGAGCGTGAAATCCATGGTTGAGGCTTTTCTTCTCTTGCTCTTGGGACATATGTTGGGAGATTATGTATTCCAGACTTCACAAATCGCGCAAAACAAGAGCAAGAAATTAAAGTATCTGGCCATCCACACCTTCGTCTTATGGGGTTGTGGCTTTTTGGCGATCGCGCCCTGTTGGACGATGAACACCTTTTTTTGGACTCTTCTATTGGCAATGATCCACGGGGGGATCGATCTGATCAAGTATCAGTTCCGGACCCGTCCCTTTACTACTTCCGTCCGGTACTTCATCTTGGACCAAGTAATGCATGTGTCGTCTATCTGGGTCATTGCCCAGTTTATTTCTTTGGAACGGCCCTTTTTGCCCCCTTCCATCGCTTTTGTAATGATTGTCGTGATCGTCCATTCCTATCTGGTGGATATCATTACTTATCTGATTCATGATGCGCGAAACGGTAGAATCTATTCCCGAGACCTTCTCAATTACTTGCTTCTTGGCGTTTCCTTTCCGATCATCGTTTTCCACCCGGTTCTTGGAATCGTATTCTTTTTGGGAAGCCTGGGGATTCAAATCCTTTGGAAAAGACCAAACCGGAATCTTCTGACCAAATACCTACTATGCGCAGGTATGAATGGAGTCTTTTTTTCTTTATGGAGGTGGATGTTCTGAGGATGGCCGGGCTGACGCTGGAAATGAAGAGAAAAATCTTTGCAATAGGGGCGCGTTTGAACAGCGAAGGATCTTTGGAAAGCCTTCTGTTCGAAGTGCAGAATGAAATGTGCCAGTTTATGGATGCGCAGGTAGCATCGGTCTTTCTGTACGACGAAGAGGAAGACTGCATGGTTTTTTTGAGCCTGACCGGAGAAGTGCGCGATCTGATTCGGTCGATCAAAGTTCCTATGAACTCCATCGCGGGAACTACTTTTCGGGAAGGAAA
This sequence comes from uncultured Thermotogaceae bacterium, assembly GCA_964580185.1. Classification (GTDB taxonomy): domain Bacteria; phylum Thermotogota; class Thermotogae; order MWEM01; family MWEM01; genus CAYWWY01. The sequence continues at coordinate 49,031 of CAZOJQ010000019.1, forward strand.
CGGGTTGATAGTGAACGATGTAACCGCCTTCGAAGGACACTTTAAGGAAACTGATGATCAATCGGGGTTCCATACTCAAAATGTTCTAGCTTGCCCGTTGGAGACGGATCGAAGAATTGGCGTAATCGAGATCCTAAACCGAATAAACCAAATTTTCACGGAGGAAGATTTGGAGATTCTCCGGTTGTTTTCCCGGATGATTAGTTTTAAGATCGCTACGGAGTATCGCAAAAACCAGATGCGCCAGCAGATGAAGACCATCATCGAATCGATCGCTCAAGCCATAGATCTTCGCGATCGATACACACACAAACATTCCCGCAATGTAGCCAACCTTTCCGTCCAAATTGCGAAAAAAATGGGTTTGACCGAGGGACAGGTCAGGGATCTGGAAATCGCGGCTCTCTTGCATGATATAGGGAAAATCGGGATCCAAGACGCAATCTTGCTTAAACCCGGTCTGTTGACGCACAAAGAACTCCAACTCATCCAGCGCCATCCCTTGATTGGGATGGAGATGCTTGAGAATGCGAGCATGATCTCACCACAGATCCTTCAAAGTATTGGTCAGCACCACGAGAGACTGGACGGTTCCGGTTACCCAAGAGGTCTGAAGGACCAGGAAGTATTCCTTTCGAGCAGAATCATCGCTATCGTCGATATCTACGATGCATTGATCAGCAAACGAGTCTACAAAAAAGGAGCTTCTCAGAAAGAGGTATTCAAGATCATGGATCCAATGGTCCCGAAAGAACTGGATTCCCAAATTTATCAGATTTTAAAAGAAATTGTATGGAATGGTCCATTATGAATGAATCGATGGTTCGAAGGGATGAAAAGGAGGGTACTCGATGAAACCAAAACGAAAATTCGTGATTCCAACAGGGATTTTGCTCTTCTTTTTCTTGTGGGTATTTTTATTTTCGTGTGTTGGTGGTCCTGGCGCCGCTGTTCCTATCTCACCGCCGCGGAACGTGCAAATCTACCAGTTTGTTGATGGACGGATCGATCTGTCCTGGGATGCGCCTATCCAACATCCGCAGCAAGTGTCATGGTATCAGGTAGGGTATAGTCCAGCAGAAGAGGCACATAGAAGCACACCCAACAGCACTACCACACAAACCCGCATTACCTTCACAGGTTTGGACCCGCAAAGAGACTATCAGTTTACCATCACTCCCTTCAGCAACCAAGGAGTGAAAGGCGAAACAGCCAGTAAGTCAACCATGGAGAGTAATGGAGTATCCATCCAAATTCAGGGTCAAATTCTGGACGCATACGACCATCTGCGAACCATCTCCGAAGCATATATCACTTCGGTGGAAGCGAGGAGCCATTCAGACGCTAATGGCGCTTTTTCTCTATTTGCTGCCAAGAATGCGCCGTTGATCATCACGCACAACAGCTATTTATCCCTATTCATGGAAGTCGAAGAATGGAAAGAGTCCCTAGGGGGAACGGCAAAACCCAAGGCAGGACAGAGTTTTTTCCTGACACCGATCCAACTCCAGAGAGAGGTTTTTCCCCAAGAAGAGGCCATTCTCAGCGATCCCCAGTATCCTGAAGTCTGCGCTACCATCGAAGAGGGAACCTTTCGCGAGATCGTGACAGTTTCTCTGTCTTCAGGGCTTATGGTACAAGCCAGTGAGGAGGATCCCATTCCTCTGATCAGCTTCACGCTTTGGGTGGATCCCATCAAGAACTTTCTCAAACCCATCCTGGTGCATCTTGCTTATGGAGAATCAACCGCGTCAGTGCCTGCGCACCGTTTGCCAGAATGGGCGCAAGAAGCCCCCAAAATGATCGATTTCATTCGTTCCATTCAAAAAAGCGCTGGTGGAACGGATTTGGGTTTCCTTTTCGTGCAACGCCCAGGTATCGAAGATCTGTGGGAAGACGCAATCGCTTTGGTCAACGAATCCACATTCGAGGCAACGATCCTTGCTCACCAACCCGGTGAATATATGGTGGTTCCGGATCTCTCCATTCCAGCGCAGATGGTTTTCTTCCAATTCGCCACGCAGACCGATGTGCGTTCGGAATCATCTATGAAAGTCAATGTCTTAATTGACTGGCCCGTATTTGATACGGAAACAATCAACCTTTTCTTTGGTGGGTTGCTTCTTGTCAACTATGAATTCTCCATTTTTCATGAAGGAAGCCTTGTGGAAAGGAGAATCTTGCAAAGGAGTTTTCTTGGAGTCGATGGAATCGAACCTCGCTTCCGTTGGGAAAAGATGCAAAATGCCCAAACCGATTATATACTCAACCCTTCGGCGAAAAAGAATACCGGATACGAGTTCTTACGAAACGGTCCGGACCCTAACGATTTGCCAGACAGAATGGTCCCACTTGCTGACAATCAGGCGGTCCGCGCCTTCTTTACATCTCTTCAGGAAATCACGCTTTTGGATCAGATGGAACCCCAAACTCCTTACGACATCTACTTGAGAATGCGGATCTCCACCCCCTTGGGAATCATTACCCACCAAATCGATCTTGGATCCTTTACACTGGAGGGAGAACAGGTTCTTCCTCCCCTTCCCAGCTCTATTGTCAGCGCATCTTCCACCTCCGAATCGAT
>CAZOJQ010000020.1:0-50124 GCA_964580185.1 uncultured Thermotogaceae bacterium
TTCCTGAGAGGAAGCCAGCCAGATCTTCCTCAAGGAAACTTCCTTTTGGATTGCTTGCTTGGGGCAGAGATTCATTGGATGACACCGGATGAATACCGAAGAAGAGACGGGATCATGGAAAGTTATCGTTTGGACCAACCCATTCCCCACGAAGTTTTCGTCATACCGGAAGGAGGATCCGATCCGACAGGGGTCAACGGGTATGTCAACGCGTTGCTAGAGATGGCCGAGCAACTGGATCTGGAAGAGATGGATGGAATCTTTGTTCCTGTTGGTAGTGGAGGCACATATTCCGGATTGATCGCTGGTCGGGCCCTACTGAAGATTTCCACCCCAATATACGGGATTAACGTTACCCTCGATTCAAATCCCTACTTTCCGGAAAAGTGCAAAGCGATGGTCCAGGCATGGATGAAAGAAAACCAAGTGGAACGGAACGTTGATCCATCCGATTTTCATATCGTTGATTCCTTTGTGGGAGAGGGATATGCCATTCCCACTCCAAGCGGCCTGCGGTGGATTGTCGATCTCATGAAATGGGAGGGGATTCTCCTGGACCCTGTATATACTTCAAAAGCCGTTGACGGAATGATTCACACGGTACAGCAGGAAGGAATGAAGAAGGTCCTTTTCATTCATACCGGCGGGGGATTTGGGAATTTCGCTTTTGCGGATTCCTTATCCGGTCAACTCGCCCCGCTTTTATGATATAATTCTCAGCGGATTTGATGAAAATGTGAGAGGAGTGAGTTCTTCTAATGAGAGAGTGGATGCTCAAGCATCAAAAGATCATTATTACAGTTACAGCGGTTATCTTCGTCGGAGGGATCGTATGGTGGAGTGTGGCCGCATACATTGGTGGGAGAAACCAGCCCGGCGGCAATGGTTTCACAGATTCAGGATATGTGCCTTCGCGTGGGGAAGCGTTGCTCGTCATTACCCGAGGAGAGGAAGATTTCCCATACGAGTATTGGATCATGCCCTGGGAGTTGAGACAAGATTTGCTTCAGATTCTTCAATACTATCGACAGTTCGGTATCGAGGTTGACGAAATCTTTCAAGAACCTACCTTGGAAGTAAATCAATTGCTTGCTATGATGGATGAACAGATCATCCTCAGATACGCAGAACTCCACGGCATTCAACCGAGTGCTTCGGAGTTGGAAAGAAGAGTCAGCGAGATCGTTGATCCCAACATTCAAGATGAATCGATCCGTCAGCAGATCCTATGGCAATTTGGTTCGATCGAAGCGTATAAACAATTGGTTCGCGAGAACCTTACGCAACAATTGACTCGTGAGGCCGTTCAGAGTAAGGTGGCAATCGTTTCTGAAGAACAGATGCGCCAATACTACGATGAACACCGGGAAGAACTGGCCAGCGAACATGAAGAAGTCATGGCCCGCCATATTCTTGTTGATGAAGAAATCCTTGCTCAAACCCTGAAAGATCAGATCCAAACGGGCGCAATCAGCTTTGAGGAAGCCGCCAAAAGCTACTCCCTTGACGGGACCCGTGAGGACGGAGGCGATTTGGGATGGATTCGCAGGGGAATGATGGTTGCAGACTTCGAGCAAGCGGCTTTTGCCGCTCCTGTTGGAGAAGTAGTGGGGCCGGTTCGTACCCAATTCGGATTTCACTTGATTCGAGTCGACGATCAAAAACGGATCGAATCATATGAAGACTTTGTTCTATTCTCAGAAGAATATGAACAAGCACGGGACGGGCTTAAAAGAGAAGCCTTCGATCAGTGGTTGGAAGCCTATAAATCGGCCGAACTGATTGATTACGTGATTAACGATGATATCCTCGCCGTTTTCGACCAATATCAACGGGTGATCAGCGAAGCCGAGGATACCCTGAAAGCCAAAGAGGCCTTTGCTGAGGATCTGAAGGAATTTGTCCTCTATGAAGAAGATGGGGTGGTATCAATCATACCCGGGTCCGAACCACGGATTGTTGGACTCTTTATCTCCCTCCAGAACGAGTTCGCGGCGCAATATCAAAAGATCCTTTCGGATCTCATCATTTGGGATTACTTGATGGAAAGCGTGCCTCAAGAACTCCAAAACAAAGACATATCAGTACTCGAAGCCGATTTGGCTCAAGTTTCCGCGGACCTCCAACAGGCATCCGAACCCGAAGATCGCACAGAACTGCAAAAGAAGCAATATGCATTGGAAGATGCCATTCAGATGCACAAGCAAGTCCAACTGCTGCAAAACCATGGCATTTCGATCGATGAAGTTTCTTCAACAAAAGAATCGCTCTTGCAAAAGGAAAAAGACGCGCGCCGATGGATCCAGGAAGGATATGCTCTGTTGTACGCCTACAATACCACTTCCAAACAGGTGCTTGAGAATATGTACCGATTCTTCCCGGATGATCCGGATGTCGCGCTCCATTATTATCAGAATACCTACTATGAGCTCGCACCGTATGTGAAAAACCCGGAAACCTTCGCGATGTACCAATCCATGATTGAACCGGAGCTATCACAGATTCAATTGGGGTTTACCCGGATTGCGCGAGATCCGGATACTCCTTTAGAACAACGAATCATTGCTTACGAAAACCTGATTATTCTGTTGGAAGATTGGCGCCAATACGATCTGGAACTGGTCTACTTGAAGGAATTGAAAGAATTGGATCCGGGTTATCGAGACATCGATGAAATCATTGAACTAGTCGAGTTGTTGGCTCAGGAGTATCGGGAATCCCTCATAGCCGAACCCGAACTGGATCTAGGAACCCCTTTGGGGACACCCACCTTTGATTTCCCGGGATTGGGCGACGAAGAACCGGGATTGTCCTTACCCGGAATCGGTTTTCCATAAAAAAGCCACGGCATAGCCGTGGCTTTTTTGGTTGGGGCGGGAGGATTCGAACCCCCGAATGGCGGAGCCAAATTCCGCTGCCTTACCGGACTTGGCGACGCCCCAACTTCCTGGGCAATTGTACATGAAAAACTGGTTTTTGTCAAGGGGACCTGAAAATCCGGATCAAACAGGAGTCAGAAAACTGAGCCTCGTCCCAAAAGGAGGTAGGCATATGATTTCCGTTCATGTTCTGAATACGGGAGAAGCAGTTTCCGTACCCAGAGAAAGCACCGTACAGCAAGTGATTGAACACATTCAATACCAAAATGCATGCAAACCATTGGCAGCTCGTGTGAATAATCGGATTCGCGAGTTGGACTCTAAGATCCATATGGATGCTCAATTGGAACTAATTGATATTCGCAATCCAGATGGAATGCGCATGGTCCAACGCGGATTGGTTTTTTTGCTGTATATTGCAGCGAAGGAACTCTTTCCCGATCGACAACTCAAAGTCCTTCATTCCATAAACAATGCGTTGTATTGCGAGTTGGGAGATTGGGTATCCGATGAAGAAATCCAAAAAATCAATCAACGAATGGAAGCGTTAATCCACCAAGATCTTCCCTTTCAAAAAGAAAAGATGGATAAACTCGTTGCAACTCAGAAATTCACGGAGCAGGGTGATACCGACAAAGTCAGTCTCTTTCGATATCGGAAAAAAAGCACCATCTCGATCTATCGGTGCGGGGCAGTCCCTTTCATCAACTATTTCTATGGATACATGGTCCCATCCACGTCCTATCTCTCTCCTTTTGAACTCCGGACATATGCCCAAGGATTTCTGATGATCCATCCCACCGCATCGTCCCCTCGGAACCTTCCAGAATACCAAGAACTCCCAAAATTTTCTCAGGTATTTTTGCAGTACCAACGGTGGGGCGAAGTATTGGAGATCGATACAGTTGCTGATTTGAATGAAAAAATCGCACAAGAAAAGATCAAGGAGATTATCTGGATCTCAGAAGCCTTGCATGAAAAAAAGATTGCCCTTATGGCGGAAGAAATCTGCGATCACCCGGGAAAAAGACTCATTCTGATTGCTGGGCCTTCTTCTTCGGGCAAAACGTCAACGTCCAAACGACTGGAACTGCACCTGAAAGCAAATGGCAGAAAACCGATTACCATCGCTTTGGATGACTATTTTGTGGATCGAGAAAAAACCCCTTTGGATGATGAAGGAAACTACAACTTTGAGTCCATTGACGCGTTGGATTTGGATCTCTTCAATGACCATCTGATTCGTTTGATGAATGGAGAGAAGGTCATGATCCCCACTTTCGATTTTCGCTTGGGGAAAAGGATCGAAGAAAGCAAAGCCTTGCAAGCAAGCCCGAACCAACCGATCATTGTGGAAGGAATCCACGGACTGAACGAGAAATTGACAAGGAAAATCCCCAGAAAGAAGAAGTTTAAAATTTATGTTAGCGCATTAACTCAGCTTAGCATCGATTTCTGCAATCGCATTCCAACCACTGATACCAGGCTGCTGCGAAGAATCGTTCGTGATCATAAATTCCGTGGCCATAGCGCTTTGAGAACGATTCAGATGTGGCCTTCCGTCCGCAGGGGAGAAGAACAATACATCTTTCCGTTCCAAGAAGAGGCCGATGTCATGTTCAGTTCCGCTCTTTCCTATGAATTATCTGTGATTCGGAACTTTGCCGAACCTTTGTTGGTTCAGATCAATGAATCACAAAGGGAAAATACCGAAGCAAAACGCCTGCTAAAATTCTTAGAGTACTTTTTACCCATCACCAATTACGAAGATATCCCCCGAAATTCGATCTTACGAGAGTTCATTGGAGGCAGTGTTCTTGACCTTTAATCCTCCCTCCACGGCAAAAGCAAAAGAAGACATCGTTGTGCGTCTGCGCAAAATCGAAGGGCAAATCCGCGGCCTCCAAAAGATGATCGATGAAGGGCGGGAGTGTCTTGATGTGCTCATACAGATCTCTGCAGTATCGAAAGGGATGGAGAAGGTCACCCAGATGATCCTGATGCAATATATACAAGCGTGTCAAACGAACTCGAGCGATCAAGAGAAAGCGGATTCTATGGAAACTTTGTGTCATCTTCTATCCCTTGCGATCAACAAAGGGGTTTTGGGTGAAAACGACTCATGATTTCGTCTCTTCAATATGGGGACCGGATCAAAGCCGTCGTACGAGACGGCCATAATTATGTCGTAACACTCAAACCCGACGGTCGATTCGAGACCCATCATGGGCTTATTCCCCATGATTCCATCATACAGACAGGTTTTGGAACGGAAATGAAGTTTCCGGATGGAGAACGGGTCTTTTTTTTTCCTTGTGGAATTTCCGAAACCATCATGAAACTCGAACGTCGGACTCAAATCGTATATCCGAAAGATATTGGATTCATCGGATTGGAGATGGATGTAAAAGCTGGGGACCGCATCGTGGAAGCAGGAATGGGAAGTGGAGCTATGAGCATCTTTTTTTCCCGTTCCATTGGTGATTCGGGGACTTTGTATAGTTACGAGCGGAACCCTGATTTCTTGCGGATCGGAATGAACAATTTACACAAAGCGGGAACCCTGCACCGGGTCGTAATCCATTACCGCGATCTGGCCGAAGGTGTGTTCGAAACCGATGTGGATTCCTTCTTTCTCGATGTTCCCGATCCTCAGAATCATGTTTTGTCTCTGAAGAAAGCGCTGAAACATGGAGGAACATGCGTCATCGTTTGTCCTACCTTCAATCAATGCGAAGAGGTATTACAAAGCGCTCAGGAGATCGGGTTTATGGATATGCACATGTGGGAAATTTTCTATCGCGAATATAAAGTAAATCCTGATCGAGTTCGACCTCAAGATCGCATGATCGCTCATACTGCTTTTATGTTATCGGGAAAAAAATCGAATTAAACTCACTCGATCCTATGGAGGGATATGTATGAAAACAACGTTGAAAGTTGTCTTGATGATGTCTTTTGTCGTTTTGCTGCTCACATCGTCTTGGACACTCTTTGCCCAGACAGAGACTGTGAATGTCTATGAAAAACTCAAACCCTTCTTTGAAGCTCTGTATTATATCGAAAATGAATACTACGGAAAAGAAGGGATCGATTACGACAAATTGATCGACGAAACCATTATCGGCCTTCTTGCGGGTTTGGAAGACCGATACAGCGGTTACCTCAACAAAGCGGATGTCGCAGAAAGCAAGATCCAAGAAGAAGGATTCTACGGCGGATTGGGTATTGAAGTAACGTATAATGCGCACTACAAAGCGGTACAAGTCGTTGCGCCCATGTTTGGCACTCCCGCCTATCGAGCCGGACTAAAGGCCAAAGATTTGATCCTGTCCATCGATGGAATCTCTGTGGAAACAATGACTTATATGGAAGCTGTGAATAACTTGCGAGGCATACCCGGGACCATAGTGACCATCGAGGTCTTCCGAGAAGAAGTGGGCAAACTCGAATTCCAGATCGAACGCGAAGAGATCCGAATGGCTATGGTTCAGATTTCCTACGTGCAAAGTCAAGGAATCGATATTGGATACGTCCGAATCAATCAGTTTTCCCGGCCAACCCAGTCGGAACTCCGCAATGCGCTTATCAAGCTGCACGGGAGCGGCGTTCAAGGAATCGTAATGGACCTTCGGAATAACCCCGGGGGATTGCTGACACAATCCATTCAGGTTGCCTCTATGTTTTTGGACACGGGAAAAGTGGTTGTGACCACCCGTTCCGCTGACGGATTTATCAACACGTATCGATCAATCGGCAATGATTTCCCAGATCTTCCCATGGTTGTCTTGATCAATCAAGGAAGCGCTTCCGCTTCCGAAATATTGGCGGGCGCTTTGCAGGATCATGGAAGAGCCATCCTTGTAGGGGAAAAAACCTTTGGGAAAGCCGCGATCCAGACTGTTTTTCCCTTATCGAACGGAGGGGAACTCATTCTTACGTCTGCTCATTACTTTACCCCTTTGGGGAAGAATATCCACCAAGTGGGGATCGAACCGGATATAGTGGTGCCCTATGTTTCTACTGAAGAAGGCATCGCCCGAGCAGTGGAAAGCGATTCAACGCTGTATGAATTGGAATTGGATATCAATCAAGATAATCAACTCAAGTTTGCTATCGAAGTTTTGGTCGAAAGCCTGTAGATTGCAGCCTTTCCGATGGTCTTTCGTTTGCTGCATCTTGTCGGGTTTGGATTCAGTGTTTTCGCACTGATATCGTTGATTCAGTGGATCGCTGCTCCTTCGCCTTCGCTTCTCAAGGAAGGATTGCAGTTGATCCATGAGGTACCGTTCGTTGGGAAGAATGATTCCCATTCAACCGATTTCGAGCAATCGGAGCCCATTTTCATATCCTTTCCCGAGTCCATTTTTGCCTGGCAGCGATGGGATATGGGCTTTGAGATGAAACGAATCCAGGACTTTGAAGCAGCGGTGGAATATCTCTGGGGGGCCGAGGGCATACGGAGGAATCCTTCATTTCCACCAGAAATAACGGTTTACACGGGTTTGTTTCTCTTTGAGGATGTTATCTCATTTATGGTCGCTAGAGATCACGAACTCGTGATCTTTTATCGCCCAAAACTGGCGATCGGCCTTATGAGTTATGGAGAAGACGATCTCACCATTGATATTGACACCCTGCCAATCGAGGTGACCCGATTTCTTCCTACCGATAATCCGAATGCTCAAGAACTGGCTAAGATCCTTCGTGAACGAAATTGCTCTTTTCTTGGGATCCTTCGGGGTTCAATCGATGCTGAGGAGGGATGGGATGAGATCCAATCTGTATCGCTTTCTTTTCCCTATCGAGTTTATTCAACGATTCCCTTTGATCATCACGATTTTTCCCGGTACCCGAAGGATGAGCTGGAGTGGAAGATGAAAGGATTGCTATACGAAACCTGTGGATTGGCTTTTCAAACTGGATATGCTGTCATGATGATTGGTTCTTCGATCCGAGAGCTCGAAGGACTCGCCCGAATATTGGATGAGATGAGAACTGGACCGATCCATTTTGCTCGTTTGCTGGAATGGGAGAAATCGCTTTGGTAGATCTTTTTGACACTTTGGTGTTTCCGCGCGCGTTTTTCCGAAAACGGGCCCCTTCTTTACAGTCCTCTTTCTTGTGCTTTCTAGTGATCGCTCTGGTCAACCTTTTTTCCTACCCGTATACCATCCAAAAAACCCTCATGCATCTTTCTCATTGGGGGTGGTTCCTGATGATCGGAATCCCCTTCTTGGGTTTTTTCTGCATCTTGGGTTTCGATCTCATTCTGATCGAATCCAATAAGGCACAACGGTACAGCCGATTCTTCGGCGCTACGTACGCTCCGTTTCTGCTGATGCCCATCGCCATGGCGATGGGTAAACGAGAACTTCAGGACCATCGACTGCTTGGATGGATTCTGGTCGGGGTTATCCTGGTTTGGTCGTCCTATCTGTTTTCGCATTTTTCCCAACGAAAACAAGCCATAATGGGAAGAGTCATCAAAGATCTCATCATAGTTGCAGGGCTCTATCGATGGGTCTATTGGGGCGGATAAGGATGAAACGAATCTCCTTCCCGTTGGGCCGTTGGGTCGCGCGCAAGTGGCAGGAAATCCTTTTGGTAACCGCGCTGGGAACCTTTTTTATGGGATATCTTGCGGTAGGCATTCGGATTGACACGGATTTGACCCTCCTTTTGCCTCAGAGGGATCCCTATTTTCTCCAATACAATCAATTCTTCGAAGAAGGGAATGTCGACGAATCCCTGATTATGGTCTTTGAAGCCCCCAACAATCGAATCAAAGCACTGGAAATGGCTAATGAAGTCTATCTTTCCCTGAGTCAGATGGTGGATTATGTCAGCTATTTCCGGAAGATGGATGCGGTTGCCATGATGGGTCCTTCCGGAATTATCCTCTCCAACGATCAAGTGTTCCAACGGCTATGGTCAACGGTCAATCTTGCAAAACTCCTGATCGATAACCCTGCAGTTGCCGATTTTGCAATGATCCGCGTAATGGGTAACTCTCTCCATCAAGTGCAGGAAGTGCTGGATCAATTAGCGAGCGCCGAATCCATCGACAACTATGTCTTGTTCAGTCAGGACCATCAGTTGATGATCATGAACATTCTGTTAACCCAGCCTTCCATGGATCAAGATTTCATCGCATCTGCCCTCCGTACGATTCGGACCAAAGTCGACACCATCGTTGAAGCCTATGGAGTCACGTATTCATTCACAGGAAGCTATCAATCCAGCTATGATTCGTTCGCCAGCATCAACCAGGATTTTCTCCGGACCACGATGATCACGCTCTCGCTAATCACGCTTCTCTTTTTCCTCATCTATGGGAACATATGGATTACGATCGGGATCTTTCTTAGTTTGGTAGTAGCTGGGATCTGTTCCATCGGATCGTTAACGTTGATCTTTGGACACCTGAACGTGACTTCCAGTTTCATTCTGGCTGCGCTCCTGGGATTGGGGATCGACTTTGGCATTCATATTTCCAATCGGATTATCGAAGAAATGAAAACAAAGGGGTTTACGGACTTAGGTCATTCCAAAGAGCAGAAACGGTCGATTGCAAAGGATTCAATCGTTTTGGCTTTGAACTCAACGGGCAAAACGACGATGATCGGTGGTCTGACAACCGCCACAGCTTTTCTATCTTTGCTGGTTGTGGATTCCCCTGCGCTGATGGAAATGGGGGCAATCATCGCATTCGGAATCATCATCTTCCTTGCTACGATGCTATTGGTGCTTCCCCCTTTACTCATCTTGTTTTCGCCTTGGATGAGACTCCATTCGTTCCGTAGGCATCTTTCCAAACACTTATTCCGAATCTATCGACCCTTCTCCGGAAAAGGTTCCAAATTCGCTATTTATGGCATCTTGATCTTGACAGGTGTGATGAGTGTGTTCGCAGTCCGAACATTTCAAAACTTTGATTTCACCCCTCCACCCCTCATTCCTCAGGATACCGAAAGTCAGAAGACCCTATCGCGTTTGGTAGACAAAAAAATGGTTTCTCAATTTGAGGATTCCGTTGTAACCTTCTTCGAAGATCCGGCAAAACTCATGGCCGCTCATCAGACCTTTGTAGAGCGGAGTCGTTATATCCAAGATGTTCACTCCATCATTGACTATATTCCTCCTTTTTTGATGGATGACTTTCCGCAATTCAAACAGCAGATTTCCACCATCAAACAAACCATATCCAATCCGTTAATTGATGTGTTGTTGCGCAAGCATGATATCGACAAAGAGATCCATGCATTTTTCGAAATCATTGATTCGAGCGATTCTTTTCGGACCTTTATGGATCATGTCTTTCAAAGCAATATTCTTCCTGTGGAGGCGCAAAGCTTTTTTGTAAGCCGTCAGGACGATCGGATCTTGTATAAAGTATATATTGAAGCAAACGCTCCTCTCTTTACAGACAATCATCTGAAAAGTTTCGTGGAAGAGATTGAAACCTTTGGGGTCAACTTCTTTGGGTATTCGATTCTCTTTTATAAAGTCACCCAACAGGTTATTTCAGCAATTATGTTTGCCTTGCTATTGGCTTCAGTCATTATCTGTATAACCATCATCATTGTTCTGCGAACGGTGGGGGATACGGTCATTATCTTGAGCTCATTAGCGATTACGCTGATCCTTTTATACGCTGTGGTTGGACTATTGGGTTTAGGAATCAATTATATGACCCTCCTTTCATTGCCTTTGATTGTCGGTATCGGAATTGACGGTTCAATCCATATCATTAGCCGTTTCAAGGAAGAGCAAAAAAATGGAAACTCCATTCATAGCGTTTCCTTTTTCTCCCGTACCTTCCTGGGAACAGGAAAAGCCGTAATTCTGAGTGGTATGACAACCATGATCGCATTTTTGAGTTTTTTGGCAGCCCGATCCCCCATCCTCCAAAACATGGGGTTGGTTCTCGCCCTAGGGATCATCATCAATCTATTCCTCTCCTTGTGTTGGGTCCCTTCATGGAAACTGATGCAGGATAAATGGAGAAAGGGGGCAATAAATCATGCGGATCGCAATGATGACTGATTCGTATATTCCTCAAGTAAGCGGGTTGGTCACCAGCATCGTTCTGTTCCGAAAAGAACTGGAACGGTTGGGCCATGAAGTCTTTGTCATTGCGCCGGTAGGCCCTGACGATGATCCCCGGTGTATGAAAGTGAAAGGATTGCGCTTTCTCACAGAAAAGCAACACAAAATCGCCATTCCAAACTTGAAATCCATTCACCAATTCCTGCAAGATAACAAAGTAACCCATCTACACAGCCATGCGCCCTTTTCAATGGGGTTTGCCGCGATGCAACTCCAAAAAAAGTACGGATATGTTCATATTCACACCTATCATACCCTCCTTGTGGAATACCGTCATTACATTCCCAAACCCTTTACTCCATCTCGACAGACGATTTCCGAATTTTCCCGATGGTTTTGCAACCAAATGGATGGAGTGCTTGCTCCAACGACAGAAATTCAGGACGAATTGGCTCAATATGGGGTCCAAAAGAGAATCTGGGTCATCCCGACCGGGATTGATACGCATGCCTTTGAAGGGGTAGCCACCTTATCATTGAAACAGAGTTTCGGATTACCCGAAGACGCCGTAGTGGGATTGTATGCGGGCAGACTTGGGGTAGAAAAGAATGTCGAATTTTTGATTCGAACCGCCGAATCGATTGTCCGAAGAGGCTTTCCCTTTTATCTGATCATTGTTGGGGATGGTCCGAACCGGAAGCCTTTAGAAGAAATGGTGCAAGAAAAAGGGCTTGCGAACCGGATTCACTTTACCGGGTACATGAATCGAAAGCAACTGATCGAATACTACAAAGCAGCGGATCTTTTTCTTTTTGCTTCAACGACAGAGACGCAGGGTTTGGTTGTTCTGGAAGCCATGGCGGCGGGTACTCCTGTCGTTGCGATCGCGCAAAAAGGGGTTAAAAACGTTTTGCTGCAAGGGCAGGGGTGTCTTTTGATTCCCAGACCGGATGAGCAAAGTTTCCGGCAAAATGTCGAACTGTTGATCCAGGATGAACAAGTACGCCGATACCTGTCCGGGCTTGGTAAGGATTATGTACAACATTTTTGGTCCATGGAAAAAAGTGCAAAACAGGTGGAACATGTGTATTCGCAATTAGAGAGGGATCCTAACTACGTACCCCAGAAAATTTTCACTATGTCCCGCTTTATCACCGCTATCTCTCGAAAACTGAGTGATATTGAAAAGAGTTTGTTCGAGTAACCGAAGCGTCCATGCTTTATGGTACAATAATCATACCTACGATTTGAAACGGAGCCGAAAAAATGTCACTATCCATTGTTCAAAGCCGACTCAGAAAAATGGACGATTCGACCCTGTTGAAGAAACGAGACAAGGTAGGCGAATCTGCTTTTTGGGAAGAGCTGTACCGACGGTACGGCTATTATCTTATTTCCATTATTTCCTATAAATACCCCGATTTTCGGGATCTTGCTGAAGATATCATACAGGAAACTTTTTTGCGGATGGCTTTTGAAGACCTTTCTCAAATCAACAACCTGAAAGCCTTTCTTGTAACAACCGCGGCACATATCTGCATCGACAAACATCGACACCGATCGGCCAAGAAGCGATCGGATCTGGCTACCATCGCCCTTGATGCTGAAATCGGGGGCGGAGACGATTCGGATGATTCTTTCCTGGAAATCACCGAAAACACAAATTCCGATAATCCCGAAGACCTGGCGATCGAACAGTTGAAAGTGGAAGAATATCAGAAGATTATCCAATTGCTCCCGGAGGAATGCCAGAAAGTCCTTTTGATGTCTGCAGAAGGCTTGAAATACAAAGAAATCGCTCAAGAAATGGACCTTCCGATTGGCACAGTAGGAACCAAGCTCCTCCGATGCCGAGAGCGGTTGAAAAAGATCTTGGAACAGGTGGAAGAAGAGGATCGAAAAGACGAAAGCGATGAGGATCATGAATCATAAGTTTTTGCCCACCTCTCCGGAAGAGATGCGATCCTTGGGTTGGGACGGGATCGATGTACTGCTCATTTCTGGAGATGCGTATATCGATCATCCCTCTTTTGGAATTGCGATCATCGCTCGAGTTCTGGAAGCCCAAGGGTACCGTGTTGCTGTTGTGTGGCAACCGGATTGTACGGTTTTAGAACCGATGAAACAGTTCGGAACACCCCGAGTCATGATTGGGATTAGTTCCGGGAATGTCGATTCCATGGTCGCAAACTATACTCCTTCCAGAAAACCCCGCCTTAAGGACGACTATACACCCGTTCATCGAACCATCCGCCGACCCGATCGCGCCGTTATTCGCTATGCGCAATGGGCCAGATCGGTATTTTGCGGTGTGCCGATCGCAATTGGGGGAATCGAAGCAAGTTTGCGTAGATTGGCTCATTATGATTGGTGGCAGGACCGGGTTCGTCATTCCATTCTCCTGGATAGCAAAGCGGATTACTTGCTGTACGGAATGGCGGAAGAATCAGTAGTACAGCTGGTCAATTTCCTGGCGGCAGTGTCTCCTCCCGAAAAGATCCGATCGATTCGGGGTTTGGTCTATGCCACATCATCCAAAGAAAACCTTCCGCCCGATAGTCTACGCCTCCCTCCCTTTGAACAAGTATCCCAAGACCAGCTGGCTTTTGTCCGGGCATTTCAAGGCTTCTACCACAATCAGGATCCTCAAACCGCTCGGCCATTGGTTCAACAAGATGGCAATCGGTATGTTGTCCAAACGCCCCCTCCTCTTCCGCCATCAACGCAAAGCCTTGACAAAGTCTATGCCCTCCCCTTCACGAGGCAAATTCATCCAAGCGTGATACCCTATGGCCGAGTGAAGGCTTGGGAAACAGTTCAGTTCTCAATTACAACTCACAGAGGTTGTTACGGGCAGTGCCATTTCTGCGCGATTTCGGCCCATCAAGGAACCTCCATATCCAGCAGGAGCGAGGAATCCATCTTGCGCGAGGTGGCGCACATTACGAAAGATCCTTCGTTCCGGGGGTTTATCAGCGATATCGGTGGTCCCACAGCAAATATGTACCAATTGGATTGCCCTCAAAGAAAAACCGCTGGTACATGCACTGATCGATCATGCTTGATCCCTGAACCCTGTCCCGCGTTATTCCGCGCCGGGCACGGGCCCTATCTTCAGCTTCTTCGGAATATCCGAAGCCAAAAAGGGATCAAAGCGGTTTTCATCGCATCAGGAATCCGTCCCGAGTTGATCGCTTCTGACACCCGCTATGGCAAAGACTTTTTGCGGGAGCTTTTCTCTTTTCACACAAGCGGTCAGCTGAAACTTGCTCCAGAGCATTCGGATGACACGGTTCTGGATGCAATGGGCAAATCTTCCATCCGGAGTTTTTTGGGTTTTGATCGTCATTGGCGCGCTCTAGTGACTTCCACAGGCAAACGCCAATATGTCATCGGGTACTTCATGTGTGGGCATCCGGGCGAAACGGAAGACAATCACGAATCCCTCGTCCAATTTGTTCGGGACAAGCTTGGATATGCACCCCAGCAAATTCAGATCTTCACCCCGATACCCTCCACTGTATCTGCCACTATGTACCATACTCAGTTGGATCCTCGTACAGAAAGACCCATATTTGCTGAGAAGAGAGAGCGAGTGAGAAATCGATGGAAACGCGAAATCCTACAGGCACGGGAGGTTTGGCGGGATGGAAATGATGCAGGCAATTCGAAAAGAAGCTCCGCAAAAGGGGTTGTCACTCAGAAAGGTCCCCGTTCCAGAAAAATTGGGACCCCATGACGTTCGAATTCAGGTAACTGGCGCATCAATTTGCGGTACGGACATGCATATCTACCAATGGGACCGATGGGCACAAGGAAGAATACGCCCCCCAATGACTGTCGGGCACGAAATGTGTGGAACGGTTATAGAAACCGGTTCCTTGGTTCAAAACGCTCAAGTGGGAGACTTTGTTTCGGCAGAAACGCATATTCCTTGTGGGCACTGCCGTTTGTGCAAAACTGGGAAAATGCATGTCTGCGCAAACATGAAAATCCTGGGTGTAGACACGGAAGGAGTCTTTGCTGAGTACGCAACGATTCCCGAGATTGTGTTGTGGAAAAACGATCCAACTCTTCCTGTTCATTGGGCTAGCGTACAAGAACCTTTAGGGAATGCTGTATACACAGTAATGGCCGCCAATGTCTCTGGGAAGAGCCTATTGATTTGTGGCGCTGGTCCGATTGGCGTAATGTCCATTCAAGTGGCTCGGGCAATGGGTGCTGGTCCCATAATCGTTACTGAGGTCAATCCCTTCCGAATCGAGATGGCGAAAGCCAATGGCGCTGACTACGTGATTCACCCAGGTGAGACCAATGCTCGGGAAGCGATCATGGATATTACCCGCGGAGAAGGGGTAGAGGCCGCTTTAGAAATGAGTGGCAACGAAGGCGCGTTGCATCTTGCTTTGGATACGCTTATCCCTTCTGGTGTTCTATCCTTATTGGGAATCTTTCCAGGCCCAGTCACCCTTCCAATCAACGAAACAGTTGTCTTGAAAAACCTAACCCTCTTTGGAATCGCGGGAAGAAAGATGTTTGAAACCTGGTATACAGTGCAAAGCCTTCTGAATAACCGAAGAGTCAATCTCGATTCGATCATTACGCATGTGCTTCCATTGGCTCAGTGGCAAAAAGGATTTGAACTGATGGAAAGAGGAGAATGCGGAAAAATCGTTATCAAACTCCAAGAATAAGCCCCGAGCGGAAAAGTCATAGGTACAGGACTTGGATTTTGGGTGGTTGCACCTTCGTGGCAATCATTCTCCTTGCGGCTCAATCATTTCACCTTCAGATAACGCAGGGAAGGGAATACGCGCTTCAATTGGAACGCATCCGTTTGGGGAGAGAAGTTGAATCTTCGATTCGGGGCAAAATCCTGGATCGCCAAGGCATCGTTCTGGCATCGACGACAGTACGTCGATTGATCAATATCACAGAGACCTTCAAAGGGGTTTCGGGCCAAACCCGCCAGAAACTGATTGAAGAAGTTGCTTGGTTATGTGGTGTTTCGGTGCTGGTTGTTCAGGAAGCTTTGATGACATGGGAGGACCTCCCGCTGCGTCCGGACGTAATTGTCACAAACCCAGATGTTGTGGTCACCTTGAGCTTTCGGAGAAATTACTCCTTTGAAGGAAGCATGAGCCACATTGTAGGATATGTCAATCGGGATCTCCAAGGAGTCACGGGTATCGAAGGCTACTATGATCAAGAACTGAGAGGAACGCCCGGGGAAAAGATCAAAGAGATGGATTCCACCACAAGAGTAGTGCAATACAAGCTCGTGCATCCGCCAACTCATGGGAACGATATTCACTTATCCATCGATGCCCAGCTTCAAGAGTGGATCGACAAAAGACTCATATCCATAGGCAAACCGGCTGTTGTGATTCTTTCCAATCCCCAAACAGGCGAGATCCGCTCGATGAACTCTGTTCCGTTTTACAGCAGTGATGAGATGAGCAATTGGTTAACGACCCAACGCTGGCAAGAACTCCAGAAAGACGATTCGTATCCCTTTATCAATCGAGCCATTCAAAGCACATATAATCCGGGAAGCCTGATCAAGCCATTTATTGCCCTGAGCGCGCTCCAATCATCCGAATCGGATGTGCAAAACCTGGTGACTGAGCGGATCCTCTGTCGGGGCCATTTTGATCTAGCCTTGGACACGGGAGGCACGACCCGTTATCGCGATTGGTTGGAGTCTGGCCATGGGATTACAACACTTTTCTCAGCTATTGCAGAATCATGCAATGTCTTTTTCTACCAACTTGGGATCCGGCTTGGAATTGCTATGCTTAAAGAAGTGGCTGATATGATCCTTCTCGATGCCAAAAGTGGGATTGATCTTCCCTCAGAAGCAAGGGGCGTTTTTCCATCCGGCCCATGGAAAGAGAACCAGATCGGGGAACGATGGTATACCGGAGATACCGTATTGGCATCGATTGGTGAGGGATACATCCGGTTAACACCGCTGAGTTTACTCAAACTCTTCGAGCTGATCGGCAACGAAGGATGGACCAAACCCGCACGATTTGTGGAGCGATCCGATTATCGGCCTACTATGTATATCGATATGCCGAAAGGATATTGGACGTATCTGAAGTATGCATTGAACGCAGTGATCAATCAAAGCACAGGAACCGCTTATACTGTCTTTCGCGGAGCGGATTATGCCCATCAACTCGCGGGGAAGACGGGAACGGCCGAAACAGGAACACCCGGAATCTATCATTCATGGTTTGCGGGGTTTTATCCCTTGGACAATCCCCATCTGGCAATTATTGTATTGGTGGAATCAGGCGGATACGGATCGACAACTGCAGCTCCTTTAGCCAGGCAAATTTTAGACTACTGGTGGATGCATCATGAACAATCCTATTGAATCCTATACAGTCGATCCATCAGAGATTTTGCCCCTAAAACAGAGAGTTTTATTTCGCGCGGGTTTGAAACGAACCGGATTCTCTGATCCGCTCAAACTCCGGGAAATCCTGAATCAGATGATCTTGCGGGGTCTGTGTCTTGTCCAACCATGCGTTCAGTATTGCTCTGTCCCGATCGATCTCGTTCCATCCCAAGTCATTCCTCAATCGTTCGGAAGGGTCCAATCCATGACCTTTTTTGCCTCAACATTGGGTAGCGCCATTGACCAGGAAATCCAAGACATAGCCGATCAAAATCAGATTCTCGAAGCAACTCTCATAGACAGCTGGGCTTCAGAAGCGCTCGAACAACTCAATCAAAAGTTTGACAAGCACATGATCGATGATCGACCCAGAACGCGGCGTTTTTCTCCGGGGTATGGAGACATCGATTTGCGGCTGAACGGATTCATTGTTTCTTGGCTCGAGTTCACCAACATCACGGCTCACCCAGTCAGTGGCATCCTGCTTCCAAGGAAAAGCACCATCTGTATGATTGGGTGGAGCACTGGCGAATCATCCATTCCGTAAAGAAAGAGGGGGATACGCATCACTCAGCAAAACCGGCATGACCTCATGCAAGAAATCGAAGTTCAGATTCGCTCCTGTAGCCGATGTCCACTGAATAAAGAAAGAATTCAAGCGGTACCCGGAACGGGATCGTTAGACTCTTTGATCGTTTTTGTCGGAGAAGGGCCTGGTGAGGAAGAAGACAACAGCGGACTTCCCTTTGTCGGGAGGGCGGGAAAACTGCTCACAGATATCCTCAATTCTGTCCATATTTCTCGGGAAGAGGTTTTTATCACCAACATCGTCAAATGCAGACCACCCAACAACCGAGCCCCAACCCGGGATGAAATGGATTCTTGCGCGCCCTTCCTAATGGCTCAACTGCAGTTGATTCAACCCAAACTTGTCGTTTCATTGGGTGCGTCCTCCTTCGGATACTTATCCGATCAACCGCGGGTACAAATCAGCAACGCCCGAGGGAAAAAGACCCACATGGTCGGGAAAATCCCCTTATTCCCTATGTTTCATCCCAGTTACCTGCTCCGAAACCAATCCAAAGCACCCGGATCTCCCAAAGCGCTCACCTGGATCGATATTCAAGAAGTGAAGCGAATGTACGATGAGTTTCGGAAGTAACCGACCCAAAACCGTTCCTCCACTTTCCAAAAAACCCCGCCGAAGAATACCGGATCCGGCTATGTGGTTTCTTTTGGGGTATTTGCTGATCTTTCTCTTCTTTTTCCGAGAGACCCCCGTGATCGTAGCTTCGATCACCCTAGGATGGTACCTCTCTCTGATTATCGATCTTCCAGCGCGGATGCTTGCCCGAATACGTTGGATGCCTTTTCGGCTTTCTGTCGCTTTCACCTCCTTGTTGATCTTTGCGCTCTTTCTGTATGGGTTTTATCAGATCATTCCGATCTTTATCGACGAAGCGAGAAAAGTGTTGCCTCTTGTAACGGCTACCGCTCAATCACTGGACCTCCAATCATTCTTCGGAGGATTGCCCATTGATCCCATGTTCATAGAATGGATGGAATCCTTTGCCCGTGATATCACCGGATCGATCACTCAGTTGGGCGTCGACGCCTTGAACATGATCATTCAGGGTTTACCTGGCGCAATGACAGGAGCGACTCTTTTCCTGATCACAGCAGCATACCTAACATTCGTCTTACCCAAAATTTGGAAAAAAATCGGGATTTTCTTTCCCGCGTCTTCTCGGACCCGAAGCATCCGATTTGTACGAGAATACTATACTGACCTTCGGACATTCATCCGAGGCCAGGTCATTATAAGCGTTACCGTTGGATTCTTGGCGGGTTTGGGGATGCTGATCTTCCAAATCCCGAACGCTTTGTTCATCGGTCTTTCTCTAGCTGTGGTAGGATTGATTCCTTTTATTGGGACATTCATCGCGGCCGTTCCGGCTCTGTTCATCGGTTTTTCCCACCAGGGGTTTGCTGGAGGGTTGAAAGTCCTCGTTGTCTTTCTGATCGTTAACCAGTTGGAAGGGTGGATCCTTTCTCCTAGGATTCAGGGAAAACGGATGAAACTCAACTGGTTTTTGATCATCATCGCTGTCTTTTTTACGGGAACTGTTCTGGGTTTGGCTGGCATTCTCTTGGCCGTTCCCTTATTGGTCTTCGCTCGGAAGTATTGGAACGAATATGTGATCGAGGTTTTAGAAACCTTATGACCCAAGATCGGGGGGCATGGTAATGAAAATCGCTGTTGCTGGAGGCGTCACCGGAGGCCATATCTATCCTGCGGTTGCCCTGATTCAAAAATTCCAACAAACCTACGGAGACACCGAAGTCTTGTACTTTGCAACACCCCATGGATTGGAAAACCGGGAGATTAAACGTCTGTTTTCTCATGCCGTTATTGTGCAGGTTCCCGTTCGCGGATTGCTTCGGCCGTATCTGCATATCCAAAACCTATCCATCCTAACCCAAGCTTTGCGATCTGTATCTGTATGCGCTCAATGGATCCGCCAATTCAAGCCGGATTTTACCTTGATCACCGGCGGTTATGTATCCGTACCTGTCGGTATCGCAAGCCGAAGATGCTCTGTACCCTATTATATCCATGAACAGAATGCCATCGGTGGAGTGGCAAACCGATGGATTTCTAAAAAAGCCCATGCCGTTTTTATCTCCTTTGAAGAGAGCCGATCGGGATTTACAAACCAGAGGAATCGAATTGTGTTCAGCGGCAATCCCGTTCGAAACTGCTTTGCGGATCAAACGCAATACCTTCTGCGCTTAGGGATCGACCCTTCTCGACCTCTGGTTTTGGTGGTAGGAGGGAGTCAAGGATCGGATTATATCAACCAGCGAATGGAAGAAATTTATGCGCGGAATTCAAATCCAGAAATTCAGTTTATGCATTCTACGGGAGATCCAGCTGTAACTCAACGGTTGCGCGCCTATCCAAATGTCTTCCCTTCGGATTTCATCGAAGATATTCATGAATGTATGGGGTTTGCTACTATGATCATCTCTCGAGGAGGCGCTACAACTGTTGCGGAAATCGTTCGTTTCCAGGTACCTGCATTGATTATTCCATGGGCTCAAGCGGCCGAAAACCACCAGTTGCGAAATGCCCAAGCCTTGTTTCAGCAAGGGGGCGCTTTGTTCTTGGAGGAACGGGACGCGTCCGCAGATGCGATCCTGGAACAGATGCGTTTTCTCATGATCCCGGAACATCGAACATCCATACAAGAAGCATTACAGAAAATGACCCCCCCGATCGATCCCACCGACCGAATTTTTTCTGAAATTATGAACGATCGGGAATGTACGTAACCCATGGAATATGGTATAATCAGTCCGCATGACATATCAAATCGAGCATGGACCAAGCAAAAGGGGAACTATGAAAATCATTGGAAAGAACAAATGGGCCTATCATCAATATACGATCTTGGAAACTCTTGAAGCGGGTATGGTTTTGAAAGGAACCGAGGTGAAATCGCTGAGAGAGGGGCGGGTCAACTTCAAAGAAAGCTACTGCCGTTTTCTTGACAGCGAGCTGTACTTGATTGGTGCCAACATTAGTCCATATTCCCACGCCCGCTTTTTCAACCATGACCCCGAAAGGCCTCGTAAGCTCTTGCTGCATCGGAGGCAGCTCAACCGTCTCCGATCAAAGGTGCAGGAGAAAGGTTTGACATTGGTCCCTCTTACTCTCTATTTCAACGAGAAAGGATACGCAAAAGTGGAGATAGGATTGGGAAGAGGAAAACATACCTTTGACAAACGGGAAGATTTAAAGAAAAAAACGATTCAAAGAGAAATCGAACGGACACTACATGCGAGGGAGTAAACCAAAGAAGGTGAAGGAATGAATTTGGAGCGGAAAATCATCGAAGACCTGCAATCATCGATGAAAAGAAAAGACACAGAGAAAGTTCAAGCGTTGCGAATGATATTGGCCGCAATCAAAAAAACCAAGGCGGATCCCGTTATGGGCCATAACAGGGATAAATCCCAAGAACTACCGGATGCAGAAGTTCTCCAGCTCATCTCCCGCGAAGTCAAGATGAGAAAAGATAGCGTGGACGCTTTTCGAAACGCAGGTCGTACAGACCTTGTGAAAGAGGAGGAAGAAGCCATCTCGTTTTTAGAAACCTATCTTCCCCAGAAGCTTTCTGATGAGGAACTGCAAAAGCTCATCATGGAGACGATTGCCGAAGCCGGCGCGAAAACACCACAGGATCTGGGAAAAGTCATGAGTCTCATCATGAACAAGATCAAAGGGCGTGCCGATGGAAAAACCGTAAATATTATGATTCGAGATATCCTTTCAACCATGTAATATTTTCGAACCCCGAATCCGTTCGAGTAGATAACGAGGTTCATTTGATTTGAAGTGGGAGGGATCGATGGTCATTGATGCGTTAATCGCGGAAATTGGTTCAACCACCACCTTAGTGACCGGATTTGATCAGCTCGGCACGAAGCATCCGAAAGTCGTTGGTCAAGGGGAACACTATACCACGGTCCAAGAAGGCGATGTAATGATTGGTCTGCATCGGGCGATTGAATCGATGGAACAGAAACTGGGTCACAAAATCCTCTGGAACCGTTTATACGCTTCAAGCAGTGCGGCAGGCGGATTGCGAATGTCTGTTCATGGTCTCGTTTTCGATATGACTGTCCGGGCCGCAAAAGAGGCCGCGTTGGGTGCTGGAGCAATCATCAAGCACATTACATCCGGAAAGCTGTCCGCGGATGAAATCACTCTTCTCCAGGAGATTTGTCCAAATGTTGTGCTCATTGCAGGCGGAGTAGACTTCGGAGAAAAAGAGACAGTGATTCACAACAGCCGGATTTTGGCTCAATCCCCTTTGGACCTTCCCTTCATCTTCGCGGGCAATACCTCGGCCAAACCCATTGTGCGCCAGATCTTTGAGCAAGCTGGGAAACAAGTGATCTTGACCGAGAATGTGTATCCCCAAGTGGATGAATTGCATGTGGAACCCGTGCGAAAGATTATCCAGGAAGTCTTTTCCCAGCATATCGTCCACGCCAAAGGAATGGATCAAATCGCTGAACAAGTGAATAGCAGAATCATTCCCACCCCTGCAGCCGTAATGGAGACAACCGAGCTGTTGGCGGAATTATACGGCGATGTGATGGTCCTAGATATTGGGGGCGCCACCACAGATGTGGACTCCGTAACCCAAGGAACACCTGAAATCCAGCAAATATCGATCCATCCCGAACCGCTGGCGAAACGAACGGTAGAAGGAGATTTGGGTGTGTACATCAATGCGCGAAATGTTTCCGTCGCCATGGGACAAGAAGGATCTGTCCTCCAAGACAATACCAGCGAAGCCCAATGGTTGGACCGAATCTCACCCTACCCAGAAAATGAAGCAATGGAAGCGATCACTGCGCGACTGGCTACTTTTTGCGCACAATTGGCTGTTCGAAGGCACGCAGGAAAATTCCGATATTATTATGGACCCAATGGACGGCAAAAAATGGCGTATGGGAAAGACCTGACCGCAATTAAAGGGATCGCTGGGACAGGTGGGGTTTTATGCCGATCCCGATACTCCGATCAGATCCTGCGATCATTGAAATCCCTTTCTGCTATGTTTCCCCAAGAACTCCTTCCCCCGCCTGATGTCTGTCTTTGGAGAGACAGTCAGTATATTTTCGCTCCAATTGGCGTCTTATCCAGTATAGAACCCGAAAATGCACGGCAATTGCTCCAAGAAGATTTAGAGTGTTGCGCTCAGGAAGCAATCCCATGAAGGACGAGCATGTATTGGTGGTTCCGACTGCCAGCCTTTCTCCTTCGATATTGCTCCAACAGGGCTTTGTGTCAGTGCCTGAAGACCTGCTGAACCGTTTGATTCGCGATCATGGCCTCTTCATGCAACGAAAATATGCGGAAACCGATGAATCATACCGGCAGGTGATCCCGTATATCATTCTTGGAAACCAAGAAGGGGAAGTCCTTGTAATGAAACGGTTGGATACTCAAGGAGAAAAACGGCTGCATAACCTGTACAGCCTTGGGGTTGGAGGCCATGTCCACAATTTGGATAGCGAAGACCCGTTGCAAGCATTCCAGAATGGATTGGTGCGTGAACTCCACGAAGAAGTGGATGTAGACCTAATCAAACCCCTTTCTTTTCTTGGACTGATTAACGACTCAGAAACTCCCGTTGGCCGAGTTCATATAGGAGCGGCATACCAAGGAATGGTTCACTTTCGGAGGATGAACGAGCCAGATCAGTTTGAGCATCAATGGGTGCAACGGGATCAAGTCACTCTGTTTGCAGATCGGATGGAAGGATGGTCGAAAATCCTTTGGAAGGAATGGATAAAACCGAGGTGATCCAATGAACCATTTTCATAAATCGCAACTCATTTTGCTTGGAATATGCATCCTGTTGACGTTCTCTCTGGTTGGTTGCATGTATGTGCCCCAAGAAGAGATGAGAGTGTCCGACTTTACCAATTTCAATCCCCTTGATTTCCCCGCCGTACGATGGACCACATCGACGGTAGGTGAGTTTTTGAATGAAGATAAGGTGCTTGGCAACACGGTATATATGGAACTGAAAGACAAATCCGGACAACCGATCTATCTGGCAATTTCTAAATCGGAAAATGCTTCAATTGCTGGATCTGTGTGGCGAAAGTACGCAGATCAAGCAGAGCTGGGTTTTTGGGTGTACTTTAACAATTTCCCCGGTTTGTTTGGTTCGTTTCACAAACCCATGGAGACGTACCATGTAATGGCTTGGTTTCAAAACCAGTGGACCTTTCGGATCCAAGCGCCGGATCGGGCCACTGCGCAAAAAGTGCATGATGAAATCCGCAGCTACGTTCTTTCCCATCGATGGAAAGACTTTACCCCCCAGGCGGAAGCGATTTGATCCGATACAACACGCTCAAAGCGCATTTGTCGGACCAATTTGGGTGCAGAGTTCGCAAATTGCCTCTATCTACCGGCCTGGGATGTCCAAACCGAAATCCATCAACGGGAACCACGGGGTGTATCTTTTGCGACTCTACAGGAAGCGGGTTTAACGCTCTATCTCCTGAAATCCCCGTTCGAAGTCAAATTCAACGCCAATTACGGGAAAAAGCCTTGGAAAACGCTTCATCGAAATGGATTGGTTATTTCCAATCCTTTACCAACACCTTCGCAACCCCTCAACAGTTGAAACAGTTATTCGAACCCGTTCTTGAGTTCCCGGAAATTGTCATATTAGATGTCTCCACTCGCCCGGATCAAGTGCCCGAACCAGTCTTGGACATACTGGAGTCGTTTTCCCCCCATATCGAAGTATGGGTTGAACTGGGTCTGCAAAGCGTCAATCCGCGGACGCTTCAAATGATCCGTCGTGGTCACGGGCTCATGGACTTTATCGATGCGGTTCGGAGAACCAAAAATCGTGGGATTCCCGTTATCGCTCATGCGATCCTCGATCTCCCTTGGGACGCGCAGGAGGACGTGGAAGATATGGCTAAACTGTTCAGTTCGCTCGGGATCGATGGGGTGAAAACACACTCTCTGTATGTTGTAGAGGATACTCCATTGGCCGATATGGTCGACAATGGGTTGGAACTCCTGACCTTCGATGCCTTTATGGAAAGAACCATCCGCTTTTTGGAACTTCTTGATCCAAAGATTGTCATTCACCGATTGGTCTCGGATCCTCCCCGTCATAACACCCGGATGGGCAACTGGGGTATGCCAAAAATCCAAATCTTGAATCGACTGGACAAAGAAATGGAAAACAGGGACACATGCCAAGGCAAACGCTTCCAATACCTTCATCGATAATCTGTTCTTTCAGCAAAAAACTATGCCACCAAGTCGCGTGCAATATCCGCTGCAGCGAACCCATGTCCCATCATGCTTCGTTTCGGATCGGCGGAACCGCTCCCTGGTTGATCGTCCCCTTCGACGCCGAAGCCTTGATCCAGGCGGTGGCTCTGCTGAAAAACGAATCGATTGACTACCGATTGATCGGGAAAGCATCTAACTTATTAATTCCCGAAAACCCCTTACCCTATGCCGTTCTTTCTACGGCAGGCCTCGATTCGATTCGCTGGAAGAAAAGCGGAGATGTCGCGTTGCTTGAAGTTGGCTCCGGTATTGATTTGACTCGGCTATCTTGGTTCCTTTCTCAGAAGGGTTACACTGGCCTTGAATTCGCATGCGGAATTCCGGGTTCCGTAGGGGGAGGAGTATGGATGAACGCAGGCGCGTTCGGCGGGGCTATGGCTTCGGTTGTTCGCGCCATCCATTATTACGATCCGATATCCAACCAGCTCTTTTGCATGACCGCGAGAGATGCTGCGTTTGCGTACCGTTCCAGTCTATTCCAAAGCCATCCGGATTGGATCATCCTGTCTGTTGAACTCGAACTCCATCGCTCCCATACTCCGGAGATTCCCCTTCGAGTGGCCAAGACTCACATCAAAAAACGATGGGAAAACCAACCCTTGGATTTTCCGAGCGCAGGGAGTGTTTTTCGGAAACCTTCCGAATCCTTTCACGTTGGAAAAGCCATTGAAGCCCTTGGGTTAAAAGGGTTTCGGTTGGGAGGCGCAGAAGTTTCCACCAAACACGCTGGCTTTATTATCAATCGGAACAAAGCCAAATACGAGGACGTGCTGAATATGATCGCCTATATTCAAAACGAAGTGCGCAACCACTACATGGTTCAATTGGAACCCGAAGTTCAGATTTGGGGGATTCAAGAATGACTGCTGTCTGTGTGAAGGGCACCCTCAGAATCCGTGTGGAGGGATTCTCTTCTCTAAAGGGAAAACGATCCATTGTATCCCGGACCAAAAATGTCTTGGTCCGAATGTATCAGGTATCCATCATTGAATCCCATGATCAAAACACATTGGGGTACATCGGATTATCCCTTTCTTACATCAGCCATAACCGATCGGAAGCCCAACAAAGATGGGAAAAAATCCTTGCGGAGCTGGAAAAACAGACGGGTGGATGGTTGGAAACCGAAGAGTGCCATATGTTCTAGCCGTGATTGGAAAATCACCCTCGGGTACGGTATAATCAAAGCATCAAATGGATCCATACCAATGAAGGAGGCAGGCCGATGAATAAAGAGGTAATCAATCCGAAATCAGCGCCCAAGGCTGTGGGACCTTATTCTGTTGCAGCTTGTTATGGCGAGTTGGTTTTTATCTCCGGGCAGATGCCCGTGGATATGGCAACAGGTGCAATGGTTCAAGGAACCATCGCTCAACAGGCTGAAGTCATTCTCAAGAACGCGAAAGCCATCTTGGAAGAAGTGGGGTCATCGTTGGAACAAGTGTTGAAAGTGACCGTGTTCATTACTGACATGACTCAGTTTGGTGCCTTGAACGAAGTATACGCACAATATTTCACAAACCAACCGCCCGCACGGTCAGCTGTGGAAGTCCGCGCTTTGCCCAAAGGAATCAATGCGGAAATGGAATTTATCGCTGTCCGTTCGCGAACAGACCAATGAAGCTATCCGACATCATCCAGGAAACTGGCTTAACCATACAAACCCAACCTGTCGAAGATTATGAGATCCATAGTGGGTATGCTTGTGATCTTCTCAGTGAAGTGATGGGAAGGGCAAAACCGGGAAGCATCTGGATCACGGTGCAATCCCATTCGAATATTGTTGCGGTAGCCTCCATTACAGGGATTCGGGCGATTGTTCTTGTTAACGCACGTTCCTATTCCGAAGATACCATCGCCAAAGCTAAGGAGGAAGGGATCGCCTTGTTGCAGAGTGATATCGATACTTTCACCCTTAGCGGAAAGATCTATGCAATGCTTCAAGGCTGATCTTCATATCCATTCCTGTCTTTCTCCCTGCGCGGATCTAACTATGACGCCCAATACCGTAGCCTCTCGGTTAATGGAATTAGGGATTGATTGGGTATCCATTACCGATCACAACAGCGCTCGGAATATCCGTGCCTTTACTGAGGTACTGGATCAACACGGGATCCGATGCATGGCAGGGTTGGAAGTACAGACGATCGAAGATGTCCACCTCTTGTGCTACCTTCCGGACTTATCCCTAGCCGAACGATTCGGGCTCTGGGTAGAATCGTATCTACCCTCCATGGAGTTTGATCCGGAGCAGCATGGATATCCTTTATTGGTGGATGGAAATGATCAATTCATCAAGACCGTGGATAAACCCTTTTTTTTGCCTGTATCCCTAGAACTGAACCAAGTCGTTCACGAACTGGAAAAAGCGGGAGGAATTGCGGTGTATGCCCATATTGACCGTTCGATGGGCGTGATCGAACAGCTTGGATTCCTCCCCCCAGATCCGTCCGAAGTGGGTTGTGAAATCTATCAGCTAAACAAAATCCAGCAATACAAAGCACTCACTCAAGAACGGCCTTTGCTTTCTTCCTCCGACGCCCATCATCCCGACGCTATGGTTGAAGCCAAGATGCTCATTCAATGCAAAAGCCGATCATTCGAAGAGTTTCGTTTGGCCTTTTTTGGTCTCAGGGAGAGGAGCATCCACCTATGTACCTAAGAACCCTTTCGGATCATCTTTTGGATATTGGACAAAACGCAGTCCATGCCGCAGCCAAACAGATTCGGTTAACCATCCGGGAATCCCCTGCCGTTTTTCGATTCACGATCATCGACGATGGAAAAGGAATGGATGCCTCGACCTTGAACAATATCTTTGACCCCTTTTACACAACCAGGGACCACAAAATTCGAAAGGTTGGACTTGGCCTCCCTTTTCTTCGGGATGCCGCGGAACATACAGGGGGATCCCTCGCAATTCAATCGAAACCAGGGGAAGGAACGACAGTTGATGTTACATTCCGATTGGATCATATTGATTGCCAACCGGTCGGGGACTTGGGTGGTGTTCTCTTTTCTCTCATTACATATTCGCCACAGACTGATTGGATCATTGACCGGATGTGGGGCGAAACGTCCTATTCGATCGATACATGCGCTCTGAAACCAATCTTAGGTTCCCATGATTCATGGCAATCCCCCCAAACCCTCCAATGGTTGAAAGAAAGCATTGAAGAACTGGAAGAATCCGTTCGTCTAGAAGGATAAAGAGATTGCCGATAGAAATATAGGGTAAACTACAATCGATGGAAAGAAGGAATGGAAATGATCGATCTCACCCATATGAACGGAGATCTCTTCACCTTGAATTGTGAAATGATTGAAACCGTAGAATCCAAGCCAGACACGACCATTACCCTATTCAATGGGCGCAAGTATATCGTGCGAGAAAAAACCCCTGTAGTGATTGAGAAGATCCTTGTGTATAAACGGGAAGCATATTCCATTTACGGAAGCGTAAGCGCATGGGAGCGCTGTCAGAAAAAAGAATCGGAACCGTGTTGTGAAGATTGATTTGGCCTTGAGGTGAACAAGTGGATATATCAACTGTAATCGGTGCGGTACTCGGTCTTATTGCAATTGTCTTGGGCATCGCAATCGGGGGGGATCTCACCCCATACATGGATGTTACATCATATTTGATCGTTTTTGGGGGCGCGCTGGGGGCGGTTATGGTGGCCCACCCCAAAGAACGCTCTTTCAAGATCTTCCAATTGCTGGGTAATACCATCAAACAACCCAAATTGGATTATGGCGACTCCATACGCACATTGGTTTCCTTTTCCGAAAAAGCCAGAAGAGAGGGCTTGCTCTCTTTGGAAGAAGACCTGGAAGGTTTGACGGATCAGTTCATGAAAAAAGGAATCCAACTTGTGGTGGATGGAACCGATCCGGATTTGCTCAAAGCAATGCTGGATATCGAAGTGGATCTTCTGGATTCTGAGCTAAACGGAGAGACCAAAGTGTTGGAGTCTGCAGGGGCATTTGCGCCCGCCTTTGGGATGATCGGAACGGTCATCGGGTTGATTGCGATGTTGGGCGCGCTCAACAACCCAGACGCCTTGGGTCCTGCAATGGCCAAAGCCTTAGTGACAACCTTTTTGGGCGCGGTCACCGCAAATATCTTGTTTCTCCCGATGGCAGAAAAATCCGCGACCCGAAAAGAGTATGTCCTGATGCACAAACGGATGATCTTAGAGGGGATTGCATCGATCCAAGCTGGCGATAATCCCCGGCTCCTTGAAGAGAAGTTGAAATCCTTCTTGGTTCCCGCGGATCGAAAAGAGTACGAAGGAAAATCGGGTAGATCGGGGTAAACCCAATGGCAAAACGAAAAAAATGTCCGGACTGCAAAAAAGGAGCAGCGCCGTGGTTGGTCACCTACGGAGATATGATCACGTTAATGCTAACTTTTTTTGTGGCGCTTTTGGCCTTCTCAACCATCTCACCAGGGAAATTCCAGGAAGTGGCCAGTGGAATTATGCGTGTCTTTTCCGCTCAACCGCCCAGTGTTCTCACAGGGGGTAGGACAACGGTCAGCACACCCATCATTACCACACACCCGGGCATTCGGGAAGATTTACTCCGGATCATTGAAGACGAGAGTTTTAAAGGAAAGATCACTGTTGAGGAAACACCAGAAGGGACGCTGATCATTCTTAGCGATCTTGCTTTTTTTGAACCGTTTAGCGCGCGATTGACCGCGGATGCCAAAGATATGCTGGAAAAAATCGGAACCATTATCATCGAGCACACCACCAATCCGTTGGAAATCTTGGGATATACCGACGACCGGCTCCCCCCCGAAGGGTCGATCTACCCTTCCAACTGGCATTTGGCTGGCGCGCGCGCAGCCAGTGTGGCCCGGTACTTTGTGGAGGATCTCAAAAACAAACGAACTGCTGAGCGAATTGTGGACATTCGCAGTGGTCGATTCGATCCGGACGATTATTATCGCCATGCTCGCTTTATCCCTGTCGCGAAAGGAGATGTACCCATTCAAGAATCCGTTCGCCGACTCGATCTTACCTACCGAGCGGAATTGGATCTGTTGCAATTGAAGCTTCGTGATCAGGAAATTACCCAGGCGCAATCCGATTCCCGGATTCTTGCATTAAGGGATCAATACCAAATGGATCTGAGCGCTTTACGCGCGCGGTACCAAAAGATAGAAATTTTGATAAAAAGAGACCGAGGCAGGTGAGAAGATGCCAGCAGAAGATACCGAAATTACTCAAGAAAAAAATGAGAAAACCCAAAAAGGCGGGGGAATCAATTTAGTCGGCTTATTGATCAATGTATCCATATCCGCTGCTTTGGTAGTTGTACTATTCTTTATCCTAAACAATGTTCTCGGATCCAATGTACCGGGCTCATCGGACGCCTCCACCGGAACAGCCGCTCCTGTAGAAATCCGCGTCCGATTCATTCCCGAAGGGGCGCAAAGAACTTTTATGCTCAAAGGGGGCAGAGAGGTCATCGTCATCGATATGCTCAGTTTCGTGGTCGGGAGTGATGCCATTCGATCGGAAATCAGCAATCGGAGCGATCAAATCTTGTCTGCGCTCCAGGATCTCTTTATTCAAAAAGAAGGGGTGGAACTATCCAACCCGGCGGGATTGGAGCTCTTAAAGCGACAAATTCGCGACCTGGTCAATCAGATTACCGGACATGTGGGAGAACGAACCAAGTTCGGTGTCATCGAAGTATTTACCTACATTCGCGCGATTACTTCGGTCCAATAATTCCAATCGATCGGAAAGAGAAGGAGGTGAAGAAGCATGGCCGATACCCTGAGCCAATCAGAAATTGACTCGCTGTTGTCAGCAATCACGACCGGGGAACTGGACGCGGAAGAGATTCGGAAGGAAGAAATGCAAACGAAGATCAAGCTCTACGATTTTCAGAGACCCATGAAATTTTCCAAAGACCAGATTCGCAACTTCCAGATGATCCACGAGAACTTTGCTCGCGCTCTATCCAACTACCTTTCCGCTCGTTTGCGGTTTTATGTGGAAGTTACTCTCGGTCCGATCGACCAGATCACCTATGGTGAGTTTATCAAATCCCTGGGGAACCCAACATTTATATCGGTCTTTTCTTCTTCCAACCTTCAAGGAAGCTCGATTTTGGAAATCAACCACTCCATTATTTATACTATGATCGATCGGATTTTGGGGGGGCCTGGGAACCCCCTCTCAAAAACGCGGCCCCTTACAGAAATCGAGCTAAACATCATCCGGCGGGAAGTGACGCAATTCCTTTCCTCTCTAAAAGACGCGTGGTCTTCTGTGATGAGTTTTCGGCCCGAAATCGAAAACATCGAAAGCAATCCCCAGTTTGTTCAGATTGCTCCTCCCAACGAAATGACCCTGCTTGTCACAATGGAGGTGTCGATGGGAAATCTCGAAGGATTCATGAATGTCTGTTGGCCAACGTCCGTTATCGAACCATTCACCGAAAAGATGTCCAACCAACTATGGTTTTCTAATATTAGCAAACGAGACAAAACCAAAGTCCGCGCGCAGCTGCAGAAAGGGTTGAAATCCACAGGGTTCCCTGTTTCTGCTGTATTGGGAAAAACCGAATTGACATTGGCGGATCTGCTCTTTCTTCAGGTGGGTGATGTGGTGCGACTTCACCAACATAGAGAGGATCCCATAACCGTCCTGGTTGGTAACCATCCGAAGTTTACCGGAATTCCCGGAACCTATCGGATGCATCGAGCCATTCGAGTCACAGGATTAACGGAGAATGATTCCTTTGACGAAACAGGATCAGACGAAGAACCTCTATTCGAAGAAGGATTCGAACCGGAGAAGGAGGATGAAATGATATGACCGGAGGCGGCGATTTTCTTTCTCAGGAAGAACTGGACGCCCTCTTAGGCGCAATCCAAAGCGAGGATAGCCCCGACGGGGATACGGAATCAAGGCCCGATCAACCTCAAGGTGGTGACCAAACCCCTCTAGAGGGCTCCTTGGATAACAAAGAAAAAGATATGATTGGAGAAGTCGGCAACATGATCATGGGATCGGCTTCTACTGCTTTGTACACAATATTGGGACGAAAAGTGGAAATTACGACCCCTCAAGTGTCGACAGCCACCCTGGCCAATCTGAAAAACACCTTAACCGGAAACCATGTGGTCATCAATTTGGAGTTTTCGAAAGGCATTACCGGATTGAATGTTCTTGTGATGGATGCTACCACAACAGCCATTATTGGAGACCTCATGATGGGAGGAACAGGAGAGAATGTTGAACCCGAACTCGATGATATAAAACTCAGCGCAGTCTCAGAAGCGATGAATCAGATGATGGGTTCTGCTTCTACCTCCATGTCTGATTATTTGAAAACACCGATCGACATGAGTCCACCCGCCGTTTCCGTCTTGGATTTTTCTCAAAAAGAGACAAAGTTCCCCCCCCTTGTGCCGGACGAATCGGAAGAAACGGTCGCGATCTCTTTTGATATGGAAATTGAGGGACTGACAAAAACCAAGCTGATTCAAGTACTCCCGATCCCTTTTGTCAAATCATTGTACAAAAAGGTCGCAGATTCCGGTCAAGGGAAAAAGGAAGAACCCAAACCATCCGCGCCTACTCCTCAATCGGTTCCCGAACCGGCTGCGGGGAAAGAACCCGCAGCTCATGCGTATGTACCATCGGGAACAACTGAGATTCCGGACGGCATTCCGATTCCTCCAATCCCTCCCAAACAACAACCCGTCAATGTGCGGCCCGTTGAATTTGAAGGATTTGACCTTTCTGCACTGTCCCAATTGCCCAAACATTTAGAACTTTTATATGAAGTCCCTTTAGAAATAACGGTAGAACTGGGTCGCAGCAAAATGACTCTCAAAGAGATTCTTGATGTAAGCATCGGTTCCTTGATTGAATTGGATAAGCTGACCGGAGAACATATGGACATCCTTGTCAATGGAAAGCTATTGGCAAAGGGAGAAGTTGTTGTCGTGGATGAAAATTTCGGCATTCGCATCACAGAGATCGTGGATCCCAAAGAACGACTCCGATCCCTGAAATGAAGATCCTTTTCATAGCCGTCCTGAGCTGTGTTTTGCTGACATTCTCCTGTTTCGCTGCGGAAGAAGAGTTTTTCCCTTGGCGAGAAGCCATACGAAGGATGATGCGCTGGGGAAACCTGTATGCGCAGGTGCAACTCCACTATTCTCTGCAAGACCTTTCAGACGCTTCCCTTTCTACGATTCAACAGGAGTTTCGGGTTGATCTCTGGGTCCGAAACTGGGATGACTATCGGATCGACTTCCGAAAACCCAGTTTCTTGGAAGGAATCATCCTCATTTATATCGATAAAGAAAAAACCCTCCACATTGTGGATGTAGAAAAACAAGAATCCACAACACAACCCGTCGATATTGGCGACGAGTTCCTAAGCGCAAGAGGGCTCGTTCTTAGTTTCGGAGGGGATTTTTTGGAACCGCTTCCGAAAAATCCGTTGGTTCAGATGAAAGCCCATCGAGGATCGGGTTCAGAGGGGGGATATGTCTATGATATTCGCATTATCCCTACTCAGCTCTTCTCCTTATTTCGGAAAGAATACCCCCTCATCCGCGTGGAATTGGATGATCGGATGAATTTTCGTTCTATTGGATTTTTCCATGAGGAAACCGAAGAGTTTTTGCGGATCGACTTCCTAAACATGGTTACGGACATGGAGGGAATCAACAGATACTTCCAATCGCTCGAGCCTGGGACAATGGAACGAATTGTACATACCAATCCCTGAAGATGTGGTATAATCACCCCTGAACGAAGAGAGGTGAATCCAAGATGAGAAAACGGCAGTGGGACTCTGATGCTCAGATCAACATCACGCCACTGATCGATATCCTCTTTATCCTGCTCCTGTTTTTTATTCTGACTTCTACCTTTGAAATCATGCAGGATCAGGCGATTGAGATAACCTTACCTCAAGCCCAAACCGGAGAAGCCATACAGACTGGAACGAGATGGGTTGTTTCCGTCAGTCCACAAAACGAAATTACCATCGAAGGGCAAAGAGTAACGCTTCAAGAATTAGAAACGCGAATGAAAAGGGATATCGAGATGAATCGGGTATCCGATCCTTCCATACTTGCCGATGAAAAAGCGCATCATGGTGTCGTGATCCAGATCCTGGATCTATTTCGCCGTCAGGGCATCCAAAATGTGCACATCGAAGTTCGGACAGAAGAACCATGAGCAAATCAGTGGGGATTGACCCGATCCTTACCCTTTCCGGGTTTCTCACTGCCTTGTTTGAAATCGGTATGATCGCAGGTCTGATCCTTTTGCTTAGCGCGCGGCCTGTTCCTACGAAAGAAGCGCAACCCATTGAGATCCAACTTCGCCTTTCGACCACAACAGCAGAACCTGCGGCGACTACCGCGCCATCTGAAGCAGTTTCCCCAATCTCACCCAATCCGAAGCCGGATCCCTTGTTTGATGCTCTGTTGGCGTTTACGCCCCAACAACCTGTGTCTTCTGGACCTTCGATCCGATACACCCCGCAGCCTGTTCATGATGCTGCCCCAGGGATCTTGCCGCCAGAAACGTTGATGGATTTAGACGAAACACCGATTCAACAACTGGCTCAGTTGGGGATGCCAACCAAACGAACCGTACAAGTAGTTCGAGAAGATCCGTTGGTCCCTGGAAGGGAATACTCCTTTGAAGAACTGAGTGAGTTTAACTTTCCGAACTACCAATTTGTGCAAGACATGCTCATTGCAGAATACAACGATTTGCTTCAGCGAACTCCCAGAGAACGAATCCATGCCCTTACTGGCGTGGTCACAGCGCGAATCCAACTCCAAACAAACGGGGGAGGAATCGTTCAGATCGAATCATCCCCTTCACTAGATCTCAACAGCATCGTCCTAAGGGCTTTGCATTTTTTGCCCCAAGGGCATACCTACCAACCCATCACCATTCGTGTACGGATTCAATTTGGGACACCGCTACAACCTCAAACCCCATAAAAGGAGTATATTTTGCCGCGAATTACAATTGGGATTGATCCAGGTTCATCCATAACGAAGATGATCGACCAAGATGGAACCATCCTATTTGAGGAGGTTTCGGCCCTTTCGGAAGATCGCGGAAGAGGGTTCATCGCATTCGGAAATGAGGCATGGAACATGGTTGGAAAAACGCCTGCGCATATCCGAGTCCTGTTTCCATTTCACAACCGGCGGCAATCCGACTATGAAGTCAGTGTCGCTTTTTTTAAGCACCTCTTTTCCTACGCGAGATCCTCGATCCGTTCTTTCAGACCGGAAGTAGTGATCAACCTTGATTCCACAAACACTCAGGTAGAAAAGGAAGCGTACGCAGAAGCTTTAAGCGAAGCAGGGGCACGAAAAGTCTTTTATCTCCCGGATCTTCTATCTTTGGCGTTAGGTGCTGGATTGAACGTGTTTGAGTCCAAAGCGAACATGGTTATGGATCTAGGTCACGCCCATACG
The DNA here is from genome assembly GCA_964580185.1 of uncultured Thermotogaceae bacterium. Lineage (GTDB taxonomy): Bacteria > Thermotogota > Thermotogae > MWEM01 > MWEM01 > CAYWWY01. Next base: position 35,742 of record CAZOJQ010000020.1, read on the forward strand.
GAAATCGCGTTATTAACGATGGGCCATATTGTGAAGTCGGTTTCCGTTCCTTATGGATTGAACCGGCTTCGCCAACAGCTTCAGGAATTCTTTCAAAACCATTATTCGATCATGGTTGGGGAATTGACTGCGGAAGAAATCCTTCGGAACCACTGCAAGTGTCTTGAAGAAGGCGGAGCAATGGAAATTACCCTTATTGGTCTGGATCTGAAAACTGGGCTACCGAAGCAAACGGTTTTTTCTCCGAATCAACTGATTCCTTTTGCCCAAGAAGAATTCCGTTATCTGCCCGAATTGGTCTTTTCTGGGCTGGAAGGCGTATCCCCCGATTTGGCGAAAGATATCCTTGAGAGGGGGATCTTGCTTGGGGGTGGTGGCGCGCTCCTCCCAGGAATCGGCGCGTATCTGGAAGAAAAGACACAGATTCGGTTTATCATTCCCGATCATCCTCACCTTTGCGCGGTCAAGGGAACCATGGAAAGCGGCCGAAAAGAACCCCTTCAAGAATTGACCACACAGCTGCTATAGACCCCATGAAAAAAAGACAATCTGCGCTTCAATCCATCTTCTTCCTCATATGCATCCTACTCTTGTGGCTGCTAATGGAAATGTGGGGCATACATGGCTCATCCAAAGCATGGTTTTTCGATTCCCCGATGATCAAAGCACTGGGAAGAATAAAGGCACAACAAGAGATTCAGAAGATCGAATGGGACGAAGGTTTTTTGCAATCCTTGGCAGAGATGGAACGAAAAGAGTTGGAAGAGTCTCAGATCTTCCTGCAAAACACCCCCTTTTCCGCCTTGGAACAGTACCCGATCGGAATCTTGCTCTCCATTCAAAAAAAAGAGGGAAGCGAAGTACTGCAAATTGGCAGTGCTTCTCGCATAGGATCCAATGCCCTTCTGGTATCCCCTTTGGATGGTTCTGTCGTGGCAAAAGCGTGGGAAGTGTATGACCAGTTTGCATTGTTTTTGCCCATATGGAATCCCCGGTTCTTTTGCCAAGTTTTGGTGCATACCCAAGACGGAACGCGCGACCAAGCTTTTTTTGAAAGGGGCAGAGTTATGAACTATAATACCGCTTTCTCCTTTGCTTCTGGAGATCGGGTCTATTTTTCGGACTATGAACCGGGTGGATATACGGTCAAACGATACGGATGGGACTATTTGGGAACGATTGGTTCCCTATTGCAACAAGGAATCGTGGAAGCGTACAGCCTGGATTTTGAAACAAAAAGAGAAGACGCGCTTCAACACAGGTACTTCATCATGATTCAATAATGAATCTTCCTTCCGTTGGCCTACTGAATCGGACGCGCACTCCAATTCCCTTGATGCAAATTGATCCGACTATACTGGATATGTCCGGGATCGGTAAAAAGAAGGATATCGTGAAACCGGACCAGGCCAGTCATAACCCGAGCCCCTGATGTATAGGCATAATAGAATCCGGTCATTTCCAAAGCAAAATGGGTAATGACCTTTTCAGGGATTTGCTCCAACAGCTTTTTTGGATCAATCGTATGAACAATTTGTAGCACGCGGTTGGAACTGTCAAACCGTACATCCATTACAAAATCATGCGTATACCTCAGAATACCGATCGGATCCTCGTCCCGCCGATCAAACCGCGACGATCGATCATTCATATTCATTGTGAAGGTATACTCATACGAACCAATAACCAGTTTCCCTGTCCATACGCCCGTCAGTCGAGTGGTCGCATGAGCCGTTAGGGTACACATCAACACCATGAAACAAACCCAGATCGCTTTCTTCATAAACACCCCCCCAATTCTCATTGGATCCTGCAAAAGCATGGATCAATCGTTACTCAGAGCAATAGCATGGTACGGTGCATGGATCGAATTGCTTCATGTATCATTGAAATCAACGAAACCAAGCGCGCCCGATCATTCGATTCGAGCGATTCCAACACTTCCAAACTGAGCCATTGAAAATGGATCAATTGCCCTTCCAGCACCGAAAATGCTTCCGCCCGCTCTGGTTGATCTTGGATCAAACTCATCCGACTATAATGGGTCCAATTCGCCTGGATGGATCGAAAAAGAGATTGGTAGGAAATCAAGGATGGATAATGGTCGAAAAAGAGAAAGAGCAGCCAATGATTGACCATTTCTAGAACCAACGATTCCATCTGATGCAGACGAATCATCTCTCGCTGCAAATCATGGCCAGATATTGATTCTATAGGCCAGATGACTACCCGGACCATCTCCCGATGCTCCCTTAATCCTTCAATAATCAGATCGGAAAGCGCTTGCCTTTGCAGATAAGGAATTTCGGGGCTTTGGAACCGCTGTACAGAAAAGGCGTTTTCAAAATGAGCATAGATAGACCGCTTTAAAGCAAGAACCCGACTGAGTTGTTCCCCTTGGGCAAGGGTTTCTATGGTCTCTTTTTGAATCAGGGTCTTTTGCGCTTCATCGAACATCTTCGAAAACGCTTCGAATCGCTCATAATCCAGCCGAGATTGGCTGTTGTACGCAATCAAACCCTGTTGACAAACCAGCAAAAAGAGGTTTTGAACCTGCATGACCCGGTTGGCAGCTAATAGACGATCAGAGTCAGTAAACGGTTCAATCTCGTCTACGACAACATAATAAGGCAAAAATCGACCTCCTCCAAAGGAAGCCATCATAACGATCATTACGACTAACAGGCAGATCCTGATTTTTCGTTTTGTCATGTTGTCCCTCCCGAACCAATGATGAACAAAGAAGAAGTTGGGAGACAGAACTTTTCCTTCTGTCTCCCCGCTCCATTAGTTTCCGAACAGATTGTATGTACCAAAAATGGAAACAGCAATCAGGGATATAACAGCCATGATTTTGATCAGAATATCCAACGACGGCCCAACTGTATCTTTGAGCGGATCTCCAACCGTGTCTCCAACAACACCAGCCGCATGGGCGGAACTCCCTTTGCCCTGATTCTTCAAAAACCCGGATTCGATCAGCTTCTTTCCATTGTCCCAAGCTCCTCCTGAATTGGCGGAAAAGAGGGCCAACATCACCCCGGAAAGAGTCGTTCCGATCAAAAGACCGCCCACAAATTCCTCCCCAAAGAGGAACCCACACACAATCGGGGTAAGCACAGCTAAAAGAGCAGGTACTTTCATCTCTTTGAGGGCTCCTGCTGAAGAAATCTCGATGCATTCTTTGTAGTTGGGACGTTCTTCCCCGGTCAAGATTCCCGGATGCTCCCGGAATTGACGACGGACTTCATCGACCATTTTTCGAGCCGCTTTTCCAACGGCATCGATCAAAATCCCCGAGAACAAATAGGGCAAGGCTGCACCCACAAGAGCTCCCGCGAGAGTGAAGGGCCGGATCATGTTCAAAATCAGATCGAAAGAGGCAATCGATTCAGCGGTAGGTTGAACTTGAGAGTACAAATACGATGCAAACAAAGATAATGCGGCAAATGCTGCAGATCCTATGGCAAATCCTTTACCGATAGCCGCTGTTGTGTTTCCGACAGAATCAAGTTTATCGGTGATCTCTCGAACCTTTGGATCCAATTTGGACATCTCGCTGATTCCACCCGCATTGTCGGCAATCGGCCCATAGGTATCGACTGCAACTGTCGCCGCTACGAAGGAGAGCATACCGATTGCGGCCATGGCTACTCCGTACAGACCCCCGCAAAGATGGGAACCGATGATCGCGAAAGCCAGAATGACCACAGGCAAAAAGGTAGACTTCATACCCACCGCCAGACCGCTTGTAATCGTGAGCGCGGGTCCCTGTTCGCAAGCCTCGGCAATATACTTAGTCGGTTTGAAATCATAACTGGTATAGTATTCAGCAATCTTTCCGATGCATACGCCACTGATAATTCCCAAAACGGCTGAAACCCACGGAGACATGATCCCAAGCCGAAAGTCCGGCATGGAAGCCATATCATGGTTTTGAAAGGTAAAGAAGGTGTATATACCGGTAAATATTAGAGTTAGGGCAGCAGAGGTCCACGTAGAAATGTTCAGCTCACGGTGCGGATTATCCGACGCTTTTTTCAAAACGAGGGTGAGGATTCCCACAATACACGATAAGATACCGATCGCTGCAAACCCTAGCGGATAGGTGATCAGGGTGGAAACCAGAGAGTAGGAGATCGACCCGGCCGCAAGATAGAAAATATAAGCGGCTAAGACAATACTGGAGATGATTGCTCCCACGTAACTTTCGAGGAGGTCAGCTCCCAATCCCGCGACATCTCCCACATTATCTCCAACATTGTCTGCAATGGTTGCGGGATTTCGAGGATCGTCTTCCGGAATCTTTGCTTCGGTTTTTCCCACCAGATCTGCGCCCATATCGGCCGCTTTGGTGTAGATCCCTCCGCCAACCCGATCAAACATGGCGATGATCGAGCAGCCCAGCGCGTATCCGGAAACCGTCATCGTAAAGGGAATAAAGTTTACCCCCATCCAATTTGTAATAATGGTCAGCTGCTCAACATCTGTTTGGCCCAACAGCCTTCCAAAGATCCAATAAACCAATCCGAGTCCCATTAATGCAAAACCACCAACGCTCAAACCCATAACGCTTCCGCCCTGGAAGGCCACTTTCAATGTCTTTCCCAGGCTCTTTGTTTCGCGGGCCGCATTGGAAACGCGCACATTGGCGATCGTCGCAATCTTCATCCCGATCCATCCCGCCGTAGCGCTCATAGCAGCGCCAAGGAGAAATGCGACACCTGTATACCAAGAGACAACAACCATCAAAAGAATGGCGATAAAGATGGCAATTTTGAAAATGACTTTATACTCATGGCGGATAAAGGCATCCGCGCCTTCCTGAATGGCTCCGGCAATCTCCTTCATCAAAGGAGTGCCCGCATCCATTCTCTTTACAACAAAAAAGTTGTACGCAGCTAACCCTAAAGCTCCAATCACAGCAACGGCAATCAAACCCAACATTCCCGAATAATCCCCCTTTCAGTTTTCCGATCCATTTTGAACTCTTTTGGTCCACACTCCATGAAAAATCGTTCCAACCGGTTCGGTTCGCGCGATTTCCTCCGCAGTACATCCAAATAAGTCTTGAGAAAGCACAAACCCATCAGCGAAGTATCCCACCTCCCATAACCCAATCTCTTTCTCCTGAAATCCCGCTTTGGCTGCTTCGATTGTATATGCGTCAAATGCGCTGTGGATATCCATAAAATGAACAGCGTGCTGAAAGGTCTTCCATGGCTGATAATCCTCGACAGGCGCATCGGTGGATAAAGTCAATGGTATCCCCATATCCAACATTCGGTCAAATGGATACCCAATCTCGCGGAGCCGAGGGGTTCCAAGGCGAATCACAGACATTGTTTGATCCGAAAAGTAGAAAGAGGGTTGAATGCTCACGAATAGACCTAGTTTTTTTATCGTTCGGAGCTGATCCTTTGACGCGAGTTGCGCATGAATCAGCCGATGCTTCAGAGGGTTCCCGGGTTCCATTTTTCGAGAAAATCCTCGAAGCGCTACTTCCAAGGCCCCGTCTCCGATCACGTGAACGCAAATCGTCAACCCCTCCTGTTGGGCAAAAGCGACAAAGGATGCCCATTGTCCTTCGTCCATTAGCAATTCCCCTCTTGAAGAGGGATTGTCATGATAGGGACATGACAGATAAGCCGTACTTCCTCCCAACGAACCATCCAAAAAGAGTTTGATGGCTCCCACTTTGCTGAATGGACTATAGGTGCCAAAAAGGGTTGGCTCTTCTTCCAACCACTGTTTCATTCGAGATTCCTGAGGAACACTCAATTTTTCCCACACGCGAATTTGTTTCTGATCCCGCATAAGAGTAGAAAGAGAAGCCCAACCGCTGTTCCCCAGGTCATCGGAATGAACCGCTGTAACGCCCCATGATCGCAAAGCAAGAGCGGCCGTTTCCCAATTGCTTGATTGGGCCTCCCCAGAGGAGGCAATCTTTTGATAAACCGTCTCTAATGCGGTTTCTTTGAATACGCCCGATTGCGCATCCGATCCATTCACCCCATCCAACGAAGCCAACCCATAGGTTTCGATCGCGAAGGAGTTGGCAGTAGCCAAATGACCACATCTTCGAATGCACACCATCGGGCGGTCCAAACAGATCTCATCCAGAATCTCTTTCACCGGGATCGCCTGTAACCGAACCTCATCCCACCCTCTCAATACCATAGGAGATCGGTCATTTGGTGCTCTTTCTTTCAGGATCCGGACTGTTTGCTGAAAATCCATAAGGCTTGTTAAGCCCTCTAGATCAAAACTACCGATTTTTTGGCCAATCCCAAGCATATGGCAATGCGCGTCGATCAAACCGGGATACAAGAATTGCCCTTTAAGATCCAAAAGAATGGATTGGGAATGCCCATTCATCTGTCCCGGTTCGCTCTTCTCACGCACAATCCCATCGATTACGAACAGATCACATCGTTGATATGTCCTTCCTTTTGGATCATAGCATTGCGCATTAGTAATGAGTAGGCTTTGCCTTTGATTCATAGAATGGATACCATTCCACGGTCATGCATATCTTTCATTTCGTACATTTTGTATGCGAGCAAGGGTAGATGGTCTTTGAGCTGAGGTAAATTTCGAGCATACACCCGGCCAAACAATTCGGTAATATAATGATTGGCAAAGAGATTGATATAACTCCGGATCCGTGTCGATTCTTCTTCTTGCTGGTCTTCGGAAAAGGATATGCCTTGCGTGATCTGATCGATCCAATCCAAGTACATTTCGTTGAATAGGGATTTATCCGCGCTCAAAAGGTGGTTCAATCCATCGATAATCCGCTCCAAGGGTATATGCTGAATCAATGCCGATATGATCTTGTGCTTGTACAGATTCACCACTTCATACGGGATGGGTTCTTGGTATTGGAAAAACACATATCGATGACGGAAGTCAGCGGTATTGACTTCCAGAGTTCGATGCATCCAAATCTGGTCGGAAAAAAAACTCTTGCTAAACAATTGATTCGCTTTCGCGACCAATGAAAAGTCCGATACAGAACGAACCCGCATCCTTCCTGCACCAACCGTATACCCAAATACAATCTCTTCCGGTTGGAAAAAATGAAGGGAATCTCCATCCATATAGACAAAGTGCAGGATTCTCATGGCCTATCCCTACCTCTCCCTTGCGGATACGAAGGTATTATACCACCAATTGAATCGTCTCTTTCAATGAACAAAGAATCCGCCCAGTTGCGCCCCATATCGTCTCCCCTTGAAACTCCCAAAACGGGGTCTGAAAGGACCGCCCATTCGATCGAACCATTTTCCATCGGGGATTTTGCGTCAATAACTCATTCACGCTGACCCATACGATCGCGCGGACTTCTTGATCATTGATCCGGGGCGGTCTTGACTCCAGACAACCCACAATCGGCAAAATCCGAATGCCGGAAATGATGATCTCTTCCAGAGGCAAAGCGCCCAATACTTGGATTGCATGCAATCCAACCTCTTCAAAAGTCTCTCGAATTGCTGTTTGATAAAGGCTTTCTCCAGCGGAACGTTTCCCACCGGGGAAGCAGATCTCCGATGGGTGGGTGGACAAAGTTGTGCTTCTCCGAGTTAACAATAAGGCAGATTGTCCTTCTTTTTCCCAAAACCCGACCATTACTGATGCATCAATCTCCGGCCTGTCCATATCCTCCACTCGACACAAAACCGGAATCAATTGCTTCCAGCAAGCGGTCATCGAAACGGATTATCCCTTCTTAGATCCACTATGTTCCTTGTGTTCAGAATCGAATACCATATCCAAAAAATCCCCTAAATCCTCCTCATCCAATGGCTCAATCTTCTGATAGTACTCCATGTCTTTGGTGACCGGTTCATCCATGACCTGTTCTACCGATACAAAGACCGGTTTCTCTTCCGGGGGAGCGGTTTTGGCTTTTTCTTCTTCTTCTTTGACCATCCGTTTCAGTTGGGAAAGGGCTTGATCAAAATCAAACCCGTCTTGGATCGGTTCTCGCAACTGATAAGGGGGAATCTCAACCAGATCGGATTCCGGTTTGGTTTCTTCCTCGTCGAAGATTGCGCGGGTCCCCAGTATCGCGCTTTTGGCATCTTGATCCTCTCCATGAGGAGACGGCGCTGTTCCCTCATCGGGCGCAATCTGCTCTGTATCTTTCTCTCCTTGGCTTTCGGATTCCTCTTCCTCGAAAAACCGTTCGACATCATCGATTGCTCGGGAAGCCAACTCTTCAATATCGATCTCTTGCATGGTGGGCGTATCCATAAACTCTTCGGGAGCTACCTGCTGGAGGGAACTGGTTTTTGGGGGAATACTCTCCGCCTGTTCCATTGCCTTTCCTTTGCTAACAGACGCATAGACGGGGATCGAAATATTGACGTTTGCCCCCAGGATTTTGAATGCGATCCGGGAAAAGGTGTGCCATTTGATTTCCAGGATGAAAAGAACAGTCGTGAGGACAAAAAAGATCATCACGAAGATAAAAATTGGCGTCTCGCGGGATGCGGATTCGTTTGACGGAGGCTCCCCCAGAGGAGGCGCAACCGTAGGTTTTACCGACTGGGGCTCCATAAGGTATGTCCGCTGAAAGCCCGAATCTCCCGGTTCCAGGATTGCCTTTCTTTGCGCAATTCGACCCATAAAATCCACTGCAAGCGGATTGTCCGGAAACAACTGAAGCATATTCATGGCAAGGATATCATTTCCCGCATGAAACGCAGAAATGCCTAAGATCAACTTGATATTCCTGGCTTGCGCTTCTATGGTAGAATCCAGTTCCAGCGCCCTTTGAAGGAGCTGAGCGGCAAGCTCATAGTTTTTGGATTGGTATTCACTCATTCCGGACATGTAAAACCGCATGGCTTGATCCTGAGGACTGACCGCCCAGATAATCGAAGCAAGGAAGGCTCCGATACAAACACAGAGGAAAAGGGATCTCACCTTCCTGCTCATTGCTTCATGACACCTACCTTTTCCAGATAGAACCCATCATCATTTCGGATCAAAAGGAGCAATCCTCCTTCCCATAGATCAGCATCCACTATGGTTGTCCCAGGTTCCACAGCAAAATAGGATCCCACAGGGGGCTTCGGAGCCAAATCAACCATGTTGATTCGCGACCGACCGATCACGAGTACATAATCCTGCATCGCCAACAGTTTAAAACCCCCTACGTTGGGGATCGATGTCGACTCTTGCAAAGCTCCATCCAAAGACACGCGATGAAGCATATACTGATTGGTGATGAAGAACAGCGAGGAATCAGCAAGAACCGCATCTAGAATCCGATAGTCCGGCCCGGATCGGATAATCGTACGCAGCTCTTTCCCGTCGAAGAGAAAGATACCGACATCGGTGACAACAAACGGGTACATTCCGTGCAAAAGGAGCGTTCCGCGAGTCCCGGGAACCGAGAATGAAGAAAAAGGCGTTTCCAGGATCAACCCATTGGATTGAACCAAAAAATACTGAATGGAATCATTAACAGCAACCGCTTGGATGGAGCCGGGTATAACAAGACGTTCACGGATTGTCTCTTCCTGGATTGAAAGGATGACATCATCCATCACCAACGTAAGGCTCGGATGGTTGCGGAAATGGGCTTGGGGTAAGGTTGGGGAAAAAGACCGCCAATTCCCCCGTTCCCAAACCATTGTGCCCGATAGGGTCAATAGGTAGATTCGGCCTTGGTGCGTGATCAATCCAAATGGACGGATTCCATCGGGAACTTGTACCTGAGCATGACTGTACCGAATGAGTGTTCCGGTTTGGAAAAAAGCATCTGGTAAAACGATCCCTCTCCAAAGTGGAGTTGTCGGAACAAATCTCTGTAGATCCACGGGCTTCGGAGAAACCGGATCAGGTCGGTCAGATTCTGGGACAGGCCCTGGATCATCTGGGCCGTTTTCCGTTTCTTGTTTTGGATCGGCAACAGCTGTTGGCGTAGCGTGGGTATCTGGCTCTTTCTTCCAGTCATCGATCGGAGATGAAGTGGGATCTACGACTCTGGTAGGACTTTCGGTGGACACAGGACCTGTAGTGGGGGTTGTTGTTGGCAAAGAAATCCATGATCCATCATCTACACCCGTTGGCGTGGCTCCGAAGAGGTCCCATTCGGTGATATCGAATGCCCACTCTCGAAACAGATCGTCATAATAAGTCGGAATCTCAACCACTTCGATTCCTTCTTCCAAAAATCGCTGAATTAAAGAAAGCGCATCATTTTGGATGTATAGATCGGAAAAAGAGTGGGGAAAGACATGAGAGTAAACGCGATGGGATTCGTCGGTTTGATCCAGATTCAAATGGGGATAGATCGCGCTGAAAACCGAAATAATCCCGTCTCCTTTGGAAGGCGTATTTTCCGGAAAGAACCGGCTCAGTTGCGATTGACCCAAATCCATGGCGAACCCAGGGTCATCGCCTGCCACGAACAGGTATTCCAAATCATCTCGTAATGATCGTTCCAAAACTTCTACAACTCGGCTGTCAGGTAAAAGATCCAAATAAAAACGGTTCACTTTTTCTAAGTAACCGAGGTTGTTCCTTTGAAGAAACCGGATGGCAGACTCACTGACTCCGAATATCCCGCTCAGCGCCTTAGGATCCTTTCCATGGATTTGGTTCATCAGGAGGGGATTCACGATGTTTGTGCCTGCATTGGGGGTGGAAATCAAAACCAGTTTCCGCACATTCTGCGCATTATAGTATTCAACCGCCAAACGAGCAATCACCCCTCCCAAACCGTGCGCAATGATATCAAAACTTCGTGTAGTTTGATTGAGGTATGAAGCAAGCCGATGGGCTTCGAAAAGCGCGTGGCTTCGAAAGGGAGCGGTTTGGAAAAAGGCGTCCGATTCTTGCGCATGCTGCATGGTTTGCGTTTCTAACAGAGGGTAGTCAAAAACCCAGATCGAACGATCTGGAAAGGTAATCTCCCAAATATTGTTTCCCTGAGGGTTGGTATTTGTAATCGTGTTGGGAAGAATGCCCAAGAAATTTGAATCCGTACCTGGGATCACCAAAATGTCTGGTTTGAGGGAATCGGGTTTTTCGATGGATCTGCGCATGGCAAATTCCTTGCGTTCGGGAACATTGACCCGAATCCCCATAACTGCTCCGGGATCGAAAACACTCGCTTCCAGCACAACTTTTCCCCCAATATCACGCATCACTGACCCATAGTATGTCCGAGCGACAGGAATATCCATATCCTCCACATACACCATTTCAAAATTGTTATATTCGGGTCCAAAATAATACTCTGCGGGAAGGGTGTATCGGAAGGTAAGTGGCACCATCGCGAGATCTTTTCTTCCGTCAGTGGGTTTGACTTCATATACTGTACCTGTATACCCTGCGATCAACTTTAGGCTTTGCAATTGCGGGGAATTGTGAGGGATGGTCTGGATCGTGAATGATTTGGCGTATGGGAAGGCATTGGGTGGAATGATCACCGACAACCCATCGATATCCTTTTTCTGTTGTTCGGCGTCCTGATGAGTTCCGATTTCAAAAACCCCCGCAAAAAACCCTCCGGAAAAGAGGACCAAAAGAACAATGGCGCCCAGCAAACCGAACCCCAACAGAATTGAAAGCAACCGATGGGTTTTCACAAACTGGAGGGGTTTGCGGAACACCTCATTCCATGAGAGCGGAGCGCGTTTTTTTTTCGCCTCTTCCTTAGGGCTTTTTTCTTTTGCCATCATTTCTCCTATCGTTTCTGCAGGATTTCCCAAGATTTGGCGATTGTTTCCACCAGATGGGGGAATCCATATCCATCAATCCCATTTTCCAGGATACATTTGGCCAAATCCCAATTGAGAAATGCTCGCTCCAAAGCCTTTTCAGGGCCTTCAAAGGCCACAATTGTCGGTTTGTTCTGTAAGAGGTCTTTCCCTGGCGTTTTCCCTAGTTCAGCGAAGCTCCCGTATATGTCTTTCAGATCATCGAGAATCTGGAATGCCAACCCAATTCTTCTCCCTGCTTCCCACAGTTCTGAACGCAAAGACGGTTGGATTCCTGACACCAAAAACGGGGCCAGAAGCGAAAACTGAATCAAACGGCCCGTTTTCATTTCATACATGCGTAACAAGTCTTCGATGGTATGATTTTCTTTCCCTAAGGAAATCCGAATATCCAACGCTTCGCCATAGCAAGTATCCATAGCGCATTGGGCATAAAGGGTTCCGATTTCAGGTTGATGAGTATCCAAAGCAATTTCCATTCCGAGAAAGAAAAGATAATCCGCTGATACGGTTGCAATCGCTTCTCCGTACACAACGTGCGATGTTGGCTTTCCTCTCCGCATGGTGTCATTGTCGATTGAAGGCAAATCATCATGTATCAACGAAGCGGTATGGATAATCTCGACAGCTGTACCAATGACAGTTGCGGTCCTTTTGCTCAATCCAAGATCCGCGCAACAAGCATAAACCACCTGAGGCCGAAACCGCTTTCCCCCATTTTTCAGGGTGTATTGAAATGCGGCTTCCCATTGATGATCCTCATACCGCTGTTTCTCTTGGATCAACGCAAGCATATCGCGTTCAAAATCCTCGCGTTGCCACATTTGCTCCATGATTGATCCCCCATCCTTTTCCGGATCACATCCATCAGGTTCGGATCGATTCGCGTGGGTACCGCTTGTCAAAAAAATGATCCCTCAATCACCCATTAGGACGAATCCCCATCCAGTTCTTCTTCCATGTCCCAAATCGGTTCCGGCTGAAACCCACACGATGATGAACCGGATATACCCCCGGTTCGATCCTCAAAGGATCAAAACACGTTCCTTCGATGATCATATCGGCCAAACCGAATGATTCTTGAAAATCTTTCCTAGAGTTGCTTACCCATCCCAATCGCGTTCTTCTTCCCTCTCCATTATATCACAAAGGCCCGCACACTCAGCCAACGAAAGAGCCGATCCGATGTTCGTTCCTTGGGGAAATTATGATACAATACACGATGGAAGGGAAAACTACCGATAAGGGGGAGGAAGATGAGAGGGTTCAGCTTAATTATTGGTTTAATTCTCGTTTTGGCCGGTATCCTTGCCTTGTTGAACGCAACTGGTGTAGTTCAGGTTGGATGGCGGCAAATGTGGCCTATTTTCGTACTGGCTCCTGGACTGATTTTCGAATTATCCTATTTTACCCGAAGAGACAAGAAGTATGCCGGGATTCTTGTTCCTGGGGGTATTTTGGTTACATATGCCGTTCTTTTTTTCTTTAACGCATTCACTCAATTCCAGTGGATCCGCCTTTTATGGCCTGTTTTTATTCTGGGACCGGCAGTGGGTCTTTTTCAGCTTTACCTAACCGATCGCAAGTATCGGAACCTTATGGTTCCCATCACGATCCTGACCATCATTTCTACCGTATTTTTGCTTGTCAACTTCGCATCTGAAGGAATAGGCGGCATCATCCTTCCTTTGGTCCTCATCGGAGTTGGTTTGTTCATTTTGTGGACCTACTTCCGGAACGATTCTCGAAAACGATCGAAGGGATAATTCTTTGCTGAGAGTTTACGGGAAGGCTTTCAACTCATTCCTTATACTCAGAAATACCTTATGAAACGGAATTTGGGAGAGTTTTGCAAAGCTTTGCTTCGCAATCATCTGATTTGTGCAGTTCGGTTGGTTGGTGACATCGATGACCGAGCGATGGACTCCTATGTCTGCCAAAACCCGTTTATAGGCGAGAGGTTTTTGCTGAAGCGAATGATACTCAATCTCGATAAATGGACCAAACGACTCCATCTCAAGCATACCCGGGAAAAATTGATCCAAAACCACCTCAGGCTCCCCTGAGAGAATCTGATGTCGGATTTTGAATACAAAGGGCCACACGGAATGCCCGTTCCAAGGGGTCACTAATCGTGGAATGGTCTGAGCCAGTCTTCCTGGGTCTATGATCGACTCCTCCTCCATACGCACTTCCAAATCCTCGCTTAAGGCTTTCTTTTGGTTCTTTGCCCATCGAAACATCCATCCCTTCGATGTTTGGCGCATCTCCAAACGAATCCGAAACGACGCGTTCGGCTGGATCGGCGACAGATACCATTGCACAATCCCGATTCGTTCCAAAGCGTTTTGCGCCAATCGATCCACATGGTGAGACGATAGAACCCGATACTTTCGCTCAATCTCTAAGAATATGGCAACACCTCTTCTAGCCATTATTGACCCATCTGCTCCATTAAAAAGCCAATCAAAAAAAGGCAGGAAATTCCTGCCTTGATCAAGGACCGTTTGGGTAGCCCCACGGGGAATCGAACCCCGACCTTCGGACTGAGAATCCGATGGACTAGCCGTTATCCTATGGGGCCATAAAGCCCCTGGGCGATACCTACTCTCGCATGGGGTCACCCCCATACTACCATTGGC
>CAZOJQ010000021.1:0-13092 GCA_964580185.1 uncultured Thermotogaceae bacterium
CGATGGAGTGCTAACACTAATGCCAAATGCCTCCGTCGGATACTTGGGGATTTATCGGGATCCAGAAACGCACCTCCCAGTTGAATACTACTGCAAAGTCCCCCCTTTAATCAACAAAGATGTCTTTATCCTCGATCCAATGCTTGCTACTGGAGCAAGCGCGTCTCGGGCCGTTTCTATCGTAAAGAATAATGGCGCGAAAGAGGATCGCATCTTCTTTGTTTCTTTGCTCTCTGTCCCCGAAGGATTGCAAAAACTCTTTGCTGAACAGCCGAAGATCCAAGTTTTTACTGCTGCTGTCGATGAAAAACTCAATGCACATGACTATATCGTTCCGGGGTTGGGGGATGCAGGAGACAGGTTGTATCGAACACGGTAACCAGAAAGGAGTGAATTATGGAAATTCAAGTATACTATCATGAACATGAGATGGACCGGCCAAAGGTCGTTGATTTTTTATATGAGCATTTGGACGAGTATCGGGACAACAAAGAACAGATCCGGAATGCGATCGATTACGCAATGGACAGCGCTGAAGGAAAAGGGGGGTTTGTCCTCATCGGAACAGAAGGCGATCAGATCATGGGCTGCGTAGTCATCAATGATACCGCAATGGAAGGGTATATTCCCCAACACATTTTGGTTTATGTTGCTGTTCACAAAAACCAACGAGGGAAAGGAATCGGTCGGAAGCTGATTCAAAAAACCGTCGAAGTTTGCGCAGGCAATATCGCTCTGCATGTTGAGTATGATAATCCTGCAAGACTTCTGTACCAAAAGCTGGGGTTTCGATCCAAGTATGCAGAAATGCGATATGAGCAATTGGATGATCAACATCGGATCCAAGAAATGAAAAACCGGATTCAGAAACGCCTGAAAGCAAAGAAAGAAAATACCCTTAGAGCCCTTGAAGCCTTTCGGGACAGTTCTCAACAACCAGATGAGCAAGTACAAAGAGAAGTGGAAGATACCCTATTTGCGATCGTCGAGAAAATGACGGATTGGGAACTGACCCTCAATGAGGAATTTGAACCACTAACCACCATTTGCAGAAGCTTTCGGCATTTGATTACTCTGTATTATTCGGAGCAAGTTCTTCTGAATCGGGTAAAAACGGAATGGTATCAATCAATCGAGCGGGTTTTAGAAAGCTCCGATTGGGAATATATGTGGGAAGAATATGGTCGCCTAAAAAAAGCCGTTCGGATGGTAAAAAGAGAAGAAGATTCGCAATGATCCGAATGGGCAACCACCCCATTATTTCGTAAAACACAATTGGGCTTTATTTATCGATCGTGTTGGAAACTCCCATTCAATGAGGCCGATCGGTATCGAATACTACTCGGGGTTGGCATGAAACGCATTTCCGGTTTCATGGATGCAGAACAATGATTTCTTGATCGCAATACCTCATAAAGGCCTGTGTATCTTTCAAACCATTCCCCGTATTGATCAGGACGATTTTCATTGCGGGATGGAGATACTTGCGATCGGATAAAACTTGTAATCCTGCGTAAGAAACGGCTCCTGCAGGTTCTGAGAACACTCCGGTGGTTCGCGCCAAATCCATGATCGCATGCGCGATCTCTCGATCTTCAACTTCCACAAAGAAACCACCTGATTTTTTTGCATATAGGCACGCTTTCAGGACATCTCTGGGTTTTCCTACGCAAATGGAATCAGCGATTGTATTCGGATACTTTTGATCGATGGGGAAAAAGGGTTCCCCTTTTTGAAAGGTGTTTAGAACTGCATTGCTTCCCTTTGCCTGCACTCCAATGACAACCGGAATCCGATCGATCCATCCGATTTCCTTAAGATCAAAAAACCCTTTGACAATGCTACTATAGACTGTTCCATCACCTACGCCAACCAATACGATATCGGGAACCTGGTTTCCGAAATCACGAAAGATCTCAAAAGAAGCGGTTTTCTTTCCTTCGAGGAGATAGGGATTGTATGCAGAGTTTCTGCAATACCACCCTTCTTTTTGACCATATTCCAAGGAAAGATCAAAAGCTTGATCGTACGTGCCCTGGATTTGAAATACTTGCGCACCGTAAACCAATAGTTGAGCAAGCTTCGCCTGCGGAGCAGCATGGGGGATAAAGATATGCGCTCGAACTCCTGCCGTTGCGCTTAAACCGGCCAGAGAACTCGCCGCATTCCCGGTAGAAGCAGTATATATATGCTGGAACCCGAATTCTTTGGCTTTCGCCAAAGCAACAACCGATGCTCTGTCTTTGAACGAAGACGTAGGATTTCTTCCGTCGTCTTTGATCCATATCTCACGCACTCCCCAATGATTCGCCAAAAGGTTAGAAGGAATCATTGGGGTATCTCCTACAGGAGGGGTCTTGGGCAGAGAATCTGGATCAATCGGCATCAGGTCCCTCCACTGCCAAATCCCCTGTTCTCTACCCAATTCGGGGGGGTGCGCCTTCCAATCCAAAAGGACCTCCAATACCCCCATACGGTCTCCGCAGTCAAGGCAGGTGTATTGAATCTCATCCTTGTCATAGGTCTTTCCGCAGTGGATGCAGCGGAGAATAAAAGGCCGAGTCATGATAAAACCCCTGAGATCGCTTGAACCGGGCATCTGCTTTCGCATAATCCGCACCCAAAACATTCATTTGGATCAACATGGATCCTTTTTTCATGGATTTGGAGCGCGAAATACGGGCAGTTATCTATACATCTCATACAAAGGGTACAGATTTCGTTATTAAAGACGGGTGTATTCCTTGCGTATGATTCCTGTGACTGCCGGTGTGAAGATCCAACGAGCTTTGAAAGAGTATCAAATCCTTCCTTAGCCATAACTTTTGGGAGATCTTGCAAAATTCTCGAATAAACCTGCTTCCCTTTCAGCATCGCTGCGGAAAGAATCTGAACAGCATTTGCGCCTGCCGCCAAAAACTCAAGGACATCAACCGCACTCGAAATACCGCCAACACCAATGATCGGAATATCACTATGATCTCGAATCCTTCGGATAACAGATAAAGATATGGGTTTGATGGCTGGGCCAGACATCCATCCAAACCCATCAGAACTACCTAAAGGGGATTGACCGGTTTTCCCATTGACCGGGAATACCGGGCCTAACGAGTTGGTCGCAACGATTCCGTATCCCCCACATTGATACACCATTTGGGCAAAGGAAATAGGATCGGGAATATGTGGGCTGATTTTGATGAAAACCGGTTTCGAGGTAGCCATAGCTGCCTTTTCTACGATCTGACCGATTGGTCCCAGGTCCTTCCCGGAATAGTGGGTGGATAACTCAAAAGCGTCTGCAAATGCTTCAAAACGTGGGATCAGAGACAAAATCTCGTCTTGGGAATACCCCAAGCTAATGAATAAGGGTTGGCGTAAATCTTGTATCTTCGGACAAAAGTCATTTTCCCACCGTTCTGGAGGGTGTTCGGACCATAATTCGGTGTTGATAATCCAATCCGTTCCCCCAATGATGCAAGGACGAGGTACTATAGCAGCGCGCACGCTTATTGTCTTTGTCACCAAAGCACCCAAGCCTTGTTCGGATAGGAATCGGATTTTCCGGTCGTCTCCCACGATCGGTCCTGACGCAGGCATGATGGGGTTTTCCAGGCAAATCTGTTTTCCAATGCAAACAGAAAGACCTTTATCCATCAGACACGCTCACAACTAGCCATAATCTCTACTAAATCCAAGAAGAGAATGAGACGTTTGCCTTTTTGTACAACCCCTTTCGCCTTCCGATCTGTTTGATCCGATTTTGAAGCTGTATCAATCTCTGATTCCTTTGCACGGATCACTTCCTTGACTTCGTTTACCAAGAACCCCACTTCAGCGTCTTCTAATTTTGTCACGAGAACATTCTCAAAGGTTAAGTCCTCTGATCCCGAAATATGAAGCAACTTAGTCAGGTCCAAAACAGGCACAATACGCCCTCGCAAATTCATTACTCCTTCAATGAACGGTTTGGAATTCGGAATCATGGTTATTTCGGATCGCTCGATCACCATCTCTACAAAATCAACCTCAATACCAAATTCTTGGTTACCCAGACGAAAACTTAGAATCTCAATGATCGTTTCTTTCGATCCTTCCGTATTCTGATTGGATGTTTTGGTTGCCATTGATTATTCCCTCCTTTGCTTACCGTTGTTTGATTATGGTTGGGATATCAAGAATCAAAGCAATCCTTCCGTCTCCTAATATCGCAGCCCCAGTAAAGACATCAACCTCTTTGAATAGCTTGCCCAAAGGTTTGATTACAATATCCTCCTGCCCGATTAACGAATCGACCATGAATGCACATTTCTTTTGACCGATCTGAACGATCACAATGTGCGCGTTTTTGTCTGCTTTGGGTTCGATTCCAAACTCCTTGTGCAGCCGCGCGATTGGGATGATTTCACCTCTGATAACGACCACTTCTTTGGATTGAACAATTTGTACATCATCAATCGCAATATTCATCGTGCTGTCGATGTTCGCAATCGGAATTGCAAACACACTCTCCCCCGTTTTCACCAACAGCGCTTGGATGATGGCGAGGGACAAAGGAAGAAGTACCTGGAATTTTGTCCCTCGTCCATCCACGTGTTCCATGAAAATGGAACCATTAAAACTTTCCACGATTTGCTTCACTTTTGATAACGGAGAAACTCCCTGCTGAAACACCAACCCATTGACTTCTTGATCATCCATTCGTTGCATATCGAGATCAGAAACTCCCAGTTTGGAAGAAGCCATCTGGAGAATTCGTTCACGATTCAATTGCCCACCATCACTAATGATTTCCAAAACCAAATGGTTTCCTTCATGTTTTGCTTGGAGGATCAGCTGATTCACCGGGGGTTTTCCCTTTTTCAACCGTCCTTCCTTGGATTCGAAATCGAAATCGCAAATAACCTGGTAAATGTCATTTAGGGGTTGTTCCATTTCGTCTGATAAAGCCCTATCGAGTTCGGTTTCTTCCCCAATCTTTTGGAGGCGGATCTCTCTTTTTTCCTTCTTTGCGCTTTGTTCGATCCATTGCTCCACTTTGGACCAAAGCTGTTTTACGGGTACTGTCCGGATCTTCATTACAATGTTCTGCAAATCTAGTGTAATCCTGTTCAACTGGGCAATACTGTCGTCAACTTCTTTGATCCCGTATTTTTTTAGCGCTTGTGATATATAACTCCGAGCGATAACCAACTCTGCCATTAGGTTCATCAAAGTATCCAATTTGTCGTAATCCACTCGGATTGTTTGTACATTTCCGCTAGAAATGGCTTTTTCCTCAGAAAGACTCCCTTTTTCCACAATTGTGCTCATCTCCATCCCTCCTTCATAGAATTGGTGTGCGCGTCCCGTTGCTTTCCTCTTCGTTCGGGTAGGTTTTCTGTTCGATTGATACGTATTTTGCCAACACACGGAATAACGTTTCGTTCTTGATCGGTTTCGTCAAGTATTCATCCATACCAGCTGCATAGCATTCTGCTTCATCTCTATTTGACGCATGCGCAGTGATCGCAATTATAGGGACGTGGTATCCCGTTTCTTCTTCCACTCTTCGAATCATTCGAGTCGCTTCCCACCCGTTCATAAGGGGCAATTGAACATCCATGAGAATCGCGCTCGCCCCTTCTTCCTGATATCGTTCAACAGCTGCTTTCCCGTCTTCGCAAACCATCGAATCGAATCCGATGCTTTGGAGTTGCAGTTTTATCACCTTTTGATTGACAAAGTCATCCTCTACAAGAAGAATCTTTGCGCTTTTCCCTTCTTCTTGTAGCGCTTTAGGAGCAAGGATTTTCGAAGGAGCTTCTTCATCATAAGCAGAATGATCTGTCTCATCCAATGTGTTCGGAGTTTCCATCGAAATACGAACGAAAAAAGAAGTACTTTCGTTCGGTTGGCTTCTCACCCATATTCTCCCTCCCATCCGCTCTGTCATTTCTTTCGCGAGAACCAAATTGAATCCTTTCCAAAAAAGTGGGCTGAGCGGTTTTTTTTCCCCAAAAGGTTCGAGTGGGTCAAACAGGCGATCCAATTGCTCTTTTGGAATTCCCGGCCCATTATCGGCAAGGCATATCAATAGCTCTCCCGACCTTGCTGTTGTCGGTGTCCACTGGAGATGACATTCAACTCTTCCCCCCGACCGGTGTCTTTGAATCGCATTATTGAATAAAGCGATCAGAACCTGCTTGATTTTCCCTTCGTCACCCAGCAAAATTCTGGGGAAAGGGGGCTCCGGGGTGACTTCAATATCAATCCGTTTTTCTTTGATTGAAGGTTGAAGGTTTTGAACAACGATGGATACTGTCTGCTCAATCTCTATCGGAAGCGACGGAACCTGGGAATCATTCGAGTACAGCTCTGAAAAATCAACAAATTGGCTGATCACATGCATCAAATTTTGGACTCCGTTTTGGAGCAAAGATAGGTATTCATTTTGCTCCTCGTTCAGGAGTGTTTGTTCCAACAATGCGCTCATACCAATGATTCCATTCATTGGAGTTCTCAGTTCATGCCCTATGGTTTGTATGAACTCAGTAATCATCTGATTGGCTTTTTTTTTCTTCAATTGCGCTTCACGGAGTTCGCTGGTTGCGTGTAATAGCTCTGTATTTGCAGCCGAAAGAGATTTTGTTTTCTCTTTCAGTTCTCCATTTGTCCATTGGAGTTGCTTCGTTTGATGAGAAATCTGCGTTTCTGCTTGTTCTTGGCGCTCTATGAGTTCTTTCGTCATTTGGACCATCGAACGGAGCCGAACCGCCAATTGCCGCAATTCTTTCGGATGAGCGATTCCTTCCTCCACCGGATGCCCATTACCCACTCTCTCATCAATCCACCGCGCCATACTCTGTAATGGCACATGGAACAACCGGCTCAAGAAAAGAAGGAGGCAAAAAAACACGATTATACTCACACCGATTGCTATCCCGAACGATTTTTGAATGGACTGAGTCATTCCCTGCTGTAAATACGCAGAGGAAGAAAGATAGTATACCTCAGCAAATCCGATCTCTTGATCGAAAAAAACGACGGAGAATTCTTCCATCCGAGTATCGGAAGAAATCGAACCGGCAGAAGACTCAAGCAAAACCCGATTTGCCTCGTCTCGAAGCCGAAATCCTTTGATGAGATCATGACGAAAAAGCTCGTGTGCAATCTGGTGTATCAACTCTTCTTCTGGATTTCGAAGCAACAAAGTAAGAACCGTGCGTAAAGTGCCGAGATTGGTTTGCACTTGAATCTCATACTTGTCTTGCGCATCTCGTTCTGAAATTTTTTGATAACTTACCAAGAATAAAACTGTAGCAATAAATACTGCCAAAGGCACCCAGAAGACCAATTTCCCAGTTATGGAATGCAAATCAATCCGCACGGCTCCTTTCTCTTCGCTTCAAAGGATGGTCTTCTTTTCACGAACACCCTCCGCTTCCACAATCACAACACATGCTCAGACACCATAAGGTGGCACATGCTTGACAGCAACGTGCCGTTTGATCCGTCGGATCGGAATAGCCTCGGGTCCGGTAAAAGAAGGAACTGTTGCGCAACTGCTGATAGACTTGTTGGTATTCCTGATTCTGAGGTTCCATTCGAAGCGCTGACTCAATTGACGCCATTCCTTGTTGGTACTCTCCCTCATTGATCAACACAATTCCCTGTAAAAAAAACCACTCGGCTGGACGAGCATTCATCTGATCCAACAAGGATCTCGCTTGCGCCCATTGCCTTTGCTGAATCATAATCCGAATTCGTTGAAAAGTCTGGGTGTCTTCGCCTCGGGGTTGGGAATATCCTTGACTCATCGGTCCCTGATTCGAGGAGCCATTGATCAGCTCATCATACGCTCGATTGACTTCTTTCATTTTTTCTTCCGCCAATTCTTTCATATGGGGTTCTGTATATCGGTCCGGATGATACTTCTTGACCGAATCACTGTATGCTTGACGGATTTGCTCTTTAGAGGCGTTTCTTGGAACTCCCAATACTTCATACGGATCTTTCAATCCTGTTTTCCTCCTCGTATTTTTGGGTCTGTGAACGGGAAAAACCATGGGTCAGAATCGAATGGCTCATTGCGGGAATCGAATAATGGAAAAAGTGATCCCATTCTTCCTGATAACGATACATTTCCGGACGAAGTTCATTCCAAGAACAAGCCAAATGCGAAACTAGTAAATCTACTTTCCATCGTTCTTTCTCCCGAACTACGAAAACAATCTCATTGAGGGATTGATTCCCCAAAAACAAATCAATATACTGATATTTCAGGGGATTATATCTCATTCGGAGAACATCTTCTCTCAGATCTTGAATGGCATCCATGAAAAAAACCCATTTCCCGATAAGTCGGATTGTCGTTTTTGCTCCGTTTGAAATTGGAACTGCGCATCGATCAGCGATTTTCTGCACGAGTTGTTCCATCATATGCCCGAAAACAAGGGCCATACGGTCTATCTCATGGCAATGAACCTCTTCTTTTTCTTGAAGATCACTGATTCCTTGCGCCACAACATCCCGAAATTCAGGAGGGGTATGTCTTGTTTTGCGCTTTACATACCAATGAAGGACAATAGCCAGATACTTTTTCAACCCGGTTTCATCCTTCCAATAGTCGAGCAATTGATACTCCAGCAAGAGAAACTGGGCTTTCAGGATATTCTCTTCGATCCGATCGGGTTGTTTGATCATCTGGCTTTTCATAGGATGTAGCAAACACCGAACTTTTTTTGTGCGAACTGGCTCCGAAGAAAAACAAGAGAGAAAAAAGGATAAAAAACTGAAATCATAGGATAGGAAAACCCGCCACAATTGGCCCCAAGATCTGGAAGTCGCTTTGCACAAACTACAGTAATGGAGCCGAAATCCGGATGTTTTCCCTGGAAATTGAGCTACGGGCCGAAGAATTCCCGTCATGGCTTACCCTTCTCTTCTTCTTCTCGAATCCGTTTCTCAATTCCATTAACTAACGATTCTTGATCAATACCAACCACATTGATTCTTTCTTTGCCAAAATGCGCACCGAGTTCTTCCCGTGAACATTGTGAAAATTGATAAAAGGGGATATTCCTCGATTGACATCGGTCTTTAATCTTTTGGCTTGTCTTCAGCGGAATGCCTTGGGCAAGAAAGACCATTTTCCCCCTTGCCCTATGACTCATAATCAAACCATCAACAGATTGGGTTCCAATTACGAGTACGTTTTGCCGCCGGGCCATTTTCAACATGTTCAGGATCCAGGTTTCCAAATGGGTCATAATCTTTCTCCCGACTCTTCCGGATTCAAAGCTATATGGGCGCTTAAACCCACGAGAATGCTGCTGGTCAGCATGCTGCTTCCTCCATAGGAAAAAAAAGGCGCGGGTATCCCAGTTACAGGAGCCACTCCCAACACCATAGCTGTATTCATTAAGAATTGGAAGAAAAACACGCTGTACACTCCTACGAGGAGATACTTCCCACGACCCGCGGAGAACTCAATGAGTTTGATCAAGGCCAAAAAGAAAAGGAACCATACACCCAAGAAAATAAGCATCCCAAACCAACCCCACTCTTCCGCGTATACCGATAAAACAAAATCCGTGTGATCCGTTGGGATAAACCCGTATATATTCCCTTCTCCTCGCATATACCCGCTTCCAACTATTCCTCCCGAGCCAACAAGAATCTTGGATTGTTGTGTGTGATAATACGTATCCGGGTACGCATGGGGTTGGATGAACGCCTGAATCCTCAGCCATTGGTATTCTTTTAACTGGGGGAGCCCCACAGACAAGCCGATCATTCCTATTACAACTAATATTCCAAAAAAACGAAACAAACGCCGGACATAAAAAAAACCCATTACCACCCACATAAAAAGGAACACCAGGGAAGTCCCCAAATCTGGCTCTAGAAAGACCAAGAAAGCAACCCCAAGCGCTAGACATCCCGAAACAATCAAACCGAGGATTCGTATGGGCATGGAGGAAAGAATAGATGAAATCCCGATCACCCAAACCGGTTTCGCGATTTCCGATGGTTGGATGGATCCAAATGGCGTTTCATACCATCGTCTTGCTCCCCCTACCGTATCTCCGAACCATCGCAATCCAATCAACGAGAGAAACACACAAGGGATTCCAACCATTGCGATCCATCTCCATGGAATTTTTGGGAGGAAGAAACCCAAAAAAACACAGCTGCCAACTCCCAAAAGAGACCAAGTGAACTGGATATTTCCCAAACGTTCAAAACGCGATAGAAAAACCGCACTTCGCAGGTTTAGGTTTCCTAGAATCAAAAGAAAAATGTAGCAAAAAAAAAGGACCCCAACCCACATTCTGCTTGCCCGCTTTTCTTTATCCGAATCCTTGTATCTCATATACCCAATTATACCATGATTCCTCCGAAACTTTTTTAGCCTTATTCAGAGGGGGGGAGTGCAATTTATCGGGTAAGGATGTGAAGAAAGAATGAGATCCATAAGGGGACCGTTACGGAAAGAATGACTCCTTGACCAAATGCAATAAGCGTGTGGTCAGGACTTGCATATCGGGAGATTAGGCCCAGAAGGGTGTCCATCGTTGTCGCTCCGCCGATGGATATAGCTCCATTCGGCGCTTTTTTGCTTAATGCAGGAACAAGAAGGATAGCAAGCACTTCGCGGAAAACATTCGATGCGAATGATACTGCTCCCAAAAGGGGAGAGTACATTTGGCTAATCATAGTTCCTGAAAGGCTGTACCATCCTAGGCCACTGGATGCTGTCATCGTTTCGAGGACGGTTAACGGAAGAAACCAAGAACAAAGAACCGCACCAAAGAAGGTCCCTGCAATTGTACAAATGCTCTGCCAAAGGATTCTGGGTAATGACAGCCGAAGCTTTACAAAAATGCGCTCTCCACTACCGATATCGATCCCCACAACAAAGACGAGCACTACCAGAAGAACGGTCGAAAGGTCGGAAGGAAGAGAAAAGGCGCTAAGATGACCCATCCCGATTCCAAAACAGACCGATGCGACCAATAGGATAATAATCATTCTGAGTTCTTTCTGTGGAATGTATGAATCCAACCATATAGGCTAGCAAAAAGAAAGCTGCCTCCTGCGGAAAAGAGTGCAATACTCAGAGCCCAAAGACCAATTTCGGGGAGATCTTGAAAGAGTTTCTCATCGGTGCCGATTTCAAATCCCATCACAAAAAGAAGGAAAGCAGTAATGAGTGGAATTAGAAAGGGTTTACGAAGCCATTGCAGCTTCTGAAAGTATCCAAGGAATAAACCTAAAAGAAATGCAAGCAAGATCCAAAAAAGCACCTTTATCCTCCTCTTTTTTTGATCGTTGGTCGGTAAACCGATAGTATAGGAACACTAATGGAAACGGAACCGAATTCTTGGGTCAACAGCAGCAAGAATGATATCTGCAGCCAAATTCCCAAGAATCAGCATGAGTGAGCTTAAAAGCAGTACAGCCATGACCAGATAAGTGTCTCGGGCGTTGATAGCCTGGATTACCAATCGGCCCATCCCGGGCCAAGCAAACACTGTTTCTGTAAGTACAGCACCACTGAGGAGACCGGACAAGCTATACCCGAACATCGTAACCAAAGGGTTGATCGCATTCCTCAAGGCATGTTTGTAGATCACAACTTTCCTTGGCATTCCTTTAGCGGCAGCAAACTCGACATAGTCCTGACGGAGTTGATCCAAGAGTTGGCCGCGCATCTGCCGCATCACCCCAGCGAGTCCTCCAAACCCCAATGTGAGGGCAGGACCTGCAACATGCCAGAAATATGATCCAATCAACTGCATTGTCCCCATGGAGGCGCTGTCTACCGGAAGCATCCCTCCAATCGGAAACCATTTTGTCTTTGCAGCCATATACAGAAATAAAAGCGCAAAGAAAAAATTCGGGATCGACAGACCAAAAAGGGCGATCGCCGATGAAATTTGATCTGATAGCTTGTATTGACGCAATGCTGAGTAGATACCGAGACCGATCCCAATTACCCATGCAAAAGCGATCGAAGTGATGCTTAGCAAAAAGGTCGCAAAAGCGCGTTCCCATACCAATGAAAACACCGGTCTACGGAATTGAAAGGAATATCCAAAATTCCCCCTCAAAACCTGTCCCAACCACAAAAAATACTGAACAACTGGTGGATGGTCCAAACCCAGCTCCCGCTCCATCTTCTGCAGTGTTTCTTGGGATATCGTTGGATCCAGTTTGAACCGATCGAGGTAATCGCCTGGAGCAAGAGACATTACCGCAAAAGAAAGTACGGAAACACCAAGCAATACAGGCAATGAAATAATTAACCTTCGCACGATATACTTCAGCAAACGATCCACCCTCCGTGATTCCGAATTCGCTTTTCTACTTTACCTCACCTTTGATGAATGGCGTTTTTTTCTTCCAGGGTTCCCTACCGCTTTTCGCGTTCGTTGGACCGTTCCGGGTTTGCCCTCTCATCCATCCAAGAAAAAGGGCGAAATGATTCGCCCATAATCTTTCCTAAAAGCATTCCGATCCTGAGTTAATGAAACCGCAATCGAATTCTTGGGTCGACTGCCGCGAGCAAGATATCCGCGATCAAATTCCCCAAAATTAGCATTAAAGAGCTGAGCAAAAGAACGGCCATGACAAGATACGTATCACGCGCATTGATCGCTTGAATCACCATTCGACCCATTCCAGGCCAGGCAAAAACGGTCTCGGTGAGGACTGCCCCACCCAAAAGCCCTGACAACGTATACCCAAACATGGTTACCAATGGATTGATGGCGTTTCGCAGCGCATGTTTGTAGATAACTACCTTTCGAGGCATCCCTTTGGCAGCAGCAAACTCCACATAATCTTGACGGAGTTGGTCAAGGAGTTGTCCGCGCATCTGCCTCATTACACCAGCCAAACCTGCAAATCCCAACGTGATTGCAGGACCGGTCACATGCCAAAAGTAGGATCCAATCAATTGCCATGTTCCCATTGTCGCGCTATCTACAGGAAGCATCCCCCCGATGGGAAACCATCTCGTTTTTGCAGCCATATACAAAAACAGAAGCGCAAAAAAGAAATTGGGGATCGATAACCCGATAAAAGCGATCACAGAGGTGATCTGAT
>CAZOJQ010000021.1:13102-48754 GCA_964580185.1 uncultured Thermotogaceae bacterium
GTCGAAGGGCTCAATAATTCCCAAGGCCAATACCGATCGTCCAGGCAAAGACAATGGATGTAATGCTTAGAAGCAACGTGGCAAATGCGCGTTCCCAGACTAATGCAAAGACTGGTCTTCGAAACTGGAACGAGTACCCGAAATTTCCTCGAAGGACTTGACCCAACCACATAAAGTATTGAACCACGGGAGGTTGATCAAGGCCCAGATCACGCTCAAGGGCTTGAAGCGTCGATTTAGAAATTGTGGGATCCAAGCGAAATTGATCCAGGTAGTCCCCTGGAGCCAAGGACATAACGGTAAATGCCAAGACAGATACACCAAAAAGAACGGGTAACGAGACAATCAGCCTTCGAAGGATAAACTTGAGCACTCCTGAACACCTCCGGATTGGATAAAAACCAGGGGCAGGCAGTAATTGTACTCTGCCCCTGGTAGAAAAAACTTACCAGTATCGGATTACTCTTTGTACAATGCCCAGAGATTCCATCCCCAAGAAGAGTTGCTTCCGGGTTGATGATTCATCAAGCGATTCTGTCGCCCGAAGAGAAGCATGGTTGTATATGTGTGAATGATGGGCATGTATTCCGCTGTTAATTCCTGAACTTCGTAGAACATGTCTCGCCGTTCTTCATACACGGTCGCGCCGCGTTGGTCCTTGTACAGTTCGCCAATTCTCCACTCATAGTAAGGGAGATGATAGTCGTCGCGATCGATGAAATCTTTGATATCGGGATGGAAATTCCAGTAGTGGAGTCCTCCTTGGATCGTCCATACGTTTGACCCTCCGTTCGGATCGAGGGTTCCGGTAAATCCAATCAGAATGGCTTCCCATTCCCCGGATGCGGTCATATTTTGGACCATGTTGTTGAAGTCCATGGGGGTAAAGATGGCTTCGATTCCAACAAGCGAAAAATTGTCAGCCAAAATGACACCCGTTCGTTCCCGATTGGTGTTACCTGCATTTGTATTCATGACAAATCGAACAACGTTTCCTTGTGCGTCGATCAGTTGATTTTGGGCATTCCAACTGAATCCTCCTTTGCGGAGTTCTTCTTTGGCCTTATCTACAGAGAAAGGATAAGGGAATTTATCTTCGACGTCGAAGTTATGGAACATGGCGTTCGCAGGAGAAATCTGTACATACAAGGGGAACCCAAACCCATCGAGTACATTGTCCACAAGACTGTCACGATCGACCAGATAGGAGAGTGCGCGGCGGAAATGGACATTTCGGAACCACGCTGCTTTCACGGGATCTTGGGCATTGAAGTTCAGGGCAAGGTGGTTGGTACCCCAGTCAGGCCCTTGAATTCCCACAGTAATATTCAATTCCGCTTCTCGGGGTTTGAGATCCAGATAGTCTTGAGGTCTCATTCCATAGTGGTCAGTCTCTCCCGCTTCGAATTTCAACCGAGCTACGTCTTGGCTGGGTACGGAAAGGAACATGATCTGGTCGAGATAGGGAAGCCTTTTGCCCTCTTTGTCAAATCGGTAGTACTGAGGGTTCCGAGAAAGGGTGGTGCGAACGTCAGGGATGTATTCCGTTACGATGAATGGGCCACTGACAACAAGTTTGTCTACATCATCAAGAGTCCAAAATTCACCCCATGTTCCAGCCTGGATCTGAGGTTCAACAATATGTTTGGGAAGGGGACGATTCAGACCGATGGTTAACAAACCAGGAGCGTAAGGCTGACTGTACCAAATCTTCACGGTGTACTGGTCGATCAGTTCGATAAAAGGCAGATTCCCATCGACTCCACGAAGAACGTCTGTCGTGCTTCCGGTGTTGTTTTCCCGCTTGAAATACACTTCTTTAAAGGTAAAGTAGACATCTTCGGCGGTCAGTGGATGCCCATCGGACCATGTGATTCCTTTCCGGATATGGAAGATCCATCCCAGACCATCGGGTGTGGTTTCCCAACTCTTCGCGATGTTTCCCTCTTCTCGGAACGCACCGTTCGCGTCAAGAGCGAGTAACATATCGAACATAATGTTTGTGATGTCCGTTGTGCTGGTTTCTGAAGCCCACGCGGGATTAAGCCCCTTTGGGTCACTAATCGAGCTGATATAGAAGGTTCCACCTTGCTTTCCGGTGAACTCTTCCACTGCATACTCGGGAGTTGCAAAAACCATACACAGACCAAGAGCAAATACCAAAACCAACCATACTGCCTTTTTCATACTTTTCCCTCCTGTCTTCAATTTGGCAAAATGAGATTTTGCCTTGATGTTCGATGATTCATTCATCTACTGACCTAAGGAACGTGGATCAAAGGCATCACGGATTGCGTCTCCAAAAAGGTTAAACGCCAAGATGGCAAAAAACAAAAAAGCCCCGGGGATCAGTAACCATGGATAATTCTGAAGCGCGGTCAGGTTTTGAGCCTGGGAAAGCATCAGACCCCAACTTGCTTGCGGTTCCCGTATGCCAAATCCCAAGAAGGAGAGCCCTGCTTCACCCAAAATGTAGCCTGGGATGCTCAGAGTCGCGGATACGATTATGTATGTAGCTGTATTCGGAATGATATGTTTCCAAATTATCCTTCGCGGCGGATACCCCATCGCTTTGGCTGCTTCCACAAATTCTCTCTGCTTGATCGAAAGAACCATACCCCGAATGACTCGAGACATACCCGGCCACCCAATAAACGACAGAATCACGACAATGAGCAGGTAAGTGACTGTCGATGGCAATTCGGGAGGAAGAACAGACCGCAATGCAATCAACAAATACAAACCAGGAATTGACATTAGGATTTCTGTAAGGCGCATCATGCCTTCATCGATCCAACCCCCATAAAACCCGGAGAACCCCCCCAGAAACAGCCCGATCGTGAACGTGATCAAGATTCCGATTAGGCCTACGGAAAGGGAGATTCGAGAACCGAAAAGAATCCGGCTAAATACATCGCGTCCAAAGGAATCCGCGCCAAATAAAAAGAGTTGGGCGGGCGCTTCCACTCCGAACAGATGGATATCCCCCGGGATGAATCCCAACCATTTGTACTCCCAACCTCGAACGAAAAATTGAATGGGGTACCGCTTAAACAAATACTCTTCAACTGTAGCAATTTGAATATCTTGCATCCTGTCTTCTCGCACGATAATTAACCGTTCTACGGATTCTTCGTGCTCAATATATTGTAGTCCGCCGATTTGCGCCAGTTGTCGGGTGTATCGCGGGTTGCTGGTAGTCATGGAGAGGATATCAGGCGCAGTAACCTCTCGGATGGTGGAAGTGGTAAGCATCTCCGATCGGGCAATTGGGATCATGGACTCTTCGCGCGTTGTTGAACGAATTAGAAAATCACCCTCAGGCCCACGCGCGATCTCATCGGTCCGAATGACAACCTTGATTGCGCTAATTCCATCCGTTCCGACAGTTAAGGAATACGGTTGGTCGTTTTGGTCATACCCTTGCACATGCAGCAACTCTCCTGCGTCTTCATATATGCGAACCCGAGTATTGGGATCCCGGTAGGAAGTGATCCCCAACACATAAGGGCCGACAAACTGGCCATCATAGAACCAATGAATCCTGGATGGAGACGAATAACTCCGGGGAAGATCTTGCCGATACGGATTGGAAGGGGCAAGGAAATCCGCAAAGATCGCAATAAGGTAAAAAATGATTAGGATCCACATGGAGACAACACCTAAGCGGTGTTTCCGAAAAGACCTCCAAATGAGCCTCCGTCGGGATAGGAATTGGGTTTCAAAAGCTTCTTCAACATTGATGGGTTCGGGTGCGGTAGGTTCGACCATAGTTCCTCCTCAGAATCGCTTCAAAATCACTTCAAATACAAATGACAGGCAACCTTATGATCTGGCGTAATCTCTTTGTACTCCGGATAAACCTCTTCACATACCTTCATAGCATACTTGCATCGAGTTCGAAAGAAACAGCCGCTGGGACGGTGAATCGGACTGGGGACATTCCCGCCGAGAAGATTCTTACGATCGCGTTTCTTTCTCGGGTCAGGAATTGGAGCTGCTGCAAGTAAAGCTTGAGAATAGGGGTGCTGGGGGTGTTCAAAGATTTCGTCGGTATTCCCTTGTTCTACGATCTTTCCCAGATACATGATCCCAGCGTGATCGCTTATGAATCGAACCAGAGAGAGGTCATGGCTGATAAAAAGAAAACCCGCTCCAAGATCCGTTTGGATTTTCTTTAAGAGATTGATGATTTGGGCTTGAACCGAAACATCCAATGCAGATGTCGGTTCATCCAAGACAACCAGAGAGGGGTGTACAGAAATCGCTCTTGCGATAGCCACTCGTTGTCTTTGGCCGCCAGAAAATTGGTGTGGATAGCGATCCATATGGTGAGATTTCAATCCGACTGAAGCGAGGAGATCTTTAACGATCTGATTGGCCTGTTGCTTTGTCCGAGCCAATCCGTGAAAGTACAATGGTTCTGACAACATTTCTCCGACGGTCATTCGTGGGTTTAACGAAGACATTGGGTCTTGAAAAACAATCTGCATCTTTCTCCGATACTCTTTCAGTCTCCGTTCCTTAAAAAAAGCGATATTCGTTCCTTCCACCCTTACTGTTCCGTCGGTTGCGTCTATCAGACGGATCACAGTCCGCCCCGCAGTCGTCTTGCCACAACCGGATTCCCCGACCAATCCCATTGTGTGGTTCTTTTCAAGGGTAAAGGAAATATCATCTACAGCTTTCACATATCCCCGGGTTCGTTCGATTAAAAAACCGGAACGAATCGGGAAAAACTTCTTGAGATTTTCTACGACGAGCAGAGGCTCGGTAGTGTCCTTTGAGTTCTTTTTTTTCTGTTTTTGTGTCATCACTGGCATCATAAAGCCCCTTTCTGAATGACCGTACGAGAAACCGGATTGAAACATCGAAGAACATGGTTTTCATCAATTTCAACCGGTACAGGCATCTCCTTGGCGCATCGTTCGACTTTATTGGGACATCGGGGAAGGAAAGGGCATAATGCCGGAGCATTCAACATCATGGGGGGTTGCCCAGGAATCGGATCCAAACGAGCCTGTTTCTTATCGATCCTCGGAATGCAATTGAGCAAAGCATGGGTGTATGGATGCCTGGGCTCTTCGTAAACCGTCATCACCGGAGCGTACTCCATCGCCATTCCTCCGTACATGACCATGACTTTATCAGCCATCTCTGAAATAACAGCCAAATCATGGGTGATAAAGATCACTCCGCTTTGAAATTCGGTCTGGAGGTCTTTCATTAGTTCGAGAATTTGCGCCTGCACAGTCACATCCAAAGCTGTTGTTGGCTCGTCGGCGATCAATATGTCAGGATTGCACGATATGCAGATCGCGATAATCACCCTTTGGCGTTGACCGCCAGAAAGCTCAAACGGATAGGAAAAAATCCTCTCTTTGGGATTGGAGATTCCAACCTTCGCAAGCATGGACACCGCGATTTCTAGCGCCTGTTTTTCATCAACTTTTTGGTGAAAACGAATGGTTTCGATCATTTGATCTGCGATGGTATACATCGAATTGAGAGAAGTCATTGGGTCTTGGAAGATAATACTGATGTGCTTGCCGCGGATTTTTGTGTACTCGTCTCCCCGAAGGGTTGTAAGATCAAGATATCCATCTTTTTGGCGTTCGAGGAACTCTTTCGTCTCGAAAAGGATCTTCCCGCCCGCGATTTTTCCGGGTTTATGGATCAAACCGTTGATCGAACGAACCGTAACACTCTTTCCCGATCCTGTCTCCCCTACAATCCCTAATACTTCGTTCTGGCACAGATCAAATGACACATCATCAACCGCTTTTACCAAACCTTCCGGGGTATCGAAGTATGTCTTCAAGTTTTCAACAATCAGGATTGGTCGGGTCAAGATTCGGATTCCTCCTCAAAATGACTAATGTAAGAGATTACCATTCGTATTGTACCATATAATTCCCAAATGTCAACCACTAGTATCGTACGCTTCATTTGTTCGTTAAGCGAATCTACGTAAAGGTTACGAAGACTTTAGGAGGTCTTCCATCGTGCAAAAACACTTTCCTGAGCCAAAAAAAACCCGGACGCATTCGTCCGGGATTGATTGTTGATAATGATTGGTTAATTAATTTTTGAGCGCAGCGTGCGCTGCTGCTAGTCGCGCAACGGGAACCCTGTAAGGAGAGCAACTAACATAGTTCAAGCCCACCAAATGACAGAACTCGATCGAATTCGGATCCCCCCCGTGTTCTCCGCATATGCCTACCTTGAGGTTCGGTTTTACGCTTCGACCTTTTTCGGTGGCCATTTTGACAAGTGGTCCTACTCCAATCCGATCTAACCGCTTAAAAGGGTCGAACTCCATAATCCCCTTCTCCAAATAATCTTTGATGAACTTTCCAGCATCGTCGCGACTGAATCCATATGTCATCTGAGTCAGATCATTGGTACCGAAAGAGAAAAATTCTGCATACTGAGCTACTTCATCAGCAGTAATGGCGCCTCTTGGGACTTCGATCATCGTTCCCACTAAATAATCAAGGGGAACTCCTGCTTGTTTGATCATCGAATCCGCTTCTCTACGGACAATCTCTTCCATCATCTTCAGCTCGTCAGCGATGCCTACCAGAGGAATCATAATTTCCGGTTTGACTTCAACTCCTTCTTTGACAAGATCAAGGGCAGCACCGATGATGGCTCGAGTTTGCATAACGGCAATCTCGGGGTAGGTAACGCACAATCGGACCCCTCGGTGACCCAACATGGGATTGAATTCGCTCAATTCTCCCACAGTTTGCTTCAGCTCTTCTATACTGATATTCAGGTCTTTTGCCACCTTGGCTTGCACATCGGGTTCATGGGGAAGAAATTCGTGAAGCGGAGGATCAATCAAACGGATCGTCACGGGTAACCCATTCATCGCTTTCAGGATTCCGTAAAAATCTTCCTTTTGTATGGGTTCCAGCAAATCAAGCTCTTTTTGCCTGGCTTCAAGGGTTCGAGCCATAATCATCCTGCGGACAATCTGGATTCGGTCGGCTTCGAAGAACATATGCTCGGTTCGACACAGCCCTATGCCTTCCGCCCCAAATTGCCGGGCTACGGTCGCGTCTTTGGGAACATCCGCGTTCGTACGGATACCCAACTTTCTCAGTTCATCAGCCCATCCCAATAAAGTGGCAACGGATCCCGAGAGTCCATCCGGTTGGATGGTTGCGATTTTTCCAAGCAGCACTTCTCCTGTGGTCCCATCAATCGAGATCCAATCTCCTTCTTTGACTACTACCTCATTGACTTTGAATTGCTTGTTCTTTTCACTGATCTCAAGATCTTCCGCGCCGACAATCGCTGGTTCTCCCATGCCACGCGCAACAACTGCCGCATGGGAGGTCATTCCTCCTCGAGCAGTCAAGATGCCCTCCGCTGCAGCCATCCCACCAATATCTTCCGGGGAGGTTTCCATTCGAACCAAAATGACCTTCTCCCCTCTGCTAACCCATTCTTCGGCGGTTTTCGCCACAAAAACAACCTTCCCTGTTGCTGCGCCTGGGGATGCGGGAAGCGCTTTGGTCAGAATCTTTGCTTTCTTTCGTTCGACTGGATCAAAAGTCGGATGAAGCAATTGTTCTACTTGGTCTGGATCCACACGAAGTACTGCGGTTTTTTTGTCGATAACTCCTTCTTCAACCATATCAACTGCGCATTGAACTGCAGCTGCAGCAGTCCGTTTCGCGTTTCGTGTCTGTAAGATATACAAAATTTCTTTTTCAATGGTAAACTCGACATCTTGCATATCTTTATAATGGGTTTCCAGCCTTCGGAACACTTCTGTTAGTTGATGATACACCTGTGGCCATTTGCCTTCCATCTGATCCAAAGGCAATGGCGTGCGGATCCCAGCAACCACGTCTTCCCCTTGCGCATTAGCCAAAAACTCCCCATAGAACTTTTTTTCTCCATTGGATGGGTTTCGTGTAAAGGCTACCCCCGTTCCACTATCATCACCCATATTTCCATAAACCATGGAAACAATGTTGACAGCAGTCCCTTTGTACTTCCCTTCTGGGATTTGATTCAATTTCCGATAGGTAATGGCTCTTTCATTCATCCAACTGTTGTTGACCGCGCTGATTGAAGCCCAAAGTTGTTCATGCGGATCCTGAGGGAATTCTTTCCTGTGTTTCCGATAGGCTTCTTTGTACCGCTCGACGAGTTTTTTCATATCCTGAGCGTCTAGTTCTGTATCCAGCTTCACTCCTTTATCTTTCTTGATCTGATCCAAAGCTTCTTCAAACTCGTGATGAGGGATCTCCAGAACAACATCCCCGAACATTTGCATAAACCGTCGATAAGAGTCATAGGCAAAGCGTTCGTTTCCGGACTTTTCGGCGATTCCCTGCACTGTCGCGTCATTCAGGCCTAAGTTTAGAATGGTATCCATCATCCCTGGCATAGAAATCGCGGCTCCGGATCGAACAGAAACCAGAAGGGGATCTTTCGGGTCGCCAAATTTCTTCCGGGTATCCGTTTCCAATATGGCCATTGCATCGGCAACTTCCTGCTTCAGGTTTTCGGGATATGTTTTGCCGTTTTCGTAGAAGAATTGGCACACATCTGTAGAAAGAGTAAAACCAGGTGGAACTGGAATCCCGATATTCACCATTTCAGCCAAGTTTGCTCCTTTTCCTCCCAACATTTCTTTCATCTGCGAAGATCCTTCGCATTTGCTCGTTCCAAAGTAATACACCCATTGTTTCGCCATCCAAGCATACCTCCTTTTCGGTTCAAGGTTTTTTTCGGGGTATTATACCACATCTCATCTGTCTCGTTCTTCTTTTTTCTGCCTTGATAATGCAAAGAACTTGTTGTATAATCTTCTATCACCTTTTCATTGCGTGGTTCATAAAAAAAAGGAGGGATGGCAATGTGGAAAGAGTTTAAAGGATTTTTGACTCGAGGGAATATTCTGGAACTGGCAGTCGCTTTTATTATGGGTTTGGCTTTTAGTCCGATTGTTCGATCGTTAGTGGATGACATCATCATGCCACCGATTGGTATGCTGTTGGGTAAAGTGGATTTCACCAATTTGTTCGTCGCTCTAGATGGCAAAGAATACGCCTCTTTGGCTATAGCCCAAGCAGCGGGCGCGCCAACCATGAATTTCGGCCTTTTTATCAACACAATCATAAACTTCGTCATTGTCGCATTCGCCATTTTCCTTATCTTACGAGCAAAAGACCGGATGAAAAAGAAAGAAGAAGCGGTGGCACCAGCTGCGCCAACGGCAAAAGAGTGTCCGTTCTGTTGCTCGTCAATCCCGATCGCTGCCCTTCGGTGCCCTCATTGTACATCGGAACTGAAAAAAGGATCAGATATGATACAATAGCACAGAAAACCCAAAAAGGAGGGATCAATATGGTTCGTGTGGTTGTGGTTGGTCTTGGGGCTATGGGATCGGGGATTGCACGGAACATTCTACGAAAGGAAGCGCTGCAGCTGGTGGGCGTTGTTGATCAAAGGCCTGAATTGAAGGAGAAGGACCTCGGGACGATTTTGGGAGTTGGACAATCTTTGGGGATATTCGTTTCTGACTCTCCGGAAACGGTCCTTTCTGAATCAGTTCCTGATTTGGCAGTGATTGCGACGGATTCTTTTGTTAAAGGAGTCTTTCCTTTAATCAAGCTATGTGTTGAGAAGAACATCCATGTAATCACGATTGCTGAGGAAATGGCCTATCCATTTGCCTCGTCGCCAGAGTACGCTCAAATGATTGACAGTCTGGCGCGGCGCCATGGTGTCAGCGTTTTAGGCACTGGAATTAATCCCGGTTTTGTGCTTGATCAGCTCATCCTGAACATGACGGGAGCTTGTCTTCAAGTAAAAAAGATCAAAGCAACCCGCGTGAATGATCTTTCTCCTTTTGGGAAAACAGTGATGATGACCCAAGGGGTGGGTACTACCCCTGAGGAATTTCAAAAAGGATTGGAAGCCGGTACGATTGTGGGGCATATCGGGTTTCCAGAATCCATCCGCATGATCGCGGATGCTTTGGGATGGGATTTGGACCGGATCGAAGAAGAACGAGAACCGATTATTTCCCATACATATAGGGAAACACCTGTCGTAAAAGTCGAACCAGGAATGGTTGCCGGTTGCCGACATATTGGTAAGGGGTATGATTTGGACGGAAATGTTGTCATTGAACTCATTCATCCTCAGCAGATCCATCCCCATTTGGAAAAAGTCGATACAGGTGATTATATATGGATTGAGGGCGACCCAGATATCAACCTGAGCATACAACCAGAAATCCCAGGAGGAAAGGGCACCATAGCTGCTGCTGTAAACATGATCCCTGTAGTAATCTCAACAGAGCCTGGTTTATATTCAATGGCCGACCTTCCTATCCCAATTTGCTTGCCTGATAAAGAAGAAGACGAATGAAAGCTGCTGCAAAAGAAGGAGATTGGGTAAAGATTCGCTTTCGGATCCTTGAACCGCAGGATCGGCCTGATCATATTCCGGAGGAAACGAGAAAAACCCCACTGGACGCCTTTGTGAATGGGTTCATGACTGAAAAAGAAGCGCATCTGGGTGATCAAGTTTCGATTCGAACTCTGATCGATCGAGAATATACGGGCGCTTTGGTTGAGGTGTTCCCAGCTTATACGCATTCTTTTGGTAAACCGATTCCTGCTCTCCTCGAAATTGGTCCAAAACTCAGAACAATCATCAAAGAAGAGGAGGAGGAGGATCATCGAAACGTACCATGACGTAATGAAGCGCAAGAACGAAATCATGAAGAAGGCTGTAGGAATAGACTATGATCGGTTTCGAACCGAAGGGATCGCGTTTGATTACGAACAGATGATGCAAGAAGCGGGATACTCAATTGAAGAAATCCAAAAAATCCAAGCGTCCACATCGGTTGGAAACACTCCGTTAGTTGAATTGAAAAACATTGGGAATCTGGTGCGGCGAATGAGCCCGAGAGGCAAAGGGGCGCGGATTTTCCTTAAAGACGAATCCTGTAATCCCTCAGGGAGTTTTAAAGATCGAAGAGCTTCTGTCAGCGTCTTTCACGCCGATAAACATGGGTTCCCCGGGGTTATTGCCGCAACCAGCGGAAACTATGGCGCAGCTGTAGCTTCGCAAGCAGCAAAATATAATGTGAAATGCATGATCCTTCAAGAAACATTTGATAGTCATGGAGTCGGACAGCCAGAAATTTTGGAAAAAGGACGGTCCTGTGAAGCTTTAGGGGCCGAAGTAGTGCAGATGACAGTCGGTCCGGAGCTCTTTTATTATTTTTTGGTATGCTTAGAAGAGACGGGGTTCTTCAACGCCTCCTTGTATACTCCGTTTGGAATTTGCGGAATTGAAACTCTTGGATATGAAATCGCAACCGAAATGAAGAGAAGAGAAAACCGATACCCGGATGCTGTGATGGTTACTCATGCGGGGGGAGGGAATCTGACTGGAACTGCGCGAGGGTTAAGAAAAGCGCATGCAAAAGAAACTCGTGTAATTGGAGCTAGTGTGGACCTTCATGGATTGCACATGGCAAGCGATGTTGACTTTAACCGGAAATCATTTACAACCGGCCATTCTGGGTTTGGGATTCCTTTTGCGGTTTTTCCCGATCGAAGTGATGTTCCTCTGAATGCGGCTAGGCCTTTGCGATATATGGATGACTACTACCTGGTTACCCAAGGAGAAGTGTTTTACACAACGGAAATGCTGGCTCAGTTGGAAGGGCTTCAAAGAGGGCCTGCAGGAAACACCTCTCTATGCGCAGCCATTGGTTTGGCAAGAGAGATGGACGAAACCCAGATTATCGTTGTGCAGGAGACAGAATACACAAGCGCGGGGAAATGCCCAAGCGCCCAATTGAGTTTTGCCCTCGACCACGGCATCCGTGTGGTGTGTGGAGATCCTTCAATGGACGAACCAGGGAATAGGATTGTCATTCCGGAACATCCTGAGCAAATCGCCCCTAAGAAGGTTGACTTAACCAAACTCCGGATTTCCTATGTAAACCAAATGATCAAATCGACCGGCAGAGTTGCTTTTTCTCGAGAAGA
Organism: uncultured Thermotogaceae bacterium; assembly: GCA_964580185.1. Classification (GTDB taxonomy): domain Bacteria; phylum Thermotogota; class Thermotogae; order MWEM01; family MWEM01; genus CAYWWY01. Next base: position 25,144 of record CAZOJQ010000021.1, read on the forward strand.
AATCCGATTTATGGCCGAAGATATCCGTTGTCATCCTGATGAGATCAACCAGTGGATCCACTCGATTCATAACCGATCGAATGTGCTGTAGGTAGGGAGGGACCGTTGAAATATTTCCAGTTAATCATGGTTTTGGCAGGGTTCTTTGCTTTATGGCTGTTTTTCTTTTGGATCACTGCCCCTTCAGGTACTGTCCTGGACGGTCGATGGGTGGGAGAGCTCAATGGTAATCCCTATACAGCCACCTTTTTGCTGCATCTTGAGCAACCGGGGATCATTGACCTCAAGCTTTCCAGGCCGTTCGGTATTCCTTCGGGGGAAACCCTGAAAATACCCACGCTCTTTACCAACCAAATCCGGGTCTACCTAAATGGCTCTCTAATTGGGGAGGCGAGATCCTCTACCTATCCACAACCGGATTTTTTTTACGGAGGGTTATCTTTTTCCTTTGAATCGAGCCAACTTCAATCTACCAATATCATGGAGATTGAGCTTTCTTCGCAAAATGATTTGATCATCTTTCCAGCCCCATACATCGACATCCAATGGATGGTGCGCCTGAAAGAATTCCTTTTTCGTATGTTTGATGGATACTTCCTTTTCTTTGCGATCGGAATGAATATCCTTTTAGCCATTTTACTCTTTCGTATGGGAAGAGCAATCAACCAATATGAAAATGCCTATTTCGGAATGGGCGCATCGGCAATTTTCAGTTCGGTTCTGATTTTTTCCCACGCTCAAGGGTTTTTAAGTTCCGCGTATTTTTTTGAACCGATATACACAAACTCAATCGCGGGGACACTGGCGTCATTCACGCTCCTTTGGGGGATTGAAAGCTATCTCACAAGGAAAATCTATTTTTCGAAACTGATGGCATTGTTTACGATGCTTTCTCTATTCCTCATTCCATTAATCGGAGGCGGGTTAGCCAGCATCGCAGCGATCGTTAATTTTGCCTTAATCGGGACGATTTCCATTATCAACCGAAAGAATCGGTTTTTTTATGCAGTGCTTTTTTTGGGCATGGCGCTGATCATTGATTTGATCACACAGGCGATCCGAGGATTTGTTCCGATTTATCTTACTTCCTATGGGACGTTGATCGTTACCCTTACCTGTGGTTTGGTTCTTGTAGAAGAGTATCGAAAAGTCTTTTTTAATTTGGAAGCAACCTCAAATCAATTATCTGCTTCCAATGAAGAACTAACCGCAATTAACGAAGAATTGGAGCATTCATATTCCGAACTCGATACAACGGTCGGAAAGTTCGAACGACTGGTAGATTCCACAACAACCCTGATCCAAGCATCCTCTCATTCCAATGAAACCTTTCTGTCTCAATTGTTGGAGCGGGCCACGGAAATTATCTCGGAAGCCGATTGCGGGAGCGTCTCATTAATCGAGGGGGATGACTGGAAATATATCCATGCGGTGGGACAAGACATTAAAAAATTGCAGGAAATCCCTCTGAAAGCTGAGTACTTTGAGATCTCTGACACAGTCCGGAAAATCAGCCTGGAAAACTTTCAAATGCCCGAACCAATCAGAGATCAGTTCATGCGTGTTGTTCCCTCCATCAAAGAAACCCTTGTTGTTCCCCTTCGGTTGAATCAGAAGACCTTGGGACATATGACTTTGGATATTCGCTCTGACCAAGAGAAAGAGTTTAGCGACGATGCTCCGCGGATCCTAGAAGCAATGGGAAGCCTCGCTTCTGCTTTTCTGGCTTTTCGGCGGCTTGGAGACATGCAGAAACGGTTTCAGGAAGGGATTATCCTTTCAATCATTCGGATTCTCGAAATCCATGATACCTATACCAAAGGCCATTCGGATCATGTTGCGGAAGTCGCTGCGGCGATTGCAAATCAATTGGATTTTTCTCCTGTGGAAATCGATCAGGTGTATTGGACCGGAATGGTTCACGATATTGGAAAGATTCTCGTTCCCCAAGCCATTCTCAATAAACCCGGAAGGCTCAGCGAATTAGAGTTTGAAGTGATTAAGTATCACCCAGTTTGGGGATTTGAAGTTCTCAGTGGTTCTCAGGAATTGAACTCTGCTGCGATTGCAGTCCGGCACCATCATGAACGTTTTGACGGGGACGGCTATCCGGATGAGCTTTTGGGAGATGAAATCCCCTTGGTTTCACGGATTATTGCAGTCGCGGATACCTGGGACGCAATGGTTCGGGATCGATCCTATCGCAGGGCTTTGAGCTATAAAGAAGCAATCCATGAATTGAACACGAATAAAGGAACGCAATTTGATCCGCAGGTAGTTGAAGCTTTTTTGCGGGTGCTGGAAAACGAAGACCAGGTGAAGAAGTACAAGGTATTGTAAAGGAGATAAGTAGACTATCCGGTATCCTTTTTTTCCCGAGAACGGAATTGACAAAACGCCCCAATAGGGGCGTTTTGCTAATTTCGGACCATCATATCCTTGAGGTTTTGCAAAAGATCTGCATTCCCAAAACTGGCTTCTTCCAGGGTCTTCACAAAGGAAATTTTCCCACGGATCACGCCCATAAAATCGTTTTCTTCCAATTGGTGGATGATAAACCCTTCTCGAACTGCAATGATATTGTACGTGGTATCCAACCCATCGTTCTTTTCAAAATTCAGTGAAGCCAAGCGTGTTCCGGTAAATTCAATCATTACTGCTGATCCATGGGATTGTGCGGCGCAGTCGCTTTGAATTGTTCCTACAAGAGCCATATACTGCATCATTGTGCCCCCCTTTCGGAAAATACGTAACCGTTGAAAGCTTTCGAAACGAGGTACCACTTTGTAATGACGTACTTTATTCCCTGGATCTTTTAGCCCAAAAGAACGTCAAAAATGGTCATAAGAACAAATCCACCGATCAAACAATAGGTAGCCATTCGTTGGTTTCCATTTGCGTGAGTCTCAACAATAACTTCATCACTAATGACGAACAACATTGCTCCGCCCGCAAAAGCAAGCATATAGGGAAGAAGCGCTGAGGAAATGGAAAGAACCGCAACACCAATTAGCCCTCCAAGGATTTCGACTGCGCCAGTTAGAGCCGCCACCAAGAAGGCTATTGTCGGCTTGTACTTCGCATTAATCAAGGCAACTGCTACTGCAGCGCCTTCAGGAAGATTCTGAATCCCAATAGCCCATGCGATGGATTCTGCTTGGTCAGAAAAAGCTCCTACCCCAACCGCCATTCCTTCGGGAAAGTTATGGATTGCTATGGCTATAACAAACAACCAAATTTTGCTCGCCTTTTTGAAATCGGGGCCTTCGCGTCCCTTGAGAAAGTGTTCATGAGGAGAATAATGGTCGACTAGATCAACAAATAACGCACCCAAAAGAAACCCAATCAAAAAGGGCCAAAGTCCACCAATTTCAAAGGAAGGAATGACAAGGCTAAAAGCGGTTGCTGAAAGCATGATTCCTGCAGCAAACCCCATGAGTCCGTCGATCAGCCGTTGATTGGCTCCTTTCCTGAAGAAAAGGAAGGGAAGCGCTCCCAACCCTGTAGCTGCTCCGGCAACGGTTGTTAGAACCAATGCATACATGACAGGACTCATATGGATCCCTTACTCTTCTTTAACTGATATAAACTGAAACCGATTGGTATCGACCAATCCCTGATTGGTAATTCGGATCTCAGGAATGACCGCAAGCTGGACAAAAGATAGAGTCATCATTAGATTGGGTAAATCGCTACCCAAATCACCAACCGCTTGGTGCAAATATCTCTCTTTTTCAACAACTTCTTCCAAAGGCAAATCGGACATTAGGCCAGCAATGGGAAGGGCAAGCGATGCCAATACCCTGCCATTTCGAACGGCAACCATTCCACCACCCATTCGGATTACTTCGTTGATCGCTACAGCCATATCTTTTTCATTTTTCCCGGCGACAGACAGATTATGGGCATCATGGCCCACTGATGTTGCTACCGCGCCGCTTTTCATACCCGTTCCAGAGACAAAACCCATAGAGAACTGCTTTTTCTGTGAGTACCGGTTCACGATCGCAATCTTCAAGCAATCTTCTGACGAAAGGTCCGGTTCACCGTTCCGAACGGGAAGGACGACAGGAAGATTTCGAGTCAATACGGAACTGCCGAACACTTGAATGGAGTGTACTTTTACTTCGGTACATCCTTCCCAATGAAGAAAAAAGTCCGTCTCTTGCATTTCTGGGCAAAGGACTGTATGTCGAACCCCCTCAGTACTAACTTCGGGAATTGGAAATCGAGCGATGCAAACACCATCTTTTGCGACGATCTGCGCATCCTTCATAACCAATTGGGGATAAAAGCGTTCCAAATCGTCCACAACAACCAAATCCGCCTTATACCCAGGCGCAATCGCCCCCATACTGCGAAGGTCATAATGACGGGCTGTGTTGATTGTAGCCATCCGGATCGCGGAGATCGGATCAACTCCGTTCTCAATGCATATACGAACCGCTTCATCAATGTGTCCTTTTTGTATCGCGTCGGGGTGTTTATCATCAGTGCACAACGAAAGAAACGGTTCCGTATGGTGATTGACAATGGGGAGCAAATTTACGAGATCTTTTGCTATGCTTCCGTACCTCATTAGGACTTGCATACCGCGCGCAAGCTTCTCTTTTGCTTCAGAAGCTTCGGTGCTTTCATGATCCGAACGGATGAATGCGCTTACGTATGCGTTTAAATCCTTGCCATCAAGTCCTGGCGCATGACCATCGATTTTTTTGTATTTATGCCGGATTAGTTCAATCATTGTTAGCAATTCTTGATCACAGGAAAGGATTCCAGGATAATTCATCACCTCTCCCAAACCCAGGACTCTCGGGTGTTTCTCAATAAACCCGATCATGTCATACACATTGATATTGCCCCCGTTATCCTCAAAACTCGTCGCGGGAACGCAGGATGGAATCATAAAGTAAATATTTAAAGGCACTCCTTCGGTATAGCGGATAAAGAAATCGATTCCCTTTAACCCAACCACATTTACAATTTCATGAGGATCAGCAATCACGGTGGTGGTCCCACGCGCCAAGACCGCTCGCGCGAATTCTCTGGGGTCAAGCATGGTGCTTTCAATATGGAGATGCGCATCGATCAAACCCGGAACGATGTACCTACCTTCTAGGTCAATCACTTGCTTGCCTTGGGTATAATCACCAATGCCAGCGATCCGTTTGCGATAAATGGCAACATTCGATCTTTCGATCTCACCTGAAAAGACATTCACAATCCTACAATTCGTGAGAAGAACATCGGCAGGTTCTTTCGCCCGCGCCACTGGGATAATATCCATTATTCTCATAGTTTCTCCTCCTTTTTTACATGGAGGTCGATCTGGGTAAACGGGATTTCTATTCCATGATCAGCGAACTTTTGCTGAAGGCGAATGGCAAAGGCGTTTTGGGCTTCGAACCATAGTGGTCTTTCCACCCAATACATTACCGTAAAATCAAGAGAAGAGCTGCCAAATCCTCGAAAATTCGCAACATTATTGACACCCTCCGCTTTGTGGATCAAAGGTTCTTCTTCCAATGCTTCTCTGATTAGACCTAATACTTCCCCAATATCACATGAATACGAAGCGCCCACCACCATTTCAACCCGGCGGATTGTACCAGGCCAAAATTTGGTGACGTTCCCATTCCAGACAATTCTGTTGGGAATGAGCACTTTGCGTCCGTCGAACGTTTTGATCTTCGTGTGATTGATATCAATAACTTCAACAGATCCTGAGTAACCAGCAACCTCAATCACATCTCCTTCCTTGATTGTGCGTGTGAGTAAAACCAAAATCCCACAGATAAAATTGGAAATCGGTTCTCGCACTGCGAGCCCCAACACCAAGGTTGATAACCCCAAACCAGTCAGTGCAGGAAGCAAACTTTCTGAGAAAATCGAGACGATAATTACGATTGCCAATGCATAGATAACGATTCGGATCATAAGCAAAACGGTATTGGGCTCCTTTAGCGGGTGTTCAGTTTTCTTCGCATAGGAGTCAACAGCTTTGAAAATCCATAAGGTCGAAAAATAGGCAACTACGATTACTCCAACGGAAATCGCGATGCGAATGATAATGGTTAAAGCCCCGTTCCAGTCCATTCTGACCCCTCCTTGATGATATTGAAAATTTTGGAGAAATGTGCGATAATACATTCGATTATTCAAAAAATCCGAGGAGGCAAATGATGTCTGATTCCGTACGGACAATAAGAGAGAAAGAAATGGTGATTTCCGAAATAGAAAAAAAGTGGAGTGTTCCAACTTCCCGAGCGATCCAATTGTTTTGTAACGCTTTTCGTGTCAGTAAACCCAATACAGATTACCTGGATCAGTGGGCCAAACGGATCATCCAAAAAAAGCGAATCCAAAAACCCCTTCTAGAACAACCGGATGTAGATGATGGTTGTTCGGAATCCTGCGATTCAGATTGTGGATCATGTGGTTCGTGCGGTCACTAAAGAATCCCAGATGCGCCAAACCCAGCCTGGATATCTTCAATCAGGTCATCAACATCCTCAATCCCTACTGACAAACGAATACCCCCTTTGCTTACTCCTGATCGGCAAAGTTCCTCTTCAGATAAGGATGAATGCGAAGTAAGGCAGGGAATGGTCACTAGAGACTCTATTCCTGCCAATGATGTGGCTTCAAGGAAAAGAGACATCCCACGAACGAAAGATTTCGCTCGATCAAGGGAATGCAAGTCCAAGTACACAACCCCACCATAACCAGGAATGCTTTGAAGACATTCCGGGATTTTCTCATACAGAGCTGGATACCGCACATGTAATGATGGATCTTCTTTACTCACTCTTTCCAAATACTGGGCGATTAACCGCGCGTTTTCGTTATGCCGTTCCATGCGGAGACCCAAAGTTTTCACACCTCTTCCAACCAAAAACGCATCAAAAGGGCTTGGTGTGAACCCCAAAGTATACGATTTCTTCCAGATTCGTTCGATCATTTCTTTCTCTCGGGCACAAGCAAACCCCGCAATCACATCTGAGTGACCGGAGATATATTTCGTTACGCTATGGATTTCGACATCGGCATTCCAAAGCAATGGATGAAAATTGTACGGGGATAGAAACGTATTGTCTACTACGAGAAGGGCATGCTTCTTTATGTTGGACAACCGTTCAATATCAATGAGTTCCAGGGTTGGATTTGTTACAGGTTCCGCATATAGAATACGCGTCCGTTCGTCCATGATTTGACCGATTTCCTCCAGATGATCGCAACGGTAAAAACGTGCTTCAATCCCTGCGGGAAGCAAATGGTTGTGGATTAGATGAAACGTCCCCCCGTACATTTTTTCCGGGAAAAGAATGTTATCTCCAGGTTCCGAAAAAGAAAGAAGGGTTGAGCAAATCGCAGCGATTCCTGAAGAAAAGAAAACACCATCTTCCGCCTCGCAGAGGGAAGCGAGTTTCTTTTCCACCACTCGATTGCTCGGATTGTTCACACGGGTATATTTGAAGCACTCCCGATCAGTACTCTGATATTTATCATTATCCATGAAAAAATTCGAAGTCTGGTAGATCGGGGTAGAAACCGCTCCAAAAGAATCTTTCAATTCGTGGGCATGAATCGCTTTTGTCGTGAACCGCATAAACTTCCTCCTTCAGCACCCTTCTCTCATCTCTCTAGGACTTGATGGTTCTATTATAACATGACTCCAAGAAAACGAAAAGAGACAAGAGACTCCTTTCATTACCCTAAAAAAGTGCGAACCAATCGTTTCTCTGCAGCTGAGTATATCAACATGGGTCCTCAGGGCCAATACCTCGCATAATCTCTTGACACGGGATATTCTGTTTTGCAAAATGGGTATCAATGGCATGGATGAACGAATTCATAAGGAAAGAAACGGCCTTTTTGCTGATCTCAGCTTTTGGGCACATTTGTTCGAAAGCATGATAACACCCTTTAAATACTTCAAAGTCAACAAGTACTCCTGCGCTTCTTAGGTTTTCGACGTATTGAATCACTTCATCCCGGAAAGGCTCTAGTTCTCCGACAAAAGTTGCTGTCGGTGGAAGATTGCAGTAGTTGATAGCCCTAGCCGGAGCGGCATAGCAGGGAATATCTCGACCACCAAACAACTCGCCCAGATATTGGTTCCAGCAAAGGGAGTTGGATTTTGAGTTCCAAACGGGCGCATTGTTATCTGTCGCTGAAACGCTTGTCATCCGATCATCTAGCATCGGATATAAAGGCATTTGAAAAGCAATCGCTACTTCTCCTGTGTCCCGAGCGTAAAGACTGAGTGCGGCAGTTAACCCCCCTCCAGCGCTGTCGCCACCAATCATTAGCTGGTCATCCCGAATCCCCAATTCATCCGCGTTGGTTTTCATCCATAGAAGGGTTTCATAGCAGTCTTCAAGCGCAGCTGGATAGGGAGCTTCCATGGACAACCGATAATCGGGAGCTACGATGATGCAATCGCTCGCTTCAATGAACCGTTTGGCTATGGTTTCTGTTTGTTCCGGAGCTCCAATCGCATAGCCGCCCCCATGAAACCAAAGAAGACCTGGAGTGCTCCCCTTCGTTTCTATTGGGGAAAACAAACACACGCGTATCTTGGAACCGTCTCTGCGTGGAATCCATTTTTCCGAGAACTGGATTGAATCCGTTTTGCGTCTTTTTTTTCTTCTCTTTGACAGTCTATTGAGCAAACGGAATCCAGATAGATTAAAAAAGACTTTGGGAATGACCGTCATTATGAATCCAGCGGTTCTGAGCTCTGGATCAATCATTCTTGTCTTGATTCTCATATACTTCCACCGACCCATCGTCGATTCGTAGCCTAATGATAGGCCTACCCTTGATGAATCATTATACTTTTAAATCGCTGATGTGTCAACTATTGAGTAGTGAAACGAACGGTACCGATCATCCGGCATTCATTGAATGGACCCGTTTTGAGAAGGTTTAGGAGTTTCTCGAATTGGGATTATATGATATAATATGGTTGAATAGACTAAGAGAGAATGGAGGAGGGTGAAAATGAAAGGATGGTTTGCTGTACTTCTGTTTTCAATCGTTTGCACGACAATATGCATTGCTCAGGAAACCCCTTTTGACCATTCTGCGATGATCCTAAAGCAGTCCTTTGAAATGATCCATCCTGATCAAGCCATTGGTTCACCGATTCAATTTGGTGAAACAATCATTATCCCATTATTCCAACTCAGCGGAGGGTTTGGCGGAGGAGCCGGCGGAGATGGATCAGCCCTTTTCGGTTCAGGAGTTGGTGGAGGTCTGAACGTAACTCCATATGCAATTATCACGATAATTCAAGGAGAGTTGAAGGTGGTTCCTGTTCAGAATACCCTCTCGATCATTGAGCAACTTTTGAGCGGGATCCCCAAAATCCTTCCTTTGCTTGTTTCATTATTCAGCGGAAATTGATTATATACGATTGGACCGATTCATCGGATCAAAGGACCACGGATTCTCTATTTGCAAATTACCAAAAATAAGGAGGGAAATCATGGGAAAATTACGAATGGCATTGCTGGTAGGAATGGTTTTACTAATGGGGCTATCGTTCGCTCAAGAGGTCGTTCGAGCGTACACAACCTTTGAAGAACAATTGGCAATGGAAGTTTTCCAAGCATTTGAACAAGCAACGGGGATTAAAGTGGAGTGGGTCCGCCTTTCAGGGGGAGAAGCCATTGCTCGAATGGAAGCCGAGCGTGCCAACCCGCAAGCTTCCATCTGGGTTGGAGGCGTTGGTCTGAACCACATCGAAGCGAAGAACAAAGGCCTCACAACTCCCTACCGATCAAGAGCTGCTGTCAATACACCTGCAGAGTTTATCGATCCGGAGTACTATTGGATTGGGCTGTATATCGGACCTTTGGCATTTGCCACCAACATCAATCGCGCCAGAGAACTGGGGCTTGAAGCGCCCCAGGGTTGGTTTGACATCATCGACTCTAAGTATGCCAACTTAGTACGCGTAGCCAATCCAGCAACGTCAGGAACTGCATACAACGTCATCACAACTCTGATTAGCCTTTTCGGAGGGGACGAGGATGTTGCCTTTATGTATTTGGAAAAACTGGATCAAAGCATTGATCAGTATACCCGCAGCGGATCCGCTCCGGGAAGAAGCGTAGCCATTGGAGAGATTCCCTTCTCGATCGGGTATGCCCATGATATGGTTCGCCTAAAAGTAGAAGGAGGCGCCCCAATTGAAATCACGGTACCTCGAGAAGGAACGGGTTACGAGTTGGCATCCATGTCCCTGATTCACAATGGTCCTGAACCTGTCAATGCAAAGAAATTGTATGATTTTGTTTTGGGTCTCGAATGCCTTGAGATCCTTGCCAGTTGGTATGTCGTTCCAGTTTCAGCCATCGCCCCAACACAAGAGGTCGCGATCAACATTGCGGATTTGAAAACTGTCCATCAGGATTTTGAATGGGACGGAGCCAATCGCGCACGACTCGTAGATCGGTGGAACCGAGAAATCGGCGCTGATTGACTGGTATGAAAGGCGGGCAAATGCCCGCCTTTTTTCGATTGATGTCCATAGGGACCAAACAGTTGGCTTATCTGCTTAAAAAAGGATTTCCTTGAATACCCCACGAACCAAGACAACCAATCCGCTTAGGATTGACTCTCTCCATAACCCAAAGGGTTTCCATCACATAGAGCCGACCATAATGAATCCAAAAGCAATTGTTCAGAAATCCAAAGGGTTCGATTTCGAAAGCAAATGCATATGAACGCTTTTTCTCTTTTTTTCGTCGGAAAGCTCATAGATGAAATCCTCAATCGTGTGGAATCATGGTTTTTAGGAAAAGTAGAGGGGAGCGAGGCGAGTGTACCAAGACTATGATCCAAAGTGGTGGATTGTTGAAGAGAATTTCCCTCCAAAAGATAACCCTTTAGCTGAGACTCAGTTTTCAATCGGCAATGGATCGATTGGTTTGAGAGGGGCGTTCGAAGAAGAGTATCCAGAATCCATTCTTCCGTCAATCAAAGGGGCATTTCTCAACGGTTTTTTTGATACCGTTCCGATTGATTACGCAGAAAACGCATACGGTTTTGCGCGGAATCATCAACTTATGGTGAATCTTCCCGATGGAAGAGGATTCCATTTCTCCATCGATGGAGAACCCTTTCACTTGTTTCAAGGAAAGAAACTTCAGTATTTTCGAGGGTTTGATCTCAAAGAAGGAATTGTTTATCGAGACGTGATCTGGCAGTCTCCTTTGGGAAAAAGAGTTCATTATCGAAGTTTTCGATTCGCTTCATTGGAACGGAAAGAACTTATAATTTTCCATTATGAAATCACTCCTTTGGATGGCTCTGGAACCATTCTCTGTACTTCCACATTGAATGGTGAAGTTCAGAATCTCATTGCGAAGGATGATCCTCGAGTGGGTTCTCATTTTCATATCCCCCCCCTCTCCTTTCTCGACGCATTTCACGAGAACTACCTGGGTGTTCTGATCCAAAAAACACAGAATACCGGGTTTACCTTGGTATCAGCGATGGATCATTCTCTCTCTCGGGATCGGGATGTCAACCACCGCGTACATCAGAGCGGGCAAATGCTGCAATCAGATTTTGAAACCGAACGATCCAAAGGGTCCAAACTAACCATAACCAAATTCGTATGCTTTTGTTCCAGCAAAGACACCGATGAACGAATGGTGCTTGATCGAGCGAAACAAGTGATCCATTCGGCACAAGAAGCCGGAATCCAAGAATTAATGAGAGAACAACAGGAGTTTTTACGGAAATACTGGTCAGCGTCTGACATTGAAATCGAAGGAGATCCCCCCATCCAACAAGGCCTCCGATTTAACCAACTCCATTTAATTCAATCTACTGGGCGTGATGGAAAGACGAATATTCCATCCAAAGGATTGACGGGTGAGGGATATGGTGGTCATTATTTTTGGGACACAGAAATCTATGTCATGCCCTATTTTTTATACACTCATCCATGGATCGCTCGAAACCTTTTGCTATATCGAATATCCATATTAGATCAAGCGAAGATTCGCGCTCGTGAAATGGGTCACTCTCAAGGAGCCTTATTTCCTTGGCGTACAATTGGGGGAGAAGAAAGCTCTGCATACTTTCCCGCTGGGACAGCTCAATACCATATAAACGCTGACATAGCGTACGCACTGAAATTGTATATGGAAGCGACTGATGACAACCAATTGCTCATAGAAGACGGGGGAGCAATCATGTTGTTTGAGACCGCGCGGATCTGGATGAGTTTGGGTCATTTTTCAAAGCAGAAAGATGGGCAATTTTGCATTGATTGCGTAACTGGACCCGATGAATATACCGCTTTAGTAAACAACAACTCGTATACCAACTTGATGGCGCAGACGCACCTTCTTTATGCAAACGAAGTATTTCACCGAATGAATACCCATTTCCCCGGTCCATTGAAGCGGATGATGCAAAGGATTCAATTGTGCGAAAACGAACCCGAAGAATGGAAGGAAGCAGCAGATAAGATGTATTTTCCTTTCAACCAAGAGCTAAGAATCACTCCGCAAGATGATCAGTTCTTAGAAAAAAAACGCTGGGACTTTGAGCGTGTTCCCAAAAGCCATTATCCTCTCTTATTGCATTACCACCCGCTTGTGATCTATCGGCATCAAGTATGCAAGCAACCGGATGTTGTTTTAGCCCAATTCTTGCTTGGGAATCGATTTTCTCTGGACCAAAAAAGGAGAGATTTCGAATACTATGAATCCATAACGACGCATGATTCTTCTCTTTCTTCGTGCATTCACAGCATTATGGCGTCCGAAACCGGCCATCGCGAAAAAGCGGATTTCTACTTTCAGCAAACCGCTCGAATCGATCTAGATAATATCCAACATAATACCAGAGATGGGATTCATGCTGCCTCAATGGCTGGAAGCTGGATGACCGTAATCTTTGGTTTTGCGGGTATGCGTACGAATGGAGGGCATCTATCTTTCAATCCATATCTCCCTTCAAAATGGAGTCAATATCGATTCAAGATTCTCTTCAGGCAAAGACGGATAACCCTTCATGTCGATGAAAAAAAAGCGCTATATTCTTTGGAATCGGGTGATCCAATTACCATTTCTCACCAAGGCAAACCAATCGACCTGAAACCAAAAGGTGCAATTTCCCGGGAATTATGATACAATAATGCAGGTTCGGTAGAAAGGGGGCCATAAGATGGTGGATCAGATCAGACAGATTTTACAGATGATTAAAAACGGTCAAATTGGGAATGCCCAAGCGTTGGAACTGATCAAAGTCTTACGTGATGTGCAAAGCCAGCCCAAAGGTTCCGCGCTGATGAAACTGGAGATCAATTCTGAAAAGGGAGATATCGTTCGCCTAAGCCTTCCACTTTCTATGGTTCGATATCTTCGCCACTTCATTCCGGAAGAAGTGCAGTTTCACTCAAATGGAGAAAGCTGGGATATTGATACTGTAGTTTCCATGATTTCTGATGGGTATCAAGAGGTCATGACAGCTGAACTATCTGATGGAAACGAAATGAAGGTTTTTATCCAAGAGTGATCGAGTTTTGGATCTTCTTATCGTAAGCACCTTTCAATTTACCATCTATGGAATTGCCCAACTGAGTCAGATGATTAAGGCTGTTTATGCCTTGGAAACAGAAAATATCCTTCCCTCCACAGACATGCTCGATCTTGTATTGATGGAATTGGTAGCCAATGCGTACAAGTATGGCAATCATTGCAATGATCAATTACCGATCACTGTCAAACTCTTCTGGGACACCGATTCAACTTATATTCAGTTGAAAGATGCGGCTCTGACGGGAGGTCTTTCTGAAGATCTTTTTTCCGGAGAAATTCAATTTGATCATGACCAGTTCCCAGAATGGGGGGAGCAAAAATCCCTAAAATTCGGAATTCCTTTGATTCGAACCTTTGCGCAGATCAATTTTCACCCATCAGGTAATGTTATGTACCGATTACCGCATAATCATACAGTGTTCAAGAATCAGGAGGATAAGTATGAAATTGAACCTGAGCCGAAATGAACTCCAATTTGCAGCAGTAGAAGTAACGAATGTGATCCATCCAAAACTGGTAAAACCGATCCTGGGCGGGGTCTTGATCCGCGCAAACGAAGGGAAGGTCCAATTTTCTGCCACTGATATGGAGTCTTCCATTCAAATTGCATGGGAAACAACCATCGAAGAGGAAGGACAAGTAGTGGTAGATGCAAAAACCTTTTCCGAAATTGTTTCCAATCTGAATGAAGAGCAAATCCGACTTGAACTTGAGCTCTCATCGTTGCGAATTGCCGGTGGATCGGCCCATATGGATCTCCCTATTATGGATCCCGAAAGCTTTCCTCCCATTCAGCTGATTGAAACAGGCACCGTGTTTCGTTTTTCGAAAGACATTTTGAAATCGATGATCCAGAAAGTGATCTTTGCAGCCTCGATTGATGATTTCATGAAAAATCTTAACGGCGTTTTGTGGGAGCTTAATGGAAAATACCTCCGTTTGGTAGCAGCTGACGGATTTCGCTTGGCCTTAGCGGAAGAACCGGCATTTGAAAGTGAACCCATTGAAACTCCTGTATCTTTTTTGATCTCACTCAAAGCGATGAAAGAATTCCTATCTTTGTTGCGTGAAACGGAAGAAGAAACCATCGAGCTCGTGTATGATGACCGAAGGGTTGGCATTCATCTCGATCGAATCCATTTTACCGCTCGGGTACTCGATATGGATTTTCCCGATTATCGGAAAGTAATCCCTTCCAGTTTTCGAACGAAAGTTGACTGTGATCGAGAAAAACTACTACAGCAGCTAAAACTAGCTCATATCATAACGAGGCACTCCGGAGAGAGCGTCCGGTTGGAAGTTCGTCAAGAGGCACTTAAAGTTCTAGCGAAAACTTCTGAACGGGGAGCTGCGGATATTGAAATCAAAGTCCACAAAGATGGAGATGATCTTACAGCTGCTTATAACGCCAAATTCTTAATCGATGCCCTTCAACAGTTTAAAGAGACCGAAATCGAGATGAGTTTTGTTGATCGGGTAGGTCCTCTTCAATTGACAGATTTGGATCCTCAAGGGTACCTGTGCATTGTTATGCCTGTTCGGATTGACTGAACCAATGAGAGTTGGCATCGGATATGATATTCATACGCTTGTTCCCGAAAGAAAGCTAATTCTGGGTGGTGTGAACATCCCCTTTTCCAAAGGCCTTGAAGGTCATTCTGATGCGGATGTACTGGTTCATGCGATCATTGATGCGTTATTAGGCGCCGCTGGTTTGGGTGATATCGGGCATTACTTTCCGGATACAGACCCACAGTGGAAAGGCGTTTCCAGTTTGATCCTGATGCAAACTGTAACCGCTCTCTTGATCGAAAACCAATGGAAAGTTGAAAACGTTGATGCGGTAATCATCGCTCAATCGCCCAAAATTGCTCCTTTCATCGAGACCATCCGTCAGAATATCGCTGTTGGCTTACACATATCTTCCCTCCAAGTCAATATCAAAGCGACAACTCCCGAAGGGTTAGGGGCGCTGGGACGCTTGGAAGGAATCGCGTCGTATGCAACGGTTTTGCTCCAAAAAACGGAACGAATGGATTCAAAATAGCTCATGCTTTTTGGAAGATATCTTCCTAAAAATTCGTTCATTCATAAACTTGATCCAAGGTTTAAGATTCTTGAAATATTTGCCATAAGCATCGTACTGTTCTTTATCCCCTCTTTTTGGGGGCTGGGGATCATAGCGTTATGGTTGGCGGTTTGGGCAGGAATCAGTCGGATTTCTTTCCTATTCTTTTTTCGGCTGATTTCCAGACTTTGGTTCTTTTTTGTGATGATAGCATTTATTCAGCTCTTTCAAGGAAGTGGAACAGTTTGGATTGAATTGCCTTTGCCATTGCGAGTTACCCAAGGGGGGGTCTTCAATGCAGTACTTCTTAGTTCACGGCTTATCCTGCTGGTGTTTGCGTCGCTGCTTCTCTCTGCAACAACCTCCCCATTGCGCTTCGTGGATGGCATTGAGGGGATTCTCCGTTTTTTTCGTGTTTCAAAGGAACAATCCCATGAGATTGCTATGGTGATGGGCATATCCATCCGTTTTTTTCCGTCGATCCAATTGGAATGGAATACCCTCATAAAAGCGCAAAAGAGCAGAGGAATCCCATTGGACTATGGTCCTTGGATCCGAAGGATTCCCCATTTGTTCTCTGTTCTTTTCCCTATGCTCGCGAATACCTTGAGAACCGCTGAAGACCTTGAAAAAGCGATGATATCTCGCTCCTATTCTGGAAGGATCGGTCGATCAAAGATGGACCCCTTAACCTGTACTTCTTCTGATTATGTGATGCTTATCGTCCATTTTGGTGTACTATGTTCGGCACTGTTTTTCTAGCATCCCTATTTTTGTGCGATTCGAAGAGGAGGATTTATGCTTGACCAAAAATGGGATGAAACTTGGGTAGAGCATTATTCCAAGCTTGCGGGTATGGATGAGGCAGGTAGAGGTCCTCTTGCTGGACCGGTAGTAGCGGTTTGCGTTCTAGTTCATTCTGACATAGATCAGGCGTTGCATGAAAACTTCCCATTCATTAACGATTCAAAACGGATGACACCAAAGCAACGAAATCAAGTGTATCAATGGATCGATGATCATGATATCCCGTATGGCGTTGGATGGGCAACAGAAGACGAAATCGATTGCGTCAATATCTTGAAAGCAACTCAAAATGCTATGATTCGTGCGAAAGAAGCGATAAAAGAAGATTTGGATTACTGTCTAGTAGATGGATGCGGGTTTCTCTTTCCCTTTCCCCATCAACAGATCGTGGGGGGGGATGGAAAATCACTGAGGATCGCTTTGGCTTCGATAATCGCAAAAGAGATTCGGGATCAGTACATGAAATCATTATCCAATGAATACCCAGAGTACACATTTCATGCTCATAAAGGATACCCCACAAGAAACCACCATCAAGAAATTTCTGAATCGGGGGTGCATCCGATTCACCGCTTCTCATACCGACCCGTATGGGAATGGTGTAATCGGATCGAATGGGGTCGTTGGTTAGAAGAAGGCAGGATTACAGCCAATCGGTACCAAAGTGTCCTTAACCGTTGGGAGGGGGAAAAATGAACACAGTCGATTTTATAATGGATAAAAGAAACGGATTGAAGCATTCATCCCAAGATATCCAAGCATTCGTTCATGGCGTGATCCAAGAGCAAATTCCCGATTACCAGATCGCCGCGTGGTTGATGGCTGTATTCTTCAATGGCCTTGATCCTGAAGAACGATCCTCACTTACCGCGGAAATGGCTCGCCAAGGGGATCAGATCAATCTTTCTTCAATCAAAGGAAAGGTAGTCGACAAGCATTCTACTGGGGGAGTTGGAGATAAGACGACATTAGCAATTGGCCCCATTGTTGCGTCATGCGGCGTCCCTGTAGCCAAGCTTTCTGGAAGAGGTTTGGGCATCACAGGGGGCACAATCGATAAACTGGAATCCATTCCAGGATTTCAGACAGAATTTGAAATTCCGAAGATGATCGACCAAGTCAATCGAATCGGCATCGCTCTATCTTCCAGCACTCCAAATCTTGTTCCCGCTGACAAAAAGCTCTATGCTTTGCGTGATGTGACAGCGACCACTGATGAACCTTCACTAATCGCTTCCAGTATCATGAGCAAAAAGCTTGCAGGAGGCGCTTCTGCGTTCGTACTTGACGTAAAAGTGGGCAGTGGAGCTTTTATGAAATCTCTAGAAAAAGCAAAGTCCCTAGCGAAGATTATGGTCGAAATTGCCAAAGCTCATGATCGGGAAGCAGTTGCAGTCCTTTCTGATATGAATCAACCTTTAGGGAATAAGGTTGGAAATGCATTAGAAGTCTGTGAAGCGCAAGACGTACTTCTAGGAAAAGGGCCGAAGGATATTACAGAGCTAGTAACGGTTTTGTCCTCTTATATGATCGCGCTATCTCAAAACGGATCTTTGGAAGAAGCACAAGAACAGGCAAAAGAATCCATACGCACAGGAAAAGCCTTTCAGAAGTGGAGACAGTGGGTGCTCGAACAAGGAGGGGACATTTCATATCTGGATCATCCTTCCCAATTCTTCGATGGGATCCATACGGTCCCTTTTTTGGCCCAGGAAAGTGGAGTGCTCCAAAAAATCCATTGCGATCAAATTGGTCATGCTGCGATGATCTTAGGGGCAGGAAGAGAATCAAAAGCAGACGCCATCGATTTCGGCGTTGGCTTGGATCTCAAAAAGAAGATCGGTGATCCGATCTCAGTTGGGGAAGAAGTATTAACCATTTACTACCGAGACTCAAACCGGTTGGATCGGGCTTTAGGAATATTACGGAATGCAATTGTAGTCGGCAAAGAATCATTCGAAACCCAAGAGCTTGTTTGGGATATTATCCAATAAATATGGTACAATTGCTTCAATGGAAATGATACATGGGGGGATGTATGAAGGTTTTTTTTGGGGGTTTGCTTCTTTTTTCCTTTTTCTTCGCATTTGTGGGCCATGCCCAGGAACTGTATTTGCTCCGATCAGAAGGAGATTACCTAAGATTTCGAGAACCTGATATTGTCGAAATGTCAGGTGAGTTGCTCATTCAGGTAGAAGTTCTTCGTGAATTTGGAGCGGGAGTGACAAGATTTCAAGAATCGGGAAAGTATTATGTGGTCAATCGCGGAACCCATCAAACGATGGTTGTAGATCCAATACGGGGAATGACTTTGGATTTCCTGCACAAAGCCCCTGGAATGGTATATGTGATCGATCGCAAGACCTATGTATCAGCTGAAGCCATGCTCGGGTTCCTTTCATATAGCCTTGTTCATTCCGATCGGTATTATGCGTATGGTACTGACCCCCATATCCAGCTTCTGAGAGCGGAAGTTGTAGCCCGTACGGTACGATTAGAGTTTTCTTCGGCTTTTTTTGATGAACAGACTTTGATTAGAGTACATCCCAGAGGAAATGTAGCAGAGATCACTCTTTTTCCGGTATCCATTCGGGAGGCGATTATCCAGAATTTGACTGTACAACGATCGGATGAGTTCTATGCCTTGTTTTCCGTTGACTTTGGAATCCCGGTGAATTATCGAATCCATAAAACCGGCAATGAAGTGACGATATATTTTACCCATATTGATCCTTATCTTCAGGAGCATCAGCAAGTCGCAGAAGGGATCTCCTATTATCGGAAACGGGAACAGTTAGGGAATTCAACATTGCTTGTATCTTACTTGGAGATCGATCTCGATATCGCCAAGATGAAGATTGAACCGCAAATTGCCATCGGAGGGTTGGGAAGCAGGGAAAAAGTAAGCGATATGGTTCGAAGAACCCTCAGCTATGCGGGTGTGAACGCTTCGTATTTCGATACATCAACAGCTTTACCGATCGGGACCTTGATTCGATCACGAAAAGTGCTTAGCGAACCCCACTATTATCCCAGACCGTTTCTTGTCCGATCAGAGACAGGAGAATACCAGATCCTATCAATCGATTCAGAAGTTCATTTGCAATTGGGCGCCATTCTTTACTTAGTTAAAGGGATCAACAAGATCAGTCAAAATGCAGATGTAGTAATCTATACAGACGAATTTGCCTCGACCATTCCCCAAAGAACGGATCGAGAGTATGTCGTTGTTCAAAATGGGATCGTTCAGAGCAAAGGATATGTGTGGAGAGCACCAAAAGACGGTTTCGTTGCCATGCTAGCTCCAGTTGGTGTCGCAAATTATGTGAAGATCGGTGATCGGGCCAGTTATCGCTTGGTTGTTCCTGGGTTTCCCTATACAATCGACATGGCAGTTGAGGGTGGTCCAAGAATCCTGGAAGCAGGGCGATTGATTCCTGATGTCGAAACGGAGCGTGTTCGATATGGAACACATATCATTACCAGCAAAACCCCTCGGACAGTTGTTGCTTTAGCTCCTGGCAGAATTGTTTTTATGGTAATCGATGGATATCAGTCTTCAAGCGCGGGTTTGACCTTTGAAGAACTGGCTCAGTTTCTAATCAGCAAAGGGTACACCGATGCAATGTGCTTTGATGGAGGTTCTTCATCTACAATGGTGATTGGAAGCAGGGTTGTGAATTCTCCCTCTTCAGGAGAACCGAGTATTCCTGTAGCGCTAATGATCATGCCGCAATAACAAGGAACAAGAAATACATACAATCCCACAGGAGGTGTTTTGTTGTATGGGGCAAAAGCCTTTAGAAAGAAGAATAACCCTAGGGCTAGTGGGTCATAATTCAAGCGGAAAGAGTACCTTGGTTGAATCCCTATTGGTCGCTGGAAGGAAGATTGAAAAAATCGGAGGGATCACCAACTATGATCCTCTGGAAGCAGAGAAAGGTACAACGCTGTCCGCTTCTGTTGCGACCTTCGAAACTGAAGAAACCCGGTTTCACTTGTTGGACACACCTGGGTTTGGTGATTTCATCAATGACGTAATCACATCGGTATTCGCATCAGAAAATGTTCTCTGCGTCGTGAACGCGACAGCTGGAGTTGAAGTTCAAACCGAACGGACTTGGAAGATTGCTGAAAAGATGGGGAAACCGATTATGGTTATGATCAACCATATGGATAAAGAAAGAGCCAACTTTAGTGATTGTATCGGTGCCCTGCAAAAAACATTCGATCGAAATATGTCTCCCGTTTTCATCCCCATTGGTAGCGGAGACACTTTTCGCGGATATGTGCATCTGCTAGAATCGAAAGCCTACGAATTTGAGATGGATGGATCTGGTACATTCACGGAAATCGAAATCCCTCAGAATATCCGTTCAGAAGTCGAAGAACGGAGAACCAAATTAATCGAGGATATTGTTGAGACCAATGAAGAGCTGATGGAACAATACTTGTCCGGAGAGGAGATCAAGCAAGATCTCCTGATTCAAGAGATGAAGAAGGCCTATATCGAAGGAATCATTACTCCCGTTTTCTGTAGTGTTGGTACCAAAAATATCGGCTCAACCCATTTTTTGAATATTCTTTCTTTGATGGGGGCATCAGCCAAAGATCGCCCTACAACCCCCGCAACGCTGGAAGATGGTCATACTCCTATCGAAATCAGATGCACAGAAGACGAACCATTCTCTGGAGTGATCTTTAAAGCAGCTGTTGATCCATTTATCGGAAAACAATCCTTTATCAAAATCCTTTCGGGAACCCTCAAAGGCGCAGATAGTTTTGTCAACGTCTCAAAAGGCAGTCATGAAAAGGCTTCTCATATCTACTATGTAATCGGAAAAGAACAAGAGGAGATTGCTGAAGCGGGAGCGGGAGATATTGTTAGTATCCCAAAACTGAAAGAAAGCGCCGTGGGAGATTCAATTACCCATTCTGCTCGGAAGTTGCTCATTCCGATGGGTGAGTTTCCCGAGCCTATGCTTTCTAAATCCGTTCATCCCAAATCTAAATCAGACATTGATAAGATCTCAAACGGATTGTCCCGGCTTGCTGAATCCGATCCGACCTTTTCTTGGGAACATGATCCAGAGACAAGTGAAACAGTCATATCCGGAGTAGGTTCCGTCCATTTGGATGTAATGATTGAACGACTCAAACGATTGTTTAAAGTAGAAGTGGATGTGGGTAAACCCAAGATCGCATACCGAGAAACAGTGCGCGCAAACGCAGAAACTGAATACAAGCACAAGAAGCAAACGGGAGGACATGGACAGTATGGACACGTAAAAATTCGAATCTATCCGAAAGAACGAGGATCGGGATTCGAGTTTGCGGAAACCATATTTGGTGGATCAGTTCCCAATAACTATATTCCTTCTGTCGAAAAAGGGGTAAAGGAAGGCTTAAAAAAAGGAGTCCTAGCGGGATTCCCCGTCGTGGATATCAAAGTTGAATTGTATGATGGTTCCTACCATGAAGTGGATTCATCCGACATGGCCTTTCAGATCGCGGGAATCCAAGCCTTGAAAAAAGGGATGGAATTATCAAAACCTGTTCTGTTGGAACCCATTATGGAAGTTGAAGTGTTTGTTCCTGATGAAAATGCTGGAGACGTAATGGGAGAGATCACTTCTCGTAGAGGGCGTCCGCTCGGCATGGAAGCAGGAAGCCGGGGATATCAAATGGTTAAAGCCAAAGTCCCCTTTGCTGAGATGCTCGAGTTTCCGAACAAACTAAGCTCCATCACCAGCGGAAAAGGGTATTTCACGATGAAGTTCAGTGAGTATTCGGAAGTACCTTCCAACATTCAGGATCAAATCATCCTTGAGCGAAAACGCGCGTTGGAAGAAGCCAATAAATAAAAAATCCGAACCAACTGCGTAATTCATCGGGAAAAAGGAGCTAGTTTGGATAAGAAAGGAATAGTCGCTCCATGAGAAGTATACGCACACTGAGCCGCTATATCATGAAAACGTCAATCCTTCCTTTTTTGGTAGGTGTAGGAGGGTTTATCGTATTTGTCAGCGTTCAAACTCTATATTTTCTCTCCGAAGAGATCATCCAGTATCAAGTTTCAATCTGGAGACTGTTTGAGTTGTTGTACTATAAACTCCCTTTTTTTGCTGCAATGGGAATCCCCGTAGGTGTATTGCTTTCCATACTGTGGTTGATTTCCCAACTGGGTATGAATAATGAACTCATGGCTCTCCAAGTCCATGGGATCTCTTTTAAAAAAATCGTTATTCCTTTTCTCCTTTTAGGATTGATTTTTTCTCTGTTCAGTTTTTTACTGAGCGATTATCTGGTTCCGGAGTTCAATCACAAAGCAAACCAAACACTGATCCAGCATGTGTATAGACGTCCGGAATTAACGATCCAAACCAATCAGTTCCTTCATGTTGGAGATAGCCGGTATTTTTATGTCAAACGCTTCTTAACCGACACCAATGTGTTCGAAGAGGTATTGATCTACGACTTAGGGTCAAGAGATATGAAGGTATTTCAAGCCCAAAAAGCCGTCAAAGATGACAATACTGGTCTCTGGAAGCTTGTTGATGGCCGTTTGTTTACTTTGGACACTCAGGGATTGATGAAGTTGGATTCCAGTTTCGAGGAGATGGAAATCGAACTTACACAAGATATCGACGAGTTTATTCGAAGCACAGCGAAATCAGCCCAGGATATGACCTCTAAAGAACTCACGGAGAGGATTTCATCTTTCGGAAGGATGGGATTGAGAACAGAGAGTTACGAGGTAGAACTTCTGGGACGGTATGCGAACTCGCTTGGCCCTTTGATCATCGCCTTAATCGGAGTACCCGTTTCTTTGTTGTTTAACATTCGAAGCAAATCATGGAGTGTAATCATCACCTTCGTTCTGATTGTTTTTTATCAAGGAAGCGGGGCTTGGTTATCTGCCATGGGGAAAGAGGGGCTTCTTTCCCCTGTGTGGGCCACTTGGAGTCCCAATCTTGTTTTTTCAACCGTTGGGATTATCCTCTTTGCGCTTTTGGATACTAAAATCATGTATCGGTTTAAAGAATTCTTTTCGCGACTTCTCCATTTTTCTACGATGGTCTTCATTCTTTCTGTTATGGGTTTTTTTTTCTTCTCGGGTAGCTTGATTGCTACTGATCTCCCCGTACCGGTTCCAAATCCAGCATCC
>CAZOJQ010000022.1:0-45546 GCA_964580185.1 uncultured Thermotogaceae bacterium
ACTTTTGCTCCGATGATTGTAGTTGCAACACGGGCATTCGATAAAAAAACCAACGCTTTATACAAGATGTTTCCTGCTTCAATATCTGGTGCTAGTATGATGTCCGCTTTCCCAGCGACTGGACTATCAATCCCTTTATGCCTGGCTGCTTCTTCTGAAACCACATTATCTAGAGCAAATGGTCCGTCGACAACCACGCCCTTGATTTGCCCTCGATCTGCCATTTTTGCAAGCAATGCGGCGTGAATCGTCGCCTCCATTTTTGGGTTCACAACTTCAATGGCTCCTACAACACCCACTTTCGGTTTTTGAATACCAAAGGTTTTGGCCACAGGTATTGCATTGTAAATCATTTCCACTTTTTGCTCAAGTGTAGGTGCGATCACCATCCCTGGATCCGTTAAAATCAAGATTCTTGAAAACCCGGGAATTTCAAATGCGGCAACCATACTCATGGTTCGGCCGGTCCGGAGACCAAAATCTTCTCGAAGGACCATCTTGAGAAGATCCCCAGTTTTGATATTGCCTTTCATCAAAGCGCTTGCCTCTTTTCTGGCAACAAGAGTAACGGCTTTTTCCGCCGATTCTAAAGGGTTATTCGCATGCACGATCCGAAATGATTCTAAATCGATTCCCTGTTTCTGAGCGATTTGTCGGATCTTCGTCTCATTCCCACAAAGAATGGACTGAGCAATTCCCAATCGATGCGCGTTTTCCAGAGCACTCAATACAACTTCATCTTCAGCCACAGCTACCGCGATGATATTCCTTTTCCCTTTCGCCCGATCCACTAATTGATCCATGATAGAATCCATGATCATTCCCTCCTTTGATCAGGATTTGTATCTCTTCTGGCCCAAGACGAAAAATCCATATGCTTGGATTCTTCACTTCCGCTTAGAACCCTATGGGCGCCTCTTGCTAGGGCTTCAAGCTCATACTCTCCTGGAACAACCACTACCAACCCAAATGTCGATATGTACTGCTTTATCATTTCGATAAACTCCATGCTTTGGGCCATCCCGCCAGTCAGAATAATCGCGTCCAATTTCCCGTGCAGAACAGCGCACATCCCTCCGATCTCTTTGCCAATTTGATACGCCATCGCTTCGATCACTAGCCTGTTCTCGGAAGGCTCTGTTTTTTTGTCCAAAAGAGTCCGTAAATCGTGTGTTCCTGAATAAGCCAATAAGCCGCCCCGTTTCGTACACTCCGCTTTTATTTCACTCAAATTGGAGGCTTCAGAATAACACCACCGCACTACATCTCCTACAGGAAGCTCACCCGTGCGACTGGGACTAAAAGGCCCCTCATCGTTGGCATTATTCACATCGATCATCTGGCCCTTTCTTTGAGCGCCGATAGAAATCCCTCCTCCGAGATGAGCGATCACAAAATTGCAGTTCTGATAGGGCTTTTGAAGCTCTACAGAGACTTTTCGAGCGACCGCTTTCATGTTCAAAGCGTGCAGTAGGCTCTTCCGAGGGATATCCACCATTCCGGAAACTCTTGCTTCTGGTATAAGTTCATCAACAGAAACCGGGTCAGTTGTAAAACCAGGTTTCCCATAGACCTTCATTAACTCGAAAGCGATTATGGCCGCGAGATTTGAAGGATGGTCTACGGGAGATGAATGGGTTAAGAAATCAACCATAGCCTGATCGATGAAATAAGTACCGCTTTCTAAAGGGGGCAGAATTCCGCCTCTTGCCGCGAAAGCTTCAATTTCAGAAAGCGGAATCCGGTTTTCATCCAGAAAGTGGAGTATATCATTCTTCCGAAACTGATACTGATCAATGATTCTTGGATATGATCTGCATTGCTCTGAATCATGAATGATTTCTTTTTTCATCGCGCTTGGATAAACGGGGTCTTCCCCAAAATCGTAAAGGGCAACTTTTGTTGAAGAAGACCCCGGATTAATCGCAAAGACCTTCATCATTAACCCCCCGTCTGACGATTCATATACTCCTCTATTGTGTGAACAAGCCGTTTCGTGCCTTCATGGATTTCTTCAACCGAAGGCAAACAAAAAGAAAGTCGCATTGAATCAGTCCCTCTTCCGTCAACATAGAATGATAGCCCAGGAATATAGACGACTTTATTCTCGATAGCCAAACTCATCATTTTCATTGTATCCATCTTCGGGTCTTCCACAGTTAGCCAGGAGAAAAGCCCACCTTGTGGTCGAGTCCATTTTAATCCTGGAAGTGTGGATAAATATAGATCGAAAGCTTTCATCATCTCATTTTTCTTGATCCCATAAAGCTTTAATGCAGGTTTGATCATTTCCAAGAAATCATATCGCTCCATAAATCGCGCGGTAAGCCTTTGAACTAGAGTTGACCCACATAGATCAGCTGCTTGCTTACCCATAACCAGGCGTCGAATGATTTCGGGGTTTCCTACGACGATCCCCAAACGCAATCCCGGAGATAACACTTTGCTGAATGTGTTCAATAAAAGAACATTGTCTTGAAGTCCTCTGCGTTCAGCCATTTCATAGATTGTAGGGATTGGTTCTCCTTCGTATCGCAAAGCGCCATATGGATCATCTTCGCACAAAATTAACTGGAACTCTTCAACAACATCGAGAAGCTGCTCCCGTTTTTTTCTCGATACAGTAATTCCCGTTGGATTGTCAAAATTACTCACGACGTAGATAAACTTGAACCGCTCCATCTCATCATTGGAAAAACTCCGCAATCGATCGCGCAAAGAATCGACATTGGGGCCATCCTCTTCCATTTCCATCAGGATGAACTGAGGGGACCGAACCTCAAAAGCGCTTGCGGCCCCTAAATATACCGGAGCGCACACTGAGCAAATACTGCCCTCATCCAAAAAGGTTCGGGCAATAAGGTCCAAGGCTTGTTGAGAACCCGTTGTCACAAGGATGTTTTCAGGGGTCAGTCCAAAGACGCCAACCTTTTCTTCCAAATAACGGATGTACTGCTTTCTAAGCTCAATATCCCCTTCCGTGGTTCCATACTGGAGAGATACCTTATACTCATCCATGATAACTTCTTTTGCGATCTCTGCCAAGATTTCTCTCGGGAATGTATCCGGATCAGGAACGCCGCCCCCAAAAGAAATGATTCCTTCGATAAGACTTGTTTTCAGCAGATCTCGAATCATGCTTGCTTTTGTCCTTTTTCCCATTCTCGATAGTTTGGATTCGATTATGTGCATATTCACAACCGATCACCTCCCACTAGTATTTCGATTCATTTCAATTATAATGGAATCGAAACAAAATCCAAGGGTTCCCAGTAAGCGTTCGAAAGAAGGATTTAGCCAAATTCTGATCAATAGCGAATCTTAGGAAATTTCTCAAATATATTATATTTTATTTTCATATATATGTCATTTTGGATAGATTCAATAATGAGCAAAAGTTTGCTCTTTCCCAATTGCTGTGAATTTTTTTTCCCTAGTCGCTTGGTCTCCCTTTCTCGGGGAAAACACTCTTTCCGAAAATTGAAAGAAACAAGGGACGAAGGTTGGGGATTCTGTTTTCCTTATGGATAAAAAAACAAATCCATGGTATGATACAGATAGAAAGAAAACTATACCTGTCAGAAGCACCTGGGAAAGGAGAATTTTTATGCAATACCGGACTTTTGGAAAGTCGGAAGAGCGCGTTTCAGTTTTGGGTTTTGGATGCATGAGATTACCACTGACCAACCCATCAAAACCTGAATCCATCGATATCGATCAAGTCCGAAAAATGACCAATTATGCCATTGAACATGGGATCAATTACTTCGATACTGCGTATGGATACCACGAGCAAAGAAGTGAACCAGTTATGGGCGCAATCTTGGAAGGGCTCCGGCATAAAATCCTTCTTGCTACAAAACTACCCGTCTGGTTTGTCAATGAACAAAATGATATGGAACGTTTGTTTCAAGAACAAATGCGTCGATTGAGAACGGATTACTTAGACATGTATCTCCTGCATGCACTCAATGCAAAATCATTCCAATCTATCCAATCTTTCGACGTCTTTTCCTTCTTGGATCAGAAGAAAACAGAAGGCGCAATTCGGTTCGCGGGTTTTTCTTTTCATGATG
This sequence comes from uncultured Thermotogaceae bacterium, assembly GCA_964580185.1. GTDB lineage: Bacteria > Thermotogota > Thermotogae > MWEM01 > MWEM01 > CAYWWY01. Next base: position 4,077 of record CAZOJQ010000022.1, read on the forward strand.
AACTACCCGTTTTCAAAGAGATTATCGATGCGTATAATTGGGATTTTTGTCAAATTCAGCTGAATTATTTGGATACCAACTACCAAGCGGGAATCGAGGGATTGCATTATGCAGCGGACAAAGGAGTTGCCGTGATCATAATGGAACCCTTAAAAGGAGGAAAGCTTTCTCTGCCTCCTGATTCAGTCCGAGAAATTTTCCAAACATCCAACAGAGGATGGAGCCCGACCGAATGGGCTTTTCGATGGCTCGGTAACTTCGCAGACGTTCATCTGATCCTCAGTGGAATGAGTAATCATAATCAACTAGAAGAAAACGTCAAGACGTTTGACTCATTGAACCCTCAACAGCTTACGGAGCAGGATATACTGGTCATTAGAAAAGTGGTTGATACGCTTCAATCGATAAAATCGGTTTCGTGCACCCGATGTTTGTATTGTATGCCCTGTCCGCATGGTGTTCATATCCCAGATAATTTTGATGTATACAACAGCGCTTTTCTTTTTGACCAAAAACGGGATTCGCGGATCACCTACCAGAAGTTTATGGCGGAGAAGAAAAGGGCCTCAAGCTGCATCGATTGTGGAGAATGTGTTCCTAAGTGTCCACAGCAATTGCAAATCCCAGATTTGATGAAAGAAGTACACGAGTTCTTGAGCCAATCGATAGAAGAATAACCATCATAATGGAGATAATGGAGGGATGCGTATGTTAAAAAAGAACTACCTTCTCGCGCCTGGACCCACACCCGTTCCCAATGAAATTTTGCTTGCTGGAGCGCAAGAAACCATTCACCACCGAACACCTCAGTTTATCAAAATCCTTGAAGAAACAATGACCAACGCTAAGGTTTTGTTTCAGACGAAGCAAGATGTGTATTGCTTGGTTGCATCGGGTACAGGCGCAATGGAAACTGCGGTCGTCAATCTGGTCTCTGAAGGCGAAAAGGTTATTGTCGCCGACGGGGGGAAGTTCGGAGAACGCTGGAGAAAATTATGCCAAGCCTATGGGGCAAATCTGGTCGTTATTGATATTGAATGGGGAGACTATTTGCGACCAGAACAACTCGAAAAAACACTGAACGAACATCCGGATGCCAAAGTGGTATTCACAACCCACTCTGAAACATCTACCGGCACAGTCAACCCAATTGAAGATATTGCGAAGATTACACGAAACACAGATGTGATTTTGGTCACAGACTCTGTGAGCGGTCTTTTGGCAGAACCTTTGAAAATGGATGATTGGGGAGTCGACGTCGTTGCGACAGGTCTTCAAAAAGGAGTCATGCTCCCTCCAGGTTTGGCCCTTATTTCTTTAAGTGAAAAAGCATGGAAAAAAGTAGATCAAGCGAATACCAAACGGTTCTATTTCAATTTGAATCAATACAAAAAAGGATATCCAGATTCCCCTTGGACTCCAGGAGTAAATCAGATCTACCAACTGAAAAAGGCGCTCGAAATGGTTATGGACGAAGGGATTGAAAACGTATGGAACCGGCATCAAATCTTGGCTGATGCAACCCGGCTTGGAGTTCAAGCATTAGGACTTGAACTTTTATCAAAACGCCCGGGAAACGTAACTACAGCGGTTCTTTCTCCAGTAGATACTGGGAAACTCACAAAGTTGATGAGAGATGGGTATGGAGTTACCATGGCAGGAGGGCAAGATCACTTGAAAGGGAAGATCTTCCGTATGGCCCATCTGGGATATATGGGAAAGTTCGACATTATCATTGGATTGTCAGCGATTGAAATGGCTCTGACTGAACTGGGACATTCTATTGAGCTGGGAGCTGGAGTGAAAGCGGCAGAAAAATTCTTTCTGAAGGGTAGTTGTTGACAATGGACTGGAGAATTCATATCAATGACCCACTAGAAGCCTCTGCTTTAGAAAAAATCCAATTAATTCCGAACTCTCAGGTCACTTCAGAGCATTGGGAACAAGATAAATTAGTGAAGAGTATGGCAGGCATCCATGTGTTGGTTATTCGCAGCGCAACAAAAGCCACAAGACAAGTCATCGAAGCGGGAAAAGACTTGCGGATTATCGCGAGAGCAGGAACGGGCCTGGATAACGTTGATATGGAAGCTGCAAATGAGAAGAAAGTCCTCGTGATCAATACTCCAGGGGCAAACGCGATTAGCGTAGCAGAATTGGCAATTGGCCTCATGTTATCATTAATCCGTTTGATTCCCAGAGGCACCAGCGGTTTGAAATCAGGGTTGTGGGAGAAAAAAGCGTTGATGGGGACAGAATTAAATGCCAAAACTGTGGGAGTGATCGGGTTTGGTACCATAGGTGCGGAAGTTGCTAAACGTCTCATCAGTTTTGGATGCAAGATTTTGGCATATGACCTTTATCCCAACGACCATGGTTTGGACGTTCAGTTTGTGACTTTGGAAGAGTTGTATCACCAATCCGATATCATTACCATTCATGCTCCCAAAATCCCAGAAACCCATCATCTTCTAAATGATTTGGCTTTTTCCCAAATGAAAGACGGTGTCATTGTGATCCATACTGCTCGAGGAGGAATCATCGATGATCATGCTCTGTATCAAGCCTTATTATCGGGAAAGATTGCTGGAGCGGCTCTTGATGTGTTCGAAACCGAACCTCCTGCAGATGAAGTAGGTAAAAAACTCCTTTCGTTAGACCAAGTAATCGGAACCCCACACATAGGAGCATCAGCGAAAGAAGCCCAAAAACGAGTCGGTGTTCAGATTGTCCAAAGGTTGGTCCAGGCGATTCAAGATTATCCAGCAAGCAAAGACTATTGACAACTTGAAGAACCCGTGGTACAATTGGCCAAACCCTAGGCTTGGGTCGGTTATGCGCCATAACCCTCGCTAAGCTTAGCGGATTATGGAGGTGAATCATGGCACTAGACTACGACGCCAAGGCGCAAATCATTGGTGATTTTCAACAGACAGAATCGGACACCGGTTCCGTAGAGATTCAAATCGCTTTACTGACTGCGCGGATTCGGCAGCTAACCGAACATCTGAAAGTCCACAGCAAAGACTATCATTCTCGTCGAGGATTGATGAAGATGGTTGGACGGAGAAGAAAGCTTTTGCGATATCTCAAGGATCGGAAACCTGAAGTGTATAAGGAAATGCTGGAAAGATTGGGTATTCGACGGTAGAAGGAAATCTAGTAAGCTTTTAAGGCGGGGAGCGGTCTACTCCCCGCTTTTTGTTATTGCGCGGGAATCCAAATACTGTACCGAGAGAGAACATCAGTAACCTTCTGCGCAGTCATTTGGACAACTTTCACAGATCCAAAGCTAAAAAAAACCAGATAGGTATTCTCATAATTTCCTGAGGTGATATCAAATCTCCGACTCAAAGAAATGGTCGTTCCATCCAGCTGAACCTGAGGCTCTTTATAGTAATACAACATTTCTCGCGATAATCCGGGGAATAGCTGGGTGCTCAATGGGCGTCTTCCTTGATCGTCAATCTGAACCCAAACGGGTCTCGATCCGGTGATCAAGATTCGAAAAAACCCAACCTTGGAAAAATCTTTGGTATCGGCAGCCAAAAAAATATCTTCAATATCAACGAGTTTTCGTTCCAGTAGGTTGTGCGCATGCAGATATTGATCAAAAATCCCATTTGGTCCAAGAAAACGGTTATGATCTTGGATCGTATTTTTCAATACACTTGTCTCTTCAACGATTCGATTGGTCAATACATTTTGGGTTCGAGCCAATTCCTGAGCGAGATTTCGAACCTGGATAAAAGATACCGTTCCAAAGAGCATCGCAATCACTGTGCCTGTTAAAAGGAAAAGAACCAAAAAGCGAGGTGTGTGTTTCTTTTTTCCTATAGGGGGTTGTTGATGGCTCTCCGTTTTCTCTTGCCGCGATGGCTGTCGTTCGCTTAACAGGGATTGATTCTTTTCATCAGGAATGGGGATTGGAGGTTTTTGCCGTTCGTCATTTTGATCTGCATGTGAAGAAATGGGTTCTTCTTGCTTTATGATCTCAGTATCCTTCAGAAATTCGTTGTTTTTTTCGTGCGGGCGTCTTCTGTCGGATTGTCCAGGCATATAGGCCATTATGAATTCCCCCTTAACCAATCATCGATTTGACGAACGAACTGGGATTCCTCTTCAAAAAGTTCTTTTAGGATTCTCTTGCATTTCTGAATTACGTTATCAATCTTTTTTGTTTTCAAACCCATCTGTTCAGACATCTCTTGATAACTGAAATGAAGCAAATACCGCTCGAAAATCAACTCTTCCTCTTCGGATAATCGGCTTTTCATCTGAGGAATGCATTTGGACAAGAGGTATTTGCGCTCCGTTTCTTCATCACCCAAAGCAAGAGTTGTATGCATTTCGTGAAAAGAGACACTCTCATCGTCGTCATCATCCCCTTGAGAAGTATCAAAAAAATCATAGGAGTACGATTCAGACAAAACACGGTTCTTTTTCCGGTTTAAGTAAGTGATAAAGGTTTTGATTTCCGAATCAATGCTTGTCCAAGCAAACGTATTGAAATGAGTTTCCTTTCCTTCTTTGAAATAATAGACCGCTTTGAGCAATCCTACACAACCGTTTTGGATTATGTCGCTGGCTTCGGCCCAACTGCCGTAATAATTTCTCGAAATATGAACCACCATGGGGTAATACTTTTCAACTAAAGTGTTTAATGCTTCATGAATTCCTTCTTGGGCCAATTCCACTAAAGCTTCTACTGTATGCCTCCGAAGCTGGTAACGCGTCATATCAATCGAGCCTTCCCTTTTTTATTGCTCTCACAAACCATGAGACCCAGAATGACCAAAGATCCTCCGATTATGGTAAACAAAGAAGGCATTTGATTCAGGATAACGGCTTCAAAAAAAGCCGTGATCACTGGCATCAGATAGATCGCGTTTGTTGTGGATTGAGGACCGATGTGACGAATCGCCAGATTCCAAAAGACATATCCCAAGCTGGAACAGCAAACACCCAAAAAAAGCAACCCCAAAATCGAGGAAAGCGAAGGAACAAGGGTTTGCAGGGGTGGTTGAACAACGAGCATTTCTCCGACAGAAAAAGGTATTAGGAAAATCATCCCCCAGAAAGTAACTTCTCTTGTGACCGCAATTGTGTTCAAAGACTCTCTTTTTTTTTGATCCGGATGAGTGTTAATTATGTGAAACGTATACAGAATCCATGCAAAACAAGCGCCAAACATCAGAAGGTCGCCAAGTGGATGAACGCCTAAAGTGAGTTGACCATTGGTGATCACAATCCCTACCCCCAAAAAAGCAATACACCCTCCAATCCACTGTCCTCTTCGAATTTTGGTTTTTCCGAAGATCCAAAAGAAAATCATATGCATAACAGGAATCAAGCTAATTATCAATACAGCATTAGTTGGAGACGTAAGAGAAATCCCCAAGTTTTCGAATAGAAAGTATAAGGTGATACCCCATAAACCTGCCCAAAGAACGCTCGATTTTCTGGCTCCGGAAGGTTTGCGTTGGATGAGGAAAAGAACAGAGTAGGCGATGCCAAAACGGATCGCTGCGACAAAAACTGGCGGGTATTGAGCGATCACTACTTTTGTTGCAACGAACGAACCCCCCCAGAAGATGGCTGTAAGCCATACCAATAATCGATACTTCAACATGGCCTCCAAAATGCCTGTATTAAAAAAAGGATAGCGGGACGATAAGCCGGATTCTGTCGTTGGGTGGTTATTTCTCTTTGCGGTCTACCCGAAAAGGATTCGACGGGCCGTCTGATGACCTTTTCTGCTTGACCTTGCTCCAGGTGGGGGTTACCAAGCCAGAAGATTACTCTCCTGCTGGTGAGCTCTTACCTCACCGTTCCATCCTTGCCCTGAATAGGCGGTTTTCATTTCTATGGCCCTTACCAAGGGTTCCCCCTCCCGGGTGTTACCCGGCACCCTGCCCTAGGAGTCCGGACTTTCCTCAGGAAAAAACCCGCAACCACCTGTCCCGCTATTTTCCTTTTTCCGATCAATTATACCAAATATCACGCTGAGTTGTATCCTATGAAATGGGAATCCGCTCGATTTTGATTCGATTGACCCATCGGCTATTCCATGGTACAATACCCATTGAATCCTGAACGAGAAAAGAGGGCGGAAAGATGCAAGTATCCTTAGATCAGCTTTTAAGTATTATGATGTCTCGAATGGAAATCCTCGAGCAATCAGTGGAAGAACTCAGAATCCGTACAAATGTATTGGGAATTGTTCTTCGAAGAAAAGGATCTTTTACCAAAGAGGAGCTTTATGATGCAGTACAGGAACATATGTTCGCCTTGCAGAGAATCAGCGAAAAAAAGCAAAGCGTTCCAATGGAAGCCATGCAGCTAATGACCGACCAGTTGTGGAATTGGTACACGAGCAATGTAGAAGAGATTCGGAAAGATATGGAACGATTTGAAAGAGAAATGAATGAAACGATCCAGAATTCTGGTTCTGAACCAAACCAAAGAATTCAAATCGCTTCTGGACCAATTCCCGATTTAAAAAGTATCCGAAAGCGATAATGTCTTCCGTAATTGAGGTTCGTCAATGCTCGAAATGGTATCGAAAGATCAGAGCCTTGGATCATGTTTCCTTTGAGGTATACCCTGGAGAGATATTTGGTCTTGTTGGTCCCAACGGGGCAGGGAAAACGACACTCGTCCGGATATTAACCACTTTGCTACAGCCAAGCACTGGTACGATATCTGTATTGGGAAAAGATATCCGATATCAGCATAAGGAAATTCGGAAAGAAATCGGATATGTGCCTTCCAATCCAGTTGTATACAAACACCTTTCCGCTTGGGAAAACTTGATTCTCTTCAGTAGTTTGCATTGCATTCCTTCTCGTAATGCCTGTTCTCGTATTGAAACCCTACTAAAAGCGTTTGATTTATGGAGATGGAGGAATGAGAAGGTAAAGAACTTCTCATCGGGAATGATCCAAAAGGTAAACATCATCCGTGGCATTCTCCACCAACCGAAAGTGCTGATTCTCGACGAACCAACGACCGGATTAGACCCGATTTCCCGGAGAGTCGTGCGCGATTTCATCATTGAAACTCACCAAAAAGGGACAACGGTCATTTTTACAACGCATGTTATGTGGGAAGTGGAAGAAATTTGCCATCGGATCGGTATTATGAATCAGGGTCGTTTTGTCGGCCTCAACACCATGGATCAGTTTTATCATGACTATTTCAAGTTAATGCAGTTTTGTGAACTGAGAATTCGAATGCCCATTTCTTCAGAGTTGGCTGGACAAATCAACAACTTACCATATGTTCAATCCATAAATAAGGGGCTGCATGATTTCGTCATACGCATTAACCAAGAAACAGATCCCGAGTTGCTCGTTCAGTTTCTTCATGATGCAAATATCCCTTTGCGTTCCCTAGAATGGATGAAACCTTCTCTTGAGGAGATTTTTATCCAACGAACATCCTAAATTGAAGAAAAATGTTCCATACATATTAGGAGGTGAAAAGTATGAAGAAGGCTTTGGTAGTATTTTGTTTCCTCATGGTTATTGCGACCTTTCTCTTTTCGTCCGTGCTCGATTTTATCCCAAGAGACGCTTCAGCCGTTTTTGTTTCGAGAGATAATGCAACGAACTACGAAAATGTAAAAAAGGTGGGCGTATTTGGGTTTCTTTTGCGTGACTTAGGGATCGAAGGGTTAATTTCGATGCAGGTGGAAACTTTGAAGTATGTGGATCAGACCTTTGTACCTGATCACTTTTGGGCCTTAATTGAAGGGGATATTGCCTTTTTTGCGAAAGGAACATTCGATGTTTCCGCTCTAGAAAGCCTTGCTATGATGGGCGATTCCGCGTTATTTATGGATGAAACGGAAATGTTGGACACTGTTCAGTCTTTGGGGCAAGATATGGAAGCGTGTCTGATAATCAGACCGACCATTGAACCGCAGAAAGCTTTGAATGCCGTGAATAAACTGCTTGGAATGAACATCTCCTTTGGAGTTCCCATAGAAGACCTTGGAATCACGCTGCTCCAAGAAGGCAATTATATCCTGATCCCGACAAACCAGGATGCGTATATTTCTGCTATGAACGCTCAGCGGGACTCAATTCGCAATGATCCCATTTTCGCTAAACTATGGGCTGAACCCAATTGGATGATCGGATACTTCCCCCAAGGCCTTTCCATGGACCAATTGTCGGGTATGATAACAGATATCCTTCCTTCTGATTTGATTGAACAATCAGCTACAATGGAATACTCGTGGTTTACAGGGAGAATCGACGAAGTAAACTCGTTGGTGTTCACGGGGTTCAATAAGTATGATTATCATGACCCCCTTTTGAAAGAGATTATTGTTTCTGGGGGTGTGAATATTCGTGATTGGTCAAGAACAATCCACACCCCGGGTGTATTGGTAGCAGGGATAAAGCTTTCCCAATTGGACCGTTTGATTTCGTATTATGGAGATTCTGCCAAGCAAGCGATGGAAGAAATGAAAGATTTTCTTTTTATGGAAGATGAGGAGTTTGGGATGCTCACCAATATGATCCATGAAATCATCCAGACCATCAACGGAGAGTTTCTCATGAGCGGCGATCTTGTGATGCAGGGTTTTGATTTTGGGTTTGACTTCCATCTGTTGGCAGGTCTGAAAAACCAACAAGGGATGAAGAGCCTTCTTAAAGAACTAAGTGTACCATTAACTTCTGCATATGGAGTGGACTTTTTTCTTATCGATGATGAAGAAATTCCGATCTACTTAATCATCAGCGAGTATGGCGTTGCTTTGACTTCTTTATCACCTGCGAGTTATATGCAGAATCTTTCCAAATCGACGCCACTCTATGAACGGATTCAATTTCGACAAAAAGTGGATCGATATGGGTATAATGCCGGATATTCCTTTGCCTTCGTTGATATTGGGGAGTTGTTGACCAATCTTTTGGGCCTTCCTTTCCCTTCGTCAATGTATAGCCAAATTGGTGTGGATGCCGAGGGAAATGCCCATTTTATGACTGTCATTAGATAATAATGGAATCCATTGTACTTTGGGGTTTGGGTTTTTGCACCGCTTTTGCCCTACTCCTTTCCAAACAGCTGCATTCTGGGATTTTGCTGTTTGGTTTGTTTGGTTTGTTTGTTGCTGGAGCCTACCTTTTTATGGGGGCTCCAGATGTTTCTTTCACTTCAATGGCTTTAGGAGCAGCCTTGACTACGTTTGTCTACTTAGTTGCAATAAAAAAAGCGGGGGTTCTGCACGTATACTATGTTCCAACAGATAATATGATCTTTGCTCACCCCACGATCGGGCTAACAGGGTTCGAATACGAGTTACTTCGAGGATTCGCCGCTCAACAGCATCTAGAGCTTGAGTTTCATGAGATGGATTCATTCAAAGAACTTTCAGATAAACCCCCTCAAACTGGAGTTTTTTCCTGCGGAATGACAAATGAACACGCAAGCCGATTCTTTTCCAAACAACATGTAATCGTCCCATATTTACCCACTCGCATTTTTTCGCTTCCAAATGGCCAAAAAATTGATCTTGTTCGGTTGAAAAGTCTTTTGGTTCGGAACAGGCTAAAAGACGGCGAACCCAAACCCCTGAGTGAGGATACTTATGTCTTTGTATTCGAACCGTCTTCTATTGATTTGGGGAAAAGCTTCGAAGCATATATCAAACAAGTGCAGAATACAGACGAGTGGAATGCTTTGGTCAAGAGGCACTTGGGATGAAACGGATCGCTCCAATTCTTGCATTGGTCTCGCTATCTGTTTTATTTATTCTTATCGTTCGAGAAATGAGTATGCCCGCCTCAACGTTTCGGCCCGATTACATTAGTCATTTACTCGAAGAAAGTGGCGCTTTGAATTCGGTAACCGCGATTTATCTGGACTATCGGGTATATGATACATTATTTGAGATTACGGTTTTTTTTATTGCTGCTTTCGGCGTTAGCTTGTTCCTTGGTAACTTACCGATTACCCATGAAGAGGTAGAAGAAACCGACGCGAACCTTTTCCTCATTCAAGAAGGGTTATCCTTTCGATTGCGGACCGCAAGCAATATTATCTTCCTCCTTGCTCAGTTATTCGGAATCTATGTGATGATAACAGGGCACCTGGGACCAGGAGGCGGATTTGTCGGAGGGGTCATTTCTGGTACCGGCATCCTGGTTTTAGTCGGTTCAAAAAAACTGGAAGAAGTTCGTGCCGATTTCCAAAGACTGTATATTCATACTGCCGAACGGTTTATCATCTTTGCAATCCCCTTCATGGGGATTCTTGGGTATTTATTCACGGGAACCGTATATGGACGATTTCTTCCTTTGGGTGAAGCAGGGACTATTTTTTCGGGAGCTGTCATTCCGATCATGAATGTCTTAATCGGGTTCAAAGTTTTAGCAGGAACTTGGTCCATCCTCTATCATTTTGTTCAACATAGAGGGTCTATATAGTGCTCCGTTCCAGAATGTTGCGGATTATATTCATATGCCTTCTTTTTCCTTTCTCCAATCCGATTTTATTCTCCGAGTTACTTGTTTCTGAACGACCCGTTGCTTCGGATCTTTCTGCAGACGGAATAACCATTTCCGATTTTGGGTATACATATTTGAACCAATTCATATCGCTTGAAAAAGAATGGTCACTAGTGCCCTGGATCAACATTTCCTATGATGGCCCTTCTTCTCTTGAACGCCATGTGCTTGAGAGTATTGAAGCATTCAGTATCGTAAGAGATCCCGAAGGTGACCCTCTTAGCATACAGATTCGACATTTGGAGAATCAACTGATCTCTGTAGTGATCCGTTTCCGGAATGGTTCTTTTGATAACCATCATCAGCTTTTTTCGGTTTCCGAACTCTCTCAATGGTTGGAAAAACAATGGAATAGACTCTTTTCCCCAATCCAGTCAGATGATTTTCCTCGGATTATCTTTGTTTCTAATCGTGAGTCATTCTTTTTGCCGGAATCCCAGATCGCATCAAGGACTCCCCATTTCAGCATTTACTTGCATTTCGGTCCTCTTCTTCTTGTCCAGAAAAGAGGAGGAGAGCAAATGGAATACTCGCTTCCTTTCAAACCGATTATCTACCTCCAGCAAGCAAGACCTTCCATGTATCGCGTGCAGATCGAATCAAAGCCATCTGGTCTTCCTGTTGCAATTGGCGGTCAGAAAGGGACAACTCCCTTTCATGGTGAACTTGAAGAAGGCGTTCACCAGTTAAAAATCGCCAACTACCTTCATTATGTTCTTATCACTCAAGATACCCTTCTTTCTTATGATTTATCTCAAACTCAAGGAATTCTTATCATAGAATCGGCAATCCCCATCTCAGTTTCTTTTCTCCCACATCCTTCTGAACTTCCGGTTGTGCAAGAACCCCAACAGAAATGGGAATGGTCATTGGTTCCAGGAGAATACGCTTTGATCGCAACAGCAGAGGGATACCAGGATCAGGAAATTCATGTTGTTATAGAACCCGAAGCAGAAATTCGACGTTCTATTTATATGAAGGGAATTCCAGGAACGCTTTCCTCTGAATACCTACTTCCGTCGGTTTTTTCAAAAATCGCGCTCTATGAAGACTGGACAATAGTTTCAACACAGGATCAAACCTTTTTCTTTTCTCCCAAAGATTCTCAACCAAGCTTTATCTGGAGCGAAGGTTTTTTGGGAGGATGGCAGGGTGGCTGGGTGCTGAGACAATCTCTGTTTGACTTTGCGTTTGAAAAACAACAGGATTTTTCGTTTCCGATCTGTGCAGCATATGAAAGCCCAAATGGGCTGATTGTTCACACATCAGACGGAATGGTTCGCGCTTTTCACTCGAAGAATCATTTGCTTATGTGGGAAAGAAAAGTTGATTATGTACCCATTGCATATCAGAATCTAAGGAATTTTGCGGTTATCCTGACCAGTTTTTCCGAGTTGATTATTGTGAACATCGGAACTGGGTACTCCGAACTCCTCCGACAAAGAATACCGGGAAATGATCAGTTCTACCTCATCGCTACCGATCAAGAAGAAGCAAACCGATTAACCCTTTATTTCCCGCGTACCCAATTGCAAGCAGAAATATATCTATCTCATCAACGATTAGTTCTATCTCAAGCGCCTACCCCATTTTCTTTTCCTAATCGATTGGAAAGCGCTCATTTATGGTTGGATGGACTCCTATTCCGTACCTTCGACGAAAACCCCATTGCGTTTTTCCGAACAGAAGAGAAAGTAGGAGTCCTTTTTCCCAAGAAGGTTCAAGTTTTCTTTGCCCCGTAAAGACTCGTGTTCTAATCAGATCATCCAATCCAGATATTTGTTTTTACTCATCCATGAATGCAATTTCTTAAAGGCGCGGGCTCGGTGGCTAAACGAGTTTTTTATTTCTTCGGGCAACTCACCAAAAGTGTTTTCAAACCCATTCGGGATAAAAATCGGATCATATCCAAACCCACGGTTTCCTTTGATGGAAAAGGATAGAGAACCTTCCACGATTCCCTCAAAGCATTCTTTTCGATTCCGCAAAGGATCAAAAAAGGCCACTACAGTACGAAATCGCGCTGCTCTTTCCCCTTGAGACTGATATGGAACCATCCGGTCAAGAATGTAACGCATTTTTTCTTCATATAAAGCATTGATCATGAATCGTGCGGATTGGACGCCGGGAAAAGAATCTAAGGCTTTAACTTCCAAGCCCGAATCATCAGCGATTGCAATCATACCAAAATAGACTGCTGCTTTTTCAGCTTTCAGTAACGCGTTTTCTTCGAATGTACCTCCTGTTTCCTCGATGTGCCATTCTTCCAAAAACGTTGATACTCCCTCAAAAGGGAAATCCGGTAGGATTTTCCTTATTTCATCAATTTTATGCGCGTTGGTTGTAGCGAGAAGAAACACTACATTTCCCCTCTTTCTTTCGATTTTGCTGGTTTTGGACCCCAAAAGGCAAAGAATCGGGTTGAGATGGTACTGTTCTGAATAGGGTGCACTTTTGCTGCAGTTTTCTGAAAAAGACTAGGAAATTCCTCTTCTGGAGAAAGAAAAAAGAAAGACCATGTAGGGAGGTGTTTGGGAAAATGTCTCATTTGCATAATCATTTTTTGAACATGGTCGGGTGTGGTTAATCGTTCCCCGTAAGGAGGATTGCTTACAATGTACCCGTATTCCCACTCAGAGCGCACTTGTTCCATGGGAAGCTTCTTCCATTGAATGATATCGACCACTCCTGCTCTTCTGGCATTCTCCTTTGCAACATCTAGGGCTGTGCCATCGGTATCGCTGCCCATGATCCGAATCGATTCGTTACGAAGGAGTATTTTACTCCTGGCGATCCTCCGTTCTTCTCGCCAAATCGTTGTGGAAAGAAATGGCCAACCTTCAGCAACAAATTCCCTCCGAATCCCCGGAGCCATATTCATAGCGATCATAGCAGCTTCGATGGGAATCGTTCCTCCACCACAGAATGGATCAATCAATGCTATTTTGGGGTGCCAACGGCTAAAGGCCAGGATCGAACAAGCGATGGTTTCTCGTAATGGCGCTTTGAATGAAGCTAAACGATATCCTCTTCGATGCAGTCCGTTTCCAGAAGTATCAAGAGCAATTGTTGCTTGATTGTTGTTTAGATACACCCAAAAAGGAAAGGGAGGCCCATTGTCGGATAGTCGGTCGATTTTGTAATGGTCTTGCAACTTGCTAATGATCGCTTTTTGAGTAACTGATTGGATGGAAGGAATGCTGGTCAGTTTAGAACCTTTTGTCTTTGCTTTCGCTACGATTACCCTACCCTCTTTTGGGATCCATTCTTCCCAAGGAATGCTATATAGCCCACCGAACAAGTCATCAAATGTTGTGGCCTGGATCGATGATGCAATTTGGAGCAAGAATCGATCTGCGGTGCGTGACCAAATATTCATCTTGGGGATTTCCGAGACTTCTGCGCGGAAAGAGATTTTTCCATCTTTTCGATCCACGACTCGAAAGCCAAGGCTTTTTAGTTCATAAGCAACCGGTTTTTCCGTTCCTAATGCGCATGTGGCAATAAATACCCGCTCATTCGAGGATCTTTGATCGTTCATCCTTTTTCATCTTCTTTCTGTTGGTTTTCCATATGTTCTATGATTCGATCTTTCCGGGAGTGCAATGCTAACTGGTGAAACTGATGGGGAAAAAGCTGAAGATGATTACGGATGGCTCGGATTACTTGTTCGCGATGGTTTTTCTCAAGCCATTCTTGGAAAAGAGTGTCTGCTAGCAATTGAAAAGAACGTTCATGATTGATGTACGATAAGATCATCACAGCATGATCCAACAATTCCGCTCTGCTTTCATCTTCTTGGACAAAATATCCCAAAAGGTCAACAAGTTCCTCCCCTGCGCCTAGTCGAGCAAGCGCTTCGTACAGAAATAATTGCTCAGACTCCTCATTCAATAACCCCAAAAGTTTATATATAAGAGGTACATCTCGGGGTTCTCCTAGCTCACCCAAGATCTCTGAAAGATAGAACATAGGCAATTTTTGGAGTCTTTCATCCCCTTCTATGATCTCTTCAGAGTCGGGATTCTTCCATGTCTGCGTAAGAGAAAACTCATTCAGCATGCATCGGATGGGACCTAGTGTCTTTCTCCCCATTTGAAGTAAGTATTCCATGACCATCTCGCATACTTCGGGATCGTCGGTAAATCGGACCATTAATGCAAGCATATCAGGAATTGCAGAATCTCCTTTTTCTTCAATGATCCGATCGATGAGCGAACTTCTTTCCGTATTCCCAGACAAATGCTAATCCTCCTTTATCGATTTGCATACTCATGGGGTTCATCGATAGTATAACATGAATCAAAAAAAACCAAAAATCCGTAAACTCGTCATTCAATGATCATAGAAAACAGAAACCTTTTAGGACATCCGATGTAAAGGTCAAGGAAGCAGTATGATGGGGGCCGATCATTTGGAAAGATCTCGCTCATTTCTGGACCTTATGAACGATAAAAGCTGTCATTTGATATTGACTCACAGGAACGAACCCGATCGAACGGTAGAACTTCGTGACTTGATCCGTATCATCGGCGATTAAAACCATCTGTCGGACATGGGAAAACTCTTCCTGGATCATCCGCACCAATTGTGTACCAATGCCTTTTCTTCGATCGACTTCCCGAACCAAAAGGTCTTGAATATAGACGATCGTGAACCCATCGCCACAATAACCCGAACCAATCCAACAAGCTCTCCCTGGTTCCAGGCACTTATTACCATAAGAGATTGGTCAATGCCTTTCGCCAAACATTCGAAATCCCGTGAATATGAAGACCATCCAGCGTCCTCATATAAAATTCGAATCCGATCGAGATCGATCTTTTTCCGAGTAAAAAACTGGATTTCTTTCATATACCTTCCTCCTAAATACTCCTCAAACCCACCAATGTTCGGATTTCTTGTAAAGTTGCTTACCAACGAAAGCGGTAAGCAAACTCCAGGATTCGACTAAGGTACGGAATCCAGTCTCCTTTTTGAACCTCAATGGCTTTTTGAATCTCCTCAAATGGCCGGTCCATTGGAATCAAGATCTTGCCTTCCCCCCATGTCTGAAAGATCGCGATGACTCCATGAGCGCGATCTCCGAACGCTACGTCTGCATACGCCAATCCTCCGATGGCCATTTCTTTCGCAATTGCTACACCCCCAAAAGACGCTACGTAAGCAATGGCGATCCCACCAAATGCACCGATCAGAGAAAGGGCAATCCCTCCAACAGAAAGAAGCAATGATAGGCTAATCCCGCCGAATCCAAATAAAAGGCCAAGATTCAGCGATCCAATGGCAATTACACCGACACTGACTGCGCCAAAGGAGAAAAAGCCAATGGCATAAGTGCCGATTGCCACCACTCCTTTGGCTACACCATTTGGATTCCGGTTGATATGAATCAAAGGGAATCCGAAGAGAGTCATCGAAGAAATATACTCCGATTCACCGGTTTTCTTCCCTTGAGATAAAGGAGTTAGATACTCTTTCGCAACAACTCTCGGTCGACCCAATAACTGGTACGGATCTTCTACCCCTGTTTCAAAGTACTTCATTTGAAGCCGCTCGATTATTTCTTGCGCAATTGCCTCTTTTTTGGATTTTGGAAGCCGCAATTCAATCAGTACACGTCGAACATAGCGTTGAAAGCGTTTTTCATGATCCATTACCCACACCTCTTTTCACAGGATTCATCGGATGCTCCCCTAACTGATCCCATCCATCAGAAGAAAAGAATCACAGAAACGGGAGAATGAATCGAAATTCTTTTCGGGATTATGAGTCAGGGTACCAACCCATTTCCTTACGAACTGCGCTCCCATGAATATCGGGCAGTGCGAAGGATTGCTTAAGCGCAAGATAAATGGCTGTGCCAGCTGCTTCTCCCATTCCCGCGCATGTTGGCATGATTCTTGCCGCGCTTTGCCCAAAGAAATCGGAAGAAAAACATCGACCGATAACGGCAAGGTTTTCAAACCCTTGAACAATCATCGATCCTAAAGGGATTTCATAGTATCCCTGGTACTGAGGGATGGTTGTTCGTTCTTCTTCTGTGGTTCCCGGGTTTTTTCGATGAACGTCAATTCCGTAGACGCCTCGAAGAACTCCCTGTGGATGGTGCGCATTATGAACGACATCGTCACCTGTGAAACAATCGAAACCCATAATCCTCCGACTGTCTCGTACCCCAAGCATAGGAGCCAAGTTTTCTAAATACGCTTTTTCAAAGCCTGATACCTGCTGGTTCACAAATCTAAGGATTTCGTACGCTTGAAGATTAGTGATCATGGTTGCTTCACTAATTGCCCAAATATCTGTCGTTTTTATTCCGTAATGAGTGGTATTCACAGTTACTCTACCCGTTCCGGGAAGCTCCACGAAGAATAGATAATCTTGAGGCAGAATGAACCCCTCAGCACTGGCGTGTTCGATCTCTCGAAAATACCCAGCAACCGAAAGAATCGCCTGATCCGGGTTGACCCAATGGAAGTAATTATCCGGTTGAGCGCGGACTTGATCCCGTACGCGATCAAATGAAACCCCGCCCATTGTAAACATTGTTGTTGTTGCTTGATTCAATCCTTGAGGATCTCCGCAATGAGAATGAGCGCCTGATAAAAAGCTTAGAACACCGTCTCCCGTAGCATCGACAAAAAAATCCCCGGAGATTGTTTGTCGATATCCCACCGCATGACTTGTGAAAACAGAGATTACTTTTTTCCCTGAGACACGGGCATCAAAGACTTGGGTATTGAGGAGAACGCGTACATGAGCGTCTTGAAGCATTCGATACAAAAGAATGCGAAGAAGTTGCGCATCAAAGCAATTTCGGATGATTCCTCCCATCCCATTTAGTTCGGCTAAGATCTCAAGGAAAATCCCTTTGATGCACGAACCATTGTCATCCCCATGTTTCATAAAGGGGTTTACCAAACCCATTGTAGCCAGCCCACCGATCTGAGACCCTCTGTCAATCAACAAGACGGAAACGCCACGCCTTGCCAAATAAATGCTACACACGGTCCCTGCTATCCCCCCACCTACGACAACAACATTCATGATTCCCACCCTTTCTTTCCCCCAGTTCCCTTTTGTCCATAAAAACTGATTGCGAAACAATCAATAATGTGATATTATTGAACCGGATTATCCCTTATAGGCATACTGAATTGACCAGAGCTACATTTGAGATCATGGTCATACCTCAGAATTTTTAATATGACCATGAATCCTTTACCAGGAGGAAATATGAGAAAAAGAAGCTTGATCGGAACAAAGGTCTATTCGATTCGCACTCCCATAGTGAAACCGGGAGATCCTCTTGTTGAGTTCGTTGTGGATTCCATTATGAAAGCGATGGATCAAAACCAACTCTCTTTGAAAAAAGGAGACATTATTGGGATAACAGAGTCATTGATTGCCAGAGGTCAAAACAATTTTGTTACTACAGACGAAATCACGAAGGAAATCCAACAACGGTTTGATCCCGCTCCTTTGGGTATTCTATTTCCGATCTTGAGTAGAAACCGGTTTTCAAATATCCTTCGCGCAATCACCCGAGCTACGCCCAAAGTATTTGTGCAATTCTGCTACCCCGATGATGAGGTAGGAAACCCGTTAATTGACGGTCAAGTTCTAGCACAAAACAAGATCAATCCATACACGGACATAATATCGCAATCAGAATATCGCAAACTTTCCCAATCCATGTTGCATCCATATACTGGTATTGACTATTTCGATTATTATCGGTCAATCATTGAAGAAGAGGGGATTGCGTATGAGTTCTTTCTTTCTAACAACTCTTCCCATATGCTTAATTATACACAAAATATCATCGTTTGCACCATCCATAGTTTCAATCAGACCATCCGATCCTTATGGGGCCAAGGTGCAAATGCAATTGGATTGAAAGATATCTGTAATTCTCCAACCAAAACGGGAGGATACAACGAAAAATTTGGCCTACTGGGTTCGAACAAGATTGGAGAAGACAAACTAAAACTCTTCCCTCGTGAAACAGATGAAAAAGGTCAACGGTATGTGATCGCTATTCAAGAAGAGATCCGCCGCTTGACCAATCAACATGTTGAAGTGATGATCTATGGGGACGGAGCCTATAAAGATCCTGACACAAAAATTTGGGAGTTGGCTGACCCTGTTGTTTGCGTGGATTCTACCGAAGGGTTGCAAGGGATGCCCAATGAGATTAAAATCAAGTATATAGCAGATACACAGCTGTTCAGTTGCGATCGGAATGAGACGGAACAGAGAATAAAAAAAATGATCAAAGAAAAAGAATCAGGAATCGGAAAGATGAGCTCTCAGGGTACAACCCCCCGAATAATCTCCAATCTGGTTGGAAGTTTGTGTGACCTAGTTTCTGGAAGCGGAGATAAAGGAACACCGATCATCGTGATTTCTGGATATTTTGATACCTACGCGGAAGATTTTGATGACTAATCCCATCGAGCTTCTGTTCTAGAGGGAAGGTTTCGTATCTTGAAATAACCGAACGGAAACTCGGTCTTTTCTGAACCAGACTGAATGGATTGGACTTCTATCGAAAAAAACGGTATAATATGCCCGAAAGGAAGCATCACCAATTCTGTAACAACCTTCCTTTTTTGGGAACAGATCGATCTCGC
This sequence comes from uncultured Thermotogaceae bacterium, assembly GCA_964580185.1. Lineage (GTDB taxonomy): Bacteria > Thermotogota > Thermotogae > MWEM01 > MWEM01 > CAYWWY01. The sequence goes on from CAZOJQ010000022.1 coordinate 23,239, forward strand.
GAAAAGAAAACGGATTGTTTTCTTGCCGATTTTTGTATCGAATAACCAGAAAGGAGTGTTTGTATTGAAAATTTCTTCAAAGCTTTTCATCAGCTTTTCTGTGATCATTGCATTGCTTCTTGTTATTTTCCTTGTAACCAATCAATCCATGAATCAATTGCGTGAACAAGCAGAGGGCATATCTCAGGGGGCATCGGAATCTGAACGAGGATTTGAGCTTTTCGACTCTGTTACTCAGTTCCAAATGGAAATGGATGACATGCTCCAGCATGTGCTTACACTTGGGTACGTTCAAGATATGATGTTACTATATTCGATGAGAGATATCTTTGAAGCAACCCATCAACAATTGAGCCAGTTCTCGTTGTCCGAAGGACATGATCAAACTCTCAGGGTGCTTTTGCGCCAATTGTATGATGATGTTGACTACCTTTTCTCTTTGAAAAATCAAGAGTTGGATATTATGCAGGAAATTATGCAATACCAAACCATTATTATGGCTCGTCAAGAACGGCAACTCCAGACAAATCAAAACAATTTGGCATCCATGCAGGTAAGGGATGCCCAAAAAATCCAAAGGTTTATCGACTCCATGATAGCAATTCAAGATCAAGAGAATCAAATAATGCTCCAAAATAATCCACTCCAAATCATTGAAGATCAAATCCGTCAATTGGGGTTGGGGCAGTTATCTCTGTATGAAACAGAGAGGATTTGGAATGAAGAGGTGTTTTCTGATCAGATTCTGATGGCATCTTTGGCTAAGATACAGATCATTACCCGCGACATGCTAACCAACAATATCGAGTTGTCCGATGGGCGAGAAAAAATATCAATAATTGTCGACGGAATCATTGACGAACTTGATGGGATGCTAGAGACAGATCCACTTGAGGGGTATAGTCCTGTGGAAATTATCGCGATGAAACTATTGGTTCACCATTACCGTTCTCAGATTCAGAACCTGATTCGATACATGGTTGGAATCAATGCCAATCAGGAAGCCCTACAGGGAACGATTGACACAGTCCAAGAAACCGAAGCGCGATTAGCGACATTGGCTGCCCTTTCTCTCCAATACATCAATACTGATATGAATCAAACCATCGAAGCAGTTCGAATGGATCTGCAACCCGTTGTAATGGCGCAACGAAGAAACCTTGAGGAATCCATCAACATGGCAAAAGTGAACAGCTCGGAAACAGAGCAAGTCGTACAAGCCACCAGCGGTCAAGTTATGTGGCTCATGATCACCATGATGATTGTTTGTGTACTCATTTTCTTTGTCATCTTTCAATCAGTCAATCATCCCATCAAAGAAATGATCAAACTTTCTAGCGAGTTAGCCAAACTGGATTTTACCAAAGAGTTTCGGAAGAAACTTCGCAAGGACGAGATGGGCCAACTGCAAAAAACCTTCCAGATTATGATTCAATCCGTTCGAGAAACCTTAGTTGGGGTTGGGAAAGCCTCTGACCAGCTAGGAACTGACGCTCAGAATATTGTCGCCTCCGTTGAAGAGAATTCAGCAACTTCGGAAGAAATCGCCTCGAACATGAACCAGATTCATGGATATGTTTCCGATTCTGTCACACAACTGATGGAAGTAACCAGCAATACCGCAGAACTTGCACAAGAAAGCCAACGGTTAACCCAACAAGTTGGAACCATAATCCGCAGTGCGAATGCCACCCTGGAACAAGCGAATAAAGACCAAAAGACAATAAACCAGACATCAGATAAGATTGCAGGAATCGGCAAAGAAGTGTATTCAAACATAACGGGGATAACTGATCTAAAGGTAATTACCGATGAAGTCAACGAGTTTGTCAATCAAATTCGAGCCATTGCCGAACAAACAAACCTATTGGCCCTAAATGCTGCTATAGAAGCGGCAAGAGCAGGAGAAGCGGGTCGAGGATTTGCCGTCGTAGCCGATGAAGTTCGGAAGTTGGCTGAAGAATCAAACAAAACTGCCCAAGAGATTGGCAATAAACTAATGGCAATGGCAGAAACCGTTGACCATGTCGTAGAAGACGCTGAAAAAGGGGCAAAAAAAGTAGAAACGATCGTGGAAGATGTCACACATATTACCAACCAGATCCAGAGCCTTGTACAAACTTTCGGATCTGTGAATCAATCTGTGCAGGAAATTATGGAGAAAATCCAAGTTCAGAGTACCCAGATTGTAGATATATCAGAAAAAACGGAGAGCGTTGGGAATCGTTTTGGAGACGTTGAACGCACGATATCTCAGCTCAACAACTCCGTTCAGGAAAGCACGAAAGCGATTGGCGATCTTGCCCATACGGCGGAAATCCTGAACCAATTATCCGAAGAATTGAACCTTCATATTCAAAAATTCAGGTACTAATTACCAAAAGATCCAGTGATCGAGCATGCTTGAGTTCCCGAATGATTCAGTCTCAAAGGGTTTTCATTTTGCCGACGAACCAAAGGCCGTGTAGTGGTATCATCATCCAGATTATCTCCATCGTTCCCTACTCTGCTTGTCCAGTCTTCTGAGGCAAATGACACCGAAAGGCTTCCAGAAATGGATATAGCCCTGATTCTTAGAACAGCCACCAATACCCTTGAATATCTAAGTTTGTCAATCCTAATTCTCTTGCTTTCTGTACAACGCGAATATACTCTTCATCAGTGACCATTCGGGAAATGACCGGATAATCATAGGCTTTGTAGAAAGGTCGATACTGGGCCATGATATTGATATACGTATCTTTGGGAAGATTCTCGGCAATCCATACCATAATCTCGATCGACCCGCTAACGTTTTCTGGCATAACCAGATGGCGGATCATCAAACCTCTGTAGATGATCCCATCGCTGGCGGGTTTGGCAACACCAACCTGACGGTTCATTTCCAGGATCGCATCTTTGGTAATGGACGGATATTCTGTTGCACCTGCAAAGTATGGATCAGCCATTTCTGGATCCCAAAACTTAAAGTCTGGGAGGTAGATATCGACTACGCCATCGAGCATTTTCAAGATATCCATCCGTTCCCAACCTCCAGTATTGTAAACGATTGGCAAACGTAACCCTTTACCAGCAGCAATATCTATAGCTTTCAGAATATGAGCGGAATAGTGGGTAGGGGTTACCAAATTGATGTTATGGCATCCTCCTTTCTGCAGCTCCAGCATGATATCAGCCAATTCTTCGATGGTGATCGCTGAGCCAATTCCCGAATGGCTGATCTGCCAGTTTTGGCAGAAGACGCATCTCAAACTACAGTGACTGAAGAAAATCGTGCCCGATCCACCTCTTCCAACAAGGGGTTTTTCTTCACCGAAATGCGAATGATAGGAAGCAATGATCAACTTCGTTCCAGGAGATCGACAGAATCCTGTTTCTCCTTGGAGCCGATTGGAACCGCACTCTCTTGGACATAGAGCGCATTTCTCCATTATTGACCACAACTGGTTTGCGCGTTCGTCTAGTTCTCCTGAGCGATGAAGGGAGAGATAAGCTGGTTCGAACGTTGCTGCAGGAGGCTGGGCAAACCCAAGGCCGCTATCCATCCACTCACCGTTTTCTCGGAGTTCACGGAACCCCAAAACACCTCCAAAAAAGAGGATACTCATTAGAATCAAAACACGAACTGCCATAAATAAACACCTCCTTATCAATCCATACCGTGACTAGGAATTTGTCGCGATAATCGCCATACTACAAAGCTTCAACATAGCCGCGACAATACAAGTTCCCAGAAGGCCCAAAATCGGCAGGAGGATCACACCACCGATGATCCCTCCGATCCACCCCCCCATCAGATCGCTTCCATACAAAAGTCCTGCTGTTTTGCTAAGGTCGGTCTTTTTTTTCAGCAGAATCCGGTTTGCCAACGGAAATTGAACACTGATTAGCAAGCCGCTAACTAAGGAAAAAACTAGGATCAACCATCTCACTGATTGAAAGAGGGTGGGGTGTTCCAGATGCGGTTGGATAACAAGAAAGAAAATGGGCAATCCAATAGCAAACCCCATAATGAACCAATCGATTCGAACAAACACCCTGGTCTCATTTCGAATCCTTGGTAATACCGACGTCATAACGATCGCTCCAATCGCTGACCCAATCATAAAAAAGGTAACTAATAGGCCAATCCACCCGAACACATATCCATACATGGCTTGAAAGGTAAAGATCAAAGCAAGGTCAAAAATCATCCCGGAAAACCCCGTTGTACCAATTGATAACACGACTCCAGATCCCAAGAAACGAGCCTTGATCAATCGTAAAAAGATGATTCCAAGGATGAAAAGAGAGAAAAAAAGAATAAAAAGCCCGACTTCAAGGCCTTCAAACCATTGAAAAAGACCGCGGATTTGAGGAATATAAAGAGAATTCCAATAAGAGATCGAATGGAATACTCCGATCGGCCGAAAATCATGATTGATTTTCCGAGGACTTTCACGGATGAAATCTTCGAACCAATTGATCCAGCCCTCATGGAGTTTGGAATCGATGTGTCTGGGTACTAAAATACTGACATTTAGATTGCGTTCTCGAACTCGATGGCTAAAAACATCCGTATTCATTTGGAGAATGTGATCCATCTGAGAAGCAAGGAACAAATTGGTTCCTTCCCCCGGGAGCACACGAGTAATCTCAAATACTTCTTTCACTGTATGATAAATGGAAGCATTCAGAGTTCTCAGTTCATGGTTTAAATACGTCAAGGAACCCGGAATTCCAAACCCGAGAATCCCGTCGTCTGTCAGTTTTCTTTTGGCCAAAGAAAAAAACTCACGAGTAAAATACCGATTGGACTGGAGGTCAGAAAGTGCTCTCAATCCAACAAGAATCACATCATATTGATTATCAGTCGTTTTCAAAAACAATCTTCCATCTAGAAGATGAACTCGAACTCGTTCATCGTTCAGTTCGTTTTGGATTAGCGTTGTCGGATCCCTCGTGAGAAGAGTGACTAGCATCGGATCTAGTTCGCAATAGTCAATCGATGAAACGGTCGGGTGCTTCAATGCTTCGTTGATGACTCCGCCCGCTCCGCCACTTAAAATAAGGATTTTCCTTGGTTCTGGATGAGCCAAAAAAGGAAGATGAACAAACTCTTCAACATAGATGATGTCTGGAATCGGAGAAAGGATATGTGGGATTCCATCCAAGAAATAGGTGTACTGGCCTCCTTTTTCAATCACAGTGATGTTCCCGTATTGAGAGTTTTGATAGTGCACCAAATTCTGTGGCCACCATTGAGTATTGATAGAATTCGTATGAAGGTGGTCAGCAGCTTTGATCAGAAGAAAAGAAGTGACTACACCGACGAGCAAAAGGGGGAATAATCGTACAAGCCGTCGAAAAGGGGGTTCTTCTTTGGGCAATCGAATCAGTAAAAACACAACGATCCATCCGCTGATACCGGAAACGAAAAGTCCCGTTAAGAAGGAATGAAGACTCGGAACAAAAAAGAAAGACCAAGTAAGTCCTCCAACGATGGTACCAAAAATCTCATATGTGTAGGCTTTTCCAATCGTTTTGGCGCCACTCCCATCATAGAGAGAAAGGATTTTGCATCCGAAAGTGAACAGCGCTCCATGGAGCATACTTACTGGCAAGAGGATGATAAAGGAACCAAGAAGCATTTGTGTCGCTCCTATTCCTTGTCCGATTGATGTCCCCAGAATCAACCGAAGGATACGGGTTCCATAAACCATTGTCGGTACTGATATAGCGAACGCAAGAGCGATTATTGCATAAATGATCACGGCATTTTTGGCTCTTTCAGCCTTTTTTCCAACAAAATAACTACCAATGGCTTCCAAAATTAGCCAATTGGCTAGAACGACACCGATGGACAGCTCATTTCCTGAAAAAACGATCAGCAATTCCCGTAATAAAACCATTTGCCCAACGATACCGCAAAAACCCGTGACTGCAATGGCAATCTGTATCCGATGTTTCATGGGGACAATTTCTTCCATCGGATCTCCTTGCGTTTCCATGATTCTACCTCTTCCGGATTCTATAAGGCTTTGTGATACTCATCCCCCTTTCTGAATGGTAAGGAAGGCCTGTACAATCTGAGGATCAAATTGACTGCCTTGGTTTTCGGTTAGTTCACGAACGGCTTCAAAATCTGTTCGCGCACTTCGATACGGTTTTTCTCTTCTCATCGCATCCCATGCGTCTGCAACTGCTATAATGCGAGAAATAATTGGAATTTCTTCGCCCGAAAGCTCTTCCGGATATCCTGTTCCATCAAAGTGTTCATGATGATGATACACCCCGTCACGAGTAAATTGCAGTTCAGGATTCCCGCTCAAGACTTGATATGCCCATACAGGGTGCTGTTTTATTACTTCAAATTCTAGTCTCGACAGCGGGCTGATCTTTTGCAAAATTGCTTGAGGAATGAGAATCTTTCCAATATCGTGGACCAAAGCAGCCCAAAAGACCTGTTTTAGCTGTTTGGGAGGCATTTCCAACTGTTCCGCGATTCTTTGAGACCAGTATGCAACAGATTCTGAGTGACCTCTAGAGGAAATATCGTGGATTTCTAAAATGTGCACAACCGAACGGATGATTTGGGTGTGAAAGCTTTCTTGCATCCATGCCATTCGTTGAAAAACAAAAAAAGCCGAAGCTATACTCCGAATGGAATGAAGGACTTCTTGTGCTTGGTTGGAAAACCCCTTTGTCGAATTTCGGTTGATCCCGATTCCAAGGACTCCAGGATTAGGCCCCTGTTCGTCTAGTACTGCGATAAAAATTTCTTGGAAGGGAGGTAAGGAAACTGACAACGTTCCCTTTACGGATCGCTCTTCTTTTCCTAAAGGTTGCACTGTTCCCCTTTCGTGAAAGATTATCCCATCACCAAAATCAAAGGTATACTCGGATCGAACGGAACCATCGGTGTTTGGGCATGATTCTGCCCATTCTTCTGCCCATTCGTTATTCACCCGAAATCGTGTAAAGGCAAAATCCGCCTCAGGAATCATCTCCCGTGTCATTTGAAGTGCATCATGGACAAAAATCCTTGGGTCTTCGGTCCCAAAGGACCCCATTCTGCCCGATAGATCGATCACTCTTTGAAGCTTTAGTAAAGTCTGATCCTGGATTTGATAGGCGTTTTCCAACTCTTCGTGTGACTGATTCAATTCTCCATAGGCGGCTCGAAGCTCCGCGCGCGCTTTTTTCTCCAAAGCCATGATTTTTCGATAATCTTGAACCACCAAAAACCCAAGCGAGAAGATGAGCGCAGCGATCCCATGATCCCTAAGAAACGGAGGAGAGACCAAAAACCGGAAGAAAACCGGGTAAAGGATCAACGAATAGATTATGCATCCCAGCATAAAAAAAACAGCGATCGTTAACCCCTTATGAATCTGAAAAGATATGACCCCCATGACTAGAATGAGAAAAGCAAAGAGAATATTCATCGGGAGAAGCAGTATAGGCAAAGAAAAGAAAGGGCTCGCGAAGATAAAGATTGGAAACACTGGGACGATCCAAAAAAACCGATGGGAAAAAAGGATTGGTTGAAAAAAAAGAATGCCTAACGATTTCAGGATCAACACCAAACTGAATGAAAACCCAAGATATCGGAAATAATAAACCAAGATTGGCGACTCTCCATGAACAGAAAAAAGATGGATCGATTCCAAAATACCCGGAATGATTGAGGCTGCGCTCGAAAGAATCCCCGCACTCATGAACAAATAGGCTTTTCTTTTTTCCTTCTCCACACTTTTCCCCAAAACGAATAGGATAAACCCCAACAGAATCATTGAACCGGTTGCGTACATGGAAAAATGGACATTGATCAGGGAGACGATCCGATCATGGCGAAGAAACTGGGACTGGGTCATCAGAATTGGATTGGGAAAGCGTTCCAAAAACCCCTCATCACCAGAAAACCGAAGCGATAGAGTATTGGATGGTTCCAGGATGTCTTCCGCTAAAGAGATTTTTACGGAATAAAACCCTTGCAAAGAAGAAAGGGGGGTGTACGGATACCCTCGATAATGAATTGTTTGTCCGTTTATCGTCACTGAGGGTTCATTGTTGATTGGATAAAATAAGAAAAGGATTTCTCCGCCATCTGGGCTGAATTGGGCACGAAAAAATCGGTCGTTGTTTATGGATTCAGGAGAAAGGCTCAGAACGACCCCTTCGGGCCTCGTAACCCAGAAAGCCAGGAAAACATAGGTCGCGACAATCCCTAAACTAAGAATAACAATGATCGTTTTCTCTTTCATTTCTTTCCTCGTATTCCATATTGGATACTTTGTAGATTATACCATACAACAAATCCTACTTTTTTTGAACCATCACAAAACCATTTGGTTCGGATTGATTCCTTTCTGTAAATCCTGTATAATAAAGCATCATTCTTTCTGGCATGAGGAGGAAAACCTTGAACAAGATAGAAAACCCAATTATAACGGGAGTATCCGCGAGGCACCTACATTTAAGTCATGAAGACCTTGACTGTCTTTTTGGCTCTGGTCATTCCCTAACGCCAATGAAAGATCTACGGCAACCTGGCCAATTTGCATGTGAAGAAAAAGTAACAGTCGTTGGGCCAAAAGGACGATTTGAGGGAGTGCGTGTTCTTGGTCCAACTCGCAAACAAACGCAGATCGAAGTCAGCATGACAGACGCAATGAGATTGGGGGTTACACCACCCGTTCGCGATTCGGGCCAACTGGAGGGAAGTCCTGGCGTTATTCTGATCGGGCCTGCAGGGACTGTTGAACTGGTTGAAGGTTTGATCGTGGCAAAGCGGCATATCCATATGATTTCGGAAAACGCTGCTATGTATGGGCTTCACGACAAAGACCTCGTTAGTGTTGTCTGCGAAAAGGAAGGGAGACAGTTGCTTTTCCGGGATGTTCTCGTTCGCGTGAATGAGACATATGCCCTTGAGTTCCACGTAGATACCGATGAAGCCAATGCCGCATTATTACAAACCGGTGATTGGGTCTTTATTGTCGAGGAGTAAGCGCTTGAACCCTCCCTATTCTTCTCAGAACCGATGGAGTTTAGACCAAAAGGAACAACTCAAACCATTATTGGATCCATTTCTCGATTGCTTGGAAGAAGAAAACACCCGTCAAAACCTGATTCGGGTTCATAACCGGGACGAGATATGGGAGAAACACATTGCCGATGTATGGATTCCGATCATTCGAGAAAACCTGATCGTAACGGGAAAGGTTGCGGACATAGGTAGTGGAAATGGGATTCCTGGTATGGTTTGGAGTCTTCTGTTTCCCAAAGCAGATTATTGCTTGATTGAATCCCAAGCAAAAAAAGCTCGCTATTTAAAATCCGTTGTATCCCGTTTGGGGTTAGATAATGTTCAAGTACTTCAACAAAGAGTGGAATCTATGGGACGTCCTCAATCGATGGATGTTGTAGCAGTTCGAGCTGTTGACCGACTTCGGGTAGTCTTGGAATATGCTGCTCCGATTGTAAGAGTGGGAGGGTTGGTCTTCGCCTTCAAAGGTCCAAACTATCCACAGGAGGTAGCAGAAGCACGGAGATGCATTCACCATTTCCATTATCAATTGGTTCAGGCAATCCATTACAAACTCAAATGGAACCAAGTTTTCGAACGCGTGCTGCTGGTTTATAAGAAGACGAGGGAAACTTCTTCCCAGTATCCGAGATCCATCGGGAAAGCTCGATTAAAGCCAATCTGAAGGAGGTTTTTTTTGCTTATCCGAAATGTTTGCTTGCTCCAAAAAGGAATGGAAATTCCTCATGTATCAGTCGGATATAATCAACAAATCCAATCGATCGAAAAGTGCAAGGGAACATCAAAAGAAGGCCCTGATTGGGATGGCTATTTTCTTGTCCCTGGATTCGTCGATGTTCATATCCACGGAGCAGCCGGGTTTGATACGTGCGATAATTCCAAAGAGTCTCTTTTTGAGATCGAAACCTTCTTGTACTCCAAAGGAGTGACCCGCTTTCTTCCAACAACCCTGTCGCTTTCCCATGAGCAAATCATTTCGATCCTTGAAACAGTTCGGGGGTATATGCAGTCGCATGAAAACACTTCGATTGTTGGTGTACATTTGGAAGGACCCTATTTGAACCCACAGAAAAAAGGAGCGCATCAGGAATCACTAATCCGTCCTTTTTCTCACGAAGAATGGAATGACCTGATCCTTTATTCGGATCTGATTCGGATTATTACTCTTGCCCCTGAAATTCCAGAAAACTCAATGATGATCCCGGTACTCCGAAAGGAAGGGATTCACGTATCGATTGGCCATACCAACGCCACCTATGGTCAATGCCTACAGGCACTTGATCAAGGGGCGAGCCGTTTTACCCATTTATTCAATGCGATGGGTAGTCTTCATCATCGGGAACCATCCGCTTCTGGAGCTGGATTGCTTACAAATGCATTCGTGGAATTGGTCTGTGATCGTCTTCATATCTGTGAAGGGGTGGTCCGCTTGGCTTTCCAAGCGAAGGATCCAAATCAGATTGTCCTAATTACTGATTCCATGAGAGCTACCGGTTTGCCGTACGGAAGGTATTCCTTAGGAGAACTTGAAGTTCAAGTAGGCCCAGATGGTTGTCGGTTAGCAGATGGTACTCTAGCCGGTTCCACTCTGACAATGGATCAAGCATTAAAGAATGCGAGAGAAATTACCGGCCTTTCTTTATCGAGAATTATTGGATCAGCAACTTCTGCCCCTGCCAGCAGCGCCGGATTGGAAGAAGGCTGGATCGATCTGGGTCAACCAGCCGATATGGCCATTCTCTCACCCGATCTAACTGTCGTTGCTACGATTAAGGGAGGCAAAACTGTTTTTGGAGCGCTTCAACCATGAGCATAGTGATCCAGAATATTAGTCAGTTGGTGACCTCGATTGGAAGCAAGGCAGCCCATGGACCAGAGATGTCCGCAATTAAAGAATGGAACAATGTGGATGTCTGGATTCAAGATGGATTGATCCAAAAAATCCTTCCCTCCAAAAGCAAAACTCCTCCATGGGAAGAGTATCGACTTATAGATGCCGAAAACGCAGTCGCGACACCTGGGATGATCGACCCCCATACCCATATCCCCTTTTTTGGGTTTCGTTACAATGAATTTTATCAAAGAGCACAGGGAAAAAGCTATATGGAGATTATGAAATCAGGAGGAGGGATTTTGCACTCTTCGCAGCAAGTGCGAAAAGCGTCAGTCGACGAGATCGTTGACTTCAACTTACCTTTCACTCGTTCCATGCTTCATCATGGGGTAACGGTATTTGAAGGGAAATCGGGTTATGGATTGAATTCCCAGGCCGAAATTAAGCAATTGTATGCCCTTCAAAGGATGGATCAAATAATCCCACAGAAAGTGTGTATGACCTTCCTCGGAGCCCATGCTGTCCCCAAAGAGTTTTTAACCGCTGATGAATACTTAGATATGGTTATCCATGAGATGCTTCCTGAAGTATTGGCTCGTTTTCCCCAAAGAATGTGTGTTGACATTTTTTGCGAAGAAGGGGTTTTTACCCTGGCACAAAGCAGACGGTTCTTGGAACGAGCGAAAGAACTAGGCTTCGACCTAAAAATCCACGCAGAAGAGATCGCCTTTCTTGGAGGAAGTATCCTTGGATGTGAATTGGGGGCATTATCCGTTGAACACCTCATCCAGATTTCTGAAGAGGGGATCCAAACGCTCTCAAAGTCTCAAACTGTCGCTGTCTTGCTTCCCGGGACCAGTTTCTTTCTAAAAAAACCGTTTGCCCCAGCTAGAAAACTCATCGATAAAGGTGCCGCTGTGGCTTTGGCAACTGATTTCAACCCTGGATCTTGTCCAATTCTCGCCCCTTCTTTAATCGCCAACTTAGCTGCCAATCACTTTCAAATGACTGCTGCAGAGATTCTCACAGCAATGACGCTTAATGCCGCTGCTGCCCTCGGAATCTCGCAAGGATACGGAACGCTAGAAGAAGGAAAAAAAGCCCATTTGATCCTATGGGACCTTCCCGACTATTCAGCGTTCCCCTATTTACCTGGTCATGACCGGGTTATCTCGGTTTTTATTGAAGATCAATTCTTTCCTGTTAAAGATTTTGTTAGGGAAGAGAACAAAAGAAGAAGCAACCCATAGAAAGGGAGGGGATGGTATGCAAGTGTTCATCATTATCCTTCAAATCTTGTTTTGGATTGTCCAAGTGGCTCTTCTCATCGTATATTGGGCCATTGAATGCAGTGTGAGCATCCGCCATAAAGGGAAAAACGTTTCGACGATTATTCGATTTGTTTTTATCCCAATCATTGGTATTCTCTTTCTCGCATTGCTTGGGTGGGGTACGGGATCTTTTTGGTTTGTGATTTACCTTGGGATACTGTTTCTGTACAAGTATGTGCTTAACTATGAAAATGATCCTGACCTAGAAATCTATAATCTTCTGGAGCAAGTGGAAAAGACCGAAGATTTGGAAGGGTTGGCAGAAAAAATGAAGTATCTTCTATCGAAAAGGTCTCATACTTGGATTCGATCGCTTCGGTTTGATCTGGACGAAAAGGCTTCCGGTACAGAGGTAACTGTACGGATCCCCCTTTTCTTGGTTTTCCTGGGAAAATGGTTTTCTTGGGGCAAAGATTTTTCCGTGAAGATCAACAAACAGCAATATAAGCTTTCTTTTTCGATAATTAAAGAAATCATTACCCATCCTGATTTGGATAAAGTCCGGGTATATGTTTCCTCAAGAGATGGCGAAAAGGTGAATGTCCGTTTTGTCTAAGGGGTTTTGGATCGAAACGTATGGATGCCAAATGAATGTCCATGACTCAGAAGTCATGGGAGGCATACTAATGAAAATGGGATGCCATCCAGTCGGCAAACTGAACCAAGCTGAACTGATCATCATCAATACATGTGCAATCCGAGAAAAGGCCGTCAATAAGGCTTATGGAATGATTGGGAGAGCGTACCATGAGAAAAAGCTCCGTTCTCAAACAATCATAGGTGTAACTGGTTGTGTTGTTGAGATAGAAAAGGAACGGATCCTTCAACGAAAAGGAGTTGACTTCGCCCTCGGTACCCGAGCGATCCATCAATTACCCGAGATGATCTCGAAAGCATCCATAGGGAAACGGTCATTCTCTGTAATGGATGGGATGCCAGACGACCAATCGCAGATGCCTCGGTTCCGGAAAAACCAGCACCATGCTTGGATTACGATAATCCACGGTTGTGATCGTTTCTGTTCCTATTGTATCGTACCATACGCCCGGGGGAGAGAAAAAAGTCGTCAAATGAGTGATATTCTAAGTGAAGTAACTCGCTTTGCCAAAGAAGGAGCTAAAGAGATCACCTTTCTGGGACAGAACGTAGACGCCTATGGTTCTGACCTACTCACAGATAAAGCGCGATTTCCTACATTGTTAGCAGAAGCTGCAAAAATCGAAGGGATTGAACGCTTTTGGTTTATGACGTCGTATCCGAGCGACTTTAGTTCAGAGTTAATCGATACCATTGCTTCTATCCCGAAAATCGCTCGTTCGATTCACTTGCCTGTTCAATCAGGTAGCGATTCGATTTTGAGAAAGATGAATCGACGCTACTCTCGTTTGGAGTACCTTGATCTCCTTAAGTCAATTCGCGATCATATACCGGATGCATCGATTAGTAGCGATGTAATTGTCGGATTCCCCACGGAAACCGATTCCGATTTTGAAGAAACTGTTTCTCTAATTCGAGAAGCGCGGTTCGAACGATTGAATCTAGCAATGTTTTCTCCCCGCCCTGGAACCGTAGCTGCAACAAAGTATTTGGACGATGTATCGGAATGCGAAAAAAACCGAAGGCTCCGTTATCTGCTGGAACTTCAAAAATCCATCAACGCTGAGATCAACACGTCTTTTTTGGGCGCGTCTGTTGAGGTAATAGTCGAATCACCGATCAAACCTGAAAGCGATTTGTATTATGGAAGAACCAATCAAAACAAAATTGTCATTTTTCCAGCTACACTTGATGATGTGGGGAAAACCGTGCTTGTACGAATCGATAAGATAACGGCTGGACCTTTGTATGGAAGCATTTTGGAAGGGGTGGCTGTTTGAAACTGACACCCATGATGCGCCAGTATCATGAGATTAAAGCGCGGTATCCAGACAGTATCCTTCTTTTTCGCCTTGGAGACTTTTACGAAGGATTTCTCGAAGACGCAAAGATCCTATCTAGAACGCTTCAATTGGTACTCACCTCAAGGAATTCCATCCCAATGGCCGGAATTCCCTATCATGCTCTAGACCCGTACTTGAAAAAACTGATCTCCGCAGGATATAAAGTGGCGATTTGTGACCAGATTGAAGATCCTGCGCAAGCAAAGGGTATCGTGAAAAGAGACGTAACACGAGTTGTCACACCAGGGACAGTAATTGAAGAAGGGTTGCTTGAACAAGGAGACGCTTCTTTTCTGGCATGCATTGTCGAAGATACACGCTTTTCAATCTTGTTTCTTGATATTTCTCAGAATCATGGGATGGTCTATATCCATGAAACTTGGGAAGAAGTGATCGATCGGCTTTGCCAATATCATCCTTCTCAAGTCCTTTTGTCAGAAGGAACAGAATGGGAATATCGCAAAGAACACCTATTGAAGGTTTTACCCGAATTGTTTATCGAACTCCTACCGACTTGGTACTTCAATCCCTCCAAAGCCTCTGAAGAGGTGCGAGAAGCATGTTCTACCCCGGGAAGCCGTTTACACAACACTGATTTCTTGGAGTATCCCAACGAAGCTTTGATTGCACTAGCTGCAACCATAAAGTATATGGATTACCAAAAACTGAGTCTCAATACGACGATTACTCCTCCTAAACTGATTCATTCCGATGAGTTTATGGGGATTGATGCTGCGACTCAAGAAAACCTTGACCTTTTCCCTCAAAAAAGAGGCAATGGGAAAAGCAGAAACCTGTTTCAACACCTAAATCGGTGTAAAACTGCAGCAGGAGCCCGGCTTCTTCGAAGTTGGATCCACGCGCCGATTCGGGATCTTGGAGGAATCCAGGAGAGGCAAGACCTCGTTCAAGCATTTCTTGAGAATCCCCAAGAGTTGGACACAATATGTTTGGCTCTGGAGGAAACCTATGACCTTGCCCGGATCAATGTCCGATTGCAATTGCATAAATCGTCCGTAAAAGACATAGTCTCTCTGCAAAAAACCTTGTCTCAGATTCCTACCATCCAGGATGTAGTCCAATCGCTTTTTGATTACAATCCCACGACTTCGTCTTTGTACCATTCTCTCATCTCTGGACTCGATCCGTTACCCAAGCTATCTCAATATCTCCAAATCGCTGTACAGAAAGACCCTTCAGGTCATTTGGGGGACGGGAAAACCATTGAAATTGGGTTTGACCATGATTTAGACGAATATCGGGACCTTATGAACAAAACCGATGAACGACTCCGTTCCTTGGAATCTGCAGAACGCGCCCGAACCAAAATCTCTTCTTTGAAGATCGGACATAACAACGTTTATGGATTTTATATTGAAGTATCAAAAGCTCAGACCCCAAAAGTACCGGATGATTACATTCGAAAGCAAACTTTGGTTTCAAACGAACGATATACCACGAAAAACCTTCAAGAATTGGAAGAGAAAATTTCCCATGCACGCGAATGGGTTTCGCGCTTGGAGCATTCCGCCATTGAGAAAGTTGTATCAGAAATCACAAGATATCGCGAATCTTTGAGTCTGCTAAGCACAGCCTTAGCCACAATTGACGTTCTTCAATCTTTAGCTCGATCCGCACTGCAGTTTGGTTACTGCCGACCCATATTCACTCAGACCCCTAAAATCGAAATCCTACAAGGGCGCCACCCTGTGTTGGAAAATGAAGAAGAGCACTTCCATCCCAATAATCTCGAACTGTGCGGAAAAGAACGGTTTGTGATCCTTACTGGTCCCAATATGTCAGGAAAATCGACATTTCTTCGCCAATCTGCTCTGATTTGCGTAATGGCACAAATAGGAAGTTTTGTCCCTGCTCAAAAAGCCATACTACCAATTGTCGACCGAGTTTTTTCGCGGATTGGCGCTCGGGACGACATCGCATCCGGAAAGTCCACTTTTTTGGTGGAGATGAACGAAACAGCTGCAATTTTGCATCATGCGACAGAGAAATCTCTTGTGTTACTAGACGAAGTAGGCAGAGGCACCAGTACGTATGACGGAATCAGTATCGCTTGGGCTGTATCCGAATACCTTCATTCGATCCTTTCCCCTTTTTGCTTGTTTGCAACCCATTATAACGAGTTGACAGAACTGGCTACGGTCTATCCGGGGATTGTCAATATGCGGGTTAAAGTTCTTGAGGAACAAGGAGAAGTGATCTTCCTTCACCAGGTAGAACCTGGGATTTCCGATAAGAGTTATGGGATCGAAGTTGCGAAAATCGCTGGATTGCCTTCTCATGTAGTGGAAAGAGCTGCGGAAGTTTTGGATGCAATCACCCGAGAAAACCATCTAAAAAAAAGAGTTCGCGTTTTGGGCGAAGGAGAGCTCGAACAAGTTAAAAAAAGCGCGCAAACGAGGAAAAATATCTCAAGTCAACAGTTGACCATCTTCGATTCTTCCGTTCATGACACAAACTCATGATCGAACCATTTTCACACTACGGAATCGTCCTGCATGGTATAATACTGCTGGATAATGTGAATTCTCATTTCCCTCTTTGCGTCACAAATGCTAATACTAAACAAATGATCTACGATTGCGTGGTTTTCTGGAGGTGATTTGATCATGTTTTTTGACAAATTTACGAATAAAGCTGCAGAAACTTTTCTCAATTCTCAGCGGGAAGCAGAAGCGTTGGGTCATTCCAAAATTGATCCCGAACATTTTTTGCTGGCTGTTTTAAAAGACCCAAACAATATGGTGACAGAGATCATCCATGGGCAATATGGAATTGAATATACAACCGTCCGGAATTCCGTGATCCAGACTTTGGGTCGAGGCATGAGGAATATTCTAGCCATGTCCCCAACAGTATCGGATTCCATGAGAAGAATTTTGGAGCTTTCCATTGAAGAAGCGAAGATGTTTGGCCAATCTCATATTGCTATGGAGCACATTTTCCTTGCTGCTCTTCGGGATGGACAAAATGGCATTGTTCGCGCCCTTCAATCGCTCAATGTTGATTCGACTACTGTCGCTCGTGAATTGATGTCTCGTTTGAATCCGGACACTGGAAACGAAAAAGCAACCTCACCGAACCAAACAGCAGCTTTGATCAAGCAATTAGAAAATTATGGGGAAAGTTTGAACGAACTCGCAAAAAAAGGAGCTTTAGATCCAGTAATTGGAAGGAACACAGAGATCGAACGGATGATGCAAGTCTTGGTTCGCCGGAAGAAAAACAATCCGGTTTTGATGGGAGAACCCGGAGTGGGAAAAACCGCGATTGTGGAAGGGCTTGTTGAGCGGATTGTTCGAGAAGAAGTGCCAGAAATGCTCAAAAACAAGGTTGTATTCTCTTTAGACATTGCTTCTCTTGTCGCAGGAACCAAGTATAGGGGTGAGTTTGAGAAAAGGATTAAAAAGATGATCCAGATTGTCAAAAAAGACCCCAATATCATCTTGTTTATCGATGAACTCCATACGATCGTTGGCGCGGGTGCTGCAGAGGGAGCAGTAGACGCTTCGAATATACTGAAACCTTCTTTGGCAAATGGGGATATTCGATGTATTGGCGCAACGACTCCGGACGAATATCGGAAGTATATCGAGAAAGACGCTGCATTAGAACGACGCTTTCAGAAGATTTATATCCAAGAACCCACGACTAAAGAAACATTGGACATCTTACAAGGGCTTAAAGAGAAATATGAATTACACCATAAGGTTCAATACACCAATGAAGCTCTAGAAGACGCGGTAAAGCTTTCAAAAGCCTACATCACCGATCATTTTCTTCCAGACATGGCGATCGATGTTATTGACGAAGCAGGAGCCCGAAAGCGGCTCATGGCTGTTACGGTTCCTCAAGAACTCAAGTCGGATGCTGAAAATCTCCAGATGCTTCGAAATAAAAGAAAGATTGCTGCTCAACAACAAGACTTTCTCAGCGCGAAACAAATGCAGGAAGAAGAAAGGGAAAAAACCCTTCAATACAACCAGAAATACCAAGCCTGGAAAATCGAAGCTGATTCGCGTGTCGAAACGGTGGGGATGGACGATGTGGCAAAAGTAATTTCCAGTTGGACGGGGATCCCCTTAACTCGTGTAGCCCAAGATGAAATGGCGAAATTGCTTCGATTGGAGGAAGCTTTGCATGTTCGAGTGGTCGGCCAAAATGAACCGATCGAAGCAATCGCTCGTTCGATCCGTAGAGCAAGAAGCGGGTTGAAAGATCCGAAAAGACCGGTTGGATCCTTTCTATTTTTGGGTCCAACGGGAGTCGGAAAAACGGAATTGGCCAAAACCCTTGCCGAATATCTCTTCGGTGATGAAAAGGCATTGCTCCGATTCGATATGTCTGAGTATATGGAACGGTTCGCTGTTTCCCGTCTTATTGGGGCTCCTCCTGGGTATGTTGGGTACGAAGAAGGAGGCACATTAACCGAAGCGGTTCGAAGAAGACCTTTTTCGGCCATTCTACTCGACGAGATTGAAAAAGCGCACCCTGATACCTTCAATATTCTTCTTCAGATCATGGATGACGGACGACTGACGGATTCCCAAGGTCGAATTGTGGACTTCAGAAACTCTATCCTGATTATGACCAGTAATATCGGTGGAGAGATCATCAGTAAGTCAAAACACACAATGGGTTTTGGGATCGATCATTCTGACGATGGCAGCTATCGCGATATGAAGACCACAGTGATGGAAGAGGTTAAAAAGACTTTTCGCCCTGAGTTCTTGAATCGTTTGGACGAAACCATTGTTTTTCACCAACTTACCCGAGACCATATGAGAGCGATTGTAAATATCCTCATCAGCCAATTAGGGCAAAGAGTAAAAGAGAAAAACATGACGCTTTCCCTGACCAAAAATGCAAAAGAACTCTTAATGGAAAAAGGATTTGATCCAATCTATGGTGCAAGGCCTTTGAAACGAGTCATTCAAAAACTCGTAGAAGATCCCCTTTCAGAGGCCATTCTTCAGAAAAGATTCCAGAGTTTGGATCGTGTCGTCATTTCTTCAAACCAAAAAGGTGAGATTGTTTTCAAAAAAAGCGCGCCTCGCAAACGAATGAACAAATCTGGAAAAGCCCTCGCGAGTGTGAAGTGAGTTCGAAGCAAAAAAAGAGTTTCGTATGCGATGCATGTGGATTTGAGTCAATCAAGTGGTTTGGAAAATGTCCCGGATGCGCGAACTGGAATACCTTTCGCGAAGTTAACGTGTCAAACGAGCTCCTATCGGACACGAGTTCTGATACAGGGTGGATTGCTATGTCTCAAATCCCAACTGACCGGTGTAAACGGATACCCAGCGGATACCATTGGGTAGATCGAATCCTTGGGGGAGGCATCGTTCCGGGATCCGTCATATTGATCGGTGGGGATCCCGGTGTTGGAAAGAGCACCTTGATGACGCAGATCGCGCTTTCAACAGGTCTTTCTTTTTATCTCAGCGGAGAAGAATCAATGGATCAAATCAGAATGAGAGCTTCTCGAGTTCATGGGAAAGACCCATCGGGTATGTATCTTTTTTCCTCGAGCCATCTTGAGCAAGGCTTGGAATCGATCCTCCAAGCTACTGATCAAGTTAAGTCAAACCCATGGCTCGTTGTTATTGATTCAATTCAAACGATGAGAGCTTCCAGCGCCCCAGGGCTCCCTGGCGGCGCAGTTCAGTTGCGGGAATCCGTAGGAATTGCTACCTCTTTTGCCAAAAAACACCAGATTCCCATTTTCTTAGTCGCTCATATAACAAAAACAGGGCAAATTGCTGGCCCCAAAATGGTCGAACACTTGGTTGATGTCGTTCTCTATTTCGAAGGTGAGGCTTCGACGGACTTGCGGATCCTGCGAAGCATGAAGAACCGATTCGGTCCAACCAATGAAATTGGCGTTTTTGAAATGCGTGAAACAGGGTTACAAGAAGTGGTCGATCCATCGGAACGGTTTTACGATTCCAATTCCACGTATCCTGGAAATACCATCGTGGTAGCGCTGGAAGGAACGACACCACTCGTTGTTGAGTTACAAAGTCTGGTTACGAAATCCCCATACAGCGTTCCGAAAAGGGTCTCCAAAGGAATTGACATGGAACGCTTGTCATTAATGTGCGCGGTGCTTAGCAAACGATTGAACATTCCCGTTGAGCTTAATGACGTATATGTCAACTTACTGGGAGGATTACGAATCGACGATCCGGCGATCGAGTTAGGATTGGCTGTATCAATCTATTCCTCTTTTGTCGATCAATCATTGCCTAAACGCGTTGCTTTTTTTGGGGAAGTCGGATTGGATGGAAAAATTCGGAGGGTTGCCAATCCGATCAAGAGAATTCGAGAACTGGAGCGTCTCAATTTCTGTAAAGTATATACACCAGTTCTATCCAAGGATCAAATTCAATCTCTACAAGATACAAAGCTTGAGATCATCCAAAAGGATCATCTGGTTGAAGTATTGACAGAAATAATCAATCAAGAAGGCGTAAGGACTAATCACACATAGCCAGAAAAGGAGGAGGAGGAAATGGATCTAGTGACTCATTGGGAAGGAAATATGACCTTTCGGTGTATCGCACCATCGGGTCAAGAAGTGATCATGGATACAGGAATTGATTCAGGTGGCAATGATCAGGGACCCCGCCCTAAGGAATTGCTTCTTGTCGGGTTGAGTGGATGTACAGGTATGGATGTAGTTTCCATTCTTGAGAAGATGAAAGTTGGGCCTTACAATTTTCGCATCGAAATTCGCCATTCATCTTCCATAGACCATCCAAAAATCTATGACTCGATCCATGTACAGTATTTTTTCCGTTTCCCCCAAGATCCACCCACTGAGAAAATTGAAAAAGCAGTTGCTCTTTCTACAGAAAAGTATTGCTCTGTTCAAGCAATGTTGAGGAAAGCAACCGTTATCACCCATGAAATCGTGTACGAATGACGCCTTTTCTTCTCGCTGGATTTTTTGTTGGTGTGGCGAATGTTGTTCCTGGAATCAGCGGAGGTACTTTCCTCCTTATCCTAGGCGTTCATCCTTTTTTGACTGAGGCGATATCGTCTTTTTCTCTAAAAAAACGGATGTTTGGACTAGACCAGAGCAGTCTTTCTCGGATTATCCTTCTTATTCTGGGCGCCCTTATTGGGATCCTTGGCATGGCTAAGCTTATGGGATATCTGTTATCTATTTCAACTGCCTGGGTCTATTTGTTCTTCTTTGGACTCATTTTGGGCTCCCTGACCCCGCTTTGGAAGCAACTTGACAGAAAAAAAGCGCAAACATGGATGTGGATAGGATTGGGGTTTCTCATGGTTGTGTTGGTTTCTTTCCTTAAGGTCGCTCCCGTAAATCCAGCACTCCATGAATCCGTGCCGTCCGTTGGATCTGAAAGCTCGATCCAGGAGGGTGTGCTCCTGTTTTTTGGTGGGGTTGTTGCTGCGGCGACAATGCTAGTACCCGGAGTATCTGGTTCAATGCTCCTTGTGATCCTCGGATTGTATCCCCTGGTTGTAGATTCAGTAGCAACTTTTCAGTTTTTTCCCGTTTTGATCATTGCTGCGGGAGCTTGTATGGGGATTTGGGCAAGCGCTGTGGTGATCCAAAAATTTCTCCATCGCTTCCAAAATGGAACCTACAGTTTTCTCACCGGAATGGTTATCGGCTCTTTAGTGCTCCTTTGGATGATAAAAGGAAATCTTGACGGGGTAGGGAATTGGTTGATCGGTATCGTATGCATTTCATTAGGTTTTACATGTGGCCAGTTGTTGAACCGGTTTCATCGGTACCAATTTAAACATTGACAATTGGGAGGGATACACCTTGCAGGTAAAGAACCCTTTTGCGAGTTTTGCCCGAAGAATCAGTGGAAAGATGGAGGATTCGTTCGAGCAGGAAATCCGAAGTCTTTCAGGACCGCGAAGAGTGTTCCAAGCTAGAACCGAAGCTGCGCTACTAAGTGAGTTTTTGGTTAAAACCCTACGGAAACAAGAACCTCCAACCACCTTTCAACCTGCTTTTCTGTTCCATTATCGGCCTTTCTCCCTGCAATCCCAAGAATATGGGATCTATTTTTCTCAAAATTCCCTTCTCCAAGAAAGCCATGTTCTTTTTGGGAGGGTCAAGGCAGGCTTTTCTGATACCCGCAATGATCGTGAAGTGTTGACAGACTG
>CAZOJQ010000023.1:0-44929 GCA_964580185.1 uncultured Thermotogaceae bacterium
CCAGAAATCATTCGGGCTTTGGAATATGAACAGGAGTCGAGAAGCAGGGTAACCTTTCGAGGGAGAATCAGGGTCGACCGATACGATTGCTCCCTATCGATGGTTTTTGATTCCCTATCCCCCTGGATTCAAATGGAGTGTTCTGTGGACGCCCCCGAAGATCCTCTTCCGGGATACAGAGGGGCGCTTTTTTGTCAGTTGGAAAGCTCTGAACCTCTTCGGATGATCCGAAGCGACTATCCATTTGGACAGGAAGAAGGATGGCCTGAATTGCACGCCAATCGAAAATATCCAAAGGGAGATTGGATGACCTCGGAGAAGTTTTCCGAACCGATTGAGAATCCCTTTACCGGTCTCCGATATGCTCAGGCGATGTATCCTTCTTCCTCTATGTGTTTTTTGGGAAGGGGTACTCAAGGGTTTTTTCGGGAAAACAACGGATTTCGAGCCAGTCTTTTCCTCTATGACCCCTGGGATGGAAAGAATTGGCTGAGAAAAGTGACCATTCCGTATGGGTTGGCGTTACTGGGAGCAAAAGAGCAACCGGAACGAATGGCTCAGGAGTATAACCGCCCTTTACGATGGATTCGCGCGTCCGGACACGGAAGTTTGGAACCGCTCCGCCCGTTCCGCTTGAAAGGAACCATCTTTCTCGCTTCTGCCTATTGGCGGGATGATCGGATCGTGATTCGGGTCTGGAACCAATTCGGCGCTCCCGAGTCTTTTTCCCTGGAGTTTCCATTTCCGATCCTACGAGCGTCCATAGCGACTCCTTTTGGCAGTCCAATCAAAGACCTCCATACTGAGAAGGGTTGTGTAAACCATACGCTTGCGCCCTATGAAATCTTGACTTTGTCGGTTTGGATTGAACGAGAACTGGAAGGAAGTCTGGATCGGTACCGCCATGTTTGGTCAAATAAATCTGAAAGCAAGGAATGAGGTGATGACCATGGTTTGGACCAGCCCAGCTGTAAAAGGCTTGTATCTGGAGAGCGCGGGAAAAAAAGCGTGCGCCATGGGGTACCATGGAAAGGGATTGGAAGTCTGGTCTTACCCGATGAAACTGATCAGCGATTTCCGGGAAACGCTGGTGTTGCCGGAAAAAAAGATTCGGCTTGAGTTGGATGATTACGCGCATCTTGTGGAGATTTTCCCTCATGCCACGATGATCCACATAGCCCATCCTTTGTTTACAATCGAGAAGGAGATCTTCACTCCGATCGAATCTCCCGGGTGTTTCATCCGATACCGAATCGATTCCAGCACTCCTGTTCAAATCGGTTTCTCGTTTCTCCCTGCGCTTA
This sequence comes from uncultured Thermotogaceae bacterium, assembly GCA_964580185.1. Classification (GTDB taxonomy): domain Bacteria; phylum Thermotogota; class Thermotogae; order MWEM01; family MWEM01; genus CAYWWY01. Next base: position 1,305 of record CAZOJQ010000023.1, read on the forward strand.
ATCTCATGTGGCCTGGATCAATCGGAGGCCAAGATTGCTACTGGGTTGAGGAGGCTCAAGGGTTCATTCTTGCCGAACCCACTCGTTCCTACTCCGGGCTGATCCGGATGGAGGGGGCTCTTCTCGACTCGAAAATGGGCGATCACGCCTTTTCCGACGAATCGTACCGCATGATCGTCAATCTCTCTTCCGGAAATCATCAGAAGACGGTATGCGTGTGGGGTTTTATGGGGCATCACCAGGAGTGTCTAGAACAGTCTGTGATCGAAGAATCTTTATTTGAGAGTTCCTTTGAGCGGGCAAAAGCATATTACGAAGAGTATCTGGCCCGTACGGTTCAACTGGAAACTCCGAATGGAGAACTGAATCGGTTCTTTTCGTGGGCTAAGCTTTCTTTGCACAAGGGAGAGGTGGACAATCCTCTACTGGGGAAAGGGTTGGTAGCTGGGATTGGTCCTTCTGGGCGATCGACCCGGCCAGGATTCGATTGGTATTTTGCTGGGGATATGTCCATGAATGCGCTCGGGATGGTCGGTTACAATGATTTTGCCACCATCCGTACCAGCTTGCTCTTTTTCGCGGGATTTCAAAAAGAAGATGGGAGAATTCCTCACGAAATTTCCCAATCGGCTCCTTTGATTGATTGGTTCGGCCGTTACTCCGGATTCGCGTATCTTCACGCGGATACGACTGCGTACTATCTTCTGGCTTTGGCATTCTATGTCGTGGAAAGCGGTGACAGTTCGATCCTTTCAGAATTGGAAGCGGTCATTGAAAAAGCTCTTACGTTTTGCGACAACATGAGCGAAGAGGAAACGGGAATGATTTTGAACCAAAAAGCGGGTTTGGGGGCTCTCGAAATCGGCCCGCATCGGAAACCAAAATACGACATCTATACCAATAGCATTTGGGCTGCTGCCCTTGCTCAACTTTCCCAGATGTACCGAAGTCTCACTTTCGTCGAGAAAGCCGATCTTTTGCATCAACGACACGAAAAGGTATGCCGTTCGATGGAAGGTTTTTGGTGGGAAGAAGGAAGCCGGTATTGCCTTTCCATCATGCCGGATCAAAAACAGCTCCCCCTTTTAATGGCAATGGCCTTTTTCCCAATAAGCTTCGGTCTTTTAGACAAAGACCGCGCCAAACGGTTTCTGAAATTGGCGAAAGAGTCCAGCTTGTGGGTTCCTTGGGGCGTTCGTTCGATTGAAGAAGGGCCGGAATACGATCCCATTCATTACAATTTTGGCTCAGTGTGGTACTTCTTCAACGGATTCTTCTCACGGGCTGCATATGACTTAGGAGATCATTCTTTGGGTTTTTCAATCATCCACGCGGCGGTCCAGGCGTTTTTCCATGAAAACAGCACCCATATGCCCGAGCTTTTTTCTGGTGATCGGTTCGCTGCAGTTACAACTGCTGTCCCCCATCAGCTCTTTTCTCTGGGCCCTGTGATCTGGGCCATTCTTTCTGGTATGCTCGGAATTCAAAGAAATGCGCTTCTCAAAAGCGTAGGATTCACACCCCAGTTTCCATTACAGTGGGATCGTCTTACTGTCAAGAACCTTCAGGTGGGTCCCAACCAAATCCATATTCGTTACAAGAGAGAGAGCAGTACGACTCAGATTCAGATTGATGGTCAGATTTCCGAACCCTTCGACCTTGTTGTACACCCACGTCCTTTTTTCCTCGGCTCCACGTTTCCGCAAGGTCAAGAGGGTTCTTTGATCCAAAAGAGAATCCAAGGACCGACAAACATCACCTACCATCAGACGGGGTTTTCTGTTGATGTCATCCCCAACCCCCTTCCCCGCGGAACATCAAAAAAACAACCCAAGCTTCTTGAAACCATAGAAGGCAAAGATCAAGTGACTCTCCGTCTGTATGGGTACAAGGACTCGTCGATCGCGCTCTTTGTTGTAGGGGATCCGGTACACGTTTCCTTTGAGGGAAACTCAGATTTGATCTCGGATCAACCCAACGGAACAATCTTGATTCCTTTTTCGGAAACTGGACATAAAACGGTGGTTTTGAAGAAAAAGAACCCCTCGTGATAAGAGGTATGGAATAGATCCTGGACCTCCTGTTTCATCATTTGCCAATACGGTTGGAAATTCCTTCTTTCAATTTCAAAAGCCCTATGGGCCCTTTGCGACAGCAGCACAAGATTAAATATGGCAAAGATGTAACCCAAAAGTTGGTTTTGTGGTATAATTACCAAAACCAATCCAGTACGGGATTGAAGAACGAGGCCAGAGGCTGATATGAGTCAGGAGATCACCAATACCGAATATCTTGAATTAAAGAAGCAGTTGCTTCATTTCCAACGCGCTTTGGATATTGCGGGGATAGGCTTTTGGGAATGGAATTTGGAAGAGGATTCGTTTATATTTAGCGACAACCACTATGCCATGTTGGGATATAAACCGAATGAGTTTCCTTCTTTATATGATTCGTGGATTCAGCTTGTGCATCCTGACGATCAAAAAGGAATCATCCCGAAGATACTCGATGCTATTACTAATGACCGTCCTTTTGAAGAGACCTATCGGATGAGGTGCAAAGACGGTTCTTGGAAATGGATTTCAAGTCGAGGAAAGGTTTTTGAGAAGAACGGAGATCAGAAACCGATCCGAGCATCTGGGATTCATGTGGACATTTCTCATATCCGTCAAGCGGATGAGGAATTATTCCGGTTTAAAAGGACCATTGAAATTATCAATGTTGGATTGGTAATGATGGACCGAAGAGGAACGATTGAATATGTAAATCCCTATTTTGCGAAAACATTGGGATACACTGTTGATGAGTTGATCGGGACCGATTATTCCCGGGTTTGTTGTAGGCAAGATCCCTCTGTTTTTCAATCCGTGATACAAGAAATCATCGATCACGGCTTCCTTCCTTCCTATGAGCAACCTCACATCCATAAGGATGGTTCAGAAGTCCCTACCCTGTGTAATGGTCTTTCGATTCGGAGCGATTGGCAAGGGACGGAGCAGATCGTAATCACCGCCCTGGACATTCGTCCGATGAAGGAGATCCAAAAACGGCTTGTGGAAGACCAGGAACGGCTCAAAATCCTGGTTCGAAGCATGGATGATATCATCTTTGTTCTGGATCAAGACCTAGTGTTTAAAGAATACCTTCTCCCTCAATCCGCGCGGCTCTATATCGCTCCCGAACAGTTCATTGGGAAGACTTTTTTGGAAGTGGGCCTTCCACCTTCCGTAACGCAATGTGTGGGAGAACTTCGAAAGGTATTGGATACGGGCGTATCCACAACCACAGACTATTATATTGACACGCTAACCGGAAGAGAATGGTTCAATCTGATTATCTCCCCTTTACACGATGTGGAGGGGAATGTCAATGGCATTATCTGCGCAGCGCGAGATATCACGGACCGGAAAAAAGCGGAAGAAGCGCTTCGAGAGATGTCGATCCGAGATTCGTTAACCGGTTTGATCAACAGACGACACCTGTTTGAGCGCTTGGAAGAGCTCATTGAAAAGCACTTGAGGAAGAAGCGAAACCTGAGTGTTGCGATCATCGATTTGGATTTCTTTAAAAACGTAAATGATACGATTGGGCATCTTGCAGGAGACCATATTCTCAAAGAGTTTGCAACCTTTCTTCAATCCAGGGTCCGAAAGTATGATCTTTTGGCTCGGTATGGAGGGGAGGAGTTCTTGATCGTCTTTGAAGAATGCAAAGGGAGAGAAGCGATGAAAATGGTACAGCGCATTCTTCAGGATGTCCGTTCCCATACCTTCTACTACAAAGAGATCCCGATTCAACTTACCTTCAGTTGCGGGATTGCAGAATTGGAAGACTTGGCTTATTCAACCTATAGTGTCGACAACCTGATCGATTTGTCCGACAAACGCATGTACATGGCCAAGCAAAGAGGCAGGAACCAAGCGGTCTTTGCCTCTTCTATCTAAGACGGGCTCTTTACCGAACCGGCAAGGGCTCATCGGGTATATAGCCTTTGAACTGGGCCCTATAGAGCTTCGCGTAGTGTCCATTGGCATGGATCAGTTCGTTATGCCCTCCTTGTTCGACAATCCCATCTTTGGTGATGACAGCGATCTCATCGGCATGTTTGATTGTGGAAAGCCTATGGGCGATCACCAAAGAAGTCCTTCCTTTCGAAAGATCTTCCAGAGATTGCTGGATCTTACCTTCGGTCTCGTTGTCCAGTGATGAGGTTGCTTCGTCGAGGATTAGAATCGGTGGATTTTTCAAAAAGACTCGAGCGATCGAGATTCTTTGTTTTTGGCCCCCAGAAAGCATCACGCCTCGCTCCCCCACATAGCTGTCATAGCCCTTTTCCAAAGAGAGGATGAAGTCATGGATATTCGCATTGATCGCGGCTTGAATGATCATCTCCTCACTTGCCTCGGGATTTCCATAGGCGATATTGTCGCGGATCGTCCCGGCAAAGAGAAAGACGTCTTGTTGGACGATGCCGATCTGTTTTCGAAGAGATTTCATTTTGATGCCTCGGATATCCACTCCATCAATCAAGATTCGCCCATGGGTTACATCGTAGAATCGTGGGATCAGATGGCAAAGAGTTGTCTTTCCTCCCCCCGAAGGACCCACAAGCGCGAGTGTTTTTCCCGGAGGGATTTCTAAATGGATGTTCTTGAGAACTTCTTCCCCTTCTTTGGATAAGTAGGAAAAACTGACATTTTCAAACCGGACATGGCCCTGAACATGGGAGATCTCTATCGCATCCTCTGTATCGTGAACTTCGGGAGTAATCCGCATGACTTCCAAGAACCGTTTGAAACCAGCCATCCCTGACTCGAATTGCTGAGCGAATTGCATGAGCCTTCGGATGGGTTGCATGAACAATTCGATATAGAGAAAATAGGCAACCAACGCTCCCAAGGAAATCCAACCTTCATACAAAAACCATCCACCCAATCCGAGCAGGCCAACTTTCAGGATATTGGTCATCAGGTTGATTCCTGAAGTGAGCTCAGCCATTACTTTAAAAGCGTTTCTTCGGGAGTTCAGAAAGGCGAGGTTTCCTTCCTTGAATTTATCCATTTCATGTTCTTCACTGGTGAATGACTTGGACACTCGGATTCCTGATATGGAATTTTCAACCTGAGCATTCACATCAGCGATTTTTTTTCGCTCCTCCATAAAAGCGGTACTCATTTTTTTCCGTTTCCTGATTCCAAATACTAAGATGACCGGGATAAAGGAAAAGAGAACGGAAGTCAGGATGATATTGATGTTGATCAGAATGAAAAACGCGCCGATGATGGTAACTGTCGAAAGAAAGAGGTCTTCGGGACCATGGTGGGCCAGTTCTGTGATCTCCCGCAAATCATTTACAATCCGAGACATGATCTTGCCAGTACGGACTTTGTCAAAATAGCTGAAAGAGAGGGTTTGGATGTGAGCAAACAGGTCTTTGCGAATCCCAAATTCGATCCGGGCCCCCAGCACATGGCCCCAATAGTCAACAAAGTAATTGAAAAACGCGCGAAGAATGAACAGGATCGCCAGAATCCCAACGGCCAGAGCCAACGTATCCATTCGGGATTCGGGCAAGTATACGTCCAAAGCTTGTCTGGTGATTTGGGGAAAGATGAGATCGATGATGGCCATACCCAAAGCACAGGAGATATCGGCCAAAAACAGCCATTTATGGGGGCGATAATACGAGATGAATTTCCGGATCATACAATCCTCCATTTCGATATAGTTCGGTACAAGAACCAATTATATCACAAAAAGGGATGGAGTTGCATTATCCGAAAAAAGAGACTATAATCTTCTATCATGAAGAGATTTTCGAGAGGGGGATGGGTTTGGAAAGCATTGGGATGGGATGGGACGGAAATCTGTGGTTATCGATCGTACTCCGAGTTATCGGCGCCTGGATTGCCGGTATGTTGATTGGTATGAATCGAGAGAAGATGCAGCGACCGGCAGGGATTCGTACCTTTGCCTTGATAAGCCTAGGCTCGTGTTTGTTTACGATTCTTTCTGTGTATTCGTTCGGGGAAGGGTTTGGAGGAGATCCTGGGCGTATCTCAGCCCAAATCTTAACAGGGATCGGTTTTTTGGGGGCAGGGACGATTCTCAAACGGGGGTTTCATGTTACGGGTCTTACGACCGCTGCAACTCTATGGACTGCAGCGGCTATCGGAATGGCTTGTGGATTGGGAGAGTTCATTTTAGCCGCGGGTATAACCGGATTGGTCATGCTTACCTTAAGTCTGATTCGCAATGTTGAAGTCCTGTTTTCCAAAAAGAGCAAAAATACGCTATTGCTGGAAATGAAGAATAACCCGGAATCATTCTCCCAGGTCTTTGCTCAATTGCTCAGACACAAAGTATCCACCAGTAGTATTTATTATGAGGTGGAATCCGACAAGGTCACTCTTTCCGTTCGCATGGGAAATTCCGAGATGGAGCGGATAATGGCCCATATCTCTGATATTTTGGCCATTCCGGATGTCTATTCGTGCGATTCTCATTGAACAGTCGGCCCATGAGGGATGTTGGTTTGATATAAGTGATATCTGCCTTTTTTTCCTATGCACCGCACCCAATCGTTCGTTCGCAACCACCACGCGATTTTTTGAGACAATTGGGAAGGGATCCCCATTTGGAGACTCATCTCTTGGGTGGTGAATTGTTGAGCAAGATGGGGCGCGATTAAGCGAAAGATATCCTCATTGTCGTAGAGGGGAAAGGTCTGTTCAATTTTTAGGCATTTCCGATCGAGAATGCTGATCCCTTTTCTCCGATGGCTGCCTTTTCCATCATCCCTCCGGATTTCTTCTACTTGCACCATTGCGATTTCCATTGAAAACCGAGCATGGTTGAGAAAGGTATTGGGAAAGTAGATGATTTCATGGAAGAGATCGAAACATGTCCCTTTTTTGGGAGATTTCCTCCGGGAAATTAGAGTGTCTTGCGGATCAAGGAGGCAAAGCCACTTCGCTGTAATAATGGGATGTACGATCTTTACCCAATACCGATCGAGGAGATAGAGAAGCTTTTTTTGGGCCGAGCGAAGGTTTTGGGTTTGGATCTCCACAATCCGGTCGCCATATACAACATCAACAATATAAGGACCGATCTGCGCTTCCATCTGAGCATAGGGAGGGGCAAATTTCTGCTTGAGCGTATAGTGAAGATGGCTTTCATTGTAGGTGTTGATCATACGTTCCGATCGCATCCTTTTCAGAGATCGAATCTGAGAAACCGGTTATACAGGTTTTGCAATGGATCCCATTTATTTCTGAGTGAGAGGGTTCGGGATAAAGAAGAACGAAGAGCAATCGGCATCTGAACAGCACATCGGTTTTTTCTCCTGAACCATGATATGAAAGGTTTCCGATCCGATGGGGTCTTTTAGGCCACCCAAATAGGTCGCCAGGTGGAGATGGAGGCATTTGGTTCCTCCCGGTTGATCAATACCCCCGATTCCCTTCCCGGACAGAGCTGAACGCAGCGCCTTTTTCTGGTCTGCGTTGAGAGACAGTGCGCAAAGAATTTTTCGGTCCCGGTAGATTTGATAGTTGCTATGGGCTTTATCCATACGAGCTTTCCATTCCGGATCATTGGAGATAAGGGCATCCCAACGGCTGACCAATCCCCGTTCTTCCATGTGCGCAATTTCCCTTCGCAGATGAGGACAAGTGAGATAAAAGAGTGTGGGAAAGGGTTGGCCGGATTTCTGGGGTTCGCTTTCAACAACCTGAGGGAACCCATACGGGCATCGGTGAACGGTATGACTGAAATTCGTCAACTCCTTTTTTCCGAGCTGAAAGGCTGCGATTTGTTGATCTCTGCTTTCCGGAAGACCTCTGAGATAATGGACTTTGCATTCGTCCCAAGGCATGTCATCAAACAAGCTTTGGGCGCCCATTTGAATCAGTTCTTCCGCCCAACCCCGCAGTTCTACGGGAACAGGTATGTAGATGGAACTCCAACCGTTTTCTCGAGCCATCTGTTGGATATACTTCAGAGATGATCGGGTCCATGGACCTGGTTTTGTCATGAGAGACAGAACAATCGAAGAGGGGTGCTGGTTGTCATCTTCCATTCCTAAGAGGATCGATCCTTCTTTTGATTCTAAAATCCATCGATCATGAGCATTGAAAAGATCAGGAATACAGCTCCAACCCATAGGAATAGCTCCTGCCGTATACTGAAGCGTTTCATGAAAGAGGCGGCTTGTTTCATCGTAGGCTTGAGGATGATATTGCCGAAGTGTCCAATCTTCGGGCGGGAATGCGGAACTCTCTTCCGATCGTTCCTCCAAAGGGTAAGACAGCAAATACATAGTTGCAATCGGTCTCATCCCCACTCGTTTGCTGAGGGATAAACTGGCATGGTTTTCATGCCAAACCCCTGCCCAAAAGACTGAGCCTCCTTTTTTCAAAGCCCGGATCGTGATTTCCTTCGCAAGCGCTTTTGCAATCCCTTGACCTTCGCGTTCGGGATGGACTCTCAAGCCTTGAAAAAAAGCGTGTTTGCCAGAAATAGACACGCGGTCAAGTCCGATGATTCTTCCAGAAGGGGTTTCTTCCGCAACAATTAGGGGTTGGTCTGACCCCAACCAAAGATCGATCACGGAAGGAAGGTAGTCCTCTCCTTCCCAAATGAGTTTCGATAAGGCCAAAATTCCTGCTTTATCTTCATAGGTAGCATCTCGAATTGTGTAGGGGGTCATATGGATATCTCCCATCATCAGCTTCTTCTATTGCCGGTTCGATTATACCATACTCGATTCGAAACCCATTTGGGACGAAGTGTAGATCAGCATACGGTTTTATCGTTCCGATAATTTGTTATAATAGGCATAGATTATTAGTCAAGAAAGGAGTTGATTCCATGCATTCAAAGTGTGAAGGATTTGATGAGGTTTTTGATCAATTGTTGAAGAACGGAGATAAGGGATCGGCAGTATTGTATGCCTTGGACCGCTTTACCCAATGTTCGGAGGATGTACTCTCTTTTTACCGGTTTTACCAGGATTTTCTCCTGCCTCCTCTGTATCGGTGGGACTGCAACTCGGAAGTGGAAGCTATGTGTATATGGAACGAGCACATGCTGTCTTCTGCCATTCGTACGGTCATTGAAGCTCTGTATCCTCATGTCGTTCGTTTGGCGCGAGAGAAATTCCCTGAACCGGACAAGCCAAAAGTAGTTGTTCTTTGTCCCGAGGAAGAATACCATGATATCGGCGCTCGTGTCATTTCTGATTACTTTCTGCTACATGGGTTTGATTCGATCCATGTTGGAGCAAATACTCCCACGAAAGCAGTGATGGCCGCTTTGCCGTCCATCCGACCCAAGTTCGTTTCAATCAGCGTAACAAATCCCATTCATATGGTTGCGACCCGGAAGATGATTCAAACGATTCGGGAATCATTGCAAGCGCCGATCCGGATCGTTGTTGGAGGAAAGGCTTTTTCTGCGAATCCTTCCAAAGCGCAAGAGATTGGGGCCGATCAGCTGTTGGAGTCTTTCGATGACATCAGGAACCTTATGGATTGGGGAACAAAGGAGGGAAAATCATGAGCTTGGCGATTCAGATTGCCTTACGGTTCATGAAGTCAAACAAAGGTCAAACCATTTTGATCATATTCGGGATTTCGATCGGTGTTGCGATTCAGATTTTTATTGGTCTGTTGATCCAAAGCTTGCAGAGTTCTTTGATCAATACAACCATTGGGAGTTCTCCTCACGTGTCGATCAAATCCACTTCAGAAGATGGAGTGATTCGTGATGGCGATATGATTCTCTCGGAGCTGGAACGAATGAATTTGCCGCTTACAGCCTTAACCTCTGCTGCGGATTTTGGGGGATTCATCCGGAAAGGGAATGCAAGAGCCAATGTTGTGGTTCGCGGGTTGTCCTTTCCTTCCGCGAATGCCATCTATGGGATTCAAGAGGCCATTTATGAGGGAACGATGCCTTCGGGCGAGAATGAGGTGCTCATAGGGAAAGAATTGCAGAAAGACCTAAATATTCAATTGGGAGAACGGCTTCAGATCTTTGTTCTGGGCGGGTTAATCCCAACAGCGCGAGAGATTCGCGTTAGCGGTTTTTTCGATCTGAAGGTGTCTTCACTGAACCGTAGTTGGGTCGTGACAAATCAAAGCACCTCCCAGGCGTTATATGGATTCGGGCAAGGGATTACCTCCATCGATATGCAAATCCAAGCCGTTTTTGAAGCGGATGATATTGCCGCATCTGTGGAGGAGGCAGTTGGTAGAGAAGGATTGCGAATCGAAAACTGGAAAGATCAGAACGAGCAGCTTCTCAGTGGTCTGAATGGACAAACCATTTCTTCTTTGTTTATCCAAGTCTTTGTGATCATTTCTGTCTGTTTGGGAATCGCCAGTGTCCTTATCGTCAGCGTGCTGCAGAAGTCCAAACAGATTGGGATCCTAAAAGCGATGGGGTTGACTGATAAGCAAACCAGTCTTGTCTTTCTTTCCCAAGGGTTTTTCCTTGGAATTTTTGGAGCAATTGTTGGAGTCGGGTTGGGCCTTTTCCTGTCTGTTTCTTTTGTTCTGTTTGCCAAAAACCCAGATGGGAGCGCTGTAGTGCCCTTTTTTATCAATTATGGATTTATCGTCTTGTCCGGAGTGATCGCTGTGAGCGCATCCACAATCGCGTCTTTGCTCCCTGCTCGGCGTTCTTCCAAACTGAGTCCTGTGGAGGTCATTCGAAATGGATGAAAAATCAAACCGAAAGGTCTTAATCCTAGAAAAGATCAACAAATTCTATGGGACTGAACCCCAAGTCCAGGTGCTCTACGATGTCGATCTTGCATTTGAAGAGGGTTCCTTCAATTCCCTAATCGGACAATCAGGGAGTGGAAAGACAACGTTGCTCAATATTATTGGTACGCTAGATCGTCCGAGTTCTGGGTCCCTCACGATTAATGGGAAGAAAACAGAAACCTTGAACAATAAGGGACTGGCCGCCCTTCGGAACGAAGAATTGGGTTTTATTTTCCAGTTTCACTATCTCCTTCCCGAATACACCGCTCGGGAAAATGTGCTCATTCCATGGCGCATCCGCCATGCGCGGGTTTCAAAAGAAGTGGAGCAACGGGCTGACGAACTGATGGATTTGGTTGGTTTGACGAAGGTAAAGAACAATTTGGCTTCCAAGATGTCTGGCGGACAACAACAGAGAACAGCCATAGCAAGAGCGTTGATCAATGAACCAACCATTGTTTTGGCGGACGAACCAACGGGCAATCTGGATTCGGATACAACGCAGGTGGTGTATCAGCTTTTGCGAGAGATTAACGAGCGACTGAAAACAACGTTTTTGATTGTAACTCATGATCGCCGCGTGGCAGAACGAACGGATCGAGTGGTTGAGATCCGTGATGGAAAAGTGGTCTTGGATATCGCGCAAAATCCGAAGAGGTAGAATCCAAAGGGGTAGAGCAAGAATCGATTATAGTTTGCCGACCCGAAAGACTTCAGTGGTGAACCGTCGTTGCATGGCTTCATTGATATCGCGGAGGTAGATATCGATTCGATTGCCTCTGATCGCCGATCCGATATCCTCTACCACGAAAATCCCGTTGGATGGAGTCGAACGCAAAGCAGGGATATAGACCACCGTACCTTCGGGCAATACTTGAGGATCAGCAGCGATGCTGTACCATTCGCGGGCGAAAGTCCCGCTCTTTGTTCGGCGAAAATAGGGAAAAAAGGGCAGATTTCCGTCGTCCCATTCGGTGTAGAAGGTGATATCGAAGTTCCCGATCTGGTGTATGTACAAATGCATCGGATCCCGAAATTCATTCAGATACATGAGCTCCAGTTGAAACAATCCGTCGGTGGAATACCCCAACACATCTCCCGTACGAACCCATGCTCCCTTTGCCACTCGAACATTGCTTAGCAAGGTGTAGATCGTTTTTAGTTCGTTTCCATGATACAAAACGACATACGAAGAACTTTGATCGATGACTTTACCGGGCAAGACTGCTGTGATACCGTGATCAGGAAGCGTACGGAACAAGATCCCACGGGTTGTCCCCCGAAAAGATGTGTCTCCAAAAAACGCTTCGATATCGTTAGGCCCAAACTGTTTCTTTCCCTGGATCGGTACCGACACTCGATCTTTAAATGTGATCAAGGGAATGGTCAGAACCTGGCCGGATCGAATGTTTCTTGGGTCGGTAATTCCATTCGCTTCCATTACACGCTCGACCCATTCCGGCCCAAGTCCAAATCCCAAAACGACGGCGCTTATGGTATCTCCGGGTTGTATGGTGTAGCGGATTTCACCACCGATCATCAGATGTATATCCTCCAAAAGAAACGGATCTTGTCCTGTCGGCGCGCTTTGATAGGAAAGCCACCGGAGGAGTTGATAGTTTTCCTTGAGATGGTCGATTTGTTCGATCAACGGATGAGGGCTTTCGAATGGCGTTGGGGAAAGAACTGTCGCTCCATCCGTGATTCTGGCTTCCAGTTGCTCGATTTGGAGATTCATGGTCTGTCTCCATTGTTTCATTTCTTCAAGCATGGTTATCGCTTCATGGGAACTCAAAAGTTGTAAAGTTTCCATCTTTTCCTGCAATTCATCCAAAGACCGCTCAAGCCGTTCGCTTTGCTGTTTCAAATCGGCTACTTGCCTCCGAAGGTTTTGTGTCTCCTGTTGCGCGTGTTGATGGTCTAAGATAAGTATTTGCAGTCGCTGAATCAATTCTTCAATATCGAGTTGGATTTGAAGAACCTGTCTTCGCTCTGCTGTATCCAAAGGAATGGATTGGCATCCAAGAAAAAACATGCAGCACACAATAATGGCCATTCCCCAAGCGAGTCTTTTGGTTCCTTTACAGATCGTGTTCATGAGCCATAACACTCCTCATCTCTTCCCAGAGTTTTTTTGCAGGGGCCAGATAGGGAGAACGCTTCCCTCGATACTCTTTGATCAGTCGTTCGAGCCATCGTCCACCTTCGCGATAATGATGGTATTTGATGTGCAACGAACCCAAAAAAAAGAGGGTGGCGTCTTCTTCAATCCTTTTTCGTTCGCTTTCAAAGGCTCGCAAAAAAAGATCAAGGGCTTTGGCACCAGCAATTTGCATATTTTCCGGTTGGCGAACCTCTTCATACAACCAGCTCATTTTCAAGTAGATCTGCGCCAGCTTGTATCGGTCTTCCAAACAGGTATACGTAATTGCAGCCAATGTATGGATGGCTAATGCGTCTTGGACGCTACGTTTTTCTTCCAACGAAAAGGTTAATTCCTTTTTGGCTTTTTGGAGGGCGTTTTTGAGGGTTTTCATCCCTTCGGAAGACATTTTGCTGGGAATTGAGCGGAAATCGCTTTCGTAAGCGGCGTAATAGCAGTTCGGGCATACGAGAATGGTATAGTAATTGGGGTTGGGGCCTTCATATTGGGTTTTGAGGTATAGATCTCTTGATTTTACGGAGATCGCGTTCGAAAACACCCGTACGGCTTCAAAGGACCTCCCGCAAAGAGGGCAATCATATTGCTTTCGCCAAAAAACCCTTTTCATCCTTGTTCATCCACCTCCATGAGGGCTCGAACAAAATCGCGGGCATGAAACGGACGCAGATCATCGATCCCTTCTCCTACGCCAATCCATTTGATCGGCAGTTCAAGCTCTCTGCGGATGGGCAAAACAATTCCGCCCTTTGCGGTACCGTCTAGCTTTGTCAATACCAATCCCGTGATCTGTACCGCTTCTTTGAATCGGTCAGCCTGAACCAACCCGTTTTGCCCCGTAGTGGCATCCACAACAAGCCAGGTTTCATGGGGCGCTTTCGAAATGAGTTTTTGAACTACGCGATGCGTTTTTTTTAACTCTTCCATTAAGTTGTGTTTGGTATGCAACCTTCCGGCCGTATCGATCAAGACGATATCTTTGTGTTTTGAGATTGCGTGGTTTACTGCATCAAAGGCGACTGCTCCAGCATCTGCTCCCGGTTGGTGGGCAATGAAGGCGCAGTGGGCTCTTTCTGTTGCCCAAACCCTGAGTTGATCAATGGCTGCCGCGCGAAAAGTGTCTGCAGCAGCTACGACAACTTCTTTTCCCTGTGATTGGAAATAATGAGCCAATTTACCAATCGTTGTCGTTTTTCCCGTTCCGTTGACTCCGACAACCGATACAACCAGGGGAGGTGCGATGTCCTCCGGAATCGTTGGAACATCGCTATCCAAAAGAGAAACGAGAATCTCTTCCAATGCGAGGCTTGGGGAGTCGTATTCTTTGTAGCTCTTTTGGAGCTCATCCAAGATGGTCTTAGTGGTGTCCATCCCGACGTCACCCATAACGAGCAATTCTTCAATGGTTTCTAATATATCTTCATCAATCTTTGATCCCTGAAGGGCTTTTTTAATTTGTGAAAATACAGCTGTCCGGGTTTTTTTCAGTCCATTGGTTAAGCGGTCAAAAAAACTCAGTGGATCCTCACCTCATCTTTCTTTCTGATAAAAAAAGGGCTCAATCACCGATAGGTTGAGTTGCCGATAATTGAAGATGCGTTCGGTGCTCCCGACAAAAAGGATGCCTCCCGGGCGTAATGAATCGCTGAATCGTTGGTACAACTGGTTCTTGGTTTCCATTTCAAAGTAGATGACTACATTGCGGCATACAATGAGATCGATGTTCTTTTCGAATGGATCTTGGAGCATGTTGTGGTACTGGAAACTCACCCTTCGTTTTGCTTGAGGGAGAATCTCATACTCGTTTTCCCCAACGGTGTGGAAGTACTTGTTGAGAATGGCGGTTGGGGTGTTGACAAAGGCTCTTTTTTCATATCGTCCATTTCGTGATTTTGCCAAAACTCCGCTGTCTATATCGGTCGCCATTACTTTTACCGAAGAAGGGGCATTTAGTTCTTCCAGCAGAATAGCCAAACTGTAGGGTTCCTCCCCACTGGAGCAACCAGCGCTCCAAATCTTCGTTCGGCTCCCAGAATCCTGAATCAATCTGGGTAAGTGCACTGCTTTGAGCTTATCGAACTTTTCGGGGTTTCGGAAAAATTCCGTCACATTGATCGTCAGTTTATCCAAAAACTCTTCCTTTTTCCCGGGATCTTTTGTGACCATTGTCATGTATTCCTTGTACGAGGTGATCCCGTATTTCCGAAGGAGAATATCCGTTCTGCGTTTGACCCGATGGGGTTTGTATCCGGAAAGATCCAGACCGATCGTTCGATTTACCTCTTTCACAAACCATTGAAATTCGGGATCATTTATCTCCTGATCATACAAAGTCGGTTCCTCCGTTCTTTATAATTATCCTATGTTTCAAGCTGAAACCGATACGCAATTCCAATCGAAAAAGTGGGCCGTGGCATCAAGCGGATGTCTGTACGGATTTGCCATTGCGGAGACATATTCCAGGTATTTTGAAGCCGAAAAAACAGATCATTTTGGAGGACTGTCTCCTCTTGAAAGAGAATCCGATTGCCGAACCCGAGTTTGACAGCGTATATGTCATCATTCCAATCGAGGGAAATCTGCTTCCATGACTCCCGATCCATCTGGCCCCCGCGAAAAAACGGCTTTTCCCCGGAAGAAAAACCCACTGGACCCAATTGGATGTTGATAAAGTGCATGGGCCCGTCCAGCCATTGAATTCCTGTATGGAAGGAAAATTGGTCCAGGGTCAACCCTACTTTTGCGCCAGCGCCAAACAGGTCTGGAGTAGCAAAGGCGATCATCGGAGTGAGGGTAATGGAGTCAAATCGTACCGAAGGGCCGATAGAGAGTGCGAAAGTTTCAGATGCGCTCCAATCGATATATGTGTCAATGCTTCCGGATATTCCTCCGTTTCCCCATGACCATTCGGGTGTGTTTGTCCCAATGGCCCAGTTATTCCAACTCAAAGACGCGGCTTGCACCTCCCAGGCATTCCAGTCCCACTCGAAAGCGGAAAAAGCTTCTCCCAGGTATCGGTATGGCCCATAAAACTGGTTTTGATAGGTGGGAACAGCCTGACCAAATAGAAATTGGAGCTCCTTATACCGGAATCGGGCTTGCTGAAAGTATTGGGATGGATGAAGGTTTTCAAAGTCAATGTACATTTCTTGATCTCGGATGACTGTCCTCAGACCGATATGAAAGCTTCCTTCGAACATGAGAAACTTCATTTCAGGAATCAGGTGAAGGTAGACACCCCCCAATAACTCTTCCTCGACGATTTCGGTGAAGACCCCAAATGATACGCTCAAACTAGCTTCTCGTTCTTGGAAGATCACTTCTGGGTACCTGAGCTCCCAATCGAGGTCTTCGAAATCCTCTACGGCGCATAGACTTACACTGTATCCCCACACCAACAACAGAATTACGAAAAAGCGGATGTGAACCATTCCCAAATCTCCTCAAGGGATTGCTGCGGAACGAGCTCCCAGAATTTCTTATATTCCCCATAATGGTAGTCGGATCCGACCGAAAATGTCATGGGCAGTTTTCGTTTGGTTCGGCAAAACCGTTTGGTCATTTCCTGCGTATGTTTGGGATGGAATGCTTCAATCCCATCCAGACCATCATGGATCCATAAAGAAAAGTCTTGTTCTTGAAGACCTTCCAAATAGTAGGGAGAATAATAGATACCCGGATGAGCAATAAAGGCTTTCCCCCCCGAAATCTTGATTTCGCGGATTGCCTCAGAAGGCGAACAACCATACGGAGGGACATAGGCCTTTCCATGATTGCCAATGTACAATTCTGAAAAAGCTTCATCCATACTCGTGACATATCCACTCTGAATCATTGCTTTTGCGATATTCGGCCTGCATACATAAGGTCCGGGAGACTGTTCGAGGACATGCTGATAATCGATACAAACTCCGATCACCCGGAGGCGTTGAATCATCTCGGCCATTCGATGCTCGCGATCCCGAAATCGTTTCTTCAGAAAGACCTGTAGCGAGGAATTTGGGAGTTCGGAAAAGTACCCGAGAACATGGACTTCTCCCTCCCGATAGACCGTTGAGATCTCCACCCCCGCAAGAAACCGCAGATCAAGTTTGTCTGCTTCGTTTTTTGCCGTCTCAATCCCGTCGATATGGTCATGATCCGTAAGGGCGATTAAATCTGCCCCCTGGCTCTTTAGATACTGAACAAGATTCGATGGAGAGCGTTCCCCATCCGAGCAATGGCTGTGGGTATGAAGGTCAATGCAATGACGCAAATACTATCCGATCCTTTCCATAATCTCTTCCATCTCTGATTCGGGAATATCGAAATTGGCAAAAACTGCTTGTACATCATCCAATTCTTCTAGTTTTGATACAAGATTCAAAACCTTTTCCGCGTCTTTGCCTGAAACAGCTATCGAGTTTTTTGGAATGTACGAGAACTCTACGTCTTTTGGAGTATACCCTTTCTCCTGGAGCTGTTCAGACACTTTCATCAAATCTTCGGGAAGGGTTGTAATGTTGAGGATTTCACTGGATTCGTCGACATCTTCTGCTCCTGCATCAATGGCTTCCATCATAAACTCTTCAGTATCTGCAACCTGCGCAGATTCGATATTCATCGTTCCTTTTTTCTCAAAGATCCAGCCAACGCTTCCCGTTTCTGCCATGTTTCCTCCGTATTTTGAAAAGACATGTCGGATTTCTTGGGCAGTCCGGTTTTTGTTGTCGGTCATACCGTACACCAGAAGAGCCACTCCCCCAGGACCGTACCCTTCGTACATAATTTCGGTGTATTCAACCCCTTCCAGCTCTCCTGTTCCCCGTTTAATGGCTTTTTCGACGGTGTCTTTCGGCATATTGGCATCTCGAGCTTTGTCAATGGCTGCACGAAGCCGCGCGTTGGATGATGGATCACCCCCGCCTTCTTTTGCCGCGACGGTTAGTTCTCGAATGACTTTGGTAAAGACAGAAGATCGTTTTTTGTCCTGGGCCGCTTTCCTGTGTTTGATGTTCGCCCACTTATTGTGACCTGACACGTTTTTTCCTCCCTTATCATAGATTTTTTTGTATTCTGATTCACACAATTGTACGGTTGTTTACTTTCACAACGAGAAAGGTAGTATCATCGTGCTGTGGCGCGTCTTGAACAAACCCGGCGATTTGTGCTAGGATAAAATCCCGAATCTGCGCAGCAGACTGTTTGTGAGCAGCGCGGAGGACAGCTTTCATACGATCAAATCCGAATTCTTCTTTTTTGGGGTTCCGGGCTTCCGGGATTCCGTCAGTGTACGCAATCATGACATCGCCTTGAGCCAAAGCGAATCGGTCTTCTTGATAATCCTGGTCTTCAAAGATCCCAATCGGTAGTCCATCATTGGTTAGTTCGAAAAAGGCATCACTTGCAGGACGGTATATCAATACAGGGTCATGACCGGCATTGCAAAAAGCCAGGGTTTTCGAATCCTTGTACAGAAAGAGCAACATGGCAGTCACGAATCGATCAGCCATCCCGTTTTTTGCAACATGATCATTCGTCATGACAGCAAGTTCCCGCAATGAGCGCGCTTGATCCACAAATATCTTGAGCGCGGTACGAAAAGAGCTCATCAGCAAAGAAGCAGGGATGCCTTTCCCCGAAACATCAGCAACCACCAATAGCAACCCTTCTTTTTTCGGAATGACGTCATAGTAATCACCCGCTACTTCGATCGCTGGAGAAAAGCTGGCCGATATTTCGACATCGGGTAACTGGGCTATGGTCTTAGGCAATAAGGAATTCTGGATTTTTTTCGCGATTTCAATTTCTTCTCTCAGACGCTCTTGTTTGATTCTTTCTTGCAGATAATGGTAGTTTTTCAAACTGAAGTGAAACTGATTGGTGATCGATTCCAAGAGTTTTCTGTCTCCGGCAGTAAACAACGATTGCTGTTGCCGATTTGCTAACAGCATGACTCCGTATCGTTCCTCTTGAGTGCCAATCGGGATGATGATTAATGATTGGATTTTCCCTTGATCCAAACCCAGGTTGACATCGATCTCAGGTCCTTCTCGCAGAATCGTTTTCATCGTTCCGTCAACCAAATATTTCCTCAGAAAGGATTCTGTGGATTGGATTTCTTGATCGGAAAAGGAGGCATTGGTATCCCGGGAAAAGAAAATGGGTTCTTTGTCGATGCTTCGGATTACGATACTGATCAAGGCGCAAGGAATCGAGTTTAAGACCAATTCAACGATATCGTCCAATAGATCCTCAGGATTCAGGGAACGAGAAAGGATGGTGGTTGCTTCGAATAACGTAGACAATTCTTCGTAGGTTTTCGAGATTTCTTCTAACTGGGTTTCCAACAGAATGGAAGAACTTTCCAGTTGCTCTTTATAGGTTAATGAATCGGACTTTAAGCCTTCAAAAAACCTCATGAGGAGGGTGATTTGGTCTGATGTCGATTTTGCGAGGAATCCCTGAGGAAGCTCCTCCGAAAAGGCATTGTAGACTCCTTTCATAAAGGAGTGGCACAGGTCTGGATCAAGCATTTTGAATCACCTTATCCACACACTCAATAAGCTGTTTGGGACTAAATGGTTTCGTCATCACTTCTTGTGCCCCCATGGAAAGAGCAGTATCACGATCATCTTCTCCCCCTTTTGCCGTTAACACGATCACGGGGATATGCCGAATGGAATCATCGTTGGCTTTTTCTTTGAGGACCCCAAATCCATCCATCCGAGGCATCATGATATCCAGGATGGTGACATCGGGTGAGAACGAACGGAGCTTTTCAAGGCCTGTTACACCGTCTACTGCTTCTTCGATCTCATACCCCAGCTTTTTCAGGTTAAATACGATGATTTTGCGTAAAACTTCTGAATCATCGATGATCAGGATCTTCTTTGCCATAAAAACGTATCAACTCCTGCCGCCTAGCGATGCTTCTACGGAAATTTTCCGGCTATCATCAACATACACTTCTTTGAGCAGGGGTATGTAGAAGAACGGGGGCGTATCCGTACGAAACAATGATTGCAAAATTGCCCGATAATCAATCCAATCGGTGGATGTACAACTATATTGTAACACATAAAACCGACCACGTTCGATTGCAGTTTGAACCCCTATGCTCGCAAAGTCGATCGAAGAGACTCCTTTACCCATCTGAAGCGCGGGGATGATAAGCTGGAAGGACCATGCGTGCGCGATTCGATTGAGAGAAAACGAGTCGGGAACTTTTCGAGCAAACAAAAACCGGATGCCCCGAGGAGAACAAGCATTGCACTGTTTCAATACTTCAGGAATCCAGAATGGCAGAGGGTGGAATGGATCATAGCGGGTACGAATGGAAAAATACTCGGCTTGGCTGGAAACCCCTGTCGGTAAAGCGCGATTCATTTCCATTTTCATTCTGGGATGAAATCCTTTGCTCAACCATACTGGAAACCCCGATCTCCGGAAAATCCGTTCCAAAGATGTGACGAATTCTCTCTGGGACAGGAAACGGAGTATTCCTGTTCGCGCAACCTTAAACACGAATACTTCGAAATCGATGTCTTTCTGCTTGATCGGTGTTGGATCATCGGGAATATTTGGGGGCATATTCTTCCAATTCTTGCTGCACGATTCCTTCCGGGTCTTCTTCGAAAATCGTTCGGGGGATCTTTCGGGATTTGGGCTCATAGCGTTTTTTGATCTCTATGTCTCCCTGCAAGGCGGTTTTCCCAATCGTAATCCTGATTGGAATCCCCAGAAGGTCTGCATCATTAAATTTGGAGCCAGGCGATACGATCCTGTCGTCCAAAAGCACTTCAAATCCTTGATTCAAGAGTTTTTCGTATACATGCTGACCCAATGCCAACAATAGAGGTTCACGCGGATTCACGATCGTAACGATCACCTGAAAGGGTGCGATTGCTTTCGGCCAGATGATCCCCTGGTCATCGTGCAGCTGTTCAACAACACCAGCCATCGTCCGAGAAACACCCCAACCATAGCACCCCATGATTAATGGGTGTTGCTGTCCTTTTTCATCTGTATAGAAGGCATTGAGCGCTGTCGAGTATTTGGTTCCCAGCTTGAACACTTGACCCATTTCTATCCCTCGTGTTTCTGATAAAGGGTGCCCACATTTCGGGCATGGATCTCCTTGTTCAACCACTGCAAGATCAGCCCAGTGGTTTACATGAAAGTCACGGTCAACGACGGCGTTGAGGTAGTGCGTATCCTGCTGGGTTCCACCTACAACCCAATTGGTCCGTGTTTTCAGAGAGTGGTCTGCTATGATCGGGATTGGTTCCGAGCGGTTCAGGATCGGACCGACGAACCCAGCCGGAACGCCAAAGGATTTCATGAGTTGTTCGGGATCGGCCAATCCCAACGTTTGGTCATTCATGAATGATCGGAGTTTGGGCTCCGATAAGCCACGATCTCCTCGAATCAAGGCCATTACCGGACCTTCTTTTCCCCAAAAGACTAAGGATTTTGCGATATGACCGGGTGAAATACCCAAAAATGCAGCCACTTCTTCAATCGTGCGCGTGTCTGGAGTGTCTTTCTTTTCTAAAGTCAACGAAGATTCGTTTGCCTGTTCGGTTGGAACTCCATAGGATGCGCGTTCTTCAGTCGCGCCATATCGACAGTTCATGCAATGAAGGAGTCTTGACTCCCCATTATTGGTCAAAAGGACAAATTCGTGAGAAGCATCACCACCGATCGCTCCGGAATCGGCTTCTACGGGCATATATTCCAAACCCATTCGCTCCAGAATCCGAGCGTAGGCATTATACATAATCTGATAGGTTTGATCAAGGTCTTCCCAGGTTGAATGAAAACTATAGGCGTCTTTCATGATAAACTCACGGGCGCGCAAAAGACCAAATCGAGGACGGATTTCATCCCGATATTTCGTGTTGATCTGATATAGGTTTTTTGGCAGGTCTTTGTAGGATGTAAGCTCATTGCGAACCATTACTGTGATGATTTCTTCGTGAGTGGGTCCCAAGGTAAATGACCGTTTGTGTCGATCGATCAGCTTCATCATCTCTGGCCCATAGTCTTCCCACCGACCGGATTGTTTCCATATCTCAGCAGGTTGGGCGATGGGAAGCAGGAGCTCTTGAGCCCCGCTTTGGTTCATTTCTTCCCGTACCAACTGCGTAATTTTCAACAGAACCCGTTGGCCTAAGGGAAGGTATGTGTAGATACCCGATGCGACTTTACGGATGAATCCCCCTCGAATTAAATACTGATAACTGACCACATCCGCATCAGAAGGAGTTTCTTTGATGGTCGGGGCATATAAGTGCGAAAATCTCATTTTTTCACCTCAATGGCAGGATCGTTTTTTTTTACCCAACGGGACGAATGTGCTCTGAATTATACCATTTTTTTGAATGAATCCAGTTTGACCCTTCATCTTTGCACATTCTCCCGCACGGCCATGGTAAACTCTTTTTCTTCGAGAAGGCCTCTAAGGATCACTCGGAAAGGTCCTTGGATAGAGATTGTGCTAAGGTCGATCTGAAACGGTCCGCTTGAGACAGGGAAAGAATGGATTCTGGAACCATCCGAAAGAACGAGGTACAGGGAGTCATACACTTCAGGCATCTCCAGCCAATCAACAAACAGGATTTCATCCTTCAAACGGACTGCGGAAAACTCAGTGGAACAGGGCGTTTTGGGATCGATCCATTTCCCGGATAGCGCCATCTGCCCAATTTGATCTTGTACTTCTACATCAAATCGCAGGACATCAGTACTTCGGTATGGAAGGGTTATGATTGATATCGATTCGGTTTCTTTGATGTCGATCCAATCTCCTCGATTGATTCGATACCGAGTGCTTACGGAATACTGGGATATCGAAGCAATATGAATTTGGGCGTTTTCATCCTCCGTTTGTCCTAAAGTGCCTAAGAGGATTTTGGGTGGCGCGTGCTTTTCATATACCGTAGTTTTGGATGTAACACCCAACCCATATTGCGGGGTGATCAGGAGCTGATATTGGTCTGCATCGGTTGGAATGACGATTTGATTTGTCGTGGTCGCTTCTAGGTTAAGCCATTCGATTAGGTATGAGTCAAAGTAGTTGGAAAGGAAATCGCTTTCCCGATCGAGAGATAGAGACAATCCCTCTGAAGTCATATGGACTTCTGTGACAGTTGCATAGGGGATTTCAGGAATCCGTTGGGGTTGAGCAAAATCCTCAGGAGCCAAAAGCCAATTCAAAATCGGCTCATCGTAGTAGATAACTCGAATTGGCACCTCAGTGGCAGTATCCAGCATAGGAAAATGAATCGTTTTTTGATAGGGATCGAGCTGAAACCGTTGATCGAAAATCTCAACATGCATTTCGAATGGGTCAAATTGGGGGGGGAAATCCATCCGAAGCACTTCGAGGCTTAATGGAATCGTATCTTCCCATTGCCCCAATCTTTGGGCCAGTCGGTTGATTGGTTCAATTCGGATGGGGATTCCTTGATCCCATCGCTCAAGAAGCCCTCTTGCATCAATTTCCAAGAAATTCGCCGATACCAACCATTGTTGGTGACCTACCTGAACCCGGTACTGAAAGGGCTTGAGTTCCAATTGGTTTTGCACCTGCCAACGGATCTGGATCCAGGGGTCGTTCAACTGGTAATGAATATACGTGATTCGAGAAAGCTCCGGAACAAGGATGGGAAGGGACGCTTCCTCACGGAGAAACCCAAAAGAGGGTTGAAAGTCATAGGAAGAACGGAGAATACTCATCCCTTGATGAGTCAGAGAAACGGTGTAAAGCCCATATTTCATGCCTGGAATCAAAACCTGATTGTGTTTCTTTCCAATTTCAAACTCATATGAAAGGTCTTGGGTATGGATTTGAAAATGGAACGTTGCATCATCATCAATGGTATACGGAAACTCAAAGGAAACTGACAAGTCCATCCGGCTTCGAAGAAAGAAAAAGGAGGATGCCAATCCTAGAAGCAGGATTAATACTATCAGAAAAACACGGAAAGTCAACCGCATATTCATTCCCTCCGATCGGCTGATTCATCTGTGGGTCAGTTTTTTATGGACGCAAAAGGAAATTGGATTCTGTGAGAGCACGGTATTTGATCCAAAGAAAACAATGGTATCATTATAACGGGTCTTTTTTTCTTCATGTTTCCATATACCCCATCCATTTTGTGGCGTGGATATTGAGTAAATCCCGGTGGGGGGGAACGCAATTCGTTCCTTTCGATCCCATGATAGTTCATAGGAGTTGCTTGTATTTGATTTTTTGGTTGGGAAAGCTTCATATTGCAATGGACGGAATAAAAACCGGTTTGCCTTCTGAATCTCTCCTTGGATGATCCATCTCCGAATGAGAGTCGAACTGACCAGATAGCCTGACTTAAAAAGGGGGGAAACCTGATGGGCTACGATTCCTTTTTTTTGGGCATATTGCTTAAGAAAGGAATACTTCCCTTTTCGGTTTTTTCCAAAACGGAAATCGTGGCCCACAACGATTCCCTGGACAAGGTATTGGTCGGTAATTTGGTTTAAAAAAACGACCGGAGAAAGGCTACGGATGGAGAGGAAATCCAGAAACTCAACCCGGTCAATACCCAATGCCAACGCCTGTTCTTTTTTCATCTGGGAAGAGGTAATCAATCCTTCGAAATTTGTCGAGGAAGAAAAGAATTCCGCAGGATAGGAAAAGGTGAGCATCAGCGTTATTGTTCCTTTAAGTTTGGCGAGCGATTGCGCCTTCTGTAAAAGGAACTGGTGACCCAAATGAAGTCCGTCAAAGATCCCTATAGTGACAATCATAACGGAGTTATGCGAACACCTTGACCAACTTCGCAACCCGTTCGTTTCGATCATTCGATTGAAGCGTCCGAATGAATCCGGAGACGCGTTCGCTCGAAGCGATTGCGATGAGTTCATCATTATGGCTCACGATTCGGATGGGTTGGTCCTTTTCAAAGGTTCCATCAACGCTTGCCACCATTTCAGCAAATATATGCATCCCATTTTTGACGCGGGTTTGGTCTTCTTCGCGGATGGTGATTCGGGGCAAAAAAGAAAGCGCTTGGTTTAGCGGAACAAGGGTTTCTTCAGCCATCTTGCGTAGAGAATCGATCGAGGATTCCGGGGTTTGCCACGGTACGCACTGATCGATTCCAAACCCTGCATTTTCTGTTCGGATCAAGGACACAGCAGTAGCCCCACACCCCAAACGATAACCGATATCCATTGCCAAAGACCGCATGTAAGTTCCTGAGGATACTCGGGCTTGAATCGTTACCTGGTTTCCATTAATCGACTGGACTTCAAGGGTATAGATGGTGACTGTCCTTGGGGGCATGTTGATGATCTTCCCCTGACGGGCCAATTCGTAGAGTTTTACCCCTTGGACTTTTCGAGCACTGTACATGGGAGGTACCTGCAGATACTCGCCGACAAAAGATTCGGACGCGAAGCGGATTTGCTCGCTGGTAACCGTTGGATCATTCACTTCTACAGTCGTTCCGGTACTGTCGTAGGTATCAGTAATCCAACCCAGCTGAAAAACCATTTGGTATGTTTTGGATTGCCCTGTCAGGTATTCCAGAATCCGAGTGCCCTTTCCAATTCCAAGAAGAAGAACCCCTTCGGCGAAAGGATCCAAAGTACCCGAATGACCGATTTTCTTTTGTGCCAAGACTTTTCTTGCTTGCTGAACGATATCGTGGGAGGTCGGACCTTTCGGTTTCGAGATCGGTAAGATCCCATCCATCTGTTCCCAATCCATTCAGGATTCCTGATCCATCGAATCGGATGAGTGCAATGAATCGAGCAGTTGTTGCATTCGGACGCTTTGTTCGATTCCTTTGTCAAGAATCATTTTGAGTTCGGGGACTGTATACATCCGGGTATTTTGAGCGAGGAATTTTCGAAAATACCCTTTATATTTTGCGAATTGGTCAAACAGAGATTCGCGGGTTTCTTCTCCCTTTGATGGCGGGAGAATACTAACATAAATATCCGCATACCGTTTGTCTTTGGAAAGAGTGACCCTCGTAAAACTGAACAACTCCTTCGGAAGATTCTCGTTCTTCAGCTCTCTCAAAGCATCTGAAAGTATTTTTCGGATATCTGATTCGATCATCTCTTTTCGAAAGATTTTGGACATGTTCCATCCCTTCCTTTCTGTGTTCTCTTATTCATGAATAATATCGAATGCGCCGAATGAATCCCTGAAAGGACAGCAACCCAAAGAGAAACCCTCCAATATGCGCCCAATAGGCTACTCCTCCCTGCATGCCTCGCGCAAGGACAGTTGTAGCTCCACCCAAGAATTGAAGGGCAAACCAGAACCCCAAGTATAAAGGCGCGGGAATTGCGAGAAAATAGGGGAAGATGAAAAGGATCAATAGGGTAATAATTCGGGAACGCGGGAAAAGAACCATGTAGGCACCCATGATGCCTGCTATTGATCCCGAAGCGCCAAGGACGGGTATTTGGGAAAATGGGCTGGAAGCGAATTGGACAATATTGGCAGCGATCCCGCACAATAGGTAAAAAATCAGAAACTTCCAAGGGCCCATCTCATCTTCTACATTATCTCCGAAAATCCATAAAGCCCACATGTTGCTCAAAATATGCATCCAACTCCCGTGCATAAAAACAGAAGTTCCCACGGTTAACAGAGGGAAAGGAGCCCAACCCAAGGTTTGAATCACAGACGAAGAGAATTCCCCATCCGTAAATCGGGCGGGAATCATGGCGAATTGGTAGACAAATACATCCATCGCGTTCCACATTTCTCTTCCAACAACGACCGCTTGTCTGCTGAGGATGAGCTGGTATATGAAGACCGCTATATTTGCGGTGATTAAAGAAAACGTCATGATGGGTTTTCGTGAACTTGGAATGGTGTCTTTTAACGGAAACATGCCACACCTCCCTCCCCGAAATTATACCATGAATTCTCCGGGAAAGAGTTTTGAGATAGAACTCCGATCTCTGTTATTGAGCCTTGAAGGGTTTATGTCTTGGCGGGTACTGGGTGTCAGTTTAACGGAACGAATAAAAGAGGATTCCGATATACTCGTGAAAGGCGTTAGCAAGGGCGTTCAGGCTTCCAATGCTGGGAAGGAAGTGGTACCAAAAGAGGGGTCCGCGATCCATCGCATATCCGGAAGGAACGGGGATGATGGTTATGGTTCGATGGGACAACTGGGCCGCTTTTTGATAACTCATAACCGATCGAGCCATATGAGTCGCTGAAGTAACCAGATGAATGTGTTCCACAGATTCGGGAAGGGTTTCCATCACAAACAAAGCATTTTCCATCGTCGTTCGCGATTCAGGTTCCACGATGATCTTATCTTGGGGGACACCCCATTCGATGAGGATTTGCTCCATAACCCTGGATTCGGCTCTTCCGCTTTCAGTCTCCAAAACCCCTCCGGATAGATAAATATCCATTTCAGTAATCTGATACAATCGGAATCCCCCCAACAGTCTCTGTAAGGAGATAAGCCCGATTGCTTCGCCGGGCTGGTCATTTAGAGATGAAGAGACGGCCCGAAGTACTCCGCCTCCCAGAATGACAATCACACCTGATTCGGGGCGGATTTGATCCACCGAAACTGGTGGGTGAAGATCTTCCAAAGGAAACACAATCGACCGAACCGCAAAATCAGTGCAAAGAAGATAACTGAAGACAAGAAGGATCCATCCTGTCCATAGAAATGAACGGGGTAACCTTTTTCGGAAGACCAGAAGAGAAAACGCCCCAATCACCAGAAAAATTCCGGGTATAGTAAAAAAAGCAGCGATCATTTTTTGAATGATCAGCATGTAGGATTTCTATCGGGCCCGTACAATAGGCAACTCCTTCCAATCCGTCGTGAATCGGGGGGAACAATGCTCCCGACGCATTTGCCATTTTTGTTCCAATCCACAACTCGCCAAACGCACCCGATGGGATCCATATCGTTGGTTGAGCTGGTCTAGCACTTGAAGGATCCTTTGTTCTTCCGAAGACTGATTGGCTTGCACAAAACTGGTTTGAACCTGCTCAACAAGATCGATCAGAATGACCCCGGCTTTTTTGTAGGCATATCCATCCTCAAAGAGGCTTTTTGCCTGAGATAAAGCGTTGTCCAATAGGTGAAACGAACTATTGGTAGGCGTATGTAAAGGAAGAGTCGAAGATCCAAAGTATTTCGATCCTTTTCCAAAGCGGTTTGTCATCATATACACACCGACAACACCACAAAACATCTCATGTTGGCGTAGTTTTTCCGCTGCGCGGCATATATGCGTGCTGACAGCCTCAAGCATCTGATCCAATTTTGTGACTGGTTCGCCAAAGGAACGGGAACGTACGATGCTCTTGGGTTTCTCCTGAATCATCTCAAGCGTCAAGCAGCGAATTCCACGGAGCTCTCGAATGGTTCGCTGCGCAGTTATGTTCATCTCATTCAACGCCCATTGTTCGTCAAGGTTACGCAACTGCAGGACATTATGGATTCCTTTGTTGCGGAGCTTTTTGGACCACTGCCGCCCAATTCCCCAAACTTCTTCCAAAGGGATGGAAGCCATCAGTCCGTCTTTTTCTCCGGATGAGTGAATGTCATCCCAATTGAAGATCCCGTCAACACCAGGGAAGTGCTTAGCGATATGGTTGGCGAGTTTGGCCATTGTTTTCGTGGGTCCAAGGCCAATCGAAACCGGTATGCCTGTCCATTTGCGAATGCATTTTCGGATGATCTGGGCATAGTCCGTCAAGTTTTGCCTCGGAAAACTGTCAAAATCTAAGAAGCTTTCGTCTACGGAGTAGATTTCAATATCCGGCGAGAATCGAAAAAGGCTTTTCATTACACGCGCTGACATGTCTCCGTACAAGGCATAGTTTGAAGAGAAACAATAGACCTGATGCTTCTCGATGAGACCCCGTATTTTGAAGTAAGGAGCGGCCATGGGGATACCGATTTCTTTCGCCTCTTGAGAACGAGCCACAACCACCCCATCATTATTGGAAAGCACTACCACGGGTTTCCCTTCCAGTTCTGGTTGGAATACCCGTTCGCAAGAGGCATAGAAATTATTGCAATCGGCAAGAGCAATGGTTGAACGGGGTTCAGGGTTCATGGATGACATGGGTAACCACCCCCCATATGAGAAAATCGAGCTCATCCCGTACTTCAATGGGCGGGTAGTTTGCGTTTTCTGCAGCGAGAAAGAGAATGCCGTTCCGCCGGATCAGTCGCTTTACAACCAATTCCCCATTCATGACGGCGATAACTACCTTGCCTTCAACTGGCTCGATCGATCGATCCACAACCAGAAGGTCCCCATGATGAATTCCTGCATCTTTCATCGAATCTCCGCTAACGCGAACAAAAAAGGTGGCGGAAGGATGCCGAACCAAGTGTTCATTTAGATCCATGGTTCTTTCCATATAGTCGTCGGCGGGAGAAGGGAATCCAGCGGATATGTTGGATCCAGCCAAAGGAAGGGCACAAGGGTTCCCTGTGAGCGCGCTCCAATACATTTCCACTTTTGTTTCCATAGGGACGCTTTGTCTCTTTTTAGGCATCATTCAACTCCGGGTTTTGAGAAGAGGATCGGGCCGCGATGAGCCACCTTCGAACCCGTTTGGGCATTAGCTTTGGCCAACCAAGGCACGCAGGTATGATTGTCAAGGCTGCCAAGGCGCTTATTCCCATTGTCATAGCCATCAGTCCTCCAAAAGCGGATATGGTCAAAAATCGGGAAAAAATGAGAATACCAAAACCAGAAATAAGAGTGACCGAATTGATTAAAATCGCGTGTCCTGTTGTTTTTGTTGCACATATGCAGCTTTCGCGAATCGAAAGCCCTTTCTTCAGTTCACTCAGTACCCGTTTGAGAATATGGATGGAGTAATCGATCCCCACACCGATCGATATGCTTGCAATCAGCATGGTTGCGGCATCCAAGGGGATATTCGATAACCCCATGACGCCAAAATTGATGCAAACCGTAAATACCAAAGGAATCATGGCCAAAGCCCCGAGAAATAGGGAAAGGAACAGGAAACTTACAACAAAGAATACGGTAATGCCAGATAATGTAAGGCTTTGCTGTTGG
This sequence comes from uncultured Thermotogaceae bacterium, assembly GCA_964580185.1. Classification (GTDB taxonomy): domain Bacteria; phylum Thermotogota; class Thermotogae; order MWEM01; family MWEM01; genus CAYWWY01. The sequence goes on from CAZOJQ010000023.1 coordinate 31,308, forward strand.
CTGGCGGCAAAGTTTTCCATATGCATTTGGATGATTCGCGGGGTTCCCGCGAAGGTCAATTTCATTCCTTCGGGCAGAAACTGCTGCAATCCCATTTCCAATTGGGCCAGTGTCCGGGATACTTCCGCAGTCTGCGCGCTTCGCATGTAGGTCTGGATGGCGGCTTTCCGTGCATTATCGTTGCTCAGATACCCAGGGATCCCCGAAGTTCCGATACTTTGATGAAGCAAATTCATCGCAAACGGTGTAAGGGTATGGGGCACCATTCGTTGAACCAAGGTTGCAAAAGATTGGGTGTGAGACATCAACGGGTAGGAATCGATATAGGTTTCCATTCTTTGCAGGACATGAATCATCGAAGGATCCATACTCCCCCCACTCACTCCCGTATCGATGACAACCATCAATAAGGAAGACCCACCAAACCGGTCTTCATATACCTCTATGGCTTGTACGACAGGTGTATTTCTTCGGAAGTAGCGGGAGAGGTTGGATTCAAACTCTACGCGAGAGATCCCCCAGATGCAAACTCCAATCAAGAGAGCACTCGTTGCAATCACTACAATCTTTCGATGATGGATCCATTGCGCAAACCGCAACAATCCTCTTTCTGCCATCCCATCGCGGGTCTTTTGCTTTGAGTGGCGATACGCAGGATGAGGCAACAAGCAAAGCAAAGCAGGAAGCGCGGTGAGAGAAAAGATCATGGCGCAGAAAATGCCGAAAACACTATAATACCCAAATTCCCTGACAGGAATGACAGATGAGGTGATCAGAGAACCAAATCCCAACGCAGTGGTGAGAGAAGTCATCAGGACTGGAATGCTCATATGTTTCATGGTATTCCGGACCGTCGTTTTTCGATCAGTGGTGCGTCGGGATTCTTCGAGATAAAAACTATAGATGTGGATTGCATCCGCTGTTCCCAATGTGACGAGCAAGATAGGTAGTATAGCGCTGATAATGGTTATCGAATCACCGTTCCAGGCCATCAACCCTAGGGTGCATACCACAGAGACCAGTACGGTCAACGATGGCAACAATACACCCCATATCTTTCGAAAACTGAGCCAAAGCACAAGAACCACGATGATCAGAGAAAAGGGAAAAAGCGTCGAGACATCCCGAATGGCTGTCTGATCCACCATATATCCCAAATAGGTTTCACCGACAAGGTGGTATCCGCCTGTACCCCAGGATTGATCCAAGGTATGGATCAAGTGTTCGATGGTTTGCTTCCCCCGCGCGCTGATCCCCCCGCGCACATACAGTTGGAAAAGGATTGCGTCATTTTCCGGGCTGAACATGCGGTTTCCTTCCGGACTCAATTGCAGACGATTACGGAAGGCGGACAACTCTTCTTCATTTTTGGGAAAGGAGACCATCACTGGGTTGTTGACGACAGAAATGCCGTCCAATCTCATATAAGTAGCATCGAAAGGAGTTACTACTCGGGCAACATTGGGTATAGCGCGTAGGGCTGTCGCGATTTCGGAAGCTTTTTCAACGGTTGGCAATTGAGCCATATCTCCAAGAAGAACCAGGTTGAGGGGTTCCCAAACGGAAAACTCCCTGGCGGCCTGTTCCGCTTCTCGGATGGGAGCTCCTGCGTTGGATGCCATTTGATCGATTTTTGTCTCGAACCGAATATGAGGGAGTTGGAACCCGAACCATATGCATACGCAAAGGAAGATTCCAATAGGCAACCAAGGAAATCGAAGGCTTAATCCGGCAGTGCCCCGAATCAGATATCGAGGGATTCCTCCAACGAACCGTTTAATCAAGTGACGCACACCCGCACCCTCTTTTTCCATGAATCATAGGGAGTTCGAACGAACCGATTATCAAGACTGCATTGGCGAGAGCCCTCGTCTAGTACACTGGGGTGATGTTGAACCGATAACAGAAACCGACGGTGAGGTAAGAATTTCCCGAAAAGAACCCTTCTTGATTGAAATCCATGCCGACAAAGAATTCAAAAAAACCATAGACGTTCGGAGCGACCATGAAATTAGCACCAGCGCCCACATTCCACTTAGCCACATCAAAATCGAAATTTCCTTGGTCGATTTGCAAATACGGCATGACCGCTACATAAGCGCGAAGCTCAGGTGTGCCCCACCCCAATGAAGGCGACACGATGATCCGATAGGAGGTAAAATCAAACAGAGGTTCGTCTAATTTTGCCATAATGCCTAACTCTAGACCTCCTATGCCGAAGAAATTCCGCGCGACCACACCAAGATAGGAATCTCCGTCCTGCATGTTTCCGTTCAGCGCGACCCCTACATGGAGTCCCATGATGGATAATGCAAACGAGAATAGCAGCGCCATCATCAGTATTTTTTTCATAAGCACCTCCAAAAAAGTGTTGGATTCAATTGCAAATCCATCAGTCGGATTTTAGGACTCGACGGATTTCTTCTAGATCGATTCGTTCTGTTTTTCCTCGGACCATTTTTTCATTCCCGCCCCCTTTGAGGGGAAACATATCTTTCATCCGTGCATAGAATTCCAGAGCATTGGAATCTTTCAATGTACTGATTAGGATAAACCCATATCCATCATTCATTTCATAAGCAAGAAAAGCCAAAAGGGCAGGCATCTGGACAAGGTGGGACGAAAACTCTGAAGCGATATCTCCGGTCGGGAGCAGTTCCACTACAATATGAGGGCCTGTTTTGGTTTCATGACTCGATACTTTTGCATACATCTGCCGAGCAAATTCTTCGGAAAGATGCTTGTTCAATCGCCGTGTGGAAATATGTTCATCCAACAGCTTATTCACGCGTAGATCCAGTTCATCAATTGACGTAGAAAGCTTCTGTGTGGTTTCATTCAAAAGCTGTACTCTTCGTTGATAATCCCTAAGGGCCCTTTTCCCTGCAAGAAAGGTCAACCGGGTACAACTCCCTTTAATTCGTTCGACCCGGATGAACTTAATCAACCCGATTTGCCCCGTGTTGGTCGCATGAAAACCGGAACATAAAGAGGCATCTAAATCTCCGATCTTGACCAATCGAAACCGGGGGAAATGGGCGATTTTCTCGGGAATGGGTTTTCGGAGGCTGTACTTGGGAATTTCTTTTGCTTCCACAAGGAAGACGGAAATTGGGGTTTGGGTCAAGATGGCTTCAAAACACATTTCTTCCAAACGAATCGTTTTTTCCCAATCCCATGGAGCCAGATCGATATCCAAAGTGGTCGATCCTTCGCCCATTTGAAAACCGATGGTTTGCGCCCGGAAATGATTTGCCAGAAAGGCGGACATGAGATGCTGGGCCGAATGCTGTTGGGCAATATCGGTTCTGCGGGTTCCGTCAATCGCGCAAATTATCGGCGTCCTGGTTTGCAGGGGATCTTGGATCACAAGCGACGCAGTTTCGTACGTTGATGATTCGGTGCGCATTCGTTCTTCTTCCGAATCGCTTGCAAGAACCTGCAAGACCTTCTGTCCGCCTATTGTTCCTCGGTCTCCCAATTGGCCGCCTTCCCCATCGGGGTGGAATCTCTGATCGCGAAGCCATACATGGTATGAAGGGCCTATCTTTTGGATCTCTGTAATCTCGCTTTCGTATACGATATCAGCGGTCATGGTTCCTCCTGCAAAACGCTTAATCCTGAATCCACCGAACCAATCCCAAATCGTGAGGGTGACACAAGAGAGGGTGTTTGGGGATGATTCGCATGCTGTATGCATAACTGCCCCGTTCGCGAAGACGGGCTTTTCCCTTATAGATGTAGGTATGATGGATGGTTTGCTTCTCCATTTGCATCGGGAAGGTTTCGTATCCTTCCAGATGATCGAAGATGTTATACCGGGCAAAGTAGAGTTCCACTTGAACCTCTGAAGGATCCAACTCTCCCAAATATACCGTAGCAGAAAACTCAAGTTCGGTATCTGCCGGAATCTCTTCGTCTTCGGATCGCTTGGTATTGGAATGGATTTTGATCGAAGGCCATTCCGTACACACCTTTTGCTTCCATTGAGCAAGGTCTTTTGCGTTTTTCAAATCTTCTCCGCAAATTGTACGCGCGTACGTATCGGCAGGAAGGTACAATTGGTTCAAGTAATCGGTAACCATCCGATGGGTATTAAAAGCAGGAATGACAGTCTTCATGGAGGCCTTCATCGTTTGAATAAATCGAGTGGGAATTCCTCGTTCGTCCAGGTCGTAGTACTGAGGAATGATCTCTTTTTCGAGAGTATCGTAGAAACTGACCGAATCGACGTTGTCCTGGATGTCGGTATCCGGGTATTCACGGTCATCACCAATGATCCAGCCGTTATTCCCGTGATATCCTTCAACCCACCAACCATCAAGGACACTGAAATTGACACCACCATTCATTGGCACTTTTTGGCCGCTCGTGCCGCTTGCTTCATGAGGTCTTCGAGGCGTGTTCACCCAAATGTCGACCCCAGAAACCAAATGCCTTCCTACGTGCATATCGTAATTCTCCACAAACAGAATCCGATTCTTAAATTCTTTCCTGCGGCTGATTTCATAGACTTGTTTGATCAATTCTTGGCCTGGACGATCGGCAGGATGGGCTTTTCCAGCGAAAATTATCTGAACAGGTCGTTCGGGATTGTTGAGAATTGTGTCCAACCGATCCATATTTCGAAACATCAATGTAGCCCGCTTATAGGTGGCAAAACGCCGAGCAAAGCCCAAGGTCAGCGCATTCGGATCGAAAATATTCTCAATCTCGCGGAGTTCTTCGATGGTTTCTCCATGGCGTTCTCGTTGTTGGATCGTGCGTTCGTGTACAAAATCGATCATCTCTTCCTTCATCTCTCGCGTTGTTTTCCATAAGAGTTCGTCAGGAATCTCATCGATCCGGCTCCAGAAATCCGGGTCAGATAAATGGTCTTTCCACTCAGGCAAGTATTGATCAAAGAGAGATCTCATCTTGGGATGCAACCATGTTTCAACGTGAACGCCATTTGTAATATGCGTAATGGGGATTTCGCCTGTTGGTACTTGTTGCCAAGCGTTTTTCCATAGATCTCGAGAAACTGTCCCGTGGAGTTCGCTTACACCATTTCTCCATGCAGCTACTTTCATGGCCAAAATGGTTAGGTTAAAGGCGTGATGGCGTTCTTCCCCATAAGCAGTTCCCAAGTCCAAGAATTCTTTCCGAGAAACGCCGAGCTTTCCCCAATATTTGGCGAAATACTTCTCCATCAGAGAATAGTCAAATACATCATTACCTGCTGGGACAGGGGTATGGGTTGTAAAGACGGTGCTTGATCGCACTGCTTCCAAGGCGCTGGTAAAATCCAAGGCGTCCCCTTCGACTCGTTCCCGAATCCGCTCCAAGGCCATAAAAACGGAATGGCCTTCATTCATGTGCCAAACGGTGGGTTGATATCCAGCCATTCGGATCGCGCGAACCCCTCCGATTCCCAGGAGGATTTCCTGTCGGACCCTCATTTCGTGATCCCCACCATACAGTTTCTCGGTTATGATGCGATATTCTTTGGGATTTTCGGGAATATCGGTATCCAAAAGGAGCAACGTGCTGTTCATAACGGTTGCTTTCCATATCTTGGCATGCAGGGTTCCATTATTCAGCTCTACTGAGATTTTCATCTCTTCCCCAAAATCATTCTTGATCGGGTTAATCGCAAAATCAGCAAAATTGTACCAAGGATAGCTATTCTCCTGCCACCCTTCTCTTGAAAGCTTTTGCTGAAAATATCCGTTTCGGTAGAGCAATCCTACTCCAATAAAAGGAAAGCCCAATTCACTGGCGGATTTCACATGGTCACCCGCTAAGATGCCCAACCCACCTGTGTAGATGGGCAACGATTCATGAAATCCGAACTCTGCGGAAAAGTAAGCAATTTGAAAGTCCGTTTGATTGGGATGGTGGGACTTGAACCAAAGCTTGTCCATGTTCCGATGGGCTTGATAATCTTCGATAACCGAGTCATAAAGGCTAAGGTATTCTTGATCTTCGGACGCTTGATCCAGGGCTTTCTGACTAATATGCTTCAGAAAGACAACGGGGTTATACCCAACAATTCCCCATAACTCTTCATCTAGCTTGTGAAACAGTTCCGATGCCTGCGGATTCCATGACCACCAGAAACTAAACGCGATTTCTCGCAAGCTATGGATTCTTTCGGGAATTCTGGGAATTACCGAAAGGTGTTTGTCAAATTTCATTCGATTCCCTCCTTGTTGAAAACCAACTTTTCAAACCCAATTATAGCATACCCGATTTTGGAAACGCCTGAAAAGAGAAGAACTATTTTTCTCTTGCTTCTACTAGAAATCTTCCGAGTTGCATTGTACCCGCGAACCCGTGTCCTAATCCTGAACACCATAGCGCCTGCGCTTTGAGGATTTGAACCAGCTGGGAACGGTACAAGGGGCCCTTTGCATTCCGGGAATCAATGAGTTCCTCGCCTTTCCCAATCCGATACTTTTTGTGATACAATACTCCTGTTCCTTTTCCAAAAGACCAAACAAGCTATAGAGGTGGCACATGAAAAAGAGTGGGCTCCGTTATGCGGCCTTTATTGGATTGATTCCTATTGCAATCCTTTTCTATTCCTGTATTCAGAACGCTCGGTTCGTACCCCCTGTACCAACGCCTCCCTATCTTGTATATCCTTGGCCCTGTATGCTTACTGTCGATGATACCATCCAAGCGCGATGGGACGCTTCCTATAATCCCCTGAACGGAAAAATTACCTATGAAGTTCGTTTGGGGAGAACTCCACAAGAGCTTGAGGTGACCCCCGGTTTTTTCACAGATGCCTCCCAATATACGCTTTCTGATCTTGAGGAAGGGATATGGTTTTGGAAAGTTTTCGCGCACCATGAGAAGGGAACAGCTCACTCATCAGAGGTTGGGGTATTTACAATCCTCGGAGAAAGCCATCCCAGGCCCGCCGACCTTCGAGAAATTCCTCCTCATCCCTTATTATTCGTCACGAGGATTGAGGATCAAAGCTTTTCTCTCGAGTGGAACGAGTATTGCGATTGCTCCGATCCAAATGCGGGAATTCAATACTTTTTGTATATCCATTCTGCGCCCGATTCTCAAGCCCAACAAGCGATCCAGACATCTTTCAAAGGGTTTGATTCAAAACGAGGCGTTCCCAATACTGTGACCACAGAATTGTCCCATTCTTTTCACGGGGAAAAGGAAACCCTGTATGAATGGATCATTATTGCGCAAAACTTTTCGGGCAAAGAAACGATGGTTGGGTATGGTCATGTTATGACAGGAAATGATCCGCCGACTCAACCTGCTTTGGTCTATCCAGTGAACTACCAAAAAGGCATTGACTCCGATCTTATCTTCCAGTGGACTTCAAGTAACGATCGCAATGGGGATATTATCCAATACCAACTCTATGTGGATCGCTTTCCTTTTTCGAATCAGTGTGTGGGGCCGGGGAGCAGGATTCTAAAAAACCAACATGCCCTCTCTCTTCTCGAACCTGGAATCACGTATTATTGGTTTGTTATGGCTTTTGATCCATGGGGAGGAGCATCAAAAAGTGAAATGTATCAATTCCAAACAATGTCTTCCACCATCGGGTTTCCAGAAAACCCTTATCCTGAAGACCGATCGGAAGGGATTGAACCAGATGACCTCTTTTTTTCATGGGAAGTGGAGGGGGAACCAGAATCCGCTTCTTTTACCCTTCTTTTCGGCCTGGATCCAAGAACCCTTACCCCAATAGCGACTTCCCTGTCGGGGTCTTCGCATCAAACCGATCTTTCTTTGGATGAGAGGACCACATATTTCTGGCAAATCGAAGTCGCTCCTTCCCATCAGCAGGAGACAAATCATCAAAAAACCACCGGACCCATTTGGAGTTTCACAACTGCCAAACGGAAAGCCTATGCAGTGCCGGAGATTTCCCTTTCTTTCCCTGCCAACCATGCTACTCAAGTCCCGAGAACTCTTACCCTAAAATGGGAGGTTGCAGCAGGAGAACTGATCAACACGGACGTAGGAAATCACCCAACAATTACCGAAAACAGGGTCTATTTCACGAAAGAAGGGGTTGCTTTTGGAGATCCTGAGATCACTACAAAACCTCTTCTCCTCAAAGAAGGGCTTGCGTATGCAACGACCTATCTATGGAAGGTAGAAGCGATCCAAAGCGACGGTCAGTCATCCATGAGCCCAGAGTTCCGGTTTTCAACGGTTTCAAAAGAGTATGGTCCCCCCGCGATCCATCTGGTTCATCCCACAGATGGAAGCAAAGATCAACCGAGAGAACTCACCTTGCAATGGATGGCTAATGTCGGAGAACCGATAAATTCGGATCAAAGTCGAGATCCAATGATCATTGAGTATCGGGTCTTTTTCGCTGAGGCGGGTTCAGGATTTGGTGAGCCAGAGAGCACTGGGGAGCTGAAATGGCGAAAAGAAGGGCTTGCCTATGGAACGACCTACTTTTGGAAAGTGGAGGCAGTTCAGAGTGATGGCAAAGTCGGGACAAGCCCTATTGCCGAATTTACGACGATCGTGCATCCCATCCAACTCCATCGACCCGGTGGGGTTGCCCGGGGATATGATCGGCTCAGCATGGCAATTGAAGATGCGCAAAACGGAGATTGGATTACGGTGCGTGGAGGACATCGGATCGACGACGAGCAAATGGCGATCTCAATCAGGAACAAAGAGCTCATAATCCGTTCGGAAGATGAAACCCCTTTCGTTGTTGATATGGGTTCTCGTGATCGAGCGTTTCATATCACAGAGGGAGCGTCAGTGACTTTCCACGCTATAATTCTTACGGGCGGATATACGGAAGAGGATGGAGGGGGAGGTGTTTTTATCGAGAATTCGCGCCTTTTCGTCCATAATGGTTCGATCATTGAGAACATTGCAGGGAACCATACCAATAGCGGTTATGGGGGAGGAGTCTACGTTTCGGGCCATGAAGCCTTATTCTATGCAAGCCATACAGTCTTTGCCTCAAACACCGCCTTGGGTGAATCCGGGTATGGGGGAGCTATCTGTATTGGGAAGGATGCAATGGGTGTTTTGTCTCATTGTGCCTTGATCAACAATCGTTCGGGAAACTCCGGCGGAGCGATCTATTCCGAAGGAGTCCTCGCAGTCGAGGATACACAAATCTCTAGAAATTGGGCAGATTCTTACGGTGGAGGTGTCTTTATCGATCCGAATGCCTCTCCCAGTCGGGTCTTTTCGTGTCACTTTTTGAATAACGGAGCAGGCATAGAAGGGGGTGGTGTTTTCGTTGGAACAGGAGCGTTGGTTGAAAATGCCCTCGGAATGCCATGGAATGTGCACCTTTTTCCAGGTACGACAATCTCGGCGATAGACGTTGAAGGAGACTGGAAACCCAACGAGTATTCTGGGAACCACATCCGAGAGAACCCAAACACAAATGGGGCTCATGTCTTTTTTTCCGATATTGGATTCCATCCGATCTTCCTTTTCGATGCAGGGGATCATTTTCAGGATGTCTATGAAGATCTGCATACCGCGATTGCCGAATCAGAAGACCAATTTCGCATTTTTGTGCGAGGCGGCATGACCTTTTTTCATTCATCCCAGATTCTCGTCGCAGCGAAAGAAATCACGATTGCTTCTTTCACAGACGAGCCATTTATCATTGATATGGGGGGACATCCGGCCCGCGCTTTTGAAATTACCAGTGGAGCGTCTGTGACTCTTTGGAATGCTCGAATTCAGAATGCCAATCATCATCAGAGTGGTGGGGCGTTCTTTATCGGGGCAAGTAGTCAACTGACTGTCAAAGACTGCTTGATCCATAACAACCACACAAAAGGAAATGGAGGAGCAGTGTTTGTGACCAATGGAGTCTTTCAAGCCATCCGGACTACTATTTCCCACAATTCCGCAATCGACACTGGGTCAATCCATGGAGGAGGTGTTTACATTACAGGAGCCAATAGTCGGTTTATCGCCGATGCCTCAACAATCTCCCATAATCAAGCAAGTGGATTTGGAGGCGCTTTGTATACCGGAGGAAATACCCAAGTTACTTGCCGGGATACCGTTATTTCGAATAATCGGGCGCAAAACGGGGGTGGGGTGTACGTGCGGAGCGGAATCCTCAGCATCGATCAGACCGTTATCGAGAAAAACGCAGCAACTTCAATTGGCGGAGGCATCTTCCGATATACAGGGTCAATTCGGACTCAAAATACCAACTGGGAAACGATTCCTGTATCCAACACGAGTCTCAGTTTTTCGATCGACTTCGTAGACGAAAGGTTAGTGTGGCAACAAAATCCAATCAACGAAGATCATTCGGTCATTGTTCGAGGAAATACCGGAGCTCTTGCCCAACTGCGGTGGGAATGACCGGACTCATAAGGAGGGACGCCATGGATCTTTATCCAAAAGCAAAAAAGGTAGACATTGTGGAAGAACACTTTGGAGTGCCCGTTCAAGACCCATACCGCTGGATGGAAAATGAGAGCGATGAAGATTTGTCCATATGGCTTGAAGCGCAAACACGATTTACCCATTCCTTTTTCTCGCAAATTCCCCAACGAGATCAAATTCGGAAGCGTTTGCGGGAACTCTATAATTATCCGAAATACAGCACAATAATGGTTGTTGGACCCCGAATCATCTTCGCGTACAACGACGGGCTTCAGAATCAGTATGTCTATTATATGCAAGAAGGGATAGAAGGAGATCCCCAAGTGCTGATCGACCCCAACCGATTATCCGAAGACGGAACAGTATCAATCACACTAAATGGTCATTCCAAAGACAAGCGGTATCTTGCCTTTTTGGAGGCGCAATCGGGTTCCGATTGGCAGGTTCTGAAAATCATCGATCTCCGGGATAATCAAAAATTACCAGATCAGCTTCATTGGGTCAAGTTTACATGGGCTTCTTGGTATCAGAATGGATTTTTTTATTCTGCCTATGATCAACCAAAATCCGGGAAAGAGCTTTCTGCCAAAAATGAAAAGATGAAGGTCTATTATCATCGTTTGGGAGAAAAGCAGAGCCAAGATCGAATGATTTTTTCCGATGATCAGCACCCCCTTAGGTTTCATGAAATCCGGGTAAGCGAAAATGATCAATACTTGATTTTGACCTCGTCAGAAGGGACATATGGAACCGAGATTCGAATCAAAAGAGCGTACGAACCCGAAGAACCATTTCGAATGGTTTTCAAGGGCTTTGACCATGAATACCATTATATGGGTTCTTCTGGGGATGACCTTTTTTTTCTAACCGACCAAGACGCTTCAAATAAAAAAATCGTGAGTGTCAACGGAAGTAGTTTCCAAGTTCAAGATCGGGTCCCTGAAACAAACGATAGTTTGGGGAATGCTTGGAAGATCGGTTCTAAACTAGTCACGCTCTATCTGAAAGATGTTGTTTCTCAAGCATTCATTTTTGATCTTTCGGGAAATCGGGAACATGAGGTGCAAATGCCCGGTGTTGGGAGCGCTTATCAGTTTGAGGGAGATAAAGAAATGGATCGGGTTTTTTTCTCATTTGGTTCTTTCATCTCGCCTCTTGGTTTATACTCTGTAGACCTTAAAACAGGGAAAACTGACCCGTTCAAAGAGCCTCTCGTGCCTTTCGACACCTCTTCTTTTGTCACAGAGCAAGTTTTTTGTGAAAGCAAAGATGGCACCAAAGTCCCAGTATTTCTCACCCGAAAAAAGAATGGTTCCCTTGACGGACGGAACCCCGCATTGCTATATGCATATGGGGGATTCAACATTCCTTTGACCCCAGCGTTCAACCCTGCGGTCGTATATTTCCTTGAACGAGGGGGCATTTACGCGCAAGCCAACCTCAGAGGCGGGTCAGAATATGGAGAAGCATGGCATAAAGAGGGTATGCTTCTCAAAAAACAGAATGTGTTCGATGATTTTATTGCTGTCGCAGAATTTCTAATTAAAAAAGGCTATACCTCACCTAAGCGCTTGGGGATTCAAGGAGGTTCGAATGGAGGCCTTCTGATGGGCGCTGTTGCCAATCAACGTCCCGAACTCTTCAATACGGTTTTTGCCCAAGTCGGGGTTATGGATATGCTTCGGTATCATACATTTACCATTGGGTGGGGATGGGCTTGTGAATATGGCAATCCCGAAGAAGAAGAACATTTCAAAAATCTCCTTACGTATTCTCCAGTTCACAACATTGAAGAAAAGGACTATCCATCCATTCTGGTAATGACAGCGGATCATGATGATCGAGTTGTGCCGGTTCACTCCTACAAATACGTTGCAACCTTGCAAGAAAAGAATACAAGCGATCGGCCGATTCTGTTGCGTTTGGATCAAAAAGCCGGTCACGGAATGGGGAAACCAATAGAAAAGATCATCGAAGAAAAGGTCGATCAATTTGCATTCTTTTTTCATCAATTATCGGATTAGGACCAAGCTATCATCCGGATCCCAACGCATCAGCGGATCGAATCGCTGCATACACCATTCGCGAATCGATCGGAAAGGGCATGTTCCTCATGGTGTCTGTCTCGGCGCATGCTCTCTCAGCGACAGCCATGATCTTTTTTTCGGATGGATCGATAATCCCCAATGACGCAAGGGAAGTCGGCAACCCAACCAATTTGCAGTATTGGATCACTTGATCGATTTCTGCTTGCGTAGCGTTTTCCAGAACCAAGTGTACCAATACGCCAAAGGCAACCTTTTCACCATGCAGGCAACGATGGGTTTCTTCCAGAACGGTCAGGCCATTGTGAATTGCATGCGCCGCTGCCAACCCGCTACTTTCAAATCCTAACCCACTCAGCAGGATGGCAGCCTCAATGATATTCTCAAATGCAGGAGTTATCACATGAGCATTGGAGGCTACCAGGGCTTTCAATGAGTCTTCGAGCAATGTTTCATAGCACAGTTTGGCCAAAGCCATAGCCGCTTTCGTAGAAGTTCCTCCGGGAATGTTCTTCGCCCCAGAAAGTACGCAGGATCGAGCTTCGAAAAAGGTTGCGAGGGCGTCGCCCATGCCCGAGACCAAAAATCGGGTAGGAGCTTGAGAAATGATCTCGACATCGACCAAAACTACCTCGGGATTCTTACCAAAAAAGAGGCATTCTTCAAACGCCCCATCTTCTGTATATAGAACGGCTAAAGAGCTGCAAGGAGCATCGCTCGAAGCGATGGTGGGTACCACTATGACCGGTTTTTTCTCATAGTATGCGACGGTTTTTGCTGTATCCAGCGCTTTTCCACCGCCAATTCCGATCACAACATCGCAATCCTGTATGCCTGGCGCGTTTCGGATCCGATGTACCTCAGATTTCGAGCACTCTCCTTGGAATGAGAGGATGTCAATATCGAGGTCTTTTTGATTCATGACCCGTGACAGGGAAGCATGCATTCTTCTTTGCCCTTGAACCGAAAGGATCATCATTGCCTTTTTTCCGAACGACCGAATATATTCCTCAATGCGGTTGAATTCGCCAGCCGCTTGAACATACCGCAATGGCGAGATCATGATTCGTTTCACTGAACCCCTCCTTTTGCCGTACTCGATGCAACGGTTCGAAGTCATCGAAAGGATCTCGTTTCATTTGGTACAGACATCTTTTGCTGCTTATTATATCATTCCAATAAACAAAATCAAAGGAGTGTGTGAAATGAAACGCA
>CAZOJQ010000024.1:0-42369 GCA_964580185.1 uncultured Thermotogaceae bacterium
AGGCAGATTATGAAGATCCTTGAGCTTCGGTTTCGGAACCTCAACTCACTCTATGGAGAGTGGGTCATAGACTTCACAGACCCTGAGTATGTTTCCAACGGGATCTTCGCTTTGACCGGGCCGACGGGTGCGGGCAAATCGACGATTCTTGATGCCATCTGTCTTGCTTTGTATGGAGCGAACCCCCGCCTGGGGAAAATTACCAAGAGCGGAAACGAGATTATGTCACGCCAAACGGGGGATTGCTATGCCGAAGTATTGTTTGAATCCCAAGCGGGTCGATTCAGATGCCACTGGGAACAGCGTCGGGCACGAAAAAAGGCAGAAGGCCCCCTACAGGAACAAGAACACCATATTTCGGATGCCAATACAGGCAAGCCCATCGAAACCAAGAAGAGTCTTGTCGGTGGGGTTATTGAGGAAAAAACGGGGATGGACTTTGACCGGTTCACCCGTTCCATCCTTTTGGCCCAAGGTGGGTTTGATACCTTCCTCAAGGCTGATATCGAGCAGAAGTCGAAGATCCTCGAACAGATTACGGGAACCGAGATCTATTCGAAAATTTCCCAACGGGTTCATGAGCGTCAGCGAGAGGAACGCGAAAAACTGAACCTACTGATCGCCGAAGTATCGGGGATTGGGATTTTGGAACCCGAACAGGAAGATACGATTCAACAGGAGCTTGAGGCAAATCGGAACCAAGAGTCTGATCTTGTGGAAAAGTCTTCCAAAATCCGTACGGCCATTACGTGGCTAACCACCATTGAAGACCTGAAAAGGGAAATCCTAAGCCTTGAGGATGAAGCAACAAAACTGCACGCTGATTTCGAGGCCTTCAAACCAGCGCGATTTAAGCTTGAACAGGCCGGTAAAGCCGCCTCATTGGACGGAGTCTATGCAACGCTCACATCTCTCCGTGATCAGCAATCGGATGATTATGCTTCGCTTAGAACAGAAGAAGCAGAACTCCCCAAGTTAGAAACCTCCGCAAACGCTAAGGCTGAAGCGCTTCAGATTGCAGAGCAACGCGCCAAAGAAGCAAAAGAAGATCTGAAAGCAGCATACCCCCTAATCCAGCAAATCCGATCTCTTGACCAGAGGACTGCGGAACTGGCAAAGGCCGTTTCAGAAGGATCGGAGGCTTGCGGGAAGAGCGCAGCAGCAATCGAGATGGACAAACAAGCGCTAGCGAAAGAACAAGAAAAGCGCAGCATGGCCGAAAAATCGCGGGAAACGATCGAGCAATACCTGAAAGAGCATGCGCAGGATGAATGGCTGATCAGCGGTCTGACAGGGGTTGAAGAGCAGCTTGAGAACCTGCTCACCAGACATCAGGAGATCGAGAAAAAAGAACAGGATCTAAAGAATGCAGATGCGGCCTTGGAGCAGGCTTTGAAAAAAAGGGATGCAGCGGCGAAGCAATGCACATTTCGTAAGAAAGAGCTTGATGCAGCCACAAACAACCTTCAGCAAGGCAAAGACATTTTGCACAAGCTGCTTGGTGATAAGTCGCTTCGGGAGTACCGAACCGAAAAAGATACCCTGCTTCGCGAAATGGCATACATGAAAAGGATCGCGGAGTTGGAAGAGCACCGGGCCAAACTGGAAGATGGCAAACCCTGTCCCCTGTGCGGATCCCATGAGCATCCTTATGCGGAGGGTAATGTACCGGTTCCTGACGAAATCGAACAAAAGATCGAGTCGCTCACCAGACTGCTTGGTCAAGCAGAAGATCAGGAAACAACCATCAAGCAACTAGAACAAGCGGAAACAACTGCACGAGACGTACTGAATCAGGCCGAGAAAGTGGAAAGCCAAGCGGAAAATGACAAAAAGGCGGCAGAAACGGTCCACATCGAGTTGACGGGAAGCCTTTCAATCCTTCGGACTAACTTCCAAGAGCGTAAGAGGGCCGTATTATCCAAGCTTCAACCACTTGGCATCCAGGAAATTCCTGAGTCAGAGATTTCATCTCTGCTTGATTCGCTCAAAACTCGGTGTACAGAATGGCAACGACAGGTCGCGCAAAAGACTGAGATCGAAAAACAGATTGGCGCAATTGATTCCGAGACGAAGCGTTTGGATGCTGTGATTGAAACTCAGGTCAAGGCCCTTATGGAACAACAGAAAACCCTGGAACAGCTGAAGAAAAAATTCGCCTCCGAAAAGGAAGATCGGAAGACGTTGTATGGCGAAAAAAAACCCGATGATGAAGAAAACCTCCTGAACAAGGCCATTGCGGATGCTGAGGAAGCGGAAAAGAAAGCCAGAAGCTTGAACGCGGAACTGCAGCAGAACCTGACAACAGCCAAGACGCATGTGAACTCCTTAATCAGTCGCATCAGGAATCGAAAACCCATTCTGGATAAAGCAGAAACGGACTTTTTGGCCGCTTTTGCGCAAGAGGGATTTACCGATGAGAAGCAGTTCCTAGAGGCCAGACTGACCAATGAGGAACGGTCAGCTTTATCGTCCCGGGCCAAGGAGCTGGATAACAAGCAAACAGAGCTCAAAGCCAAACAGGAAGACCGGAAAACCCGTTTAGCCACAGAGAGTGCCAAGAAGCGTACCGATCGAACGCTTGAGGAACTGGAACCTCAGTTCAAAGCATTGGATGAATCCTTGAAAGAGCTGCGGGATTCCATGTCCGGTCTCAAACATAAATTGACCGAGAATGCCGCTGCCAAAGAACGGATCAAGGAAAAGCGTTTTGCCATCGAAGCCCAGAAAAAAGAGTGTTATCGCTGGGAAAAACTGCATGGACTGATCGGTTCTGCCGATGGGAAAAAATACCGCGCTTTTGCTCAGGGCCTGACTTTTGAACTGATGGTTTCGCATGCCAACCAACAGCTGGAGCAAATAACCGATCGGTACCTCTTGATCCGGGATGAACACCAGCCTTTGGAACTGAATGTTGTGGATAATTATCAGGCGGGCGAAATCCGATCGACCAAGAATCTCTCCGGGGGAGAAAGCTTTATCGTAAGTCTCACACTGGCATCGGGCCTTTCAAAAATGGCCAGTCGGAAAGTCCGGGTGGACTCTCTTTTTCTTGATGAAGGCTTTGGCACCCTTGATGAAGAAACGTTGGAATCTGCTCTAGAAACATTATCCAGCCTTCAGCAGGATGGAAAGCTGATTGGGATCATCTCCCATGTATCTGCGCTGAAAGAAAGGATCAGCACACAGATTACCATAACCCCTGTCTCGGGTGGCCGCAGTTCGGTATCTGGCCCGGGTTGCTCGAAAGTGGATTGGAGCATTGACTGTTCTCCCCATTAAGAGCAGGCCGAAGGTATAACGTTGGGCGAGGGTGTATGAAAACGGGTTTCAGACAACAGAAATTTCGGTCAGTAGGGCTATGATGTACGTCAATACCGGATTGGGCGATTCGGTATAACGGTTGGGTAAGACAGGGAGACGTACCTGGTTCAAATTTTTGATGTTTTGCCATGTATCGATCTTGACATCTTAGAGATCCAAATGATAGGATACAAAGAAGGCAAGAGAAAACGAACAGGCTGAAATCTTGTTGAAGATCATCGAATGGCGGTTTCAAACCCTAAACAAGGAGATGATCCGCATGAAAAAAGGTAAGGAGTTGCTGTTGGTATCGTCGGTAATGTGTTTGGTTGTGCTTGTCTTGTCCTCATGCGTTGGGGGATGGATACTGGGTCCATGGACCGTGAGGATTTACAACGAAAGCGGTTTGACGCTTGTTTTTCATGTCTCAGCACAGGATGATCCATGGGATTATGGAGATGGTGAGTTGATCGGTCCCTCAATGAGTCCTGAATTTGAAGGGATCCCACATGGTTACTGGATCGGAATCTATGTCATGGGTTTGATTGAAGATTGGGTGAGGTTTGAGCCTCACGGTCATACCGAGTTACAGATCACTCAGGATTTGGAAATCACCATCGGCCCCGGAGGAACGCATATCCCCTGAAGCATGAGCTTCCATCCGAGGGTTTAGCGATGGATTGCCTCATCAACACTTTTTGGTCGCTGCTGAAAAAAGTTTGTTTATTACTGTGATCAATTTATTATTTCTTGTAATGGTATGTTTTCATTTAGACGCGCAGCACAAACACATAACAAATATTTTTTAAATTCTTTATTTGTAATCGAATATTTATTTTTATAGCTTCGTATATAATCAAGAAGATATATTTTTTTATTAGAATAAATAATAATTTTTTTATAAAATATGTTTCATCAGGTAGACTTTCATAATTTATTAATAAATAACTTCTTGCATAATATAATATTGGATTCCCTTTTTTGCAATTCAGCCAATCAATCACTGTCGCTTGATTATTTGTAATCACTATATTATCCGGATGAAAATCACCGTGACATATTTTATTATCTTCCTTATTGTAAAAGGTAAGCAGAAATGAACAGATTTCGGAAATTAGAGATGAACAGAAATCAGCAACTTTGCGTGAACATTTGTTAGCTTCTTTAAAACCGAACCACCGGTTTAACTTCCCGTTGAGGTCTCAGTTGGCGTACTCGTTCTCTCAGAATCGAGATTTTTCCGGTATATCCCAAATCTTGTATCTCTTTCAACAACACCGCCGATGTCAGGAATGGGTACTTTTGGAGCTGCTGGTTCAAATGCTTCAAGTAGGGATCCAGTTTGGAATCTTTTTTGGCCATCTGTCTTTCCTCCCGATCCAAAATGTGCGCTACGGAGTTGGGATGGCACCCCAGCGTCTTTCCTATTGCTGTGTGGGTGTATCCCGCTTCTTTCAACAGTCTTGCCAGTTTCCTTTGATCCTCGCTAAGCATCCGACATCCCTCCTTTTCTTTGTCGGATCTTAGTATACCGGATCTCACAATTCTGTCGGTGCATGCTCACATTTTCTGTCGGTGTTTTCACACATTTTTGGCCGGTTTTATCTCGCATTTCCTTTCGGTGTTGACACTATTAGCCTTCCCTTGAGGTATGGAAAGACAGACTATACTGTATAGTTCATGAAAAACCATAAATAGGTGTGTCATGGGTTTTGTTTACCGAGAAATTCCCGATCCGGATCAAAAGCAGCTGATTTGCCATTACCTCTTAAAAGGCCTTCCACTTTGGTTCGGGCGACCAGAATCGAATCGTGAATATGAGCAGGGTGTGCGCGATCGTCCTTTTATCGCTGTGTATGATGAAGAGAAAGCGATCGGTTTTATCTCGATACTTCATCATAACCAGTACCATTCAGAAATCTACGTGATGGGGATAGACGAAGCCTATCATCGGAAAGGACTTGGCCGGGAACTGGTTGAAAGGGCTAAGAATAAGGCAAAGGAAGAAGGCCGATTGATCCTGACAGTCAAAACCTTGGATGAAAGCCGCGAGAATGAGGAGTATCGAAAAACTCGATAGTTTTACCATGGGGATGGTTTTAAGACCATGAGAATCCCATAGCAAAACCGTTCCAACTGCTGCCAGGAGGTTTGGCCATTCATGAGTGCTCCAGTTTTCGATTCCCGATAGGTTTTTTGAGCCTCTGTGTTCACTAGAAGATGACTCTGTTTGGACGCAGAGAGAGAGAGAGAGATTGTTTTCGTGCTTTGCATACCTCATAGATTGCCCCAGGACACTTCACAATCCTATTCCCCGTTTTTTCCACAATAACCCCACCCCAAATCATGCCCCTTAAATCGCCTCCTTAAAAAACACCATTTTTAGATTCTTCTTCAATGGCTGGGTGTAAAGGTAGCATTTGATACAGAAATCCTTTTCCCAGTCAGTATAACCTGTTGAAAGAAAGAGGCAGGGTGAAAATCAAAAGGAGGGGTTCATAATGAAAAGGAAGATTACGCAGATCGTGGTATCCTCATTATTGGTCGTCCTCATACTATCGGTTGGCGCCTGTCAGGTTTCGGTCCGTATTGATGAGGGAGCTTCCCCTGGAGGGGCTGTTGTGTTAACCCTGATCAATGGACTGCCCGATCCCGCTGAGATTTCGGTAAATGGTCAGTGGCATACTGCCGAACCCTATAATGCGGTGTCTATACCAGTGGGAACCGGTTCTACGATCCGTGTCTGGATGGCAGGAGACTATCTCCCCATGACCAAAGACCAGGTGGATATGGGAACATCCTATACCTTGAACGATAATCGTACCTTTGAAATCCATGCGATCTGGGTTGGAATCGTGGGCATGCTGGCATGGGTGGAGATTTTCTGATTCTGGGGTGTGTGTCACATAAAAGGGTGTTTCGCCAAACGTTCCATACATTCAAAGATTCAAGTCGAGAATGATCCATAGGACTGCGTTGTCTACGCGCAAAACTCATTCGATTTCCTCCTTCACGAAGTCCATCCTCCCCTCGACGATAGATCCAGTTCTTCTGGTGTTGGGCCAAGAAACAAGCGCATCGGTCGGTGGTGGTCTGAAGATCCTTGGCCCGTTGTTCGATGATCTGGAGCGCCTTGGACAACAGAGTATGAATCTGGTCGTGAATGATTGTGTATACCTCTTCCAATGATCCTACCGTTTGTGGAACAATAAGGTGTAGTGTTATGGTGGCTCCTTCGGGGGCCATTTTTTCCTCTCCCTTCGATTGAGTGTGATATTTTTCTTTTCATTGACTATTGTACACCCTACACCCTTTAATGGTACTTACACGTGAGGATAGTCTTTCGGATGGATTATGATACTCGTTGTACAGAAGAACCCAGGAGGAGGAAAGCGATGAATCATCATTTCAACACAGCAGGCCCGGTCAACCCGAAACTCCACTACTGTCTAGATCCGTTGGTTCGTGTGGATATAGGAGCGCTCATGCCCCTGATCCACCAGCAGAAATACTTCATTATCCATACGACCGCAGTACTTGCCCCAAAGCGTCGTCTTATGTGGAGTAAGAGACGTTCGAGACTACCGGATATACTCTCACCAGCAAGGTTAGATCATCTCGGGAGGAAGCTGCTTCAACATCCAAGCGGAAAGCATCCGCCTGAGAGACATCACCAGACAAGAGATCCGAGAACTCTTCGGGCAGCACACCGAAGAAACAAATCAACGATTTGAAGAAGCAGTCTTCCCCTAAGTCTTGGACTACACAGAAGGCCAACCCTGGCTGGTCAACGCCCTGGCAGATCAGGCATGCTTTCGAGACCCGGAGGGAAAAGACCACGCCCATCCCATCACCACAGAAATCATGGAACGAGCCAAAGAAGAGCTTATCTTGCGAAGAGAGACCCAAATGGTACCATAAACAAGACGGAACCATCGACTCCACCCAACTGATGAAAGACTTCCAACAATTCTTCCGAGAAAACAGCGAAAGCTGGATCGAACGCTTTGACTACAAAGAAGATGGCCCCCAACTCTTGATGCAGGCCTTTCTCCAAAGAATCGTCAACTCAGGGGGAAGGGTGAACAGAGAATATGCCCTGGGAAGAGGAAGAACGGATCTCCTGGTAATCTGGCATCATCCAAAAGGCACCCAGCAGATCGTGATCGAATGCAAAGTGGCCCATAAAGGAAGAAAGGCCGCCATAGATGAAGGCCTGGAACAGACCAGAAAGTACTTGGACCAATGCAACGCCACCGACGGACACCTGGTCATCTTCGACTGCGACCCAAAAAAACCATGGAAAGACAAGATCTTCCACCAAACCCAAGCAGATCACGACCACCCCATCCAGATTTGGGGCATGTAACCCGTAGAGCCGGCTTCCAGCCGCTAAGATTCAACACAAACTAAAGTATTCACCCGAAAACCGTTATACATATGTCTTGAGATGGTGCTGGATCAATTTCAAACACTTGTTTTCGGGATCGAATAGCAAAAGGGCAGATCTTCAGGTCTGAGTATGCCCCTGTTCTTGTTCCAGTAGCCATTTTTCAATGCCTATTTCTTTGATGCGCAACACGTTTAGAAACGCCTGTTGATGATGGCAGACACCATCTTCATAGAATTCTTTCAACACTATACAAGGATAATCACTGCATTCACCACAATAGAGCAAACCTTTGTTAATAGCACAGGAACGAGTCGGACAATCATCAACAAGGTTTTCTTCATACCGACATCCCATGCAATTCATATTTTTTAAATAGTTTTTGCAACCTGCACAATAGATACCACAAAAAGCGAGAGTTTCGTTTTGTTTCATCAGTAAAATTCTCCTCCTTATAAAATGAATAAATAGTGCTATCTCTGTGTCACACAAAATAGGCGATAGTACTTGCGACTATTATTTGAATTTGTTATACAACTTTATACAGAGCATTACTCACTACCGAGAATATGTTGTCGAATTCCATTCACACCATTTGACCATACAGCACTTTGTCAGCTTTTCAGGTTCCAGAAATGTCCTCGCACATTATGAGTTATATATGATTTCGGCATATATCAAATAATTACCCCGAAAGAAGTCCCATTTTTCGTTTCGATGTACGATATCTTAAGGATATCGGAAGATCAAGATTGCTCATCCGAAAGGTTCGTTCTTGCCAGGCGGAAACCCAGGATGCTGTCCGCGAAGCTTGGGGCACGGTAGCTCCTCATGGCCACGCGGCAGTACCGCGCGTAGTAGAACCAGCTTCCGTCGCGTCTGACACGATGGGCCCCCACAGAGGGACCGACAGGATTGGATTTTGTCTCGCTTGTGTACCTTTCATACCAGTTATGGCACCATTCCCACACATTACCGCTCATATCAAACAATCCCAGTTCGTTGGGTGTGTGTGTCACATAAAAGGGTGTTTCGCCAAACGTTCCATACATTCAAAGATTCGAGTCGAGAATGATCCATAGGACTGCGTTGCCTACGCGCAAAACTCATTCGATTTCCTCCTTCACGAAGTCCATCCGCCCCTCGACGATAGATCCAGTTCTTCTGGTGTTGGGCCAAGAAACAAGCGCATCGGTCGGTGGTGGTCTGAAGATCCTTGGCCCGTTGTTCGATGATCTGGAGCGCCTTGGACAACAGAGTATGAATCTGGTCGTGAATGATTGTGTATACCTCTTCCAATGATCCTACCGTTTGTGGTACAATAAGGCGTAGTGTTATGGTGGCTCCTTCGGGAGCCATTTTTTTCCTCACACCCTTTAATGGTACCCACACCACCTCCAATAGGAATATTTTGGTGTGGTATAATCACAAGGAGCGATCTTTTCTCAATGGCAGGAGGGTTCCTATGAGAAAACTTCCGGTGGGGATTCAGGATTTTTGGTATTTGCGTGAACAGGATTTTGCCTATGTGGTAAAACTTCTTTTCTTTTTCAAATGATTGATATGGGGAAGTTTTATTTTCTCTCCCGCCCCCGTCGGTTTGGGAAGTCTTTGACCGTTTCCACTTTGAAGTATCTCTTCCAGGGAGAGCGGGCGCTTTTCCGCGATACCTGGATCGACAGCCGTTGGGACTGGGAAACACAGCATCCTGTGGTGCATATCAGCATGACCGAGGTGGATTCTTCTTCCCCACAGCGTCTGGAGGAGAGTTTGTTGTATCTTCTGAAGGAGATCTATGAATCCTTCGATCTGATCCTGGATGTTCGGCTTGTCAAGGATGCCTTCCGTCGGTTGCTTTCTTCTGTCCATCGAAAGACAGGGCAGCGGATCGCTCTGCTGATCGACGAGTATGACAAACCCATTCTGGATCATCTGCACCAACCTGCCTAAGCTGAAGCCATTCGCGATGTGCTAGGGATCTTTTCTACTCTGAACAATCTGACAGATCTGACCTTTCGCAAGGCCTATGCCACCAAGCTGGGATACACCCAGCCGGAGTTGGAGGATACTTTCCAGGAGAATATCTAGTTATGCTGCGATGAATTGGGAACGGAACCATCTTGATCGTGAAGCATGGGAGATTAGCCTTCATCTACCTCATAAAGCCTCCTTCTGAATGGATGATCTGCCCGGTGATCCATTCAGCCTTCTCATCCACCAAAAAACCGATCAACTTTGCTGCATCCGATGGAAGTCCCAACCTTCTTTTGGGAAACCGCTTTTTGAAAGTCGCGATTTCATCTTCATTTAGCCATCCTGAATCTGTTAATCCGGGATTGATGCGTTGATCGTAATGTTTTTACACAGTAGCTCGTGTTGCAGGGTCTTTGTAAAGGTTTCTATGGCACTCTTGGTCACCGCATAGGCGATTTCTTCATGCATCGCGCCTAAACTCTGGCCTGAAGAAAGGTGAATAATCCAACCTGACTAACTCTCGTCAAAACGCTTTACAAATTCTGCGGTCAGCATAATCGGTGCCCTTACATTCACAAAGTAATGCCGATCGAGCTCCTGTGGGGTGATCCCACCCAGGTCTGTCATTGTACTCTGAGATGCGTTGTTCACAAGGATTGCGACGGTGCCAAGCTTCTGTTCAACTGTATCGAAAATGGCTTTTACCGAATCTTCCTTTGATCAATCGATTTCCATGCTTTCCCAGCGAACCCTTGGCGATCAACTCTTTCTTTATCCTTTCCGGCTCATCATCCTCCACACCCCAGGGCATCGATCTATCGTAGGGGCGCCAATAGGTAAAGAAGATATCGATCTTTTTTCTGGCGAATTCATCGCAGATCGCTTTTCCAATTCCTTTGTACCTTGAAACCCCGGGACAATTGCAATCCTCGTTTTTTGTTGAAAAGACATACTACTTCTCCTTCCGTTTGTGTTTGGCTCACGGATTCTTGTCCGCTTATGGAAGAAGTCTAGGGTTGCATCGCGCCGAACAGTACTAGCCATGCTAAAAAAGACTTTGCGACAAGGCTGAGCACAATATACACCCGCTCTCCGTACAAGTAGTCTTTCCATTTGCCGATTTTTTTGTATTGCAAAATCATATTGATCGGGAAGGTATTAAAAGCGATAAAGTAAGTCCCTACAATAGCCCAAACAAACCATGGTACCATATCGAAATTTCCTGTCCCGAGCATATAAAGAAGTATGACAATCCAGGGGGCGCCTCCAGTGACACAGCCCCAGATAAAGGGCTTCCAGTCTGTTTTGGTTTTACCCATATTGGCCTCTTCCATTACCAGCCCAAAAAGGTTCATTGCGGCATTCGTTACAAAAATCAAGATGAGGGTGGCGATATCGTAGATCCCAAACAAGGTTGAAATCAGTACGATCATGATCGAAGAGCTCAATGCATACTCATACCACCGAAAGACATTGATACCCTTAGAAAGCCCATCAAAATACTTGCGACGATTCATCACAATCGTAAAGTGAGCAAATGCAGATATGAATAAAAAGGATGCCACCAAAACCCCAAAGGGCAATTGGAAGAGTTCTTTGCTCGCCGTTTCAAGGGAGCGGGTGGTGAGGTTGAAGGTTTGGAAGTACTGGACGATTCGTGGTTGAAACTCAGCGATTTTTTGGATGACGGTCGATGCTAAAAAAAGCATGGCAATTGCCTGAATCAAGTGAACAAATCCCATGATTAGGTTAAAGCGTAATAGCTTGTTTAATTTTTCTTCCATACCATTAACCTCCTTAGATTAATGAAATTTAGAGCTTCGATAGTGAGATATTGAGCTTCAAGCAAAGGATTTGGCCGATCGCAAACTCCAAGGATGCTTCACCCGAGATTGTAAGCGGGAATGATGCCGTAACTGGCATCAATGAGGAGAAGTGTAATCTGGGCCAGTAATCCTGAATAATCTACAAGGATCTCACATATTCGATCAAAGGCGCAATTGACTCTCTCTTGGAATGGTCATGCGACCGAGTGATGGACGCCAACGTACCTCTATCAACTGAGCTTTTTTTTATCTTTAATTTTAAGAATAATTCAAGAATTTTGATAATAAATTTCTGCTTAAATCTCATATTTTCTAAATCCATTCCGCTTTGGAAGTAAAAAAACTTGATTATCGGTTCCTTTGGAAGGTTGTTTTCTTGGAATTGCTGCACAATCTCTTTGGCAGAAGAAGGAGTTGAGCCTGTTGCAAAAACAATCAAGTTTTTACTTTTTAATACTTCGATATTATCAGTTATAAACTTAATACCATTTATTCTATTTGCGTATATTCCCGACCCATAAATAATCGTTTTGTATTCTTGTATTTCGGAGATACTGATTTCCTTCAATTCTTTCGTTGTACAACCAACTTCCTCCTGGATCCAATTTGCATATTTCTTTGTAAAACCTGAAATTGATTTGTAAATGAGGAGCACATCATTCATCATAAACTCCTTTATTCGTGTATTATTTTACATAGAGAGATCCTGCATCACTTAGTAGCAATACAATTATACCACATACTGTTATGCACACGTCATTAAGGAGTATGTCAAGTTTAGGGACGCTATTTTGTCCTTCATGGCTATGGGACGAAAGTCATAGACCATCCATTGATTCTGGTTGGGATTTGCATGAATGAACAGAAACGGAATCTGGCCTGTTTTGGGATGGCGTCGGAGGTCTTGTGATGGATGTATTCAAGGCGTTCCAAAGATACCGATCGAACTCGAACCATTTGAGTACCTCATTGCTGGCTGTGTGTGGAGAGGGATTTTGTGGTACAATAATCATACCCGATCCCATGCCTTCGTTCCATTATGGAAGGCTGCGCAGGAGGTGAAGAAAATGGCAAAGAAACGAACACGGTGGATGATCGTTCTTGCAGTCCTCACAACAGCGCTTATGACGGGATGCTTTCGAGGAGCTCCAAAGATACCGCTCCAGCCCTTTCTCACGTTGATTGCCCCCTATCCGGGAGCTACGAATGTGCATCCTGATCACCTTTCTCTATTCTGGGAAGTGGATTTTCGAGAAGTCGAGCTTCCACAGGATGAAGAGACGGTTGCATCAAGAGAAACCCCTTCGATATGGTATCTGGTCTTTTTCGCACAAGGGAATGAGGACTTCGGAGAGCCTGAAATGCTCCAGGGGGGCAAGAATGTCTTTGTCCACCTTGATCCTGAAGCATTGGAGTTTGAAACCGAATACCGCTGGAAAATCGCCGCGCTCTTTGCAGATGGCCATAGGTCTGTCAGCGAAGAAGCCACTTTCACAACCCGTCCTCAGTGCTTTGAGTCTCCCCCCCCGCCCGACATGGTGCAGGTCAACAGAGGAACTTTCCAGATGGGAGATGAGGTGGGAGATCTATGAAGGATATGGGATAAAACCAGACCCGTACACACCGTCGCCTTGACCTACGACTACTGGATCGGCACGTACGAAGTGACTTTTGCGGAGTATGATGCTTTTTGTGAAGCTACGGGAAGGAGTAAGCCTAGTGACCAGGGTTGGGGAAGACACCACCGTCCGGTAATCAACGTTAGCTGGTGGGATGCGATCGCGTACTGCAATTGGTTGAGCAAAAGAGAGGGGCTGAAACCGGCTTATGACAGCAACGGGAATTTTTTGGACCCAGACAGATCAATTTGGTTTCCCCCTATGATCACAAGAGACATTACAATAGTAGAAGGGTATAGGCTACCTACAGAAGCGGAATGGGAATATGCAGCTTCGGGAGGGCACCAAGCCCTGCCAATACCACCAAGGTTTCTATTTGCAGGAAGTGACGATGAAAATGCAGTAGCGTGGCACTGGGCCAATTCCAACGCAGACGGGACTGGAAGAAAAACCCAACCGGTAGGAGGAAAACAAGCCAACCCCTTAGGCTTGTATGATATGAGCGGAAATGTGAATGAATGGTGCCATGACCGGTGGGGGGATTACACAGACACAAAAAAGATCAATCCAATTGGGGCCTTGGGGGGGCCATACTATGTCCACCGGGGCGGAAGTTGGGACTGGATCTCGTACATCGCTCGCGTGGCCTACCGTAGCTTCAAAACCCCAGGCTACACCGACTACAACTTGGGCTTCCGCATCGCGAGGACGGTTATCCCTTAGCCTTCGGCATTGGGGGCTTTCTATGATTACAGACCCTGAATAGTCGCCTTTCTTTTGAAAACATGTAGGCATGTTCGTTTATATGCTTATTTCAAAACGTTCCATAGGAGAAAACCGCGCAAAGGAGGTAGATTATGAGGAATCTATTATTGAAATTGCGGTGGATGGTTGCTTTGTTTGTTTTACTCGTATGGATGGTTTCCTGTGGTTTGCAACATGATGAGATTCAGGTCGTTCGAATTCCTTTTGAAGAGCTTACACAAGGCGCGTTTTATGGTGGAAGCCTTGTCTATCATCCTTTGGATCCTGCCCGTTCTCATCTGACAAAAGGCACACTGATTGCCTTTCAGGACATCACCTATGGATGGGAAGATGTAGGGAACGAGGAGTTCGTCCCACATGTGGTCGAAAAAAGATACGGGTATTTGTACATCCAATCAATTGATATGACAACGATTGTGTATGACTATCTCATCTATGGCCCCAACGGAAGGATCCTGAACCGAGCCAATGGCATGGTTCTGAATCTGATGGCAGGAGAACCGAATTTTTCACAGGCACGCGCAAATGGAGAGGAACTGGGATTTGCCTATCACTCCAATCTTCAGAGCACCCACCCATTTCTGCAACAAAGTCAGTTGCTCAGTTTTATCCATGAACTGCCCGAAGATGAAGGCGATGAGAATGAAGCCAGTGATTCCCGCGACATTCTGCTCCAGGAGAGTTTTCGAAGAATGGTCTTTCGGATCGAAAACGCAGGAAAAACCACACTGCACTCTCAGCAAGGTGTGCTTGGCGCAAGCATCGAACATCCTCGAACCTTGGTCATGAACTCTGCTTACTACACAGTGGTCGAATTTGATGGGCAAAACCTTTCAGAGCAGATTGCCTTTTCTCGAACCACGCAATTGCCCGACTTCCATGTGGGTGACTACATTTTGGATGCTCACTATGACGGTGTTCGAGAAATCATTGGTATCGATGATGATCCCAATCGGGATTATTTGATTTTTCACACACAGGAAGCCCATATGTCAGATGCCTTGGGGACGGTCGTTGTGGAGATCGAAGGGAATTTGGGCCAGATAATCCAACGCTATGGCAGCCCCGTAGACAAACAACGATTGGCCGCTGCACAGAAACGGTATCGAGTGAATCTTATCGAAAAGTCTTGGACCAACGAACTATATGACGAAGCGGGTCTATCGGTTACACTCACTAATCAATTTTCTCTGGATGTCAATGTAACTTTGAGCTTTCACAAGAGTTGGAAAGAAGTAAGCTCACACGGCTCAATCACATTTCCAATGGAGTTTTCTTCCATTCTTGCGCTTGATGCGATTTTGGGCTTTGAAACAGAGAAGGATTGTCGGCTGGCAGATCCAGGGATCAGCTTTACAGTCTCGGGTGTACCCGTACGCATAAGTGTTCCTATTGATTTTTTCTACCACCTTAAAGCGGCGCTGGCTGAATGGACAATGGAATTTGGTCCCGTTCTTGACCTTGAACTGGGCTTCAGATTCGATGTGGGAGCAAAGATAAAATTCAATAGGATTAAAATCCCGTCAGGAATCACCACCTGGGCGCACGCATCAGGCATTCATAGCGAGTCTGCTGAGATCCATAAAAATCTAGAATATCAAGATAAACCACGCCTGTACACATCAGTTGGATTGATCGTTTCCCCAGGCGTCACAATCGCCTGTGTCATTCGCCCTCAGATGGAGATTCCCTTTGTGCTGACGGGAAATCTCTCCTTCTCATCTCCAGAACGCCAGACCCGTGGAGGAAAGTTGACTCTCGATTTTCGAACCTATGGTGATTTAGAAATAAAAATAGACGTCAAGTTCTATAAACACACCTTCAAATTGGGCCAAGTTTTCAATTATCGAAAAAACCTCTACTCAAAACTTTGGTAACTATTACTCCAAAGATCTTTAGTTTTGTCAGATCTTTGGAGACCTGATACCTCCTGTCTGAAGGTTTAGCCATTCAGGAGTGGATCAGTTTTGTATGCCCTATCAATGGCCGGGTGTAAAGGATCCGCGTTGGCTTTTCATCTAGGACATAATCCCCAGCATCCACAAAGGAATGGATGGATCGGAAGAGATTTCAGTATCGTCGCGGATGACAAAGTCCGCAGCTTTCCGCTTTTTGCCTATGCCTACGACTTCTAGAGTTCGACCTTCCACCACAAAATCTCCTTGTTGTTCATTCGAACAGGCTGTGATGGACCTTCCGGTCGATATTGTAATGATCATGATACCTTTTATCTCTTCATTCTTTGACAATACTTAGGTATAATCATTATGGATCCGAGCCGGTCTGTTGAACAACCTCGGAAAATCACGGAGAGGATTCTCTTGGATGGATGAAGACCGCTTAAAACTTGTGATTGAGATTTCTCGAGCAGGTACTTGGGAAACGAATCTAATCACTGGTGAAACGATTCGAAACCAAAACTGGTATGACACCTATGGGTATAGCCGGGATGATGAGCTCCCTAATCAACAATATGGGTCAGGCATTATTCACCCTGACGATTACCCCGTAATACAAGATGCCTTAGATGCGCACTTGAAAAGAAAGAAACCGTTTTGCGAGTACGAAGTCCGTTTGAAACATAAAAAGGGGAGTTGGGTTTGGGTGCTCGGACGATCCAAAGTGATTTCTTTTCGAGATGGCCAACCCGAATGGGTCTTCGGAATCGATTTCGATATCACCGAACGGAAGCTACAGGAAGTAGCCATCCGGAAAATCAAAGAAAGCCAGGAAATCCTGCTCGACAATCTTAATAGTCATGTATGGTATCTGATCAACGATCATACATACGGTATTGTGAACAAAGCTCATGCGGCCTTTGTTGGTTTTGACAAAGAAAAGCTCGCCTTCAAGAACCTGTATGATATCTTTCCCAAGGAAGTAGCCGATATTTGTCGTGATGCCAACAGACAGGTCTTCGAAACCGGATTGCCCCAACACACAGAAGAATGGTTGCCGCTTGCCTCAAAAAAAGAGAAGCGGTTGTTTTCCGTTTTCAAAACGCCTGTTTTTCAAGAGGATGGATCCATCGAATATGTTGTCTGTTCCGCAGAAGATATAACCAATCGGAAAAAGGCCGAGCAGGCGCTCCAGTCCTCACTGTCGCTTCTTCAAGCCACCTTGGAATCCACAGCGGATGGGATTCTTGTTGTTAATCTGCAAGGGGAAGTGGTAAAGTGGAATCAAAAATACTGCGCTCTTTGGAATGTTCCCGAGTCTGTGCTCATGGAGAGAAACGACAAGAAAGTCCTTCAGCATGTAGCACAATGGATCAAGGATCCAGAGGTTTTTTTGGCGCGTGTGAGGCAGCTCTATGAAAAACCGGATGAAACAAGTGTGGACGAAATCGAACTGGTTGATGGAAGAGTCTATGAACGGTACTCACAACCCCAGCGAATCGGCCAAGAGATTATTGGTCGGGTGTGGAGTTTTCGAGACGTAACCCAACAGAAAAGGGCGGAAGAGGACCTCGTTTTTGCCAAGGAAAAAGCAGAGGCGGCTTCTAAAGCAAAGTCCCAGTTTCTGTCCAATATGTCCCACGAACTGAGAACACCCCTAACAGGGATCATCGGCTTTGCGGACTCTTTGTCCTCCACCGATCTCAGTGACGAGCAAACCTTTTTGCTGAACCATGTTATCACCGCCTCCAGAGCCCTCAAGGAAGTGGTAGGAAATGTGTTGGACATCTCCAAGATCGAAGCCGGCAAGCTTGAACTCTATCCTCGCCTTTCCGATTTATCTGGTTTGTGCAACCAAGTGCTGAGTATGGTCCAGTATCGGGCCAAAGAAAAAGCCATATTGCTTACTTTGGATTTTGATATGACAATTCCTGAAGTCACCATCGATCCTCTCAGAGTTCAACAAGTGCTGCTAAATCTTGTAGCCAACGCGGTCAAATTTACACCAGAACACGGAAAAGTCACTGTTTCAATCAAACAGACCCGCACTGAGCCTAGAACAATTCGGTTCGAAGTGACTGATAACGGAATTGGAGTTCCTCAAGAGGATCTTGATCGGATCTTTCTTCCATTTGAACAGGTCGACGGTTCGATCACTCGAAAATACGGAGGAACTGGTATCGGCCTTGCGATTTCCACAGAGCTGATCCGATTGATGGGATCGACCATTCATGTCGTATCCGAAATCGGCGCTGGTTCGACCTTCTTTTTTGAGCTACAGTGTTGAAACCCTTCTGGGAAATGGGCAGGAAGAAAACGGAGCGCTGAAGATCAGTTTTGGGGGCGATACTCCACAATTGCCCCTCTGCCGATCAGTGTATGGATGTCATCCATGTTCAGGGATCCTGGACTAAGGTCGAGGGAGTTGGATCGCATATCGATCTCATTGCCAACTCCCAGTCTAGTGTTCGCTACAAGAGGGGCGATATCCCTCACTTGGTTGCCCTTGAAATGCAGCTCCTGCAAGTTCCAAAGGTTCTGCAAAGGGGTAAGATCGCTGACTAGGTTGTCTTCGAAAGACAACTGCATCAGATTAGTAAGATATTGAATGCCTTCCAATGAAGGAACCTTGGCTTTTGAGATCTCAAGTCTCTCGATTCCCAACACATCCTTAGGATAGATCGGTCCCGTTTCAGCGCCTGTAAATCCTTCCGCTTGTCTCACCCTATCTTCCAGGATTGGACACGCAAAATGAATGGGTTGTGGAGGGTTTTGAGGTTCGTAACGTACTTCTACTCCTCTTCGAATCAGAGTGTTGATGTCCTTCATGTTTTGGGAACCTTCGGTGAGGTCAAGAGTGTTTTCTAGCATGACAACAAAACCCCCTTCTCCAAGCCCAGGGTTAGCGACAAGAGGAGAGATGTCACTTACTTGGTTGCCCCAGAACCGTAGGTACTCAAGGTTTGTCAGATTCTGCAATGGGGTAAGGTCCCATACATGGTTTTCTTGGAAATCAAGCTTCCGAAGGTTTGTCAGATTCTGTAAGGGGGTAAGGTCAGTTACCTGGTTCCAGCCAAACAACAGCACCTCAAGGTTGGTAAGATTTTGCAATGGGGTAAGTGATATGACTTGGGCGTATTGGAAATATATGTCTCGAAGGTTTGTCAGATTCTGTAAGGGGGTAAGGTCAGTTGGTTGGCTGCTATCTGAGAAAGTCAGCACCTGAAGATTGGTAAGGTATTGCAAGGGCGTTAGGTCATTTACATTCTTGGTCGAAAACGACAAATTCTGAATGTTGATCAAGTTTTGGACGCCTTCCAAAGAAATGATCTGAGAAGGCGAAAAATATTGGATCGCATCAAGCTCTTCAATTCCCAACACATCCATGGGATAGATTGGTCCCGTTTCAGCGCCTGTGTACCCTTTCGCTTTTCGCACACATTCTTCTAGGATCGGACATTCAAACTGTATTGCCTCAGATGCCCAAGAAAGAGTGATCCCTATTAGAAAGATAAGTACTACCAACAAGGATTTTCGATGCATGAACGTGCCACCTCTTTTCGCATTGATTCGATCGGAGCATATTTGAAGTCGGACCAAATCCCGCTGTGTAGCTTATTTTTGAGGGTCATACTCCACAATTGCCCCTCTGCCGATCAGTGTATGGATGTCATCCATGTTCAAGGACCCTGGACTAAGGTCGAGGGAGTTGTATCGCATCTCGATAAAATCTCCATCCCCCAGTCCTTCGTTGGCGACAAGTGGAGCAATATCGGTTACTTGGTTGCTCTGAAACCAAAGCCATTTGAGGTTTGTCAAGTTCTGTAAGGGAGATAGATCGCATACTTGGTTGCTTCCAAACCAAAGCTCGCGAAGGTTCGTGAGATTCTTCAATGGGGTGAGATCGCTCACTTGATTGCCTCCAAAGTACAGCCTCTGAAGAGTGACCAGGTTCTGCAAAGGGGTGATGTCCTTTATTTGGTTCCAGTTCAATTCCAACCCCTGAAGATTGACCAAGTATTGGATTCCTTCAAGAGAAATGATCTCACTTTGGGCGGCTTTAATGTGAGTTATTCCTAAAACATCGTTGGCATAAATCGGTCCACTGAAAGAGCCTGTAAACCCTTCCGCATCCCGTATTGCCCTTTCCAGATTGGGGCATTCGAAGAGTATCTCCGGTTGTGCGCCTGCCCAGGAAAGGCAGAACATCATTACCAATAGAATCAACACCAATGGGATTCGTTTCTTAGTTATACCAATCCCCTCCTTTTCCTTGAAATTTCTACCCCAAATAGAAAAAACGGGACCTTTCACCGGTATCGGATATGCGATCAATCAAGGTCAAACGATCCGGATTCGCTCAAAACAAAGGGTTGGCGAAGGATCGTTTTCAGCTTGGATGGGTTTGTTTTACGAAAATCACTGAGATAGATTTCATGGTGTTTTTGTTGGATTCCGTCGAACATTCCCCCTCGTTCGAAGATTGCTCGATGGATTTTTTGAATGTTTTCCACCTCCTCAGAAAAAGGGCCAATATGCATGATCTGCATGGACCGACCCTCGTTTACCGTTTCAAAGCGGAGTTGATCCAGATTCCGCATTTTTTTCTTTCGTTCTACCTCTTCTTTGGCCCGATCGAGCAAGCGTTCGGTAATTTTCTCCGGTTGCATGATCATAAGCGTCCATTTCCAATTCTCCTTGTTTCCTTCGGAAAACACACCCATTTCTTCTCCCCACCAAAGCCCTTCAAGCCCCATAACCGTGTAATCATACCCAAGTTCTTTCTTTGAAAGAAATTTAACCGTGTATGAGACACTAAAGAGCATCTGAATCGCTGTTTGAAAAGGGTCACCTTCGGGTGCTCCGTTCCCGTCAACCATAAGGAATTGCATTGCAGGGACCAGGATTTCTTGTGGTTCTTTTTTTGCGGAGTATAGGGTTTTGAACCGGATTTTTAGATCATCCTTCTCTTGCATGACCCACCTCTTTCCGAGAAATGGATTTGCTCGTGTGCTTTTGACTTGATCTTTGATTATATCATAAAAAGGAAACACCCTCTTCTCTCTATGATACAATATTGATGAAGAAAAAACATCTGAACACACTTGAATGGAGCCCCATAACGGGGGATCTCAATATGGATAGGACTGAAGAGCGATCTCCATGGATGGGTTCTTCGAAGGAAAGTGAGGAAAGGTATGGTTGCCTGTCTACGAAGCGTGAAGTGGTTCATCGGAATAATGATTATGGTTGCAGTTGGGTCTGCGCCGTCTTTTTCCTTTCCGGTTTATACGATTGAGAAAACAGATCATCGGGTTTCTCAAGGGCAGATTCTTTTTCTTGATTTAGAGACCCTCCCTGGGAAGGATTCTCGATGGGAAGTCGAAATATCCAATCCGGGAGTCCTCATCCTCCATCAGAAAATCCCGGTTGATCATCTCGATGAATCTTCCCCAAATGACCTCGGTATAACCCGATGGGAGTTTAAGGCTTTGCACCCAGGGTTTACTCAAATTCTTTGCCGTTTATACTCTGAAAATGGAAATTCGGAGTTCATGCAAGGCTGGCGCGTGTACGATCTGTATATTCATGAACACACTGATCCAACACCCGACTTGGAATTGGTGGATGTGTTTCATGAAGTTGCTGTTGGAACCAAAATTCGGATTCTACTGGAAGAAGACGCTTCAATGGGGTATTTGTGGGATTTCTCCGATCTATCTATACCCCTTATCCGTTTTGATCAAAAGACAGAAAAGGATAGTAAGAAAGAAAGTCATTCAAAAGACCTGAACCTCACAACGTGGGATTTCACAGCAATGCAGGCAGGTTTTGCCTATATCCACTTCCAATACTTGCGTACATGGCAATGTCCCCCTCTACCGATTGAAGAGCGGTATATTGTAATCCATATTAAAGAGTAAAAAGAAAAGGTATGGATGTTTTCATGAACCAACAAGTTGGTTCATACTGCAATCTAAAAGGCTGTCCTCGCTATCCGAAACCCTAAGGCGTTGTAGGAGAAGTCCTGAGAGTTGTATCCCCGGTAGGCCACACGGCTCTCTCGCGGTCGATCTGCCCAGCTTCCTCCCCTCAAAACGCGTTCTGTGCCTTCCGATGGCCCGATCGGATTTGTTTTGTCCCCTTGCTTATAATAGTTCCAATCAAACCGATCATAGCACCATTCACTCACATTGCCGCTCATATCGTGGAGCCCTAGTTCGTTGGGTTTCTTCAGCCCCACAGGTTCAGTTTTTTGATTGACATTGTCCCAAAACCATGATACTTCTTCAACGGTGTCGCTTCCTGCATACTTATAGTCCGCTTCGCTTTTGTGTCCGCCTCTGGCTGCATACTCCCATTCGGCTTCTGTCGGGAGTCGGTATCCTTCCACCTTCGTGATGTCCGTTGTGATCTGTCCGTTAGAATCCAGAAGGTTTCCGTCTCGGTCATACGCTGGGTTCAACCCTTCTCTTTGGCTCAGCCAGTTACAGTAGGCAACCGCGCTATTCCAACTGACTCCGATCGCGGGTCGGGTTTCTCTTCCCCACCATTGGTCATAGGGTTTGCTCCAAGGTTCTCCGATCGCATCAAAATACGCATCGTATTCATCAAAGGTTACCTCATACTTGCTGATCCAGAAACCATAAGTCAAGGTTACGGTGTGAACGGGTCTACATTCATCCCACAGATCGCCGATTTCATCCCCCATTTGGAAAGACCCGGATTGGACCCAAACCAGCTCTTGGGAACCAATGACATACCCTGTATTTCCGAAAATCATGGGAGCAAAACAAAGAAGATAGAGAGCCATTAACCCAAACCCAACGATCGTTGAATAATGATGCGTACCGCGCCATTTCATCTTGACCCCTCCTTATTTTGTCATTCCTGGAGCCCACTGTCTGATCCAGTCTGGCATCTCAACAGAAGATTCTACCCCTATAAGAAGAAAAAGTCAAAAAGTGCTATGAACAGATACTCCCCGCGCAAGCGAGATAACGAAAGGTTCAATGCAATAATCCAACGCATTTGACTTCAAAAGCTCTGATTGGCTATTTTTGGTTTGAATCAACGACAGCAGCAGCCCAATTCCGGAGCGGGAACCCAAACCTGAACACCGAGGAAATGGCTGTGGATCACGTAGATTCGCCCCTCATCATCGCTGACTGCAACATAGAAGACATCCTCGTCACGATCGCTGATGCTTCTGGAATCATGTGTGACAAAACCGGTGATATACGAACCGGATTGGATATCTATCACGTGGGTTTTTGCGATACCCGAATCTGTGATCGTTGTGACCAGCACCTTCGTCTCGTTTGCGGTGGCAGTAAGCACATCGATCGATGTGATCCTTCCGTGTTCTTGGCCAAGAGCGTATTGGGTTGTGGGTTCATCAACTCCCGCCGGGTTGAAACTGAGGATTTGGCTCGTTTCTGCGTTGGTAGCGATAATTTGGTCTATGAATGGATTGTCATTTGCTTCAGGTTTGGAGATTGTATCTACTGCGGTGATGTCGATGATACCGGCTGGAATGCTCCTCTGAGTGACCGGTTCACCCGGGTTGAACAGGGAATAGGTTTCCAACTTGGTCCCACTACGTGGGTTTATTGGATCAGAAGGGTTTGCCACTTGAATCAATCTCCCTGATAATCCCGAGGAATGCATTGCACCCATTACACCCGAAAGATTGGAAAAAAAAGAGTTTACCACCCCTCCAACAAAATCAACCAAAATCCCACCGCTACAGAGTTGAAGGACATTCCCTAGCATTGTGCCTTGAGAGATGCCGTGAAAATTGCCATACTTTTTCTCATCCGCATGACCTTCTGGCTTTTTTTGGGCGACATGGCAGCTTCCGTCCGGACAACCTGTTTTGTATACTCGTTTTGCTTCGTATCCAAGTAGGTTGGTGTCTTCGAGGTCTGTAGTGAGGATATCCACAGGAAAACCCGGATCACGAGATCGAAATAGATCAACAGGTCTTTCACTTTCTCTTCCTACGGGAATGGTCGTCTCAAGTCGATAACCAACGGGAATGTGGCATTGACATTCAATCTCGGTACTGATCGTGTCCACTGCATCAAATCCGTGATTGTTGTAACGTACCGAAACAGTGATGATATGCGATCCTTCCGGTACTGTTACGGATACGCGGTACGGATATCGTCCATTAACGGGAATTCCTCCTTGTCCACCTCTCCACTCCCCTGCATCCTCACCAACCGTTACACGAAATTCAGCACCTAGATAATTTGCCCAAAACACCAACTGTACGGTACATTCTTCGTTTTCATCACATTCACCGTTCGTTGGGTTATCCGGGTCAAAGGAAATTCCATGGCGTTCGATCTTCCCTTCTTCTTGATTGGAATCTCCAACGCTGTTATAGGCTTTTATCTCGAATCGGTTTGTTCCCGGGGTCAAGTCATTGAAGGGGATTGTGTATACATGACCACCATTAAATTCCGAAGGCAATAGACCCCTCAGAATTTGCTCCAGATCATTGACAGTCACCTTGAACTCCTGGATCAGCTGATCCGCCTTCACATTCACCTCTATTTCAGGCTGGTCTGTTTCGACGGAGTCAAACCCTTCCTCAATAGACAATTTCGGATCCAAAGGAACCTGACAATTTTCGGGACATTGACAGGTTACTGTAACGGTCTTTGATTCGGTACGAGTGCCATCCCATTCTTCCCCTTCCAATGTGGTAGAAAAGGTACCTACGGGAATCGTAGCAGAAAAAGAATAGACCTTGCCTTTATCCTCAACTTCTATTGTCTTGTGTCCGATCAAAATACTTCTCCAATGTACCAAATACAATATTCTACTAGAAGTAAACTCTATTGTGACAATGCATGTGCCATTTTCTTCGTTGCAATCGGATACCTCTGTGCTGACAATAGAGATCGATCCGACAAAACCGCCCCAATTCGTGCAACTAACAATAAACAATGCAAAAATAGCGATAAAAAGGCACCATACTTTTATCTGATTCATACTCTCCTCCTTCCGGACATGCAAATTCTTTCAATCATCCGAGCCAATGCTTCTTTCCTAGTAAACCCCCGCCTCCTGATCTCCGTTATTTGCAGGGATTCGAAAACGGAGGTCCTTTATTGATCCATCCATCGAGGATAAAGTCCGTTTTTTTCTTCACTGCCTGTAATACAGCTTCCATTTTGCAATGATCATCAAACAGGAACCCTATCATTTCGAAGACCATGCCAGAAAAAACCGTTGAAGCCGCTACATGGGTATCGCATGGGTTCATGATTCCTTCTTCGACCCATCGATCAAAGATCGATTGCATTTCTTCCAAATACTGGTAATCAAAGGAAGCAAGCTCTTTAACCAGTAGAGAGTCTTTTTGGTATAAGCCGAAAAAGACAGCGAGAATTTGCCGCATGGTATCTTTTGGGTACGAAAAGAAAACCTGGAGTTGGTTCGAAAGAAAGCGATGAAAATCCTCGATTGTTGGGCAACCGCCCTCTTGGATTGCAGGCCCCGACATCGAACCCTGAAACCCAGCCACCATGGCTTCCAAAAAAAGACTGGCTTTATCGGGGA
The DNA here is from genome assembly GCA_964580185.1 of uncultured Thermotogaceae bacterium. GTDB lineage: Bacteria > Thermotogota > Thermotogae > MWEM01 > MWEM01 > CAYWWY01. The sequence continues at coordinate 25,352 of CAZOJQ010000024.1, forward strand.
AATAGTTATAAAGGGTCCCTTCCGCGATCCCTACTCGTTGAGTAATATCTCGTGTATTCGTCTCTTCATACCCTTTCTCATGAAAAAAGTCAAAGGCTACGGCCAAGATTCGCTTCCGGATCTCTTCTTGCTTCTCTTTGCTGATCCTTGCCATGGATGCTCCTTTCTTTTCGCGGATTACTATTAATATGAAACGATTCATATGAGTATGCTCATATTATATACCTCAGCCCGGGATTTGTCAACCTATCTCATACTCTTCTTTCGATTACCGAATCATGCCCACACAATAGTTGGATTACCAAATATGAAACTGGTATAATCTCAACAGTATGTAGTTCAACACCAAGTTAGCTATCTAGGATTGAAATCAGGATCGGACGAGAATACCATTCGTTTGCTTAATTTAGAGTTTGCTAAAAAAGTGCCAAAACCTTATAAATACCTAAATGCAAGCGGGGTTATGGTACGATGGTGTAAGGAAAACACCATAAAAACCCTTTCATTTGAGGCGAGAAAGGTCCGCTTATAACTGATTATGTTGCAACGGACTGAAATGAAAAGAGATTTTCTAGAGGATTGAGGTAGAGGTGTAAGAAGCGCTGCCGATTATTAGTTTCGGTTGCCAATATGAGCAACATATACAAAGCGCAAATAAGGAGAAAAGATGTTTAACTTCAATAATAGTAAACAAACACCAATTAACAAGAAACATAGATTAGGTAGTCATGAAGAACAACCTTTGCTTTTTTCATTAGTACACCTAATCTTATGTTTGCTTGACGCTTCGCGCTTAAGGAGAATGATATGAAAGAAACCATCGCAATAGAGACGTTAATTAAAGCCGGGTTTAACTTCAATGGATGTAAATTTGATGTGAATGATTCTGGAGTTGATTTCAAAGTAATCCATATAATGGATGGTGAAGGTTATAAGTGGATAGTCAAAATTCCACGAAGAATCGAATCTATGAGAAATGCAATGCTTGAAAGGCAATTACTGGATAGGATTCGTAATGAGGTGGATTTTGAGATTCCTGCATGGGAAATAATTGATAACGATTTGATTGTATATAAGCAGCTCAATGGTTTTCCTTTGGCACATATAAATATTAAAGAACAGAAGTATGACTGGAATCTAGATCCAGTAAATATTCCAGATAATTACCTTACAAGCTTTTCTAAAGCTTTAGTAAAATTGCATCATATCAATTATGAAATGATAGGTAGCATAGGGATAAAAAAAATCGAGAATAACCATCTTAGGGATAATATGAAACAAAGAATCGATAGAGTGAATCAAAATTATGAAATTAATCCTGATTTATTACGTAGGTGGAAAAATTGGGTTAATGATTCAACTTATTGGCCTACTCATATTGGTCTTGCACATGGTGATCTTCACCCTGGTCATATCCTACTGAATGAAAACTACTGCTTATGCGGTATTATTGATTGGTCTGAGTCGTTCTTTGGTGATGTATCTGTTGATTTTCTTTCCCATTATTTATTACTTGGTGAGAATGTTTTAGATAGAATTATTACATCTTATTCAAACCTCGGGGGTATTACCTGGAATAAAATGAAAGAGCACATTATTGAACTACTAACAACTAGCCCAATAACTGTCGCCGAGTATGCAGAAGTATCAGGATTAGAGAAAATGAAAGTCACTGCTCAAAACATGTTATTGAATCCATAATAATGAGCAAACAACCCATTCAAGCTGACAATGCTTTGTGTTGCAACTTAAAAAGGATGTTCTTAGCTGCATACCCCCCGATTATATCCTTTCCATCTATGTAGGTGATCGAAAAAAGATGTCGAAAAGGTCTCTATTATGTGCCATACACACCGAGTTCCATACACAGGAGGCAGGAACATGGAATGGAAGCATTATACCCAAGCAAATCGAGAAGCATGGAACGAAGTCGCCCCCATCCATAAACAGAACCGGGATATCGATCTCGCGGTTGCCTTTCAAGATCGGTCGTTTCAAACCCTGGATGAAAGGATTACCCAAAAACTTGAAAGATTGAGTCTTTCAGGAAAGCGAGTCGCCCAACTCAGTTGCAATAACGGGCGGGAAGTCATTTCCATGACGCGGTTGGGCGCAGCGTATGGGATGGGATTTGATATTTCGGACCTTGCCATTGAAGAGGCAGACCAGTTGAAAGAAGCGGCAAAGGCTCCTTGTGAGTTCGTCTGTATCGACGCAATGGAAATCGATTCTACTCAATACCCCCCATTCGATTTGGTGTACATCTCTGTGGGAGCCCTTGCCTGGATTCCTGATTTGGAGCGCTATTTCCGAGTCGCTTCGGATTTGCTTACGCAAGGAGGTCATCTTGTTGTGTATGAAATCCATCCGTTCACGTACATGATGGCCGTTCCTGGGGAAGAGATGTACACAGACCCTTGGCGCATATCGTACTCCTATTTTCACCGTTCGGTAATGGTAAGCAATGATGGATTGGACTACTACGGACATTCGGAATACGATGCAAAACCAAGCTATGAATTCCCGTACACCTTTTCGGGTATTTTTCAGGCAATTCTTAGGAACGGTTTCGTGTTGGAGGAATTGGAAGAGTTTTCCGATGATGTATCGAATGGATTTGATCATCTGGACGGGTCTTTTGAAGTTCCTCTGAGCTTTACCCTGATCGCAAGAAAAGGAGCATGAAACAGGAAATCCGATTATTTTCCGGCGTTGGGATCCATTCTGTTATTCCGAATTGCAAGAAGGACCATCATAGTCCCACTGGCGGTACTGCGATACCGAGAAAAGGGATAAAAAAAGCAACAAAGAAAACCCCTTACGAGCAGGACGATATTTGGTACCAATGTTTTGGCATCCCTTTAGCTTAGGAGGCAGCCAAGGCTGATTCGTTCAAAAGCCTTCTACAGCGCGCTCTCCCATGATGAACAGTTCGTGGGTGATCGTAACAGAAAAAGACTCGTTCATCAACCAGTAATCTCGCCATTCGCCCATGCCCCAGTTCCACCACCATAATTGATTGATCGGGGGTCTTCTGAAGATTCGGATAAAAGTTCCGTGAGCGATGGGTTGGCTTACAAAGGGGCCGCCAGGAAAAAAAGACTCTTTCAGAGTCCAAGGTCCGTCTGAAGAAGCGGAGACTTGAAGATCAATGATTTCTCCACTGGTGTTGGTAATCGTGATGGTCCAGGGGCCAACTTGGAAAATCCCAACGCAAGAAGTGATCAGGACGACAAGAAGCATGGAGAACAGCAGAATCAGGACATGTTTTAATCGTTTGTTCATGGTTCGATCCACCTCCTTTCTAATGCGCCAAAAGTTACAAACAAAAGGAGCGGTTCTGAGCTGTATACCCATTATACACCTTTTTATCCGAAAATGGTCTATTCTCATTCATGCGAATCATACCCTGATCCTCGGTAGTCATAGTCGAATGGTCCGCAATGAATTAAAGAAAGAAGGAGGAAAAAATGATAAATTCCGAACTCTATCCAATAATATTTAAAAGGAAATCGATCCGGAAATTTATAAAAAACTCATTGGATCAAGCTGTTATGGAAAGATTAGAGGATCAAATTATGAAACTGGAGCCTTTGTTTGAAAATATTAAAACGGAAGTTGCTATATTGGGAGAAAAAGAAATAGGTGGTATTTTTTCAATCAAAGCGCCATATTATATAGCCCTATATTCGGAAGAAAAAGAAGGATATTTATTAAATAGCGGTTATATCCTCCAACAAATTGATTTATATTTGTCAAAAGAAGGAATAGGAACAGTATGGTTGGGATTGGGAAAACCTCAAGAAAACTGTACTACTAGAAATGGATTGAAATATGTAATTACTATAGGTTTTGGTAGAGCAAATGAAGAAATTCATAGAAATCATGTTTCAGAATATAAGAGAAAAGAATTCCATGAAATATCTTCAGTTAAAGGCGCCGAAACGCTATTAGAGGTTGTACGACTTGCGCCATCTTCAACCAATAATCAACCATGGTATTTGGAAGGATCAGAAAGTGAAATAGATATTTATTGTAAAAGATTGAGTTTTGTTAAGAATACTTTTTTTCCATTACTCAATAAGTTTCTTCCAATAGATATAGGTATCGCTTTATGCCATTTAAAGATTGCCGCGATTTATTTAGAAAAAGAAATTATATTCAAAAGAGATCTCAAGTCTAGTATTAAGAATTATGATTATATGATTACTGCATATATAAAATAAAAAATACCTGGATATTTGTTCATAATTATTCTGCGGACTGTTCACCGACGACAATCATTCCGTCGGTAATCGTTACAGAAAATGACTCGTTCACCTGCCAATAGCTCCGCCAATTACCGATGCCCCAATCCCACCACCATAAATGATTGATCGGGGGCCCTCTGAAGATTTCGATATAGGTTCCGTGAGCGATGGGTTGACTTACAAAGGGGCCGCCGGGAAGGAAAGACTCTTTCAGAGTCCAAGGTCCGTCCGAAGAACCCGAGACACGAAGGTCGATGGTTGTTCCGCTGGTGTTGGTAATCGTGATGGTCCAGGGGCCAACTTGGAAAACCCCAACGCAAGAAGTGATCAGGACGACAAGAAGCATGGAGAACAGCAGAATCAGGACGTGTTTTAATCGTTTGTTCATGGTTCGATCCACCTCCTTTCCGATGTGCTGTGGAGTCACATACCAAAAGGGATGATCTGAGCTATATACCCATTATACACTTTTTTCGGGGAAATGAACCCTCATACGCCAAAAGGGAACAAAAGGGGATAACGAACCGGTTCCGCCTCCCAGCTCTTCCTGCATGCTTACAATTAGGTCATCGGTACCTACATCCCCTTTTGTCGGAATACCCTTCGCATTAGTCAGTAGTGATTCATCACCTTTGAACCGAATCCATCGTGATTGGGCTTACGAAATCAGAACGCTTCAGCCCATTGGGTCACCTGGATGGTTTTCCCCCCTAACTCGGGTACTTTTTAATTTTGAGGCGATAACCTCCTTGAGGGGCTTTTTTGAGGCAATTCGGTAGTTTGACATCAGCCATTTCATTGTGATAGACTGTAAGGAACACAAAGGGTAAGCTAATAACCAATGAGAACAGGCAGTTTGCGACTGTATTGAGTTGTTTGGTCTTTTCTTTGGTATCAATCCTTTCTTAGAAATATGGGACTCTCAGTACCTTTCAATATTCAGCATATCGGATTCTCACACATTTTTGCTTTTCACAAAAAAGGAGTGCCATGCTTTTGGAGCAATAACGCATTCACGCGTAGGCAGATCATTGAGAATGGAGGAGGTTTTTCGTCATGTTAAGAAAGCTATTGGTGGGCTTCAGCGTAACGGTTTTTTTCATGATATGTGTGGGGGCTTCCGAGCAAACGGTTCAGAACTGGGATGATTATCTGAAGTATTACTACTCACAGAGTATGGAGAAAAGGCAAGAGATCTGGGATGCGATGACTGAAGAGCAAAAAATGAGTTTATTCGATGCACAGGAAAGGGAGTGGGATACCTACTATGAGTCCCACTTCAAAGGACTCTCTCCTTCAGCCCAGGATGAAATCCTCGAGCAGCTGAATGCCAATCAAAAAGATGCTTTGGAGCGTGCGATTGAGCGGGCTAGTCAACCCTCTTTGGTTTTTGAAAGCGTAGAAGACATAGATGAGTTTCTCGATTATTATCAGGACCAGGAGGAAGAAAGGCAAAAAGTCTTATGGGATCAGTTGAGTGACGATCAGAAAGTGATGGTTACTCAAAGAAGCTGGGATAACTACCTCGTTGTTTTCGAGACATTCAGCAAAGAGCAAAAAGAAGAAATTATAAGCCAGATGAGTCATGAACAATTGATTGCTCTTGGGGAAGCAATGATACGGTCTGCTGGAACTACACAGGCGTCCCATCCTGAGCATTCGCCCCTCTTTGGATCCATGGAAGAACAGAAAGCATACCAAGAATGGTACGAGGGTTTGACCGAGAAGCAACGGGAAGATGCGGTTTTTCAAGATCCCAAGATTAAGGAGTTTTTGGACGACTATATAAGTTCTCGGACAGGGTCTTTTGGAGGGGGACCAATCATCCCTTCAACTGAAGCCGAAAGCACTGCCATACCTCTAGGCCCTGGTGAAGAGATTGCTCCACCTCCCCATGTAGATTATTGAGCACAAGACCCCATTATCTTTTTGCTCAATACCCTTGTGCCAACCCCAGGAGGCAGGATCATGGAATGAAAGCATTATACCCAAGCCAATCGAGAAGCATGGAACGAAGTCGCTCCCATCCATAAACAGAACCGAGAAATCGATCATGCGGTTGCTTTTCAAGATCGGTCGTTTCAAACATTGGATGAAAGGATTCCCCAAAAGCTTGACAGATTGGGTCTTTCAGGAAAGCGAGTTGCCCAACTCAGTTGCAATAACCGGCGGGAAGTCATTTCCATGACGCGGTTGGGCGAAGCGTATGGGATGGGATTTGATTTTTTTACCTTGCGCCTCCTTTTCGCCCTCCAAACCCACTTCCAGCCCTTCCCGCGCCACTAGAAGAACCCCCGGAAGACCTTCCGCCACCACCGGAAGAGATAAAAGGAATGTCAAAATTAAACCGCCACCATTTCGAGATGTTTCGTAAAGAAGAAAAAACTGAATCTATATCTGAAATTCGGATATGATAGAAGTTTTGATGAGCGCTTTCGGCCATCCAACGATTATGAGGAATCAGTTTTTTCATGGCTGCACTTACCTCGTCAGCAATGCCCAAAGCGGTTGCGTACACCAAGTACTCTTCCCATACTGCAACCGATTGCGGTGGGTGTTGGGAAAGACTGGAAAAATCGAGCAGGAAAGCCTTGAAGTTTTTCCACTTTCGATGGTACAACAGGCCTTCCTTGCTCCACTTTCCAAAGAAAGCTCTTGAGACAAACAACGGAATAAACCCTCCAAAAAAGAAAACGCACGACGCAAAAAGAGAAAATCCCAGCAAGTGTGGGGTGTTATCTCCTGCAATGGCTGCGGGAAGGAAGAAAGAGACGATGATTGTGATTAAAGCAAAGGGTTTGACAATCCAGTTTGGCTTATCATTGAAGAATTTCCAATGGCTGACGGTTTCCAGAACCGCTTCTTCATATCTTCGTACCGCTTTGTAATATTTTTCTGCAATCTTTCTGGAAGCTTCGTTTTCCTCGCGCATGCTTACAATCAGATCATTGGTATCTACTTCCCCTTTTGTTGCAATCGATTCGAGAAATTGCAGAAATCGGCGTTCGATCCGATGCAAATTCTCTGCGTTGAAGTTGGGGATGATCTTGATGACTGGCCGGAGGCCCTTTTTCGTTATATCAATCGCGTTTACGCGGTAGAGGTTCATGACCATCGACCCAAACCCATCGTGATCTGGTTTGCGAAACAAAGTCTTTGCGACTACGTTGATGAAAACTGGAGGATCGCGGCTCGGTATCTCGCGCTCATAAACGGCATGGTATTCAAGCTTTGGGTTTTTGAATAACCAATAGAACAGAGCAAGAAAAGCTCCAAAAATGATGAGATAGATCCATGGATTCAGGGTTTTTGCCCGGATCGACAATCGATACGCTTCCGTTTCCTTGTGCACATCCTTCCAATCCAGTTTCTTGTTTTGCGCTGCGTATGGGGGAAGAGTTTCCGGGATGGAAAAAAGAATCCGAGTCTCTCCAAAGGCATAGGGTGGAAGCGAAGCCATAAAGACACTGATCTCATTCCATTTACCATCTTCCGTTTCATGCTTGATCCACTGTACAGGGGGATGGGTATATGCCTCTTCAAAAAAGAACGTAGTTGGATATCGGAGGATATACTGAATGTTGGATACGGGAGCATCCCACTCACCCCAAAATTGAGGGAAAAACTGCATGACATCCTGTCCAACCTCCAGGACACTAGCCATGGAGTAATGAATATGGAGGGTGATGGTGGGATGGGTTTTGGGATCAATACGCATTTCCGATTGAGGAGGGGTCAACCAGATTTCCGCTTCAACCAGACTTCTTCTTTCTACAGGGTATAGAATTATGTGGGGTTGAATGTCTTCTGTCCATATTTCGACTGAGCTGATCAATCCGCTTCTACCCGGTTCAAAAAGTTGATACAGCATTTGGTAGGGCTTTCTCATTGAATAGGTGATCATTTCATTGACGATTAACGATCCATCCGGTTGGAGTTCATGGATAATTGTAGCTTGCGAGATGGAATATACAGAATGGAAAAACCATGAAGAGTACAAGTTTGCAGGACTGCAGGACCCATGGAAGACAAGAAACACAACGATCAGGAACACCGCCAACAGCAACTTTTTGTTCAGAAGCCTTTTTTTCCATTTCCTGACCATTCTTCCCCTCCTTCTTGATCTGATCCGCCGGAGTCAACGGTACCGATCTGCGCCGCTGTTATGCATATTTTCGGTCATTTCTACACACTAAGATACCTCTTGGGCAACGCTCGGTTCAAAGCTTATGGTTCTTCTTTTTCTGAAGAGACTTGTGTTCTTACAACCCGAAATCCCAAGAAACTGCTCTCATAGCTTGGGGAGGAGTTAGCCCGCGCGGACAGGCGGCATCGGTCCGGGTAGTTGATCCAACTCCCTCCCCGTCGAACGCGAAACATACCCGAAGCAGGACCAAACGGGTCTGTTCTTTCTGTGGGTACGTTCTCAAAATGCCCATAGGGTCTTGTGAGAGTTGAAGGGTGAAAAACGCTTGTCACCGGGTATTCTTCATGCCAGTCATGGCACCATTCTGAGACATTCCCGCTCATATCATACAATCCCAGCTCGTTGGGCTCCAACAATCCCACGGGTTGGGTTTTTCTTTCCGCGTTGCGGGCGTGCCAGGCCACATCTTCGAGAGAATGGCTTCCAGCGTACCTGAAGTCCTTGGATTCTTTCCCATCGATAAAGTCCACATGGCCACCCCGAGCCGCATACTCCCATTCCGCCTCAGAGGGGAGACGATATCCTTCCACCTGCTTCACGTCGCTTGTGATCTTACCATCGCGGTCCAGGAGGCTTCCATCGGTTCCATACGCAGGACTCACCCCTTCCTGAATGCTCAACCAGTTGCAATACGCGATCGCATCCCACCAGCTTACATGGATCGCTGGCCTTCTTTCTCGGCCCCAGCTTCGGTCATCGGGTTTTGTTCTTCCAGTTGCTTCGCAGAATGCGTCATATTCATCGAAGGTCACTTCATACGTGCCTATGGAATAGTCGTAGGTCAGGTATACGATGTATGCAGGACTGGAGTATCCCATATTGAAAAAGCCTGCTTTGACCAAAACCATCTCGGGAGTCGGCAATGCAGCACCAACCAGAGATGCCATAAATACCCATATGGCTGTCAATACCCATTTTCTCATAGTCATTTTTGAGGAGAATACCATATCATCACACCCCGGCTCTCCAAAACCTGAATATGGTTCATATCTTTCGATCCTGGGTTCAGATCCAAGTGATTATATCTCAAATCTAGCTCCAAATCCGAACCCCAGTGGGTATCAATGACCAAGTCGGAGATATCTCTCAGTTGGTTGTATTCCAAAACCAGATACTCCAAATGGATGAGATGCTTCAGTACCGAAAGGTCTTCTACTCGATTCCCTCCCAATGAAAGCTCCAACAGATTGGTCAGGTGTTCCAAAGGGCTTATGTTCCGCACTTCGTTCCAGTCAAAATATAACCATTTTAACGCTTTCAAATCACGCAAAGCAGAAATATCCACTACATGATTCTCATCGAAACTTACCCATTCCAGATGAACCAAGTTCTTCAGTGCAGAAATATCGGTAATTTGGTTATCTGATAACCCGAGACTCTCTAGAAGGGTCAAGTTTTCCAACGGTGAAATGTCTTGTATTTTGTTCCGGCTCAATTCAAGGGCGGTTAGGTTTTTCAGATTGCGTAAGGGTGAAACATCGCTGACTTCATTGGTCATCAAATCCAACAATTGGAGGTTGGTGAGGTTTTGTAAAGGGGTTAGGTCATCCGTTTTGTTTCTAAAGAAGAAAAACCGTTCCAAGTTGGTTAAAAACTCGATCCCAACAAGCGAAGTGGCTCCTTGATTGATAATCTGCAGTTCTGTAATTCCCAGAACATCTTTGGGATAGATAGGCCCTTTCTTATCTCCTGTGTAGCCTTCGGCATTTCGAACCCCGTCTTCCAAACGGGGGCATTCAAAAAGGATCGGGCTGGTTGCCCAGCATAAACTGAATACAGTGAGTAAAAGAACCAACATCTGAATAACCCTTCGATTCATCAGCGATCACTCCTTTTTTTGGTCAATCTTTTCATCTATGTCCTCCATGGCATAACTATACTGACAAGTCAAACCTAGAATAGGGTGTGTGTTTTTCTGGAGGAACTGGTTCTAACCCTACCCGGGTTCTCCCTCTCACCCCTGCAATCGAGTCTTGGCAATGCCTTTAAGGATCGCGCTCGGCCGTTCGCTTCGTTCCAGATAGGTCTCATACGCCTGGATCAGCTTTTCTTTGTAGCCTGTGGTGTTGCCCCCTATCGCTTCACAGAACGCATCATACTCATCGAAGGTTGCTTCATACTTTCCAAAGAAGTAACCCATTAAAAGACTGTCTTTGCAATCCGGAATCCCAAACTAATCACTCCCGTATTTGGAGAGTTGGAGGTGCGGAACGCTACGCGACACGTATGCGCCGCGTGGTTCCACGCACCGCCTCGTATGACGCGTTGAGTTCCTTCTGAAGGACCGATTGGGTTGGTCTTTGTTTCGCTTGAGTATGCTCCGTACCAATCATGGCACCATTCCCACACATTACCGCTCATATCATACAAGCCTAGTTCATTCGAACCTTTTGTTCCGACTTCGCTTGTCTTGTTTCCGGAGTTCCCTTGATGCCATGCCACTTCTTCGATGGTATCACTTCCTGCATAGCGGAATCTTGACGGAGCACGAAGGGCTTGATGCCCACCCGACGCGGCATTCTCCCACTCGGCTTCTGTGGGAAGACGATACCCTTCCACCTGAGTGATGTCTGTCGTGATCTGTCCGTCTCGGTTCAATAGGTTGCCGTTGCTGTCATATGCGGGGGACAATCCGTTTCGTTCGCTCAACCAGTTGCAGTAGGCGATCGCATCCCACCAGTTTACGAAAATTACCGGGCGGCTTTCTCTTCCCCAGCCTTCGTCTATCGGTTTCCGCCTTTCCGTTGCGTCACTGAACGCATCATATTCTTCAAAGGTCACTTGGTGCTTGCCGATCCAGTAATCGTATGTGAAATCAACTGTATGGACGGGCCTACATGGATCCCATAAATCTCCGACCTCATCTCCCATCTGGAAAGTACGTGCCTTTACAAGAACCATTTCCGGTGATGCGAACACAGAAACTGCCAAGAGTACCATTATTATCCATGTCGCTGTCAATATGCGTTTTCTCATAATGATCTCCTCCTTCGTTTCCTGTTCTGGATGTGTCTGAGCTTCTGCGGTTGGAAGCTCTTCCTGCAGATTTCAATATTTTATTATACCATTATTACCCGGATATACACCCTATCGACAGATATTGCGGATAATCGAAATAATTGAAGAACACACAGGAACGAACCGTTCTGAACTCGGCCTATTGACTTTTCTTCTTATTGTGGTACACTATCGAAACGAAAAAACAGCCAAATGGTACTTCGGATGGTAAATCATGAAAGTCGGGGTGACTCTATGTATTGCATTCAATGTGGGAAAGAGAATACCGAAGATTCCGTGTATTGTGTCGAATGTGGGGAGACAATGCACATTAATGAACCGAAGCACTCTGGGCTCGGAATTGCCTCTTTCATCATAAGCATCGGATCAGGGGTTATCATTATTTTGCTGTACATTACCTCCGTGCTTCTGGGAATTTCAACAGCAGGAGGCATCCATTATTCAACCGCAACCATAATCGGTCTTTTTATCAACTTATTTTGGGGAGGATCCTTTTTAGCGCTTGGATTGGGAATTGGAGGGCTTATCCCAAAAGAGAAGAAGAAGGTTTTTTCCATCCTCGGTACGGTATTTTCCAGCGTTACGATAGTGATTACGTTTTTTCTTACTTTGCTTGGCATCGCCGCGATGGGCTTACTGATTCAATAAACCGCAAAAAAAGAGGCTATCCTGTAATCTGCTTTGGATAGCCTCTTATGGTACTCGCCTCATTCATTCATCACCTCCTCTCTTTCGAAGGTGATTAATCATACCATAATCGAGTTCGAAAAGTCAATACCTTGAATTGAGAATGATGAAATCCATCCAATAACCGTTCAATCCGAGAGGCCTTTGTTCGAATTCCGATCTCCTATTGGAATGTGGGAAATATCCCGACTGAATCAATGATTCGATCCGGAAAGCCAGGGTTGGATTGCTCATATTCTTCCGTTGCTATGATGGTAAACAGCAGATCCCATGGTCCTTCTTCGATGTGGATGAAATCGGACAGCAACAAGAGCCACACCTTGGTTTCGAAATCTTCAAGATAACCAACAACCTTTCTACCCTTATATCCGGATACCTCGATTTCGTTGTCCGACTCGATCAACATGTCTTCTATCGATAACCAGAAATAGAACGCTGCTGAAGGATCCACGATTAAGACGATCATTACTTGATCATCATTAAGTCCATTTAGCTCCCATACCTGAAGGCGGTGGTCGAAGAAATCATCCATTTCATCGTCTTGCACTGCTTCAAGATCAGCCGGAAGGGAAAAAGTAACCATTTTCCCTGCATCTACGAGATCCATAGTAGAGGTTTTCCAGCCTTCGGTCGTAGGGCTTACCTCATGGCGAACTGGAGGCGGCTGGATTTCGCCGAAGCAGATCAAATCAATCCATGCAGTATCTTGACCTTCACTGAAACTCCCGTCTTTTGTGTACTTCCACAATAGGGTATGCTGCCCCTGTGACAAACTATAGCTGAATTTCCGCCAATCGGTAATCCCAGACCAACTTCTGATATGCCTCGAATCGACATAGAATTCCAGAGAATCATAGTCGATTTCACTGCTGACTTTATGATAGAAACTAATCTGCTGGGGTTCGTCCAAATCTACTTGAATCTCGATTGCGGAGTATTGATCATCCTCTATGGTTCCAAATTGGAGGGCAAACTCCCCTTTGAAGGTTTCCCGAGACTGAAGGAACGGAGGATTGGACCCGCCCAAAACCCATTGGGGGTTTTCAAATCCCAATTCCTCCAACCATACAGCAAAACCGGGGGGCTCTTTGGCTTCCACGATCGAAATCTGATCAATCCACGCGGTATCGCGACCATCTCGATCGGAATAATCTTTGGTATATTTCCATAGCAAGGTGTGTTGGCCCATCGGCAGAAAATGGCCGAATTCATGCCAATCGGTGATTCCCGACCAGCTCCTCACTCGGCGCGCCCCTACATAGAACTCCAAGAAATCATAATCCTGTTCGCTGCTGACTTTGTGACAGAACAGAATATAGTGAGGTTTATCCAGTTCAATTTGGAGTTCAAAGGTGGATTCGTGATCGTCTTCTATAGCCCCGAATTGAAGGGCAAACCCCCCTTTGAAGGTTTCGCGTGACTGAAGGAACGGAAGAGCCGATCCGCCCAGAACCCACGGAGATTCTCCAAATCCGAATTCTTGAAGCCATTGAGCAATATCTGGGGGTTCTTCGGCTTCGCCAATTGTAATGTGATCGATCCACGCGGTATCCATACCCTCTTGATCCGAAAAATCTTTGGTGTACTTCCAGAGTAAAGTGTGCTGCCCCGGACTTAAGTAATAAGCAAATTCCTTCCAATCGACTGTGCCTGACCATTTTCCGATTTGAAGATTGCCGTCATAAAATTCCAAAAAATCGAAATCCGTTTCACTGCTGACTTTGTAATAAAAGCTGAGCCATTTTGGCGCGGATATTTCTACCTGGATCTCGATCGAGGACTCTTGATCATCTCCAATCTCTCCAAATTGAAGGGCATAGGCCCCTTGGAAGGTTTCAATTGACTGAAGGAAAGGATGAACTGTCCCTCCCAAGATCCATGGATATGCTTCGAACCCACCGGATGCAAAGGATTCATCGAGTATCAGATGAGGAGATATCTCCTCATCCATGGAAGCAAACCCGACAAAAATGGGGATGCAAAGAAAAACAAGCCACCATACCAGATTTTTCCTCATTTCTTCTACCTCCTCTTGGGAATTCTCGAACCGTACCGTTCCAGTGCAAAAATGATTGGTTTCTTTCTAACGAACCCCTTCCTGAACGATCGTTCAGATTGCGAGGGGTTTTGGTCCCCTTCGAGCGAGATTTTCCCCGCTCTCTTTCTATTATACTACGAACGCTGCAAAATGATGTATAATTATCTTTAGAGTATCATTATCTTGAAGGGAAGCGGGAATCCTTATCCAAAAAAGCGAAGAGAGGTGTATCCATGCAGCGTGAATTATTCCTGGATTTTTGCGTGAAAAGAAACCTTAGTGATCGATCAATAAAAGAGGCATTGGAAGACTTGGAGTCTTTCGAAAGAACGGTGAACCGAAAGGGCATTCAAATGGATAAGTGTACAGAGAGCGATCTCCAGGCGTACATCCAAAGCTTAATAAGAGAAAAACAAAATACCTTTGAACGGTTTGTTACCTTCGCGCGATACTTTTCCGTTTGCAATCGTTTGGATCTTTACCGGTTTTTTTTGGCGATTCTTGGAGGTTTTGGAGTGATTGAAAGCATATCAAAACGAACGGCTTCGTTGACAACCCCCGAAATTGCTGATGCCATTTTTGGAGATATTGAGATCCCTCCGCTTGGTTCTCCTATCGCAGAAAACCCAACCTTTATGGAAATGCTCCTTAATCGGATGAAAGAAAGCTTACCAGAAGAATTGTTCAAGAAGATTCTGGCGGGGAATCATCATGGGATACCACATTCTCGATTTGTTTCCGAGAAAGCGAAGTTCCAAGAGTTTGATTATGATATCGATCGATTTTTGCGTTACCGGCACCTGTCACAAGTTGCAGAATTGCAGGAACACTGCAAAGAGGGGAAGATATGGTATGAGCAGGAGATTACACCACAAGTTATCGAATACGTACGCAATCATCCAGAAATTCAGGGTGGTGTTCGTGAAGGGCAAGTCATATTCCTTACCAAAATCCCGTACGATCCAGACCGATACATCTCTGAACCAGAACCGGATTTGAAACGGTTTTACGCTTGTCATTGCCCGTTTGTTCGATATGCCTTGCTGACGAACGAACAGAGTGTTATACCTGAATGGTGTTACTGCAGCGCAGGCTTTGAGAAGCAACTATTCGACGTTCTCTATGGAAAAGAATTGAAGGTGGAAGTTCTGGAAACTCCTTTCAAAGGCGACACGCGCTGTCGGTTTGCTGTATATTTGGATTAGGGAGAAGGAGGGGATCGGATGAAAAAAGGATTGCTCTTGGCCTGTTTTGCTTCCAGGTTCCTAACAAGTTTCTCTGAGAATCTGTTTGGCGCTCCAAAGCAATTGATCGAATGGTATGACTTGAAAGCAGGAAAAGGGCCGGTATACGGTCAGAGTTGGTCGCCCGACGGTTCCCGATTGGTTACAGCGGATTTTGATCAGATCCGAGTTTGGGACATGATTTCCGGTCAAGAGATTACGTCCCTGAAAGGGCATGAAGACTTTATCTGGGGACTCGCTTGGTCCCCTAATGGGAGATATGTTGCATCAGCGAGCAAGGATGGGACTGTTCGGCTTTGGGATATGAATCAGTATACACAAAAAAATCAGGTGCGGACGGGTTGGGCGTTCTGTGTTTCTTGGTCTCCAGATGGGACAAAGTTAGCAGTAGGAACGGATTCAGGAAGAGTTCATATTTTTGACGCAGACAGCGCAGGACTCCTTCATTCCTACACAGGAACGTACGACTCCTACGTCATTTCCCTTTCTTGGTCACCAGATGGGAAAACGATTGCAGTCGGACGATTAGCAGGAGAAATCGAGTTTTTTAGCACGGAAACTGGTTCGCTGGAACGGGCTATAAACAAATATTCTTCCACTCGTAGCGATGTAAATGGTTCGGCATGGTCCCCGGATGGATTGCTCCTGGCTACCGCTCATCAAGACCAAAAGGTAAGAATATGGGAAGGAGGATCAGGGCAACTCCTTCAATCAATCCATGCGCATAGTGGATGGGTAAGAGGGATCGCTTGGTCCCCAAACGGTCAATTCCTTGCATCAACGGGAGAAGATCGGAAAATCCACCTCTGGGATACAGTAAGGTGGGAACAGTATGCTTGGGAACAGCATACCTATTTGCCGGTTTGGAGCATATCTTGGTCACCAGATGGGACAATGATTGCTTCGGGTGCTGGGAGATATGATGTTCCTCATACCGGAGCAACCATTGTATGGAAGGTTCCGTAATGCTTGTGTGAACGGGGTTGAAAACCGTCTCAATCACTGAAGCTGGATGAGAAAACCTTCGCTCTTTCGTTCGAAATGGAAGAGGGTACATGGTCACATGCGCAGGAGCGTTGATGGCCAGTGTGAGAACCTCCGGGGAGGGAGAATCGAAACCGATGAGCTGTTTCATTGGGCCTACACCATCGAAGTGGGTCGAGTCCCTGAATGCCAAAAATCTCTTCGGGTACCTCACTCCCGCTTTTACTTAACTGTTACACGAATTCGACCAAATCTTCTGTTGACATGCACCAAAGACCTTGATGTACAATAGGAGTGAAAATCAAAAAGGAGGTGTGGCATGAGCAAAAAATCATTCAGAAAGAACCGAGCAAAGAACGCATCCGAGATGGAAAGAACCTTGGAAAACCTGAAAACTGGCCTCCTCAATAGACTGTACCTGGGCCAGTAATCCTGAAGAAAGAAAGGAGGAATGGCCATGAAGATTTTTCGGAGAAAAGAAAAGAGACAAGTCGAAGCGCAAATCGAAAAAGGATTTATTGACAGAAGTTTTGAACTGGGATTGAAAGCGTAAAAAAAAACCATACGAACCGAGTTCACATAAACGACCC
>CAZOJQ010000025.1:0-42015 GCA_964580185.1 uncultured Thermotogaceae bacterium
GGGAACCAAAAAAAAGAAAGCTGCTTCCGTCAATATATCGAGAAATCATCGAATCCACCCGAAAAAAAGATCGAATCTACCAATTAACTTGACTTGCAGATAGATTTGGACAGTTTAAAATATAAGAGAGTCTTGAAAGGCAAACATATGAAATGTGAAAGATATACAATCGAAGAACTGAAAGGAATTATTGCACCGATCGCAAAAAAAAACCAGATCTCAAAAGTGTATCTGTTTGGGTCGTTTGCCCGTGGAGATATTAGCAAAAAAAGTGATATAGACCTCCGTATTGAGAAAGGTGACCTAAAGGGCATGTTTGCATTATGTGGATTCTACACTGAAGTTGAAGAAGCGCTGCAGATAAAAGTAGACATATTAACCACAGGCAGCTTAGAAAAAGATTTCTTAAAAAGGATTGAAAAAGAAGAGGTGCTATTATATGCAAGCTGATAGAAATGTAGCCATACTCAAACAAATACTGGGTTATTGCGAAGAGATTAGAGAAACAATTGAACGATTCGGTGAGAACTATGAGGTATTTTCAGATGATAGAGTGTATCAAAATTCCGTAGGATTATGCGTGCTACATTGACTAGGTGTAAAACCGATATCATCGAGATCGAACGATACGATGTGGATCTCTATGAGAAAAGGCAGGGACAGCTCAAAACATACCTGGACCGCAGTGGTTTACCGGAAGGGCATCTGGTGATGTTCTCGGAATACCATGAGCAAGACAACTATGAGAAGGTGGAGACCGACCTGAAACGGTGGTTCGACTGAAGCAATTAAACCATTTGGGGATGGACCCTAGGGCAACATTAGAATGCAAACGGGCAAGCATCACAAAGCATAAGACCTACCCGGCAGACAACACGATGCCGGTTTTTTTTTGGAAGTCCTACTTGATCTGGGAGATGGAAAATCATTGTGGTCGGTAATTTGAGATTATTCCATCTGAGAAAGATGGAACAAGTCGCTTCTTCCCATCCCCATTGCGCAAGGTCCTTGCTTATGGGCAACAGCATCAATATGATGAGCCCGATTAAAAAAGGGGGTTCAACCCCTTGATTCAATTGATACAATATGCTATACTAGTTAAAGCGGGGTTTCCAATTGCTCTTTTCCGCTCTTCCCTTGTCTGGCGCTTTTTCCTGAAGAAAGATTCTACGGACCTTTACGGGAGGCAGAAACGGATGAGCCGATTTGACAACCGGTATGGGTTTTTCACCGATTCTGGGGATTTTGTCATTACCGATCCGAAAACTCCTATGCCTTGGTCGCATATCCTGACCAACGGGAAATTTGGGACAGTCCTTTCTCAAACGGGCAGCGGGTATTCTTTTTACCAGGATGCCCAGCAAAGCCTGATTACCCGATGGATTCAGGATCTTGTCCATGATCGGTACGGCAAGTATCTGTACATCAAAAATCAGGATACTGGCGAGATCCGGTCCGCGACTTACAAGCCCGTGATGGCGGAGGGAGAATATCACATCCGGTATTCTCCGGGGCTTGCGGTGTATGAAAGTCTATTCCACGATTACCAGTGTTCTCTTTCTCTGTTTGTCCCCTTTGAGGTCGACGCTGAAATCGGGGTCTTCACCATTATAAATCCATCAACCACGCCTCTTTCCCTATCGATCTTTACCTATCTCGAGATGAACATGGGCACCTCGAATGACATCCATCGGGAATTCCACAAACTCTTCTTTGACACTGTCTATACCGAGCGCCTTCAAACGCTGTTCACAAATAAGTATCTTTGGGCGGCAGGACCGCGGCATTGGAATGACTCCTATCCATGGACGGTCTTTCATGGAATGTCTGCGCCCGTTCACAGTTATGATACTGACAAACGCGCATTTGTTGGAATGTATGGGGATCTGAACGACCCAGTCGCAGTCTCCAATGGCAAATGCTCCGGGAGCATGGGTCGGAGTGTCGACGCGATCAATGCTCTGCACACCGATATCCGTCTGCAACCGGGCGAGGAGAAAACCATCACCTTGTTCACCGGAGTCGGGGACAACCTTTCCGAAGCGACTGCCATCGTTCAAAAGCTTCTAGATACGGACCCTCACATTCTACAGAAGAAAACGGTTGACCAGTGGAATGCCCTTTTCCGCCGAGTCGAGGTTGAATTGCCTCCTGAAGACCGGGACATGGAGCTGATGATCAATCGTTGGCTGCCATATCAGGCCATAGCGGGCCGGATCTATGCGCGAACGGCATACTATCAGATGGGGGGGGCTTATGGGTTTCGGGACCAACTACAGGATAGTCTTTCCGCGCTTTGGTTGGATCCGGAGATCACGCGCAAACAGATCCTGCTCCATGCGAACCATCAGAGAAGAGATGGGACGGTCCAGCACTGGTGGCTTCCATTGACCGGAGGATTTCCACAGCAACGCTGGTCGGATGATCTGCTTTGGTTGCCATTGGCCATTGCCGAATATATCCGTTTTACCGGAGATCGTTCGATTCTTGATGTTTCTATTCCCTACTGTAATGAGGGAACGGCTTCGGTACAGGAGCACGCTCTTGTGGCCATTGATAGCGCGCTCGGGGCCCTTTCGCCGCGAAAGATCCCTCTAATCCTCGATGGCGACTGGAACGACGGCCTGAATGGCTTGGGAAAGAACGGAACGGGTGAAAGCTTTTGGATGAGTGAATTTCTCTTCTATGTGATTCAACGGGTTATCGATGTCTTTGATCTATCCTCAGAGAAGCGCGTCCGTCTCCAAAACAACGCCTTGGAGCTCCAAGAGGCCTTTAATTTGCATGGATGGAATGGGAAGTGGTTCGATCGAGCAACAGACGACAATGGCGCAGTCCTTGGGGGATCGTCGGATGACCGAATTTTCCTCAATCCCCAAACATGGGCCGCAATTTCCGGAATCACCGACCATTCGAAAACCGAGAAAGCCCTGGCCCAGGTCAAGAATAAACTGCTTTCGGACTATGGCCCTTTGTTGTTTACCCCGCCTTTGACACAGCCCGATGGGAATATTGGGTACCTAAGTCGGTACGCGCCCGGATCCAGAGAAAATGGAGGGGTTTATACGCATGCGGCCGTGTGGGCCCTCATCGCGGGGGCGGAGATGGGAGACGCGCAAATGGTTGACCGCGTGTTTGACACCCTATCCCCAGCGCGTCGGTCTTCCAAAGATCCCGATCTCTATCGCGCCGAACCCTATGTCATGCCGGGAAACAGTGATGGACCGCTTTCCGAAGCCCCCGGACGGGCAGGATGGACATGGTACACAGGGTCGGCCGGATGGATGTATCGAGCTCTTTTAGAATCTTTGTTGGGCATCCGTCCAGAGAAGAAAGGCTTTCGGATCCAACCGTGCACCCAACGCTCTTGGAAGAAAGCCTCCCTTCGGTTTTCCTTGCGGCAAGGCCAATACACCCTTACGATTTCCAACCCGTCTGGGGTGCCGCTATCTGCCAACTTTGGGATCATGCTGGATGGTAACCTACTACCGGATCGTTTGGTACCCGATCAGGTAGGGGCGCATACCATCGAGCTTGTATATGGTTCATAAGAAAAATGGAGGTGAACGCATGAAAAGCATGAAAGTGTTCTTGGTTCTGCTTGTCCTGATCGGGGGATCGCTTATGGCCATGGAGATGATCCACCCGATGCAAGAAGTAGAGGGATTGGATCATGATCATACGGGCGCGCGTTTTGCCCTAACCCAAGAAGCGGTTCGCGTGGGTCTATATGCGGTTGAAGTTACGCCCAGCGGATCAGCGGAAGAGACGAAAGTGGCCTTCAAGCTGGAAGGCGAGGTTCTGCACCGGTGGATTGGAAAGGATCGCGTCAATCTGTCGATCTACATTCCCTCGCAGTCAACCATTCTCCCCAACAGTTTTTTCCTGGGTATGGCCGATCTATCGGATGGCTGGGAATGGGTGGATGGAACCTTCACGCGTATGGCCGTCTCCGAAGGGTGGAACGAAATCGAGTATCACTTGCTTCCAAAGATGGTCGAAGTGGATGAGAACGGTGTGTATATGCTGTATTTTTCCTTCTTCCAGGAAGAGAAAGGGGTTAAGCGCCCATTGGTTGATCCCTTTATTCTTGGAAGGATCCTAGCCGGAGACTCTGAGCAACCGACTCTTCGGCAGTATGTGTGGGATATGGAATGCGCCGAGGAGATCGCGACATTCGACAACGATCACACGGGAGCTTTGTTTGCGCAAAACCATCAGTTTGTGGCCGATCAAAAGGCCTCATTGGAAGTGCGCCCTTCTGGCGAGGCTGCAGAAACCAAAATCGCCCTTACCTTGTCGGGTGAAAAGATTGAGATCTGGTCGAAAGCAGCTTTCATTGGCATGGATCTCTTTCTTCCCCAGAGCGTAGAACTGCTTCCAACCATGTTCTTCATGGGGATGGCCGACCTCTCGGATGGATGGGAATGGGTGGATGGGCTTTTTTCCATCGATACAGTCGAACATGGGTGGAATACCGTCCGATACATTCTATCCGATTCCATGAAGGCGCTCAACCCAGAGGGAACATACGCGATCTATCTCGCCTTCGCTCATGAAGACCCTGATCGAGGAAAGATCCCCCTTCGCGATCCTATGTATATCGACGGAATCTATTCCGAGTGGATGGCCGAAGAGATAGCGGAACCCGTCGAAGAGCATGTTTTGAAACCACCCCAAGAAGTCGTGGTTACCTATATTTGGACCATGGACACCGATGAAGAGATCCAAGGGTTTGACAATGACCATACCGGAGCCCTTTTCGAACGGTCGGAAGAACAGCGCTTCGCGAAAGAGGCATCCATGAAGGTGATCCCTTCTGGGACAGCGGAAGAAACCAAAGTAGCGATGAAGGTTCCGATGGATCCGATTCCTTATTGGGCCAAGAGTACGCAAATTACCCTCCAGATTTATGTCCCTGAGGGTTCTCACCCCGTCCCGAGCATGTTCTTCATGGGCATGGCTGACTTGACTACGGATTGGCAATGGGTGGGTGGGGTCTTCTCCGAAGACGCCATTGTACCGGGACAGTGGAATGCGGTAACCTATGAGCTGATCGGAGAGATGAGAACCATCCAAGAAGGACGCCATTATACCGTCTATCTTGCCTTTGCGGGATTTGACGAAGAAAACAAAAAAGTACCGCTCCAAGATCCCTTTTATCTTGGCGGGATGGTTGTTCAAACCACAGAAATCGTGACGATTGAAGAAAAAATCGCGCAAGCCGATCCCGCAGTTGTCGCAGAGGTTGATCGGATGCTGGATCTGGATGATGAAGCGCTTTTGGACCTCATTCAATACCGGACCTTCCAGTACTTCTGGGATAAGGCAAACCCTGAAAACGGTCTGATCCTGGATCGCAGCCGAGAAGGCGCCCCTTCCAGCATCGCCGCTGTGGGTTTTGGCCTGGGGGGGATTCCGATCGGGATCGAACGAGGTTGGATTGGATACGAGGAAGGATTCGAACGGACCCTGAGAACGCTTCGGTCCTTTACAGAAGGAAGGGTCGAAGGCCATCGCGGGTTCTTCTACCACTTTGTGGATATGCAGTCCGGACAACGCGTTTGGGAATGCGAGCTTTCTTC
This sequence comes from uncultured Thermotogaceae bacterium, assembly GCA_964580185.1. Classification (GTDB taxonomy): domain Bacteria; phylum Thermotogota; class Thermotogae; order MWEM01; family MWEM01; genus CAYWWY01. Next base: position 5,586 of record CAZOJQ010000025.1, read on the forward strand.
AATCGATACCGCCCTGCTCATGGCCGGTGTGGTTCTTGTGATGGAGTACTTCAAAGGCACGAAAATCGAAGAGCTTGGGCGACAATTGGTCGAGGCGGTTGATTGGAGATGGATGCTGGCCGGAGGAGACACCCTTTCGATGGGATGGAAGCCCGAGGGTCCAGCCTTTCTAAGGCCGAGGTGGGATTCGTTCAATGAAGGCATTTTGGCCTATATCTTAGCCATCGGATCACCCACATACCCCATCAGCCCATCCACCTGGGACAACATCTACAGACCTGTCAAAGATACCTTTGTTTCATTGCCTCAAGAGGTCCTGTTCGTTTATCAGTATCCGAACGTGTTTGTCGATTTCCGAGACAAACAAGACGCGTATGCGAACTATTTCAACAACGCCACCGTGGCAACCCGCTTTAACTGGCTGTACACCTTCATGAAGCGGTTTGAATACGAGACGTATGACATTGATGTCTGGGGGTTAAGCGCTTCGGACGGGCCAACAGGATACAAAGCCTATGGCGCGGCTGACGGAAACCACGATGGAACGGTTGCCCCCTATGCGCCAATCGCATCGATCGTCTTCACTCCCGACCTCTCTTTGGATGCGATTCGCGGGATGCTGGATCGGTATGGCCCTTTGATCTGGACCGATTATGGTTTTGTAAGCGCATTCAATGCGGATGCCATATGGTTTTCTCAAGAGCATATCGGAATCGATCAGGGAAGCATCTTGCTTATGATTGAAAACTACCGATCAGAACTGATCTGGAACCTCTTTATGAGCAGTTCCTACATCCAAACGGCTATGGAAAAGATTGGATTTGAGGATCGCGTGGTCGATTATGCGGTCACACCGGAATATGCTGCGAAGTTCGAGGCCATGCTGACCGATCCGGAGTTGAAGACGGCGATTGCGGTGAAAGCGGATCGATCCATTGTCATCGATGGGGATTTGTCCGAATGGGAAGAAGTTCCCGCTACCTTGGTGACTGAGGATATGAATGTGCCAGCTGGCGGGATCATGCGAGTGGACAAGACAAGGCAGATTTTGCACAGCTATTTCTATGCCATGTGGGATGATACCCATTTGTATTTGGCCGCGCGGGTGCACGACGAGTATATCGTGGCCAATATTGAACCCACCGATCGTGGAGCATTCTATCGCAGTGATTCCATCGAATTCTACATTGATCCAGGAAGAGCGGGCTCGACAAAAGGGCTCTTCAAATTGGCTATGATTCCATTCGATACCCAAGGCAACCCGCAGGCGGTGCGCCACGAGGACGCGCAGCCCGGACCGATCGCGGAGGTTGCTCCCCAGGTTCAGATCGCCTCGATGCGGACCGAGTATGGATATGACGTGGAGATCATGATTCCGTTCCAATCCCTCAGCCTCCTTCCCCAAGAAGGAATGGAAATCGGTTTCTGCCACACCATCCATAACAGCAATGTTCGCGATGCTCAAATCGGGGCATATGTCCGGGAAAACATCCTCTCCTGGATTCCGATCGCCGATATCTGGGCGCGGCCCGAGTCTTGGGGAACGCTCCGATTGGAGTGATGGGAGGTGTTTGCCGTGAAAAAAAGCGTATGGATTGTTGTGTTGTGTCTTCTCGTGACGGGATTGGCGATTTCCAGTCCGATCACGCTGAGAATATGGGCCATGGGAGAGGAAGCGAAAAGCCTCCATATCATGGCGGAACGGTTTACCCAGGAACATCCGGACATCCGGGTTGATATCCAGGCCATTCCGTGGGCAGGCGCATATGACAAGCTTTTGACAGGGATTGCTGCGGGTCAGCTCCCGGACATCGCGCAGATGGGAACCACTTGGATGGCTCCGTTCGGCGCGATGGGCGCGTTTGAGGAGTTAAGTCGGTACATCGATCGTTCGGATGTGATCAAACCAGAGCGATTTTTCGAAGGATCTTGGCAGACCTCGGTCACAAGCTCTGGGATCATGGGTATTCCCTGGTATGTGGATGTTCGCGTGATGTACTACCGCACCGATCTTTTGGCGGCAGTGGGATACGAACATGCGCCGCGGACATGGGAAGAGCTGTACGATGCTAGTTTGAAACTGACCGCCCGAGGACCGCAGCAAGCAGGGCTCTCCCTCCTGTTTACCGGAACATTCGCCAACGAATTTATGCCCTTTGCTTGGCAGAACGCCGGCAGAATCCTTGACGATGCGGGCAATGTTGCCGTCGCGGAACCGGCCTTTGTGGAAGCCATCGAGTTCTATGCGCGGTTGTTTTGGGATGAAATCGCCTTGAAAGCCGGCGGCGAGCTGATCAACGACTTTGGAAGCGGAGCGGTGCCCATCTTTTTCTCCGGTCCATGGATGGTTCGGATGATAGAGCAACAGATTCCGCAGATCGCGGGAAAATGGAGCGTCGGTCTTCTTCCTGGGAACAAAAGCCACACCTCTTTTGTCGGAGGGTCGAATTGGGTGATCTTTCGCGCTTCCCGCAACAAAGAAGCGGCCTGGAAATTTGTTGAATTCATGTCTCGATCCGAGAATCAGCTGGAATGGTATCGCGTTGTTTCCTCTCTTCCTGCAGTCATGGAAACGTGGGATGAACCGGAGCTGGCAGAAGAGCCGATCATGAGCATCTTTGGCGCTCAGCTTCTGGACGCGCGCGCGGCTCCAAACATTCCTCAATGGGGCCAGATTGAACAAGCGATTTCTCGACGAGTGGAAGAAGCAATTTTCCAGACCAAATCCCCTGAAGCAGCCGCTCAAGATCTCCTTACCGATATCCAACGGGTGCTCAGAAGGCTAAGATAGAGCCGTCCCCCTCTCTTGATGAAAGGGAGGGGGGTAGGGTTTTTTCGCAGGAGGCTGTGAATGAAAACGCGTTTCTTCTGGATCTTGGTGTTTGTCGGACCAGCATTGGCTGCAATGGTTATTTTCCTTATCATTCCGATCATCGCCTCTTTTGTTCTCAGCGTAACGGATTTCAACGTCTATTCGCTAACCGATTGGAGCCAGGCATATTTCATCGGGTTTGACAACTTCAGAGAACTTCTATCCGATCCTCTGTTCTGGCAAGCGTTGCGAAACACCGTGTACTGTTTGATAATCGCAATGCCTCTAACCGTGTGTATCGCTTTGGGGATCGCCATGCTCATTAACCGGGAAAATACCTACTGCAAGGGGCTCTTTCGCGTTGTCTATTTTCTGCCTTTTGTCACCAACACAGTGGCCATTGCTGTCGTGTGGAGTTGGATCCTCAATATGCACTATGGTCTGTTGAACTGGTTTCTTGGACTTTTTGGAATCAGCGGTCCCAATTGGTTGGGCGACCCAACCTTCTCGATGACTTCGATCATCATGCTGGTTGTCTGGAAGGCCATCGGATATAACATGATCCTGTTTATTGCGGGTCTTCAGAACATCCCCACCTTTCTTTACGAAGCGGCGGAACTGGATGGAGCGACAAACTGGAAAAAATTCGTGCATATCACCCTCCCGATGCTCCGACCGACGATGCTCTTTGTTACGACCATGATGATCATCGGGTATCTGCAGCTGTTTGAGGAACCCTACATGCTGACCCAAGGGGGTCCTTTGAACTCGACCCTGTCAGTGGTTCTGTATCTCTATCGGCAAGGATTCCGGTTCTTCGAGTTGGGCTATGCATCAGCGTTGGCTGTGACTTTGTTTTTGATCATTATTGTCATCACGATGGTCCGGATGCGGCTATCGAAACCAGCCTATTAAGGGGATGATGGCATGACGAAACAACGATCGATCATCCAACAGATTGTGGTTCACGGGGTATTGGCCATTGGAGCGTTGGCAATGGTGGTTCCCTTTGTATGGATGGTCTCGACCTCTTTCAAACCAGCGCAGGAGATCTTTGTGGTTCCGCCGACGTGGATCCCATCTCAGCCCACCCTCAAAAACTATATCGATCTCTTTCAAAATTTGGATTTCGCTCGCCCGTTTTTCAACACAGTGATCGTTTCGGGCTCGATCACGCTACTCTCAGTCCTTTTTTCGTCCATGGCGGGCTTTGCCTTCGCTAAGTTCCGGTTTCGGGGCCGAAACGCCCTGTTTATGCTGATCCTGGCCACAATCATGGTACCCGGCCAGATGACCATTATCCCAGTCTTCCTGATGCTGCGGCATCTGGGACTGATCAACACCTATGCGGGTCTGATCATACCGGCGATGGTAAGCGCCTTCAACGTCTTCTTCATGCGTCAATACATCCTGACCATACCAGATGATCTGCTTGAGGCGGCCAAAATCGATGGCGCAAAAGAAGGATTCCTTTTTTTCAAGATCATCCTGCCTCTTTCCGGTCCAGCCTTGTCCACGATCGCAATCTTCACTTTTACCGGTTCGTGGAACTCTTTCCTATGGCCCCTCATTATCGCTCAGGACGAACGTATGTACACTTTGCCTGTGGCCATCTCCGTGCTCGCTGGCCAATATGGAGAAAATCTCGCCATCCAGATGGCCGGTTCATGCATAGTCATCGCCCCCATCCTGATCTTCTTCATCATCGCGCAGCGAAAATTCCTCAAAGGCATCGCATTGACAGGCATGAAGTACTGAAATTGTCCAACACCATGATGAGAATGCGGGTTGACATCCCGCTTTTTCTTTGTGTATACTTGAATTATCCGATTCTTTGGTGGAGAATCCTTTCATATTTTTAGCACGCAAAGACGTACTTAAACAAAGTATGTATAGCAGTTGACCTATGAGGAGGTGAGGAAGAATGAAAGCAAAGGTGTATGGAACGATGATCATGCTCGGGATCTTGATCGTTGTTTTGGTGACAGGGTGTTTCTTTCCATCACCATTTGTGGGGAAGGCTTGGACCTTCATGCTGTATCTCAACGGTGATGAGTTGGCAATGCAAGAAGATTTTATTGCTGCATTCCATGAGATGATCGCCCAACAGGTTGGCAGCACGGATGATGTGAACATTGTCATTCAGTTCGATCGATATCCGGGCAGAGAGGATTATGGTGGTTGGGAGATCGCGCACCGGTTCTACTACACTCCAGGTATGGAACCGACAGAAGAAAATGCCATTCAAGACTGGGGAGATGGGATTGGGGGAAGAGAAGTCAATATGGCCGATCCCCAGACACTTGCGGATTTCATTGCATGGGCCCACACACACTATCCCGCGCGCCGAAATGCTTTGATGGTGGCAGATCATGGGTATGGTTGGAGGGGTTTGCTGATCGACATGACCAGCGACGGTGTTTATATGACAATGAAACAGTTTGCTCAGGTTTTGCGAAATTCAAAGGTCCCTTTGGATTTGCTTGCCTTAAATGCCTGTCATATGCAGATGATTGAGGTGTTGTACGAAATTCATGACACAGGCATCGAGATTGTGGTTGGCTCGGAACACATGGGAGCCACTTGGCCCATAGCCGACATCATCAAAACCCTTACTGACAATCCATGGATCGCTACCGAAGAATGGGCCCAAACAATGGTCGACCAATACCACGCTGCGCATGCCCAAGACGCCTTTGTCACCCTCTCATCCGTACGACTTGAACATATTCCCGCGTTGGTCACCGCCTTCACCGATTTGGTCGAAACCATACTCGGAGAGGATCCTTTTCCCGTGGTCCAACAAAAGGCTCAGACGGTTTTGGATCGATTGGCCGAAGCGGTAGCATACCGAAAAAACGGAGCCGATTGGGAGGATGCCGGTGGTGTGGCTTTGTACTGGCCCAAACCGGATCCAGGAGGGTATATCCCTTTAGATTTTTTTTACCATTATACCGAGCAAACAATCCGTTTTCCAATAGACAGCCGCTGGAGAAGATTCTTATGGGTTTACTATACCCCCGGCTCTTATGACTTTCCGGGTGATATCCCACGTGAAATCTATGATATTCGCGACGAACTTCATGAGTTTACACCCGATCCGCATATCGACCTGTTCCAATTCTGTCAGGCGATTGTAGACAACGAATAGTCCTCACCGCTCGTACTTTTTGCAACCCAGAACGGTTGCTTTGAATTCCTTATTTTTTCATTTCCGTCTTAGTGATAACTAAGATATGGGATTCCTTGGGAGGAACCCATTCTGGAGGGAAGCGATGAATCGCAGCAAAGAGGAGCGAGAACACGCAGAATCCCGAGAGAAGGCACTGAAGGATCAGGCCACCTTGCGTAAAATGGCGATGGAGCAAGGGTGGAAAAAAGGTATGGAGAAGGGTAGAATCGATGGCCAAAAAGACTTGCTATTGTCTATGATCACCAGAAAATTCCCTGGCGTATCCAACCACTATCATACGCAGTTGAAAGAACTGGACTCTCTTCGCTTGAAGAATCTTGGAGAAGAACTGCTAAACATCAATAGCCTTACTGAGCTTGATCGATACTTAGGAAGCTAATCTACCCAAAAAAAAATGAGACACAGAATATGGGGAAGCACCACCTAAAGAATAACTCATCATTGATCATTCATTATGAATCATCCAAAGATTTGTTAGTAGCTAACTATATATGATTCCTCTATCAAACATAGGATCTAGGAGAGATGAAATATCCGGATGGGCATGCCATTCGTCTTTCCTTTTGTATCGTACCCTGGACGAATTCACCGAATACTACATCGACAAAACACTCCAGTATCATCTCCACAGCCAAGCTGTATCCCAAAACCGTGGAAGAGATCCTCTTTACGAATATAGAACACTTCAAAAGCCCGATCGAAACCTACCTGGACTGCAGCTGCCATGTGGACAACGAAAAAGCTAGCCCTTTTTCGGAGCAGATCTGAAGCTTATGGGAAGCAAGCTTGCATTTTACAGCCACCAATTTCCGAATGCATCATTTTTTGCAGAAACAGGGTAGGAGGCTGTTGATTATATCCGCTCCCATACATCGGATGTCATTCTGATGAATTTGCTCTTGCCTGTTATGGGTAGTGCGGAAGCAACGCAAAGAATACGCAAACTGGATAAAGGCCCAGACATACCGATCATCAATGCTTCCAGGACACTACCGATTGCCGGTTCGCCTCGGCACAAAACGCGGGCGGAGCGTATAAGAACCATATCCTTCCGCCAAACTAACTTGGATATAGTAGGTGCCAGGTTCGAGGTCCCCTTGCTCTATTCTGACCGTACGTTCCATGGAGGAATCTTCAACATGATGCCAACGAGCATCCTTGTCGTACAAGGTGAGAAAGACCCGCAATTCTTCATCGCAATCCACACTGACACTCAGAGTGCCTGATTGAGGAATAATGACTTTGAACCAATCAGTGTGATCTCGGAACCAAGCGTTTCCATATCCCAAAAGGCCGACCACCGGTTGGTCAAGCGATATGGATTGGGCTTGCCAAAAGTGATCGTTGGGTTCATGGTCCCCTTCAACAGGAACTGGCTCAAAACTCGCCCTCAGGGTATAGGAGCCATATCCTTCCGCAAGGGAGACTTGGAAGTAATAGGTTCCGGCCCCAAGGTCGTCGCGTTCAACCCTTGCCGTGTGTTGCATGGAGGAATCTTCAACATGGGACCAGCTGGCATTCACATCGAAGAGATACAGAGAAACCCGTAACCCATCATCGCAATCGACGCGCACACGGAGGGTTCCCTCTTTCGGGATGGTGACTTTGAACCAATCGGTGTGATCTCGGAACCAAGCGTTTCCATATCCCAAAAGGCCGACCACCGGTTGGTCAAGCGATATGGATTGGGCTTGCCAAAAGTGATCGTTGGGTTCATGGTCCCCACTCTTGGACAGAGGATTAAATTGCGCGCTCAAGGCGAACGATCCTCTCCCTTGAGCATAGTCCAATCGGACATAGTATGTGCCCGGGGCTAGATCATCCCGTTCGATTCGACTTGTCCGTTGAAGATTATGATCCTCATGTATCTGAGATCTTCCATCGACATCCAGAAGAGAAAGATACAGTCTCAACGTATCTGAGCATTCGATCTGAACAGATAGAGTCCCATACTCATGGATCGATATTGGAAAGGTCAAGTTCGATTCGTTGATGTTCCAAGACTTGCGAATCGGATCAAAGTGAAAGGGGAGGGTTGGAGAATCGCGCGCTGGTTTCTCGTGGATGGATCCATCAATGGCAATAACCATAATGGAGGATATCTGATTGTCGAAGACATTCATCAGACGCGGATACTCCCAAAGTCCGGCGCGAATGTCCTCATCCGAAGGAAGAACCAAACGGTCCCCGTCGAACCCGTCGTTCATGTATGCAACGGCCCGGACATTCTTCCCGACCCGAACCGATGAAATGCTGTCGTTTGGAAGCCCGATGGATGCGCTGTTGGGGTATCCGCCTTTGGTTAACCGCGAAAAGGGACCGGTGAAGTCGTACCCTTGAAACACAAGAACCTCATCATCTGAGGGGGAACGGGAAGAAGGTTCGCTGGGTGGAAGTTCGGGGGTGTGGAGAACGGAAAATCGCGCGGTGATTTCAATCGATCTGCTTACCACAAAATCGAGGGGATTGTTCACGCTGAACAAGGTGTCGTTCACATACCACCCATCCCATTGGTAGTTTGCCCTCGCTCCCGCTTCGAGCCGAATAGGACTGTTTGGGGTTTTATTAGAGACGTGAAAATCCGCCCAAGAACCATCTTCATCCACGCGTAGCATGACGATTCCATGTGGACTGCCCCGAACAAAGACAGACTCCGTTGGGACCCTTTCTTCAAAGGAATACACAGCATGAATGCGATAGTCTCGATCCACCATAATCGATAATGGATTGGCGGTATTCCTTTCTCCGTTGACTGTCCAATACCGAAAGGTAAATCCTGGGACGGTTTTTGGGAAAAGGGTCCTGTTGGATCCCGATTCAATACCCTCTTCTTTGCTCTCCCCAAAAATTCCCTGAGGATCACTGGTGATTATGATCGAAAAGGTTTTTACCGGAGAAGAAGGGGGAACAGGGGCTACCGGATTATGAATCGCGAAGTATCGAGAATAATTTGAGATGGTGGAGTATTCGAATCTTTTGTTCGTCCAGTTCTGATGGTACACAAACAGTTTCCCATCAAAAAAACGATCAAAGATAGCGACATGTGTATTGGCATATCTATCGATACCTGCCGCAAACTCTGCGATCACCGTTCCACTTGGAATTGTGGACCAATCGTTGTTTCCCGAAGACTTCCATTCTGGTGCCGCCGGCAGTCCAGAAACCAACCCCCGGACAAAGTCAACGCATTGTCTTTTTGGCCCCCCATATTGAGGATCCTCTTGGTTGGGATCGACAACATACAAATAGCCTCCAATGCTATAAAAGGCCTTGCCGTTGTACAGATTCAACCTCTTGCCCTCTCGGGTGTCGATTGCAGTCTTGGTGGGTTTCTCCCCATCTTGGATCAACCCCGTTGAGGCGAAGCGTATGGCCTTTAAAGAATCCAATGCCTCCATGTTCCTGGAATCCACGATAAAGAAGGCGCCCCATACCCACACTCCAACTACCAATAGGAAAACTATACAAGTATTTGCCTTAGCCCGCACCGATCTCCCTCCTTGACGATGGCGTTCCCTTGATCCCTTTAATACTATGGAATTGTACCATATTCATAAGCCAGATCATCCCTTTTTTTGCTGAAATCATCCCCATACGAATTCCTTATTTTTTTATTTCCGTCTTAGTGTTAACTAAGATATGGGATTCCTTGGGAGGAATCCATTTTGGAGGGAAGCTATGAACCGAACGGTTTGGGTTGGATTTCTTGTTTTGGCAATGATCACGAATGTAGCATTCAGTACCGTACAAAACTTTTACTGGACCAGAACTTCCACAGGAGGAACACAAATCAGCGTATACAATCCTGTGATCGTTGGACCGGGGGTATGCGTTTTTCAAGGGTTGGGTGAATCCTCTCTCAAAGCTTCGGGAGAATGGACCTATCACGAAGATCGAGGGGGGTTTTCTTCCAGCATTGGCCGGATCTTCTTCCCTGCCCCCTATTTGGAGTACTCGATCCGGGCGATTATGCAATTCGATCCAGAAGGAACCAACCACGGCGCATATGGAATCTTCTTTGAAACGGGCGTCAATGAAAGTTTACAGGATACTGGTTCAAGGATCGAATCCTTATGAACACATCGGGCGGGAATACCGGGGCAGCGATCTTAAAGCCATATCTTCCATGGGAAGATAGCTTGATTATCTTCGATGAAGTGCTGATCGACAACCGGCGAGTGACCGAGCTTTCTTTCAAAGCGTTCCGATTTTCCCAAGTGGTTGACTTGTCTAACCGAAATGACTGGGCCAAACTGACCCTGGTACAATAGAAACGTAGAACCTAAGCCAAATTCGGCAAAAGAACAGGATCGAAAATGATTACAATTTGTTATCTCTTGTGTGGTATAATATCGTAAAGCAAACAATGCTAAACGGATCATGCCTCAGCCATCCAGGAACAGGATTTCTGGATCCTATCCTTATCTACTTCCAGCTAATCCCTAAGGAACGGAGTGGACCCTGTTCCTCTACGATCAGAGGGATTTCAACGCGTCAAATGAAAGCGCAGGTACCTATGCTCAGACAAAGAGATGGTATGTCCATCCTGGAAATCTTAGTGGCGTTCGTAATTATCACAATTGCCCTTGCGATTGTGTTCATCGCGCCATCAGGCTATTTTCGCCTTGCGCAAAAAATACAGATTGAAACCGATATCTATGATGTGGCCTTTTCTTTTGCAGAAGAGATGCTTTTGGAAACCTCTTATACTGTGGCACCAAAAACCATAACTGTCAATCAAATAAGTTATTTTTGCGATATTGAAATCGGAACTTGGAGTGATCTTGTAGAACCCGGACATACTGTAGACATGGCCACAGTTACCATACAACCAAGTCCTACGATTTCTGGACTTGATATCAAAGTGACCATGCCGATCATCCTCCGGAGACCATAGGAGATAAGTAATGAAAAGGATCGCATTAACCCTTGTGGAAACACTGATCGTAATGGTTATTACTGCGATTCTCATTTCAATAACGACAGCCGGATGGGCCGTGATCACACGGGGGATTCGGGATCACGCGGTATTGGACAGCGCTGTGCAGGGGATCATCTTTGTTTTGACGGATGCGAGAGGAAGAAGTGTGGAAACCAAGATTCCGCAATGGGTACGCAAAGGGGTGGATGAGGAAAGCAAAAGAGTGTTTGCCAGCGGGACAGAGAACGGAGCTACATCGACGGTATGGAAAATCCCGGAAACAGTTGAAATCCAGTTTGCGAGTATTGATCCCTTTGACGATACAGATTTCTTCTATGTGTTCGGGGCATGGGCTGGGGATACAGGGACAACCTATCAACTGATCGATGGGCCTGCAACGATTACTGTTTCTTTGGAGAACAGCGCGCGCACACGGTTGGTTGTAGTGGACAAAGGGCTGGCGAAAGAACCATGAAAAAACGCAGAAGAGCGGGAATCACCTTGACCGAGGTCCTGGTTTTGACGATCTTGATCTCCATTTTTCTCCTTGCGGTTTTCCAGACCTTTAATGTGATTCAAACGACCATGCAGACAAATCGACTGCTTGTCGATCGCCTATACTTGGAAGCGAACATTGAGAATTTTTTCACCATCCTTCACGATGAGCTACGGTGGGGTGGGAGCATGACGGATTATCTGAAGTTTTTAGGGGATCCTTATTTGAAGGGGATCTCCCTCCATGTGGTTGAAAACGAACGAATAGAGACACACTACGCAGGAGTAGAAAAGGTTATTTTAAAGAAACTTACCTCTCATACCGATTTCCCGAGTGACCCCCAAGAAGTAAGCGAAGAACTGATTGCGATTTTTGGCCATAGTAATTTTGATCCAGATGGGATTTTTTTCGCACTGTTCCCGACAGAAATTCCAACGCCGAATCTAAATCCTCATGGCAGTGGTGGTTGGTGGATAGTCCATACAGACGATCCCGCTAATCCAAATATTGTTGAAATTCTCAAATCTGAGTATTATATTCATCCCGCAACGATCACAACCAGTGTTGGTCTAGTATCGGGTCAAGCAGTCGAAATCAAACAAACGCTTGAGGATTATGTGTTTATCATTTTTCACGAAGGACCAGGCGATCCGATCCCTGGAAGTTCTTTCAGAGGGCTGCTAACAAACAATGGCATGTATTGGGGCGAGCAGATTGCCCAATCAGCCATAGTTTGGGACGAAAACACAAAGAGTTTGTCTTTGGAAAAATACATCCCAACTGTTTCAACCTTGAGTACCAACACAATCGACCTCCTTTTGCTTGAGAATGTACATGCGTTTGAGGCGTCGACCAATACTGCCTTTTCGGGCAACAGGACATTACTCCAGGTAGGAATCTCTTGTGAGATACCCAATCCATACGGAAAAGCAGCTATAGAAATCTCAAAGAAGAGAAATTTTTGGTTTTGGGAGGGACAATGAAGAGGCGAAAGGGATTGGCTGCCATAGGTATTGCCTTGATTATGCTTGCATTTTCGGGGATTGCAGCAGTTTTTATCGTCAATATGGCGCAGGATCTGCATCGAACCTACCAAGTCTTGAAAACCGACAAAGAGAAACACTATCCCAAGATTGTTCTCTTATCTGTTTTCAACGGAATGGAATACCTTAGTCCGATTGGGACAACGACATCTGCGATGGCCATAAATAAGGACTTTAAGATGGTAACCATATCGAATCAGTTGTCCGAAACTTTCGAGGTGAACGTCTTTTATACAGCAGCGACTGCAAGCGCTTCGATAGTTGTTGCAGTTGATGTTCACTACCATAGCTCTGGGGAAAACGAAACAGAAAGTATCATGTTTTTTTACTAACCCTTTTTCCTTCAATAAGGAAAAATAAACACATTTGCAAAGGGAGGGATCAAGATGCAGCGAATCGGAATAACAATAACCCTTGTTCTTCTGTTACTAGGAACACTCTCGCTCGCTACTATTACTACAAGAACAGGAGAAGGAGCATTGATAAGTACTTATCAGCGAAGTGCTGGTGATGGTTCAGAAGAAGAAGACGGTGTTATTCTAGTTGCCACAGGGCCTTCTGGGGTGTTTACATCCCTTGATGGAGAAAACTGGACCAAAAGGAGTGTTCAAGGATGGGTTCCTTGGAATCCTAGAACCATTTCTTCAAACGGACAAGAATATGTCATCCTTGGAGATTGGAGCGGGGGAGGGTTGATCAACTCTTTAGATGGGATAAATTGGGTCTCAAGTCAACTAACAGGTTCCAGTGTTCATGATGTGATTTGGGCTAATGGGATGTATGTTGCAGTTGGTGAATGGGGTCGAGAAGCGATTCGATGGTCATCCGACGGAATAACATGGAACCACCGCTCATTACATTCAGGTCCTGATCTCCATGGTGTTGCATGGGGAAATGGACGCTTTGTAGCCGTTGGAAAATCCGGATCGGGGGGGGCATATTGGTCAACCAATGGTACTGACTGGTACTCTGTCACTACCTCCGGTAATGACTTCCGAAGTGTTGCATATGGGGGGAATGGGTATTTCGTCAAGGTAGGTGACGGAAGAATCCAGTATTCAACCAATGGAGTGTTATGGACAAACACCCATCAATCCTCTAGTACCAGTCGAGACTTAAACAAAATCATCTGGAATGGCAGTCTTTTCGTAGCCGTTGGCCCAAGTGGAAGAATCCTTATCTCTCCTACTGGCACTACTGAGGCTTCATGGAGTCAAGTGTCTTCTGGAACTAGCATAGGATTGAGGGATGTTACATGGTCCAGTGCTTTAGGAGCTTTTTTTGCTGTGGGAAATGATGTGGTGCTGAAATCGACAGATGGCTCCAATTGGGAGGTGCTAGAAACCAAAGATACCGAAACCGGAGAAATCCTTTCCATGAATCTGAATGCGATCTACGGAGGAATGCCCCCTGTGCCCCAACCTGGTACGGGATATTATGGTGGGGTATTTATCGATACCGGACCAAGTTTCCAATTTTCGGGGAACACGATCGGGGGAGCAAACGCAACGATGATCGCCCGAGGAAGTTTGATTACGCCGCAGTTCAATGGTGGCGCTCATACGGGAGTATCGAATATTTTCATTGAAGGCAGCTTATCTATGAACCATGGATCTGCTTCTTTTGGATCGCAATCAGCACCCGGTAGCATTCACATTCATGGGGACTTAAGTTTTTGGAGCGGAACGCGCAATGTATATGGTGATGTTTATGTAGATGGAAGCTTTGAATTGAAAGACGCTAGGCTCCATGGGGTTGTCTATGTTAACGGTGATCTCACTCTTGGGTGGACTCCTCAGCTCGATTCGAACTGGCATATTTACTATACAGGCACACTCACTCATCCTGCAAACTATAGTCAACAAGTCCTTGCTCGCTGTACACAAGTGGCTTCTGTTCCTCTCCCCCAACCTATTCCCTACGGAAAACCCCAATTGAAACCTCATGCTTGGTATGTTTCAAATGGATACATTACTTCCGGTACAACTTTCAATCAAAATGCATTCACATCCAACACGAAATTCTTTGTTAACAGTTTTAGCACCTCTGGATGGATACCGAGTAGGGAGAACGTAGTGATCGTAAGCCAAGGAGATATTACAATCGGAAATATGGGAGGTCAAAACCTTTCTGGAATTCTTTTTGCGCCTAACGGGAAAATCACCATACAAAACCTATCGCGTTTTGATGGGATCATTATTGCCAACGAAGTACTAATTACGACTGGGGGAAGCACCATAAACTACAAGAATATAGAAGATCTTTTCGGTTCACCTGACGACTATCCATTCTAAAGAACGTTATAGGCAAGTTCTGTTAAAGGATGATATCCGGAATGCTTGATCGTTTTTTTCTTTACCGGGAAAAAAAGAGTAGAAAAAGTGAGAATGCAAGGTTCGGGGTGTCCGTTAACGATTTGGGATCAAGTTCATTATGGTCGCTAGTTCTAAAACCTAGGAATGGAGGGGTCAAGTGATTCACTGGATTTATGTAGGATTGTCCTGCTTGATCTCAATGTTCGGTATTTGGTCCGATACTGCAAGAACCCCGAGCCTTTCGGTTCTGATCGAGATGACCGCACCGCAAACGAAAGAATGGATCGATATGACGAGTTCTAATCCAAACCGGCAAATCCTTGATGTGCGCACATCCGAGGAGTTCGGTAGCGGTCATATTGAAGGGGCGCGAAACTTGGATATCTATCATCCGGATTTCCCCCTCTGGTTAGAATCTTGGGATCGGGATGATCTCGTCCTTGTGTATTGTCGGACCGGAAATCGCAGCCGAAGAGCGATCGACATCATGATACGAATGGGATTTAGACGGATCTACCATCTGACTCATGGCATACAAGGTTGGATGCGGTCAGGATTTCCCATTCAGGAATGATAATCGCATGGGGATTGGAAATCTACCAATGACAGAAAATGGGAGTATGCACTGATAGAGTGATAAGATCAGGGATACGAGGTTCCGTTAGTTGCAGATTGCTGGAAAAAACTCAGAGGCTTCTTCTCAGGTTCTCGTAGTCTTCGACGGATAATTCAATATCTCTCAAAATCTTCCGAATCAAACCTCTACCCAAGTCTTCACCATTAAGCGGGATCACTACTAACCTTCCGTCTGGATGTTTCATACACAAATGGCTTCCTTTTTGCCTTAGTTCTAGGAACCCGATCTTTTTTAGGATTTTCACATCATGTGTGAAGCAGAAACAATGCGTAAACTACTCATGCAATAACTTCGATTTGCTGAAGACCAACAAATTCGTTTTGAACGATATCATCCTTATTTACTTCTATACAAAGCTCTATTGCTTCTCGCATCCTGGAAAGAAGCTGTTCAATAGAATTAGCTTGGGTATGGCATCCCTTCAACGCTGGAACTGAACCAACCAATACCCCGTCTTCATCTTTCTCGATCAAAATAGTGAAATGGTATTTTTTCAACCAAGTCTCTCCTTTCTGTTTTGCTAACACGCACAAGAGAAGAGACGCAGCGTAAGCTACGATTCTTCATGCATATTCATTACATTATTAAGAGACGGTTCCTGAATGACACGAAAGTGAGATACACTACAACACAGTTACCAAATCCGGTAGTCTAGATGATGCCGGTTTTTTTGCTTTCGCGATGCTATAGCGCTCATACAGCACCTCCTTTTTCTGTATTCGTCAACACCGAAGGAAAATGCGAGATAAAACCAGCCAGAAATGTGTGAAACCACCAATAGAAAATGGGAGTATGCACTGATAGAGTGATAAGATCAGGGATACGAGGTTCCGTTTGTCGCTAGTTGATGCAAACCAACGGCATCATTGTGGTATAATGTAGGCGAGATGCGTCTATACACGGTGCTTACCCCCATAGAGGGATTTGCCAATGGAAACATCGAAGGAACATTTTTACCCAGTCCAGAACCGTGAACAGGGTTACGATGACTCCTTCAAGCAACTGGAGCGCAAAGATCTTTGGGATACCCAGCCACAATGAAAATCAGACCCTCTCGCGTCTATAGCAAAGAGAATCGTCAGATCGCATGACCATGAATATTGCTTCCGTTTCCGATTAGAGGAGAACCGTAAAAAAACCGTGGAATAATGAAGGCCTTTTTTGATATCTGCAACGAAAAAAGGAGGATGGAATGAAGTTAACTGCAATAATTGAGCGTGATGGAGATGGGTATGTTTCTCTATGTCCTGAACTGGATATTGCTAGCCAAGGGTATAGCATTGAAGAAGCTCGCAATAACCTTAGAGAAGCTTTGGAGCTTTTTTTTGAAACAGCGTCTTCAGAGGAGATTAAGAATAAAGTACACAACGATATATATGTTACCAGCATTGAGGTGAATGTTGGGTAAACTACGTATTCTGTCTGCCAGAGAAGTATGTGCTATTCTTCGTAACCATGGTTTTGAAGAAGTCCGAAGACGTGGCAGCCACATTATCATGCAGAAAAGAACAACTACTGAAACAATAACGGTTCCGATTCCAAATTATTATGAGTTACGTACTGGCACTTTACAATCGATTATTCGGCAAAGCGGATTAGAAAGACGAGAATTCGAGTGATTAGCGCCATTAGGGAACGGTTCCTGAATGGCTGCAAAGTGAGATACACTACAACACAGTTACCCAAACCGGCCAAAAATGTATGAAACCACCAATAGAAAATGCGAGTATGCACTGATAGAGTGATAAGATCAGGGATACGAAATTCCGTTTGTTACAGATTGCTGGAAAAAACTCCGATGCTACTGATATCAAAGGGGTTTTCTCCTTCTTCAAAAGCATTTCCTACAAGAAACCCCGAGTCTTCGTCCACAAAAAGGAAAAGTTTGCGGGAAATAATCGATCTTGGTTCGATCATGGCCAACCGCAAAACCCTTATACCCAGTAGCTGTCAAGACGTCTCAACCTAAAAGGCGGTTCGGGCAACGCGGAAACCCAGACGGAAGATTTTGTCGGAAGGCACGCGGTAAAACCGTCCAGCAACCCGGCAGTCTTGGGATCCAAAGATCCAGCTTCCTCCGCGCATCACTCGGGTATGACCTGAAAGAGCGCCGATCGGATTGGTTTTGCTTTCTACGGTATAGGGGCCATACCAATCATGGCACCACTCCCAAAGATTTCCGCTCATATCGTACACCTCAAGTTCGTTGGGTTGCAACGATCCCACCGGCTTGGGCGACATCCCCTCGATCCCTGACGAACCGTGGCTGCTGTAATCTGATCCCATCCCGGTGGATGTGTATCGGTATTCTCCCGAGTTTCCCGAATACCATCCTACGGCATCGAGATCGTCGCTTCCGGAGAAAAGAAACCGCGGGGGAATCGGCAAAGCCTTATGACCGCCGGAAGCGGCGTATTCCCATTCGGATTCGGTCGGAAGACGGTATCCGACGACCTGAGTGATATCGGATGTAGGTTCACCGTATGAATCGAGAAGCATTCCTTGGGAGTCATATGCAGGGGGAATTCCTTCTATCTGGCTCAACCAGTTGCAATACTCGATCGCGTCCCACCAACTGACCAAAATCACGGGTTGATCGCCTCGTCCCCACCCGTGATCTTTCGGTTTCACCTTTCCCAAAGCCATGCAGAACCAATCATATTCCTCAAAGGTTATTTCATATCGACCAATCCAGTAATCGTAGGTCAGAGTTACCGAGTGAACGGGCCGGCATCCGTTCCAAAGGTCACCTACTTCATCGCCCATCTCGAAGCGGCCGGCTTGGACAAGAACCATAACTGGGAAAATTGGGTCAATCGTTTCTCTCATAAAACCAAATCCGTTTGCAAACAGCAAAAAGCCCACAACTAAGATCATTGTTTTCCCCAACTGGATGGAGCGAATCATTTTGACCACCGTACCTTTCTTCGAGAAGGAATCCTTATGTTCTGAACCTTCCATAATCGATTGTATCACAGATACCGCTGAATCGGTTTGCTTACAAGTTGTCGCGTTTGGGGTTTTCCAACCAAAACAGGACAAGATGAAATTTTCTCAAAGAGCGCAGAAGAAAAGGGATTCGTGTTATAATGGAATAGGATCCATAGGGAAACACGACAGAGGAGTAAGCGCATGAAACGGAACTCACCCATTAATAAGGCCATCGAAATGAGAAAACAATGGTTTAGTCTGGATCGTGTTCAGATTCCCAATCGAGAATGGCTCTATTTGCTTAGTGACGAAAGCCGGAATTCCATGATGATTGAAGGGGTCTTCTTCCATGAAGAAGACCTTCAAAAAGCAGTGGAAGGGAGATACTCCACCGGGAGCGAGATTTCCAATTACTTTCGCGCAGCGATGACCTACTATCATTTGGCTCTCGAAATTCATCATACCGGCGAGAAGGAGCCCTGCCAGACTCTTGTCAAAAACGCGCACAGAATGCTTTTTGATGGGGTTATCGCCAACAACAGAGATCTTGGAACCTTCAGAGTGGGCAAGATCCAAATTACGGGAGCGAAAATTCAACCTCCTGAGTTCGATATTCCTGATTGGATCCATCTTTGGTGCGCTTATTCGCAGTATGCATTCGAAAACCATCCCATTCATGAAGCAGCAGCCCGGTCGCATACGTTTTTTGAATGCATCCACCCATTCAAAGATGGGAACGGAAGAGCGGGAAGGATTTTGATGAATTTCCATTTTATCGCCCGAGGGTACCCGAATATTGTCATAAAAGGGGATGAGAAAGCGGGTCGGGATCAATACATCCATGCCTTAGAAGAATGTGAGCGAACCCTTCGGGAGATCTTTCTCTTGGCTCCGAGCTCGTTCACGCCGCAAAAGATCGATCTTTTTTTCGACCAATCCCACACACAACTTTTGTCTACGCTGATTGCCAACCAACTGATCCATTCCATGGATCGGTTGATTTGCCAAGCCCATCCTGATCTCGTTCTTTCAGTAGAAGCATATGCACGTCAAGTGAAAAAGAAACCAGAAACAGTCCGCAAGATGATTGAAAGGAAGCAAATCATTGCATTCAAACCCAAAGGGAGATGGGTGGTTTTTCCCCACGACCATCCTTAGGTTCTGTGTTCGTTTTTTCTTTCTTGCTGCGAACTAGCCTTACTTCAAGAAAACACTCATCGGAGCAAAGGCAGCCATTGTTCCGAAACCAACGAAGTGTGTTGTATGAGGGAGGAAAAAGTGTTTCAGAGAAGGTATTATCGGGTTATGTTGGGAAAAGCAGGGATTTATGCTCAAGAAGCAAAAGAAAAAGGGTTTATCGGGGCTGATTGGGATGTAACTATGGATCTGACGGGAGTGCTTCCGGATGATTGGAGGGACTTCAACAAACAATGGATTCCCGCATTCTTAGAAAAGAATCCCGGAAAGACCAAAATAGCAGCTGGGTTGGCTTGCGGAATGTTCCATACCCTTTGCAAAGGAATCCGAATAGGAGATATTGTGCTAAGTCCAGATGGAAAAAGCTCTTTTCTTATCGGAGAAGTAAATTCTGATTACTACTATGTTCAAGGAGAAAACTTACCTCATCGGAGAACGATCCGATGGTTCCCTTTCACTATCCCGAGATCTGAAATGAGCGAAACGCTTAAAAGTTCGTTAAGTTCTCCGGGAGCTGTTTGCTGCATTACCAAACAAACGGAAGAGATCAAAGCATTTATCGATCAGAGTTTTCCACAGGGAACTGAGATCGGGATCAATATAGAAGACCCGACCGCATTCGCAATGGAGAAGCATTTGGAGGACTTCCTTGTGCATAATTGGAAATCAACTCCTCTAGGGAAAGATTTCGAACTCTTTGAAGAAGATGGGCAAATTGTAGGTCAACAGTACCCCACTGATACAGGGCCCATCGATATACTGGCGATCAGTAAAGATAAGAAGAGTTTGCTAGTTGTTGAGTTGAAAAAGGGGAGGGCAAGCGATAGCGTGGTTGGGCAAATTCTAAGGTACATGGGATACGTTCAGGACGTTTTGGCAGAACCCGGACAAAGCGTACGGGGAGTTATCATTGCAATGAAAGAAGATCCGAGGCTTCGCAGAGCTTTGAGAATGACCAAACAGATCGAATTGTATCGATACAAAGTAGACTTCAAACTGGTAAAAACCTGAGAGGGATCCTATGGCTGGACAAGTACAAAGGATCGAGGTAAATTGGAAAGGTCCTTTTTCATGGCCAGGGTATGAAAAGAAAAATGGGCTTCAACAGCTTCCGAACACATCTGGAGTCTATCTTCAATCATTCTTGTTTGATGAAGGGTTCTTAATCTACGCAGCCGGCCTTACTCGACGATCGATACTCGAGCGGTTTCGGGAACATACCAAGAAGTACATCAATGGGGAATACAATGTGCTAGACCTCCAGTTTGCGCAGAAAGGGATCCGGAAGGAAATATGGCATGGATGGGGGTATGCCCGTGAGCATCGAGAGGAGTTTGAGTTCAGGAAAAAGGAGATAATCGAAGGGGTCCATAAAGAACTTACTGGATTCCGCATTTTTATCGGTGAGCTTGAGAATCAACCTAGGATCCATGAACGGCTTGAAGCAGCTATCATGAACCAATTGTATCGGATGCCGCCCCCTATATGTGTTATTCCCGACAGAGGAATGCGGCTTTCCCCTCGCTGGGCTTCGGAGGAACCGATTTTTGTAAAGAATAACTGTTTAGTGGTACTTTATGGTCTTCCAGATGAGCTAGAAATTTAGGAAAGCCCGTCAGTGACAGGTATGATTGGATTACGAGCCAATGAAAACCAAACGCTTGATCAAGTGGATCCAAGTCTGTATTCCGCGCTGATTCTTCCTGGAATCGATCGTTCCACTCGGGATAAAACGATGAATAATGAAACCCTGATGGCGCTGATCAAAGAATATGATCAGGCCAAGAAGATCATCGCCGCAGTCTGCGCGGCCCCTGTTTTGTTGGGGAAAGCGGGTATCCTCAAAAAAAGGCGGTTTTGCTCTGATGTGAAAGACCACCCGTCCTTTCAGGGAGCAGTACGCGTAGATGGGCCAGCGGTTCGAGACGCGCATTTGATCACAGGATTGGGGTCTCGAATCTTCCATTTCACTGCCTTGTTGATTGAAGCCTTGGCGGGCCAGGAAGAAGCCAAAGAATATAGACTGTGGGCGGGAATATCGACTTAGCCTTTGTTCGGGCAGTCATCTAGAATCGAGAATCGAGATCGAGGATCAAGCCGTATCCCCCGCGGCATCCAATCATTGTGTTATAATCATTTATGAAATTATAGGAGGGGACTATGGAATGGAACCCAATCACAATCGATAATCGATCGCTGTTCGAAGAACATTTACAAGGAGCTCGGGGGTTTGGTCTTTCGGATCTATTGTTTACCAACCTCTATCTATGGAGGAATGCAAAACAACTCAGATTCCATGTTTCACAGGAATATCTTCTAGTCGGCAGCTTTGTCGATCCGCATCATCCCGTGTTTTTTATGCCTTTAAGGAAGATTGATCATCAATCTACCGGGTTTGATTCGATTCTTTCTCCCTTGTTTTCCTCATATGAGGCCTTTCAGTTCACGTCTCTTCCGAAGGATATTGCCGAAGGATTGATCTCCTTGTTCCCGTCGGGTACTGAGATGCGCGCGAATCCAGATCGGTTCGATTATGTGTATCATACATCCGATCTAATCCGCTTGGAAGGGAAGAAGTACCACACCAAAAAAAACTGGATTCATCAATTTCAAAAGAAGTATTCATGGTCTTTTCTTCAAATCACCCAGGAAAGAATCCCTCAGGTCATTGAAACCCAACATGCGTGGTGCAAGCAACATCAATGTCAATTGCATGCTTCTCTGGATGCTGAGTACAAAGGGATTTTGGACATCTTGGAACACAAAGATCAGTTGAGTTGGGTTGGTGGGTTGATTGAAGTAGAAGGCAAGGTTGTAGCCTATTCTATTGGAGAACTTCTAAACGAAGAGATGGTTGTGATCCACGTGGAAAAGGCGAGTCCAGAATACAATGGTGCCTATCAAATGATCAATCAGCAGTTCCTTATGTATTGTTGGAACGATGTTCCGTTTGTCAACCGCGAAGAAGACCTTGGCCTTGAAGGCTTGCGAAGAGCTAAGAAATCCTACCATCCCGCGCATATGGTCGAAAAGTATTCGATTATCCATCCGGCATCCGGTTCGGCTAAGCCTGTTGTGTAGTGAATATCAGCACACTCGTTGCTTTAGAAGCATATGCTATGAAACACACAAAAAGATTACAACATTTTCGAGGGGGGAAGGGTAGATGGTGTTTGAGGTTACTTAGATAAACCCAAGTAGGTGTTGTTTTGAAAGATAATAGGCATCAGTTGCATCATCCTCTCCCTCTTCTTCTCGGTATGGGAGCTGGGGCAACTGGTTCATGCGCTTTCAAACCCTGATCACCAGTCAAGATTTCTACTTCAAACCCCAATTGTGCGTAATTCTCTGCTACTTCTTTTATTGTGGCATCGCCAAGTGAAATTTTTCGGACTGCAAGATTTGGCCATGCCTCGGCCAAGGCTTTCAGTTTTTCCGCGGACCATAAAAGGGTTTGATCGGAAAATGCCGCCCAGGGGGATTCCTCATCAGCGCTTTTCCGCATTAGGTCAGCCAGGGCTTCGCCTCGTTCTTTGCGATTGTGACTAGCTTGTGCGATATGATTGCCTGTCTCGATGATGCTTGCCAATGGAAGAACGAAGGTTGTCTTTTTCTTCAACTCATCAGTTAGTTTATCATCCACCCGTTGTTTATCCCAACGGTCTGAATCCGGGCCACAATTCACCTTTCCAGGCACAGCTAGCCATACGCAGAGAATACTTGTGTCAAAAATCAAAACACGCTTCATGAAATGTCCTCCCGTTTAAGGGCTGATTCAATACTACCTTTGCTAGACAAGGTTCCGAGACTACCGCCGGCAATCAACTTGGGTAACTGATCGATATCCTCCAGTTGAGTAAGGCGACTGAATCCAGTCCGGTCATCTCGGTGCGCAACCACAATAAAAGGCACCATCGCAAGCCCTGCGGCATCCAGTAGGGCTGGGTTATGCGTGGTGACCAGTACATCGATGTTCCGCTCTTCTCCGAGCTTCTTGAGCATATCCACCAGAAAATGGGCACGAGAGGGATGCAGGCCATTATCTACTTCCTCTATGACTAGCAGGCTTCCTGGCTCGCGTGTGAGGAGAGCTGTGACAATAGCCAAATACCGCAGTGTGCCATCCGACATTCCTCGCGCATCCACCTCATGCGTCGATCGATTTTCCCAGCCTTCCTCACAGTAAAGCATGGCATCGGTCTTGAATTTTCCGACGGATTCGGTCCAGATTCGCTTGATGTCCCGCTCGGGAAGATCCTTGAGATAGTTGGTTAGCTTTTCTTCGACAATCCTTTTCCTTTCATTGTCGAGTCCAGCCAATACCCCAGCTATATTGGAGCCATCCGCAAGAAGATTTTCTGAAAGTGGAGTATAACTTCGCATGTGGCTGGGGATAGGGTCGAATACAAAGATTTTTTGTAAATGGGAAAGCACATGCTTTGCGCCTTCAACAACTTCTTTTTTTATCTTTAGTGTCTCTGCCTGCGTAAGGACGATATTTGAGCGCTTCAAATCATGTGGATTACCACGACCTTGTTTTCCGGTAGAAAAATACGTGCGAACTCCAGGGGAGTTGGATTCTTCCTGCTTGGTATAGAACAGCATCTTCTCTTTAGGTTGCTCTCGACGAGGTCCGTAGGTCAGTAAATTGAGTTCTTCCGCAAATACCTCTGCTTTAGTGCCATTGACAAGCACTGTCAGGTCATATCGATAATCTTGGTTATCTTTATCGCTGCTTATGACAACTGATAACTGAAATTGCTTTTCAGGTTTGAGGCTCACCCACTCCATACCTCCACGCAGCGCAGGCAGATTTACGTCTCCAGCGATAGCTGGGAAAATGGAAATCCCCAGGCTAACACGATTGAGAAAAAGAAGCGCATCCAGGCAGTTTGATTTACCGCTGGCATTACTCCCGATGAGGACAGTTAACGGATCAATATAGAGGGTTGCCGAATGGAAACTTTTCCAGTTCGTAAGTCTCAATTCTTTGATCATGGTTATAACACCTTCCTGTGTTTGAATCGATCATTAACCTGAGCGAGCCAATGGTTCTCGTATAGGATTAATGGATTAACTGAGCAAACTATTCAGCTGGTTTAATGGAATCGAGCCGCTTTGGTTTTCATTTTTCATGCTTATCTTCGAGCTTGATTAAGGCCTTATCCGCTTTACCAAGGGGTTTACCTAGTGCTGGTGTAAGGTAGTGACTGTTATCGCGAAAAGATCTTGAACTGACAATCTGTCGCTTTTTCGCTATAATCTTATCACAGGTTGCTTAGAAAATCAACCCCACGATTTACCTCATACAAAGACTTCCTTTCCCGGGGTTGTTGGTTCATAATGAAAAAGCAACCGAGATGGGGCATACAGCTATTTGGTTATGATCATGCTTGGTAATCGTTCTGCTTCACGCAGCACTCGATCATCGACTGGCTGTATCATTGGATGCATTCCTCTTTCTGTCGGTTTTTTACAATCCGTGGCAACTGGTTTTTTGGTACAATCTCCTGCATGTTTTGGAAGAAAGGAGAGAAATGGATGAACCAACCGGCAATCGATCTCGAGGAAGTCAAGAAAACCTATGGAAAGGGAGTTCAGGCGCTTCGCTGCATTTCGTTGAAAGTAGACCCGGGGATAAAGGTATCTTTGTTGGGACCCAATGGCGCTGGAAAATCCACGCTCATTGGCGTAATGACAGGGTTAATCCGCCCAGATCGAGGGAGGGTTCGTGTTTGTGGTGTTGATCCGATTATGGAATCCACGGCTTTGCAAGCACGGTTGGGGGTCATGTCCCAAACCAACGATTTGGATCCGCAGGCCACAGTGATGGACCATTTGGTCTTTCAAGGAAGGATTTTCGGATTGTCCAGGAAAACAGCCAGAGGAAAGGCAGAAGAATTGATCCATGCGTTTTCTCTCGAGGGAGAACGATCCAAGAAAGCAAAGGCCTTGTCGGGGGGAAACCAGAGAAAGCTTCATTGCGCGCTTGCGATGGTTCATGATCCAGAGATCTTGTTTCTGGATGAACCCACTGTCGGTATGGATCCTATTGGTCGGGCTCGCTTCTGGTTGACGATCGATTCGTATCAGAATAGAACAGGGGCATCGATGATCCTCACAACCCAGTATCTCGAAGAAGCGGACCGCCACACCGATCGAATGGTCTTGCTCATCGAAGGTCAGGTCCATTACGAGGGCAAGATTTCCGCTTTTAAAACGAAAGTGCAGGCATCGCCGGAAGGGAGCCTGGAGGATCGATATGTGGAATGGGTCCAAGAGATGGAATCCCATCAGGGGTGCATAGGTCGAGGGGATGCGCTATGACCATGGGCGCGCTGTTGCTCATTAAAAGAGCGGTTCTCCAATTGCTCCGCAATCCTTCCGCTCCCATAAGCGGATTGGGCATGAGTCTTTTCTTTTTGATTGTGTACAACGAAGGAATCGGAGGAATTGGTTTTCTCCCGGAGTTTGGACAAGCGGGATACCTGGCCTTTCTATTCCCGCTTACTATCGCTTCTCTGGCTATGGGATCATCTTCAGCTGCCGCGTCCAGCCTCCAACGGGATCTTCAATCGGGGTATTTTCGCAGGATTTATCTCAGTCCACTGCGAAGGTATGCCTTTGTATTGGCACCCTTGGTAGCAGATGGGCTAGGTACCCTTTCTATGACTTCGGTATTGGTCCTTGTTGGAGCCCTCATGGGGATACCGTTTCAAATGGGATTGCTTTCCGTTCTCGGGATTTTGCTTCTGTCCTTTCTGTGGGGGACAACTATCTCTGGGATGGCGGCCGGTGTCATGATCCGAAGCAAGAATCATCAGGGAGGTCAGATGGTCACGATGCTTGTCTTTCCCCTTCTGTTCTTCAGCACGACCTTTACCCCAAGAGAACTCATAAGTTCCGAATGGTTTTTGGCAATCGCGCAATTCAATCCGGTCACGTACCTTTTCGAAGGAAGCCGGTTTCTTCTGGCGGGAACCGCATCCGTAGAGAACTTCTATATGGCATGTTTGATTCTTGGCATTAGCGCCACGGCAGCGACATGCTTTGCATTGCTGGGCTCAAAACGGATCTTGGCATAAAAAAGGAAACCTGGTATAATCATCCATCACGAAGAACGGGTGGTCAATCATGATTGATGAGAGCCAGACCTATCGACCGATGCACCCGCTGCTCAAACCATACATCCATTGCTATTGGACGCTCCGAGGATCCGCTTCAGAGCGTCCGTATTTGCTTGCGCCCGTCCCCTATTTTGATTGCATCCTCAGTTTTGCGGAGAATACAAAGGCGCGATACTCCAACCATCTGCAGTCTGCCGTTCAAGGGAGCTTTTTGGGAGGGATTCGAACCTCTCCGGTATTATTGGCTGCCGATGGGAAGATCGAGTATCTGGCCATTCAGTTTTATCCCCATACCCTACGGCCTTTTTTGGATGATGATTGCGATGGATTTCGAGATCGATTTGTTCCGATTGCTTCAATTCCGGGCGCCTTTTCTCGCAGTCTGCGAAGCATCTCCGAAACAGAGGAATCCATGCCGCAGAGGATTCAACGCGTTGAACAGGCCCTCGTTGCCGTCTTGGAGCTAAAGAACCGAAGCCTATCTCCCCACATGGATTACGCGATTCATCTCATGAAACAGGCCATACGGATCCATCCGGTCGAAGATCTATCTTTGCAAGTCAATTTATCCCCACGTCAGCTTCAGAGGGAGTTTCGACGGTTTGTAGGGATCGGACCCAAGAAATACGCCCGGATCCTCCGGTTTTATCGGTTTTTGATGGCGCTCCAAAACCGTTCTCCCTCGTTCAACCTTGCAACCCTTGCAGATCGCTTGGGATACTACGATCAAGCCCATTGCATCCACGAGTGCAAAGAACTTTCCGGGCTCAGCCCTTCGGAGCTTTTGGGTCTTCATTAATCTGCGAATGGAGTAACGAATAGGGAATCGAACTCAATATCTCGCAAATCGGTTTTTGCGAATGAGTAAGGGCACCCCGGGTTTCATAGAAGTAAGTGTCGGGGATTGTCCCTTTTTTTGATTGAAACGATATATATTGACTTTATTTTTACCTATATGGTAAACTAATACGGAAAAATTAATATAAAACGCAACCATATGGGTATATATATTAGACATATGAAACAAAATTATTACATTATAATACTTGGAATTGCAATCCAATCCCAATCTCAATCTTAGAGTCTTCGATTCCTTATTTAAAACATATCTTTCATAAGCAATCAGGTTCTTTATGATGGCTAATCATTGCTTTGTGGAGGCATCATGATACCCTCTGATCCCCAAAATCATGAAATCATCGCGCATCGAAGGCAGCATGATGGAACGATCCAATCCCTTCAAGACCATCTGTTAGGGACATCTCAAATTGCTAGTCAGTTTGCGGAAGATATCGGTCTCAAAGAATGTGGTGAGCTGATGGGATTGCTTCATGATCTGGGAAAAGCCAGTCTGGAATTTCAAAACTATATTCGTTCAGGAACCGGAATGATCGATGAAGACGCAGATGAATACGTTGATGCCAAAGAAAAAAAAGGGAAGATCAATCATTCTGCAGCTGGCGGTCAGTTTTTGGAAAGCCTCTTCTCCGATTCCCGAGAAAGCAATCTTGATTCCCTTACCGGACAGCTCTTAGCCCTATGTGTATTATCTCATCACTCAGGATTGATCGATTGTCTAGACGTGGAAGGGGTTAACGTATATCGAAATCGATTGCAAAGAGGTGAGGAAACAAGTCATTATAAAGAATCATTGATGAAAATGGATCGGTTTCTCTCTAGTCAAAACCTACAGTTCGTGAAAGAGAGGATTTCTCAAAAGCTCGAAGAACGAATCCCGCATATGATTGAACCCCGAGATACTGAATCAACCGTTCAGTTCAAATTCGGATTGCTTGTCAAGTTTTTGTTCAGCTGTTTAGTCGATGCAGATCGAATTGATACAGCAAATTTTGAATCTCCTGAGAATGAAAGCTTTCGTTCAGCAGGACCCCAAAGTTGGGGACAGCTGATCGGGAAGTTCGAGCAATATATCGAAACGAGGAAAACACGCAATTCCATTGACCAAATCCGTAGAGAGGTATCCCTGCGATGCCTGGATAGCTCGAAAAATCCGAAAGGCCTATACCAGCTCACAGTACCGACCGGCGGGGGAAAAACCCTTTCAAGCCTTCGTTTTGCCTTACACCATGCAGAAAAGCACAAGATGAACCGAATCATCTATATTATCCCCTATACCTCAATTATCGATCAAAATGCACAAGTGGTGAGATCTATATTGGAGGATAGCGAAGAACCTGGGACTATAGTTTTGGAACACCATTCCAATTTGACACCGGAAATAGAAAATGCCAGGCAAAAGATCATCTCGGAAAACTGGGATGCGCCGATTGTTTTTACCACGATGGTTCAGTTTTTAGAAAGCCTTTTTGGGGCTGGGACTCGAAATATCAGAAGGATGCATCAAATGGCAAATGCGGTTTTAATTTTCGATGAAATCCAAACGCTCCCCATTCACTGTGTACACCTTTTCAACCTAACCATACGGTTTCTGTGTCATGCATGTGGTTCTACTGCTATGTTATGTACAGCTACCCAACCGTTGCTCGATCAGGTAAAACCCAAGGAGTGTTCTTTAACCATTGGAGACCATCAGAAGATCATCCCCAATCCCAAAGAACTGTATCAGCAGCTTAAGCGGACAAATCTCATCGACCATAGAAAAACCCCAGAGGGTTGGGATACAGAAGATATCGTGCAACTGACCATGGAGGAACTACAAAGAACCGGAAGTGTGCTGATCATAACCAATACAAAAAAATCTGCTGGTAACCTATTCCAATCACTGAAAAAAAAAGAAATCGCGCCCCTGTTTCATCTGAGCACGAACATGTGTCCAGCTCATAGAAAGGAACACTTGCTATTGATTCGGAAGCGTCTGGAAAGAAGCGAAAAAATCGTTTGTGTAAGCACACAACTCATCGAAGCCGGAGTTGATGTTGATTTTGGTACAGTCATCCGATTTATGGCGGGAATGGATTCTATCGTTCAAGCAGCAGGGCGCTGTAACCGGAACGGAAAACATCAGAATCCAAGCAATGTCTATGTGATCAACCCGAAAGACGAGACCCTTGGTGCTTTGATTGATATTACAGAAGGAAAAAAGCAGGCGGAACGAGTATTCGGAGAATTTTCGAGGAACCCCGATCTCTTCGAGAACGATTTACTCAGTCTTAGTGCCATGGAGTTGTATTACCGGTACTACTTTCATGCAAGGAGCGGGGAAATGTCCTATCCTTTGAAAAAAGGGTCTTTCCCCCGGGAAGATACCCTAGTGAGTCTGTTATCAAAAAACACGCTTTCAATCGCAGCGGGTCAGAGGGCGGATGAGCCCGAAAAAGAGAAGCTTTGTTTGAACCAATCCTTCAAAACTGCGTCAAAGGCATTTCAAACGATTGTTTCACCCACTCGAGGGGTCGTTGTGCCATATTCCGATCGAGGAAAAGAAATCATCGCCAATTTATGTGGCGCAACGCCCATCGAATATCAAAGAAGTACGATAAAAAGGGCTCAGCAATTCTCGATCAATGTTTTTTCCAACAAACTCCAACAAATGATCGGATTCAATATGGTTCAAGAAGTACAAAAGCATTCAGGGATTTTGTACCTTGATGAACGGTATTATAGCGAAGAGGTAGGGTTCCAAGGGGAATCTTCAGCAGGTATGGATGTTTTGATTGGATAAGGAGGTGGATTTTGAGAAATACGGTATTCTTTAAGGTATATGGAAGGTATGCGTTGTTTACTGATCCGATTACGAAAATCGGAGGAGAGAAATGCACTTATCAGATTCCAACCTATCAAGCCCTAAAAGGGATCACGGAGTCGGTTTATTGGAAACCAACCCTCATCTGGGTAATCGACCGTGTTCGAGTGATGAAACCGATTTGTACCGAGCCCAAAAATGTAAAACCCATCGGTTATGGAGGAGGAAACTATCTATCCATTTACACATATCTCACAAATGTTGAATATCATGTCCAAGCTCATTTTGAATGGAATCTCTTCCGACCGGATATGGAAAAGGATCGGAATGAGCACAAGCATTATTTTACTGCAAAAAGAATGATCGATAAAGGAGGTCGAAGGGATATTTTCCTGGGTGCAAGAGAGTGTCAAGGATATGTTGAACCATGCGATTTTGATGAAGGAAAGGGTTTCTACGATCAATATGGATCGATTGATTTCGGTTGGATGTTTCATGGATTTGATTATCCCGATGAAATCGGTGAAGACGTTTTGTATGCGCGGTTATGGAACCCGAAAATGGAAAACGGGATCGTTGACTTTCTTCCTCCAGGAGATTGCCCAGCGAGAAAACCGGTGAAACCCCAAAAGCCAAGCATTATCAATTCGTCTGGTTTAGAAGAAGACGGGCTACTGGACGGGTTGGAGGAAATGGAAGGTGGAGGAGCATGAATTGGATTTCGAAACTGCTCGAAACCTATGAAAACGCGCAGGGCGCGATTGGTGTTGAGTCTGAGGAGCAGCAGGTCCCCTTGTTACCCATTTGTCATACTACCCAAATGGCTCACATCGAAGTTGTTCTGAGTATTGAAGGGAAATTTTCACGAGCGCGGCTTGTTCCCAAAAAGGAAGCCAGGACCATCATCCCAAGTACTGAAACCGCCGCTTCTCGATCAGGAAGTAAACCAGCTCACTTTCCCCTTTGCGATAAACTCCAATACATTGCTGGAGATTTCTTGCATTATGGGGGGGGTGTCACCAGTGGCTATCGACAAAATCCTTCTGAACCATTTGACAACTACCTTCGAGACTTAGAACAATGGTGCAGTTCGCGCAACAAGAATGAAAAAGTGAATGCTGTGCATACATATGTAAAAAAAAGGAGGCTAATCCAAGATTTGGTTGAATATGGGATTCTATTCGTCGATGAAAACGGGCGTCTTAAAGAAAAGTGGGATAAGGATTCAATACAGGATGCGCCAAAAATCAACCAAAGCGACGCTTTCATTCGTTGGGTTGTTGAAAAACCCGGAGATTCTCAGGCTACTCTGTGGAATGACAATGAAGTATTCAAATCATGGTCTGCTCATTATCTTTCTCAAAAAGAAGAAAGCCAAGTATGCTATTTAACCGGAAAAATCGTTCCTATCGCCAGCCAACATCCCAATAAAATCAGGAACGATGGAGATAAAGCGAAACTTATATCGGCGAATGACACAACAGGGTTTACCTTTCGCGGAAGGTTCTCGAGCGCTGGACAAGCAGTGTCTATTGGTTATGAGACAACACAGAAAGCGCATAGCGCATTGCGATGGCTTATCTCACGACAGGGGTACATCAATGATACCTTAGTAATTGTTGCTTGGTCAACAACTCAACAAGAAGTGATCAGTCCCATGAGTGACACGTTGGCTTTTTTGGGGATAGACCTGGAAAAGGATGAACAATCAGGATTATTGGTCGATACTGCGCAAGAATTGGCGAATCAAATCAATAAGAAAATCGCTGGGTTTAAGAGTCGGTTGACAAACACAAAGGATGTTATCGTTATGGGATTGGATTCTGCAGCTTCGGGAATTGGCCGGCTTTCAATCATTTTTTATCGGGAACTAACCCAAGCTCTATTTTATGAACGGATGGAAAAATGGCACCTTACATGTAGCTGGAAGCATCGGTATTATTCTGCTGAAGTGACCGAACAATCTACTGGGAAAAAGAAGAGAAAGACGATTCCATTTACCGGGGCTCCAAGTCCAAAAGATATTGCAAGAGCTGCTTACGGGAGTAAAGTGGATGGAACCCTAATGAAAGGAACGCTAAAAAGGGTCCTTCCTTGCATCATCGATGGTCAGCCGGTGCCGAAAGATCTTGTCGAATCAGCAGTCCATAGAGCATTAAAAAGAACGAGTATGGAAAAGTGGGAATGGGAAAAGACGCTGAGTATTGCGTGTGCGCTGTATAAAAAAATGCGTGAAAAGGAGGAGGTTTATGAGATGGCGCTAGAAAGAGATCGGAAAACGAGGGACTATCTATATGGAAGACTCCTTGCCCTTGCTGAACACTTGGAACGATGGGCTTTGAGTGATGCTGAAGCAAATCGACCAACAACCGCTGCACGATTGATGCATCGATTTGCGGATCACCCGTTTTCAACTTGGAGAACGATTGAGTTGGCATTAGGACCATATAAAGCCCGATTGGGAAAAAAGTCAGTTAAAGTGCAAGGATTGATCTCAGAAGTGGTGTCCATGTTTGATCACAAAGATTTTGTGAATGATAGAAAATTGACGGGAGAATTCCTTTTGGGATATCATTGCCAAAGAGATTCTTTGTGGAAAAAAGATACGGAGAAAGAGAGCGGCGCTCAAGCTTCAACACAAAACGATGAAAAACCTACAGAATAAAACAAGGAGGTTGGAAAATGGGGACTCTAAACCAGAAAATTGATTTTGCAGTCATTTTGGTTGTGAAAAACGCGAACCCTAATGGAGATCCGCTCAATGGCAAACGGCCACGAACGACCTATGATGGCTTTGGGGAAATCTCTGATGTGTGCTTAAAAAGGAAAATCCGGAATAGGCTTCAAGCATTTGGCATCCCGATTTTTGTCCAATCAGATGATAATCGAGTCGATGAGTATTCTAGTTTAAGAGCAAGGGCTGAAGGGGAGCTTAGCGGTGTTCCAAAAGGAAATGAAAAAGCATTTCGTGACGAAGCCTGTAAAAAATGGATTGATGTTCGCGCTTTTGGGCAACTGTTTGCCTTCACGGGAGATAAAAAAAAGCAAAAAGGAAAAACGAAGGAAAGCGAAGAAGAGATAGAACTAAGCGAGAGTGTATCTATCGGTATCAGAGGTCCCGTTTCAATCCATAGCGCATACAGTGTTTGCTCAGTAAACACGACAAGCATTCAAATTACGAAAAGTGTAAGTGGTCAAGGGGATGGGAAAAAAAGAGACTCAGATACAATGGGAATGAAGCATCGAATTGATCATGGAGTTTATGCTACATACGGAAGCATGAATCCGCAACTTGCCACCGCCACAGGGTTTTCCGATGAGGATGCTGAATCTATAAAAAAAGCTCTTTCCACGCTTTTCGAAGATGATGCTTCTTCAGCAAGGCCCGAAGGAAGCATGGAAGTCGTAAAAGTTTATTGGTGGAAGCACAAGAATAAGAATGGGCAGTTTTCATCAGCAAAAGTCCATCGTTCCCTCGAGATTTCATTAAAAGACGGAATAACAGAACCTCATAGCATTGATGATTATGAAATACGGATTACACCCTTAGAAGGATTGGATGTTGAAATCATCGACGGGCGCTGAAAATGATCGATTTGGTAGATGGTACCGAGGATTATTTGCAGCTGTCTGGTATTCAACATATCGCCTTTTGTAAAAGACAATGGGCCCTAATCTATCTCGAGCAAGCATGGGCAGATAATGTTAGAACGATTGAGGGATCCCTGTTGCATGAAAATGTTGATGATTCATCCTTTCACGAAACAAGAAAGGATATCCGGACTGTCAGGGCAATGCCAATCATTAGTTATCAGTTAAAACTAAGTGGGACTGCGGATCTTGTTGAGTTTCAAAAAAAATCAACGCAAATAGGAAATGAAACTTGTCAGTTAAGAGGTTTTGACGGTTGGTGGAAACCAATCCCTGTTGAATACAAAAGAGGAAAACCGAAGCCTGATAATCGGGATGCTGTTCAAATTTGCGCTCAAGGGATTGCTCTGGAAGAAATGCTCCATGTTTCGATTCATAAAGGGTTTCTTTTTTATGGCTTAACCCGACACCGGCATCAGGTAACCTTTGATCATTCACTAAGAACCAAGGTTATGGAACTTGCGAAACTCATGCATTCTCTAGCAAAGAATGGCGTTACTCCAAAAGCCGAGAGGAAAAAGCATTGCTCTTTATGTTCGCTAAACAATTATTGTCACCCTAATCTGACTCGAAGACATCGTTCGGTGCGAGAATATCTCGAAAGAATAGAGGATGATGAAGGAGATTCAGGATGAGAAAGCTTTTAAACACGCTATATGTTACGACTCCTGAAGCGTATCTTGCTAGAGACGGTGAAAACGTTGTTGTAAGAGTGAATTCCACCATAAAGTTTAGGATCCCCGTACATAATCTTGAAGGGATTATCGGTTTTGGTTTTAGCGGGGCTAGCCCATCACTCATCCAGTTGTGTTGCGAACGCGGTGTTGGGATTACTTTTCTGTCCCCATATGGAAGGTTCTTGGGGCGAGTCATTGGGAAATTGAATGGGAATGTTTTACTTCGGCGAACCCAGTATAGATGGGCAGATCAACCCGATACCGCATTGAGATTATCAAAGAGGTTCTTACTGGCTAAGCTTTTGAACTCAAAAAAAGTGCTTAACAGAGCGCTTAGGGATCATCCAGATGTTGTTGATCGGGATTTGCTGGAAAAAACGATATCATACTTCACAAAAGTTTCGAAAAAGATCGAGCACCTGGATAACTTGGATTCTATTCGTGGGATTGAAGGGGAAGCTGCAAGTAATTACTTTCAATGTATGAATGAATTGATTCTGCATCAGAAAGAGGATTTCAGGCTTATCAATCGAAATCGTCGACCCCCTCTAGATCGGATTAATGCCCTCCTTTCTTTTCTTTACTCAATCCTTGCTCATGATGTAACCTCGGCTCTTGAAAGCGTTGGATTGGACCCTCAAGTAGGTTATTTGCATAAAGACCGACCGGGCAGAGCAAGCCTTTCTCTTGACCTGATGGAAGAACTCAGAGCTTATCTGGTTGATCGGCTTACCCTTAACCTAATCAACCGAAAACAAGTATCTCCAAAAGGGTTCCAAGCGATGGAAAATGGAGCAGTCATTATGGATGAGAACACAAGAAAGGAAGTCCTTACAGCCTGGCAGAAAAGGAAGCAAGAAGAGATTACCCATCCATTTCTTGAAGAAAAGATCCCTTTAGGCCTTATCCCGTATGTTCAGTCGATGCTTTTGTCTCGCCATATGAGAGGAGACTTGGACGATTATCCGCCTTTCTTCTGGAGGTAGCATAACTCATGATGGTATTGGTCACTTATGATGTGAATGTCACAACACCTGAGGGGAAAAAGCGTTTAAGACGCGTTGCGAAACAGTGTGTGAACTATGGTCAAAGAGTTCAAAACTCTGTGTTTGAATGTTTAGTTGATCCAACACAATTTGCAGTTTTAAAATCAAAACTAGAAAAGATCGCGGATCCGGAACTGGACAGTTTACGATATTACTATCTCGGATCAAATTGGAAAAAAAGGGTTGAGCATTTTGGCGCAAAAACTAGCTATGATCCTGAAGGACTTCTGTTCGTTGAGTAATGCGAACCTTAAGCAAACATCCTTTTCATAGGGAATTCGGAGTTAGCTGTTTTTGAGCCTCTCAAGAATAAACTTTTGGTTTTTGAAGCTACCCTTTAGGTCATTTACATAGGTTCGCATATTTTCCTTTTTGTAAGGTCTTTAATAGTGGATTTGAGCAGTACACTGTCGCGCCCCGCATGGGCGCGTGGATTGAAAGATGCTGAATTATATGCGGATACACCTAACATATTGTCGCGCCCCGCATGGGCGCGTGGATTGAAAGCCGAAAGGATCAATATCCCGCCACAGGTCGCCTTGTCGCGCCCCGCATGGGCGCGTGGATTGAAAGCCGTCGCAGTTGGTCAGCAAATCGCATATTTTGGTCGCGCCCCGCATGGGCGCGTGGATTGAAAGCGGGAGATTGCTCTGCTGCGTGAGCTTCCAAGCGGTCGAGCGCCGCATGGGGGAGGGGTGTGAAAGTCGGCGAACGCCGTCA
>CAZOJQ010000026.1:0-40713 GCA_964580185.1 uncultured Thermotogaceae bacterium
AAGCACCCCTAGTGTTCCTGAAGGGTTACAGTATGGTGAATCTAGGTGGTTGGCTTTTTTCCTATATTCCTATAAAAGATATACCCATGAGTAAGACGAGAGAAGTCTATGCATTATTCAACCCATCCGGCTTTCTCATCCTTCAGACCGATTCGGTTCTGAGAGGAGATGTGTGTGTAGGTATGAAAAATATGGTAGAATAGAGTCATGAAAACGCTTGCTCAAGTCATTCATGATCTCGCATTTCGAAGTGGGTTCTTCTCCCAGGTACAAGTCAACTTGCTTCTGGAGGAGTGGGACGCAATCTTTCCTCCCCCTCTTTCTCAGAATGTCCGGCCTTTGGAGGTAAAAGAGGGAATCTTGTTTGTGCAATGCATAGATAGTGTATGGGCTTCCGAGTTGCGTTTTGCAAAGTCATCCATGATGGAAGCGATCAACCATCATTTTCAAGGGGTCCGAACCATCAGGGATATTCGAATTTCACGGAGGAGTGACCATTTTGCTTAATCCATACGATTCGCACAGCATTAAAGTCTTAAAGGGATTGGATCCGGTACGGAAACGACCGGGAATGTATATTGGATCTACGGGGAAATCAGGACTTCATCATCTTGTGTTTGAAGCGGTAGATAACAGTATTGATGAAGCTTTAGGCGGTTTCTGCACCCAAATTGACGTCTTTTTGCATACCGATGGTTCGGTTGAGGTACGCGACAACGGCCGAGGGATTCCCGTGGATTATCATGAGGAAGAAAACCGAAGCGCTTTGGAAGTTGTGATGACTGTACTCCACGCAGGAGGAAAATTTACGAAAGACACCTACAAAGTGAGCGGGGGACTACATGGAGTAGGCATTTCGGTTGTCAACGCCCTATCAGAATGGCTCGAAGTATGGGTAAAAAAAGGCGGAATGATTCATTACCAACGCTATGAACGCGGAATCCCCAAGGAAGATGTTCAAGTGATTGGCCAAACGGAAGATACGGGTACCATAGAGCGGTTTAAGCCTGACCCGGAGATCTTTCCCATCTCAGATTTCGATTTTGATGTCCTGAACAACCGGTTCATGGAGTTGGCTTTTCTCAACCCGGGCCTTACCATAACTCTTGCGGATTTTCGTGAGGACGAAAGTGTTTCGCACTGCTATAACGGAGGGCTTAAAGCTTTCGTTCAGTACCTGGTCAAAAATACCAAAACCTTACACCCCGATGTAATCGAAATCAGCGGTTCGCACAACGATATTGTCGTTGAAGCGGCTATTCAATATGTGCGAAGTGATGAAGAACGGGTTCGGTGTTATGTCAACAATATCAATACCGTCGAGGGGGGGACCCATCTGACTGGATTCCGGACATCACTGACTCGAGTCGTTAACGAATACATCAAAAAGTTCAATCTTGGATTCAATGGAAAAAAAACGGAAGAATTGGTCATTCAAGGATCGGATGTGCGCGAAGGGCTTGTCGGTGTGTTAAGCTTGAAGATCAAAGAACCCCAATTCGAAGGGCAAACCAAATCAAAACTGGGAAATGAAGAAGCCTTCGAGGCTGTTTCAAAGGTAATCCGCGACCGCTTGTCTCAGTACTGGGATATGCACCCAGACTCAGGCAAGCAGATCCTGGACAAAATCATCGAATCTGCCAAGGCTCGATTGGCCGCAAAACGCGCCCGAGAGATGATTAAGCGGAAGAATGCCCTTGAAAACTCGACCCTGCCCGGGAAACTGGCGGATTGCTCCTCAAAAAAGCGGGATCAGACGGAATTATTCATCGTTGAAGGAGATTCTGCCGGTGGTTCTGCAAAACAAGCCCGAGACCGTGAGTTTCAAGCGATCCTTCCTTTACGCGGGAAAATCCTCAACGCGGAAAAAGCTTCTCCCGAAAAGCTTCTGAAAAACGAGCAGATCAGCGACATCATTACGGCCATCGGGACAGGCATCGATGAAACGTTCGACATATCCAAATCTCGTTATGGACGAATTGTCATCATGACTGACGCTGACTTTGACGGAGCGCACATACGAACGTTATTGCTCACTTTGTTTTTCCGCCATATTCGTCCGCTCATCACGGAGGGGTTGGTCTATATTGCCATGCCTCCACTTTTCAAAGTCGCCAGCGGACGGGAAGAAGCCTACGCCTTCACGGAAGGGGAAATGAGAAAGCTGCAGCAGCAATTGAAAGACAAAGGAAAAAATCCTTCGATTCAACGGTATAAAGGGTTAGGAGAGATGAATCCCGAACAACTTTGGAAGACGACCATGGACCCGCAACAACGGACAATCGCTAAAGTTCAAATTGAAGATGCCGAGATGGCGGATCATATTCTTTCAACCCTTATGGGCAATGATGTCGAAGATCGTCGGCGCTTTATCCAGCACCATGCGCTCCAAGTAACCAATTTAGATATCTAGCCCCCTGGATCAGGGGTAGAAGGAATTGTAGTGGAAATACGGTGTGCGGTTGGATTATGGGTAATTGTTGCCATTGGTTTGGGGGTATTCTTTCTCCCTTCCTTTATATCTCTGTTTCTATTCCCGCAAAAACCCATTCCTTTTGAAGTGATCTTGCTCGAACCAAGATCCGATGAGCAAATCCAACTCGCCAAAAATACCTTTATGCAAGGGTTTGCTTTGAGCCCCGTTTTTTTGCGGAACACACATTTTCCGGGCTTTACAATTGAGTCGGTGAACGAAACAACAAATCCAGGGATTCTACGGGTGTCTGAAAAAAAAGCTTCATTTATGGTACAATTGGATGATGGTTTCTATCATCTGCTGGACGAATGGGGGGGAGTGCTTTGGGTACTCCGCCATGATCAGTTGATCCCATATCTGGCTCTTCCGATCCTCTTCAATACCGAAGACTCGGAAATCCCTGATATCGTTGCTCGACTCAACCGAATGCCCATGATATTTCGGAATTATATCTCTTCAATTGATGTGGATGGAATGGTTCTTTATTTGCGGGGGGGGAATCAGATCATAACGCGCAGTTGGGAATCGTTTGAGCATTTTTCTTATGAAACCTTTATTCAAAGTATGGGACAAAGAACCACCTATGAGCTGTTTAGCAGCGGAAGGTACTTTATTGTTGACCGAAAGAGGTGAAAGGGATGGCCGATTCCATGGAGGTGCTCACAACCGTTGACATTGGTTCACACTCTCTTAAAGGCATCGTTGCTTCGTTTGAAGGCGGACAATGTGAGGTGCTTGCGTATTCCCGTGTAAAATCCCGAGGGTATGAACAAGGAGAGTTGAAAGATATTGTTGCATTGCGCGAATCCCTTGAATCTTTGCTCAAAGACCTGAGTGAGCAATTGCCTCGAAGAATGGAATGTGACTTCACGATTCATATGGTTGATC
Organism: uncultured Thermotogaceae bacterium; assembly: GCA_964580185.1. Classification (GTDB taxonomy): domain Bacteria; phylum Thermotogota; class Thermotogae; order MWEM01; family MWEM01; genus CAYWWY01. The sequence goes on from CAZOJQ010000026.1 coordinate 3,365, forward strand.
ATTCGATCTCGTTAATCAATGAAGTCAAAACAATCAGCATCGGAGGAACCAATCTTCCCGTAGAAATCACAGAAGACCATGTCATCCAGCTGTTTGAAAAGATGAACACACTATCCGACGATTCAGAGAACCAAGAAAGCTATTCCCTTGTCGGAGCGAAACGTTCGATTCTCCATGTCATTCCCCGAAAATATCTCCTTGATAATGTCAAATCCGTTTTAAATCCTTTGGATATGGAAGCGTCAAGCCTTGGAATGGAAGCAGCCGTGATCACTATGGACAACACGATGAAAGAGTCCTTAGGGAACGCGTTCTCTGCGGTTTTGGGCCAAAAACCCACCGTATATTCCGCTCCTTTTGTATCTTCGGAAGTTGTCCTAAACAGCATGGAAAAAGAACGAGGCGTTGTATGCTTCGACCTGGGCCACTCTTTCACGACCATATCGGCTTATTTGAACGGATCCATCTTTTTTATGAAAACTTTCGAGCTCGGGTTTAAGCTGGTTATCAAAGACATCGCACAGGTCTTTCATACTTCTTTTGATGAAGCGGAACGCCTACTGAACACCTTTGGAAAAATTTCTTTGAAACAAGATTCCTCCGAGACCATATCGTACACCCTTTTGGATGGCAAAACTTCGAAGCAGATGTCTCGATCCCAGCTTTCCATCGTCATCTATGCGAAAATCCGGGAAATCATGAATGCCATCAAACGGGAGATGAGGCATATCTCCGCTCGGATGTCTGAAGAGGGGGAAAAGACAATCGCGGGCGGAATAGTACTTACAGGCGGGGGGGCAAAGTTGGAAGGGATTCAGGAGTTTACGAGGGATATCTTCAAACTGCCCGTTCGATCCGGGAATCCGGGTTCTGGAAACTTTCGGGTGAATGCTCCGGAAGAACCGCTTCAGAATCCTCTCTTTTCTGGATGCTTTGGAAGCGCATATTGGTATCATCTTGTGGGGGGTTCTTCCGGTGAAGATTCCTTTGCCTCGGAAGAACATCCAAAAAAGAAGAAAGCGGCTTCGAAACCGGTGAAGGAAAAACCGGTTAAACAGAAGCCTGGTGGTCCCACTCGGAAAGAAGGGCCCACCGTCTTCGAAAAGATTGTGGAATTTTTGAAGAAACTTGTTTGAGGAGGCGAGGGCGTTGGCATTTGAGATTGATGATGGGAAAGAAATCCGGAGACAACCAAAAAGAAATCCGACCATCAAAGTCATTGGTGTTGGAGGAGCTGGCAACAATGCAGTGAACCGAATGATCGAAAGCGGAATTCACGGGGTAGTCTTTGTGGTTGCCAATACCGATCTTCAAGTATTGGAAGATTCCAAAGCAGATGTGAAAATCCAGTTGGGGAAAGATTTGACTCGTGGTCTGGGTGCCGGTGGATATCCCGAAATCGGGGAAAAGGCTGCATATGAAAGCAAAGACGAGCTGATGTCCGTGCTTGAAGATACGGATATGCTGTTTATTACTGCCGGATTGGGGGGCGGAACAGGCACAGGGGCGGCCCCTGTATTGGCAAAAATCGCCAAAGAAATGGGGATTCTTACGGTTTCTGTCGTCACAACTCCGTTTTACTTTGAAGGAACCAATCGATGGACCAACGCAAAACGGGGTCTTTCTACCTTGAGTGTAAATGTCGATACTTTGATCAAGATCTCAAACAACAAGCTTCTTGAAGAGTTTCCAGGGGATATCACGGTTATGGACGGCTTTCTCAAAGCGGATGAAGCGCTCCACCAGGGGATTAAAGGAATATCCGAAGTCATCACCTGCCGTGGGATGATTAACCTGGACTTCGCAGACATTGAATCCATCATGCGGGATGCTGGCGTTGCCTTTTTGGGCATCGGAATCGGCAAAGGAGAAGAACGATCCCAGCAAGCAGCAACCCGAGCGATGGACAGTAAACTCTTGGAACGGCCCATTGACAATTCGACCGCGGTGATTCTCAATATCTCTTCCTCCCACAATATTACAATGAGAGAAATGAACCTAGCTGCAGCGGAAATTCGTCAACGATGCAGTGAAAGAGTCGATATGAAATTCGGTCTCATCTTAGACGAAGACCTCCCTGAGGATGAAGTGCGTGTAACCCTTATTGCAACAAAATTTGAAGATACCGAAGATCTACTATCATTGGAAGAAGACATTCCTGCAGTATTCCGATTGGGGTTCACCGAAATGTTGCGAGGTGACTGAAATTATGCCTTCCGACACCTTTCAGTACAAAAGACTTGGGGAGATCCTTGTTGATTTTGGATACCTGGATCAGATCGATATCGATCTGGCTGTATCGATCCAGAAAACCGAGAAGAAGCAACTGGGGCAGATCTTGGTCGAAAAGGGATTGGTGTCTTGGAATGATATCGCTCAAGCTCTTTCAAAGCAATATGACCTTCCCTTTATGGACAGTATTGCCGAACTGGAAATTTCTTCCGATATTCTCTCGATCATCAACAAACAGATGGCAGAACGATGGCGGGTCATTCCTTTCGGGTTGGACGGATCAAATCGATTGAAAGTACTCATCGATATGGTTGGCAACCTCTCCGTTTTGAAAAGGGACATTCAATTCCTTACTTCTCATGAACCTTGCTTTTTTATTATTTCCAAACCCAATTTGGATTTGCTCTTCAAAGAATACTTTGGGCGAAGCATAGACGCTGTGGAAGAACTCAAACATGTGATCGCCGAAAAAGAAAAAACCATTCAAGAAGATGCGAAAAACATCACGGTCACTTCCGAAGCGGCTTCAAAGCAAAAGGATGATGAGCAAACGCCAATCATCCGGGTTGTGAATGAAATGATTATGCAAGCGATTCGAGAAGACGCGTCTGATATCCATATCGAACCCTATGACAAGAAAGTCCGGGTGCGATATCGGATTGACGGTATGCTGCGAAAAGTCGCAGAGTACCCCACAAATCTGCACAGTTCTGTGATTTCTCGAATCAAGATTTTGTCTAAGTTGGATATTTCCGAACGGCGAGTTCCACAAGACGGTAAGTTTTACATGAAAGACGAAAGAGAACAGTTTGACTTTCGTGTTTCCATGCTTCCAACGGTCTATGGAGAAAAAGCCGTCCTTCGTTTGCTGAAAATGTCTCAATCGACCAAACACTTACATGAACTCGGTCTCTCCGATTATAATCTCAAGCGGATGAACTATCTGTTGGATATCCCTTATGGAATCATCCTGCTTACTGGCCCCACCGGGAGCGGAAAATCAACCACGCTGGTTGGGATTCTGAACCGACTCAAAGATGTTTCGACGAATATCGTTACCGTCGAAGATCCTGTGGAATATAGCATTGAAGGGATCACCCAATGTCAAATTCATCCAGAAATCGGTTTGACCTTTGCCCGATATCTACGCGCGATTTTGCGTCAGGACCCAGATATCATCATGGTCGGGGAAATTCGGGATAAGGAGACAGCCCAATTGGCGGTGGAAGCATCAATGACCGGCCATCTCGTTCTCAGCACGTTACATACCAACACAGCCGGAGCGGCTGTTTCTAGGCTGCTCAATCTGGGAATCGAGCCTGATCTTCTGGGTGTTTCGCTTCTCGGAGTCGTAGGACAAAGGTTGGTTCGGGTTCTCTGTAATCATTGCAAACGGACTGTCCCGTTTAAACATGACGAGTTTTTGGATATTGCTCGGAAAATTGCTCCCAACGCATCTCTGGAGACTGAGATCGAACGTGTGGGATGCCAAGAATGTAGGAAAGTGGGATATCGAGGCCGGACTGCGATTCATGAAGTATTAATCGTCGATAAGAAGATTCGCCATTTAATGAACGAAAATGCCCCGGAGAGCATGATCGAACGCATGGCCCACACGACAGGCATGCGAACAATGTATGAAGACGGGGTAGAAAAAGCGCTCCAAGGGTTGACTACCTTCGAAGAGATAAAGAGGGTTGCGATTGGCGACTGATCCGAAAGATTCGAAGAAGATCTATTATCATACCCGATCTCCGGAATCCATACGGGAAGAACTTAAGGATCGGAGAAGTCAGGGGTTCTTTGATAATCCCAGAAAACGAAAATCAATCCTGTTCCTTTTTTTTAGTTTTTTATTGATCATCGGGTCCTTGGTAGGGATTTACTTCTTTCGAGGAACCTACCCAGTTACCAGCGAATTTACCGCTATGGTTGATTCCCTTATGATCCGGATTTCCGCTCAGGCGATCTATGAGATCGGAGAGCTTCCTGAGATTACGGTTCGGATCAGCAACAGCCTTTCTCGACCCAACACCTTTGAAATTCAAGATTTCGAATTTCGGATTCGGACCCAAGAAGGCACCCAAGTCTTTCATTTTCGATACCCTTTTCTTACCTCTGTTGTCTTGGAGCGATATGACGCTCGGATTGTCTATGACTTCCTGCGAGAGAATCCCAACTTTGTCTTTGAAGGAGGGTCATACATCATCGAAGTTCGCTTGACAATCAATGGGAAAGAAATCCCACTGACCAAAACCATGGAAATAAAGGAAAAAATTGTAAAGGAAGTCTATCTCCTCGATGATTTTGCTGTGCCCAATCAACGAACTGAACCGCTCCTTCGGTTGGGTAACTACACATCCATGGCCCATTCTTTCGTTTTGGGAGAATATCGATACGACATTTCAAAGGACAAGCCCATTGGTTCACCCATAACAGGCCGTCTCCATGACAGTCAGTATTTGCTTGATCCGGGAGAGGTCATGGATTTTTCTTTGGAGCCCTTCATTGCTCCTTCGGAAGCTGGTATATACCAATTGAACAGTCTAGTATCCATCAACTCCGATATTGTGGAAAGCGGATTCCCCTTCGAAGTGCACCCGACTTCTTCGGATCGGGATCTCAATTCCCTGCGAATCCGAAGCTTTTTTGCCAACTACATTCCCATTCATGAGCATTGGGAAGTAGATATCTTGCTTTCCAATGACCTTGATCGGCCCTTGTACACGAAGATTACGGGATTTGAACTGATTGTATTTTCCGATTTTACAGAGATCTTTCGATATGAATCCGATCGAACCCTCCAATTAAAGATTCCTCAATACTCCAATCGGCTGGTTTTCTCATCGAGGGATTGGAAAAAGCTTAGTTACTTTTCCGAAGGAACCTACACGGTTTCCGCAAGGATTCGAATGGGCGATCATCTATTGACACATGAAAGCAAATTGTACGTAGTCCCGAAGGAGCCCTGAAAGGAGGATTTCGATCATGGCGCCCCCTATTTCGAAACACACGGAATTCGAGTCATTGAATCAGAATCTTCATTATAAAGTATGCCGGGATCCGGTTCACGAAGAAATCCGAATCTACCCTTTGGAAATCCTATGCACGGATTCGGTTGCAATCCAGCGATTACGCCAGGTCTCCCAGTTATCCGGAGCCGCGTTGGTGTATCCTGGTGCAACTCATACTCGGTTCTTACATTCTCTAGGGGTCATGCAAATCGCAAGTATGTATGCTGCCCACTTCCAATTGGATCCTGCGCATGCGCGCCTTTTGCGCATGGCTGGGTTGATGCACGACATTGGTCATGGTCCCTTTTCTCATCAATTTGACGAAATTGCGTACCATCGAGCGGGTCTGGAGGAGGGGCATGACCAACAGAGAGAGCAAATCCTGATGGGAATTATGCCGCAGCAAATGGCGGACGTATGGGAGGGGTTATCGGAGACATGGAAAAAACAAGTGCAAACCGACTTGTCATCCCATTTCCCCGAAATCACAGAGAAACCCATTCAAAGCCGCGAAGAGATGGAATCTTTTTGCAGGCGAATCATGGAACAGGTATGCACCCTTTTTTATGGAGAGATGACTGGAAGCGCAGATTTTAATATGATCCAGGGACCGCTTGGCGCAGATCGTCTGGATTTTGTCATCCGCGACGCCTACTATTGTGGAACCCCGCAATATGGAACCGTAGATTTATGGAGAATTATTCGAAACGCCCGAATCCAGAGCTTGGACGGAAAAACCGTTCTTGCCTACGATTCGAAAATTATCGACAATATCTACTCCGTGCTGTTTGGACGATTCATGATGTATAAAAACGTGTATTTTCACAAAACGGCCCGAGCCGCTGATTTAATGCTGCAAAAAATCATTGACCTCAGTTATGGGTTTTTGGAAATGAACGATGCCATTCTTCATCCCGAGCAATTTATGTCTCTGACCGATGGATGGCTACTGCAGGGAATTCATCACGCATTTCTCTCTCTCGATTCATACGATCCCGTTTTTCATGATTCGATTCAACAAGCTCATGATCTCCTCAAGCGGTATGAATCGAGACGCTTATGGAAATGCATCATGGAAATCACCTTCAGCACAACAGGTGTAGATCCCAGCCTTGTGGCCAATAGCGTTGGTGAAGATGTGTTGAGAAAAATCGAAAAGAACCTCCGAGCGAGAATGAAAGATACCCCGATGGAACCCGAAGAAATCCGCTCTTTTGAATCCATCCTTTCCAACTTTGATACCATATTCCATATAGACACCCCGTACAAACTCAGCTTAGCCCATCCTGCAGAGTTTTTGGCCAGCGAAGTGTACCTGAGCCGTACTCAAGATCAAGAGATCTCACTTGTGCGATTCAACGATTTTTTGGAAGACAGTCCCCTATATAAATCGGTTTCGGGAAACTTGGTCCAAATGGTGCGAATCTATGTCGCAGAAGATGTCCGAGATTTCCTTCGAAAACACTCGATCATACCCGCTGCTTCCCGGGTCCATTTAACAACGAGATGGTAAGGGGTGCCATTTGAAACGAAAACTGCTTCTCCTGTCGATTGACGCAACCTGTCTATTCATTGTAGGGATCCTATCCCTATTCGTGCGCTTTGGTTGGGATTTTTCTTCGATCGCCTTGTACTTACCTACCGTTTTTACTCCAATTCTCCTATCACTGGGATTTTTGTGGATCAATGGAACCTATTCCATCGTTTGGTCCTATATGTCGCTGAAAGAATTATGGGTCATTCTCCGAGCCATTGCAATGGGATTTCTTGTAAATATGCTCTTCCACGCTTTTCTTCCTTGGGTTCTTCCTCGATCCATCGCGCTAATGTTCTTTCTGGGGGCTGCTATCATTCTCATTCTCAGTCGGATGGGTTGGGTTTGGGTTGTCCATAGCGCCCACGCGCAAAAACAGTCTGCCGGACCCAAACGAATCCTCATCGTGGGAGGAGAAGAAAAAGGAGTTCGTTTGTTGGATGAGCTTCGAACTCAAACTCGCTGGGGACAGGTGGTTGGTTTTGTCGATAGTTCGCCTCGGACAATCGGGAGAAAAATCCGAGGGGTGCCTGTATATGGACCGGTGGATCAAATCGATCGGATTATAAACCAGTTGGATGTCCATGAAATTGTCATCTCCAATCCTCAAGAGAAGAATCAATGGATTCAAACAATCATTGGACTGGTCGACCCAACTCGCCTGAAAATAAAGGTCTTGCCAGGATTGAATGAGCTTCTTGGGGATGCTCCTTTGATGGGGTGGGTTCGGGAAGTCGATGTGGAGGATCTCCTGAACCGAGAACCGGTACGCATCGATCTCCAGATGGTACAGAACACCATCCGTGGTAAGTCAATTCTAATTACTGGCGCTGGTGGGAGCATTGGCAGCGAGATTTCCAAGCAAGTTGCGATGATGGAACCACGGGAAATCCTGCTTCTTGGGCGGGGAGAAAACAGTATTTATCAGATCGATCAGACGCTCCGGTTTCAGTTTCCTCACTTGAAAAGATCCCGGATTATCGGCGATGTGGCTGACCGAGGGTGGATGGAATCCGTCTTTCGAACGCGCTGCCCAGATCTGGTGTATCATGCGGCAGCCCATAAACACGTTCCGTTGATGGAAGAGAATCCGTATGAAGCCTTTCGGGTAAATTGCTTGGGAACCATGATTCTGGCCGATTTAAGCATCCAATATGCGGTAAACCGATTTACGATGATCTCTTCGGACAAAGTAGTCCATCCAACGTCTGTCATGGGCGCCTCAAAACGCATTGCGGAAATGTATATCAAGAGTATGGCCGCCGAATCTCTTCCAAACACTCACTTTTCTGTCGTTCGGTTCGGCAATGTGCTTGGTAGCAGAGGGAGTGTGATTCCGCTCTTTAAACAACAGATCGAACATGGCGGACCCATAACCATTACCGACCCGAAAATGAAACGCTTCTTCATGACGATATCCGAAGCATGCTCGCTTGTCTTACAAGCATCGACCATGTCTCGTTCGGGAGAAATCTTTGTTTTGGATATGGGCGAACAGATTCTGATCAAAGAATTGGCTCGGAAGTTGTGTGTTCTCATGGGTGTTCAGCCAGAAACACAGATTCCTTTTGTGTATACTGGTTCTCGGAATGGCGAAAAACTTTACGAGGAACTGTTTTTGGACTCGGAGGAAATCATGCAAACTGCGCACCCCAAAATCCTTCATGCCCTTGATGCCCAACCATATTCAGCCCAAGAGATCCGGAATTTGATTACCCATTTGGTTCAAGAGATCCGAATTCACGCCAAACATGAGTGGGTAGAAATCTTAGATCCATATATCCCCGATCATCAGTTGAAAAAGGAGGAACCGCAATGCTAAAAGGACTGACTGAGTACACCTACGCCATGAGCATAAAGGATGCATGGGAGACGCGTCTGGCTCATCCGCGATCCCTTTTCCTCAGTGGCGGGGTTGGGATTGGCATTCGCAAAGAAAGCGCAACAGAACGAATCATTGATCTGAAAAAAGCGCTGAACAGCGATTATGAAGAAGCAAATCATGGGACCCGGATTGGAGCCGGAATCAGCATCAACGAATGGCTCGAGCAGTCTGAGGATCCTTTGGTCATTGGAGCATTGAGAAAAGTGGGCACAAACCAAATACGAAACATGGCAACGATCGGCGGAAGCATCGCACAGCACTTTTCCTGGTCAGATGTATGTACTTTGCTTTTGGCGCTTGACAGCGAAGTGAAAGTCTTCTCAGGTGCGTCAACACAAATCAAGATCGATGCCTACTGGGACAAAAAAGACCCCGGGATCATCGAGCAGGTATGGATCCCGCGATGGCAAACGCACGGGCAGTACTTCAAGTTTGCTCAGACCGGTTATGACATTTCCTACGTAAATATGGCCATCGCTGCGCGGGTCGAAAACGGGCAAATCTTGAAGGTCGGGATCGCTGTTGGCGCTCGGCCTGGACCTGCTCTGCGCATGGACAAACTCGAACGGTTTTTGGAAGGGAGTGCGGATGAATCTGCCCTCTCCGCAAAAAGGGAGCAAATCACCAAAATCGCCTCCGAGTTTCCTTTGTCCTCGAATCACGATGCAAGCGCTGATTATCGAAGAACTCTGGTGACCACCAGCATCCAAAGATTCTTGGAAAACCTACAGCCATAGGAATCACTGATTGGAAACCACACAAAACCCAAGATTGGATAGAAATCGGTTCCATCCCTCGGATCCTTGTTCATTCTCTTTGAACACGCCACAGTCTTTCAGTACCTCAATAAAAACGTCCGCAACACTCGTCTGGATTACGCGTTTCGCCTCCGAAGAAGACAATGAATGCGGGTGCTCATTTTCCATTCTTTCAATCCAATCTCTATGAACATCCATCTGGACCGGGAACTCCTTTTGGATTTGCTTCCGGTCTTCTGAATCGGCGCACAGGATTGAGGATACTTGACCCAATTCGTGATCCAACCGTCCCGGAAGAATAGCCAATCCTAGAACTTCAATCAAACCGATGTTTTCTTTTTTGATATGGTGTCTCTCGGTATGCGGATGGAAAATCCCAAATGGGTGCTCGTCGGATGTCCGATTGTTTCGAAGCACCAAATCTACTTCATAAACTCCTCGGTGTGGACAACGGGCTATGGGTGTAATCGTATTATGAGCCATCCGTTCTCCCTGATAATCGGTATGATCCAATATATTGGTTTCTGGATCGGAATACCTTCTCCATGAATGCAATACATGGGCGCAGATCCGAACAATCTCCTGCCGTTGGGATGAGCGAACGCGTAGCGTTGAAAGAGGCCAATGGATAATCGCAGCTTGAATGCCAGGGAATGAGGGATGAACCAATCTCAAACGGGTACCGGCTTTTTCCATGGGAAAGGAATGCCTTCCACCTTGAAAGTGCTCGTGAGACAAGATCGACCCCCCCACAATCGGGAGATCCGCATTTGACCCAATAAAGTAATGGGGAAACTGATCCAAGAAATCCAGAAAACGGACAAACGTCCTCTCGCTGATCTCCATGGGTTGATGGTCTCGATCAATCACAATGCAATGCTCATTATAATATACATAGGGAGAGTACTGGAAATACCATTGCTTGCCATCAAGCTTCATCGGAATCAGTCGAAGGGTTTGCCTGGCTGGGTGATCAATCCTTCCGGGATATCCTTCATTTTCTACACACAAAAGGCAACGAGGATAATCTACTTGAGGGAGTTTTTTTTGGGCCGCAATATCCCTCGGGTCTTTTTCCGGTTTGGATAAATTGATCGTGATTTCTACATTCCCATAAAGACTCGGAGCAATCCAGTGATGGTTTTTTCGGATTCGATCCATCCGGATATAATTCGAAGATTGACAGAATCGATAAAACCATTCTGTCGCCTCCTCAACGGAGTCATGAGTTTGGAGGGAGTTGAATTGGCGGTGGACTTCCGATGCTCTGGGCAAAAGCAAACCCATGATCTTAGTGTCAAAGAGGTCTCGGGATGCGGATGTATCTTCAATCAAACCAGCCTTCACAGCGTCGGTAATGAGATCTTGGAGAATCTCTTCGATCGGCCTCAACTGATCCGCCTTGGCAAAGAGTGTTTCCACTGAACACTGGACTCCCAAAACGTCCATCAAGGCATTGCGCGTAGGAATGATATCTTCAGGGCCCATCAGTTCCTGCGCAACGGCATAATGGATCAGCTGCTCGATATACTCCGAAGCCCTTCTGTTTGTCACGTCATCTCCTCCTTTAACTGGCACCCCGATTATACCACAAGCCAGTGGATGAGATGGATCAAAGACCTCATTGAGCGAAGCAACTGTTTTTGGCTTTAATCGTGATATAATTAGCTTGGTTCGATCATTTCTTTTGAATGGGGGGCATCATGGATGGGCGAAATGCTCCACCCGATTGTATACAAAAATCGCGTATTGCATGTTTTGGATCAACGACTCTTGCCCGAACAAGTCGTGTATCATGAACGGAGCAATGTGCATGAAGTCTACCGATCAATAAAGGATATGGAGTTGCGTGGCGCGCCGTTAATTGGGATTGCTGCTGCATATGGTCTGGCAATCCACGCGCATTCCAGTTTGGCAAGTTCACTCGAAAGCTTCGAAGAGGATATGCGTCAAGCCGCAGATTTGTTGGCCCAATCGAGGCCGACTGCGGTCAACCTTTTTTGGTCAATGAATCGAATCCTCCGATGCCTCCGGGAAAACAGAGAATCCTCCCTCCTTGAGCTGAAAGAGACGATCGAACAAGAAGCGCTCCGAATCCACCAAGAAGATAGGCAGATTTGCCAGTCCATTGGCGAACACGGTCTATCCCTTCTCAAACCGAAGATGGGTCTCCTAACACACTGCAATGCTGGATCCCTTGCTGTAGGCGGAATTGGAACTGCAACCGCTCCCATGTATCTGGGCCACCAAAAAGGATATCACTTCCGGATCTTCGCAGACGAAACTCGACCCTATCTGCAAGGCGCTCGTTTGACCGCGTTTGAACTCAAAAAGGCCGGTCTGGACGTAACCTTGATCTGTGATAATATGGCTGCGTTGGTCATGGCTTCGGGTCAGGTGAATGCGGTTATTACCGGATGCGACCGAGTTGCGGCCAACGGTGATTCGGCCAATAAAATTGGTACGATGAACTTGGCAATTTTGGCTAAGCATTTTGGGATTCCGTTCTATATTGCTGCTCCTACCCCGACTATCGATCCATACACTGCCAAAGGAACGGATATTCCGATCGAAGAGCGGCCTTCTGAAGAACTGAGGATGATCCATGGGCGATCCATTTCCCCTCAAGACGTTCCCATATACAATCCCGCGTTTGATGTAACGCCCCATGAGTTGATTTCGGCAATGATTACCGAGGTCGGTATATGGTACCCTCCATTCGATGAGAAGATCGCCTCCCTCGCAGAGAAGACCATACATCGGGACCAAGAATGAATCCGACCCTTTGCGTAGATACTCATACTCATTTGACTGATTCCCGATTCGATCATGATCGCAAACAGATCATCGATCAGATGGATCAGGATGGAATTGAGTTTTGTGTTGAGATCGGAAGCTCTTTGAAAAGCTCGCAGGAATCAGTGGCTCTTGCTTACACCTACTCAAAAATCTATGCATGCGTCGGGATTCATCCTCATAATGCCAAGGATGTGAACCCACCCATATTGCAGGAATTGAAACAACTGGCCCATTTGGATCGATGTGTAGGCATCGGGGAGATTGGACTGGATTTCTATCGAGACCTTTCTCCTAGGGATACACAGATGAACGTATTTTTGGATCAGCTGCAGATGGCCAAAGAGGTTGATCTTCCGGTTGTGGTTCATATCCGTGATGCGTACGAACCTGCTCTTACCGCTCTCAGACAAACAGGGATCCCAAAGAAAAGGGGAATCATTCACAGTTTTTCGGCGGGATGGGCGATAGCGCGTAGGCTTTTGGATCTTGGATGGTATCTGGGGATCAGTGGCCCTGTTACCTATCCCAAAAACATAGACCTTAGAGAAGTCGTGAAAAAAGCGCCATTGGATCGGATTGTCACTGAAACGGATTGTCCGTATCTTCCCCCTGTTCCATTTCGAGGAAAACGGAACGAACCTCGATTTGTTCATTACGTCGTAGATCAGATCATCGCCCTGCGAAACGAAAAAAAAGACGAAGTGGTCGGGCAGTTAAACCGAAATGCCCGAACCCTTTTTCCCATATTGCATTAAAGGAGGTAATTAGATGGATGAAGAACGAAGAGTGATGAGAGCCCCTCTTTCCATCACACAAGTTGTGCAACGAATATCCCTTTTGATCATTTTGGTGATCGTCGGTATTTACTTTTTGACTGGGATTTTCCAAGTGGAGCCTTCCGAAGTCGGATTGGTTATGACCTTCGGAAAACATACCCGGACTGTGGAACCGGGGATCAATTACCACTTGCCCTTTCCTTTTGAAAGCGTGATCAAAGTTGATGTGCGGTCGATCCGAAATGTAGAGATCGGATTTCGAACCGCCGCTCCTGGCCGGTTCATCGTCGCTCGAGATGAAGCATTGATGATGACCGGAGACAATAACTTCGCGTCGGTGGAAGCGGTTGTCCAATACCGGGTCAACAATCCGGAGTTTTACGCCTTTCATATTTCCGATCCAAACACCATGATCCGATTTATTTGCGAATCGGTAATCCGCGAGCGGGTGGCTCAACGGACCATCAACCAAGTATTGACGATCGAAAGAGATATGATCGCCCAAGAAAGCAAGGAACGAATTCAGGATATCTTGAACAGCCTAGAATCGGGAATATGGGTGGAAAATGTCAATCTCCAGGAAGTCAACCCCCCCGGTCAAGTTTTGGCCGCTTTTGATGATGTCAACAGCGCTTTACAAGATAAGGAACGGATTATCAATACCGCCATGCGATACTATAATGATGTGGTTCCCCGGTCCCAAGGCCAAGCTTCTCAAATTCTCCAACAAGCGGAAGGATATATGGAAGTTCAGATATTGAAAGCCGAAGGGGATGTGGTTCGTTTTGAAATGATCTTGGAGGAGTATGAAAAGAGTCCCGAGATCACGAAAGAGCGTCTCTATATCGAAATGATGGAAACCATCCTGCCCAACGCACGAAAGTTGATTGTATCGGGCGCAGATGACGGGCTGTTGAAACTGCTCAACATCCAGGAACTCTTGGGAGGTGGTGGCTCATGAAGAAATTGATCATCTTTGTTGTTGCCTTTATCCTCTTTTTCGTTGTTTTTGCCATGGTGACCTATACAGTCGACGAAACACAAGCTGGCATTCGGATCCGTTTTGGGAGAATCATGGAAACCCACACCGAACCCGGGTTATATTTCAAAGCACCCTTTATTGACCAAATCACGTATTTGGATAAACGCACCCAGATCTATGATATCAACCCAGATAGCATTCTCACAACCGACCGAAAACGGTTGGAAGTGGATACATATGTACTATGGAGAATCCAGGAACCTCGCCAATTCTTGGAATCTTTGAGAACCCAGATCGCTGCTTTGGGCCGGATCGATGACATTGTGTATTCCAATCTTCGCGATGCTTTTGCCAAATTGACCATCCCGGATATTATCTCCGAAAACCGTCGGGAATTTCTGGTGGAGATTACTCAAACCGCTGACCTGATCCTTTCTCCTTTTGGTTTGCTGATCCAAGAGGTGAATGTGAAGCGAACCGATCTACCAGAGGTAAATGCAATTGCCGTTTTCGAACGCATGAAAACCGAACGGGAACAAGAAGCCGCTTTGATCCGAGCGGAAGGGGAAAAAGAAGCCCAATCCATCCGAGCCGGCGCAGATCGTGAAGCCAGCGTTATTCTTGCAACAGCGCAAAGAGACGCAGAAGAGATGCGGGGGATTGGAGAAGCGTCAGCGCTGAGGATTTATGCGGAAGTGTTCTCCAAAGATCCGGAATTCTATCGGTTCTGGCGTTTGATGAATGCCTATCAGGGGTCGTTCGAGAAGGATTTGGGCATTCTCATGAGCGAAGAAATCCCATTTCTCGATGCATTCTTTGGAAAATAACACCCAGCATCCCCCTCCCTCCTTCCGTTCCGTGAGCGGGGGGGGGGATGCGGAATGGGTTGTGCAGCGTTCCCAATTCATAGGATATGCTAACTATTGCGAAACTCCAGAAGAAGCGCGGAAGATCTTGTCAGATCGGTCCAGGCTTCACCAATCCGCCCATCATCACTGCTATGCCTGGATCATTGATCCCAAAAAAGGGGAACAGCATTGGTCCGATGATCGGGAACCTTCCGGAAGCGCCGGGCAACCCATTTACGCCGCAATCCGTTCGTTCGGTCTTCTGTACACCATTGTCGTAGTCAGCCGAACCTTTGGTGGGATAAAACTGGGTCGGCGCGGGTTGATGAACGCGTATTCCCACGCAGCGACCCAGGCCATTCAGAAAGCGGGTCCAATCGAGTGCGTTGCTGGCGATGCCCTTGTTTTGGAGTCCGAGTATAGTCATTGGGAAGGAATCCTGCACGAGCTTCGTTTGATGCAGTTACCATACTCAGAAGAACAGGTTTCCTATGGCATACGGATCCGTTTGTCAGTTTTTGTACCACAATCCATTCGAGATCAAGCCAATCGATGGCTTCAGAATCGAATGCAATTGGGGACCATCCGGTCTTTTCGTTGGGATGGCCCACGAATCCGAAAGGGTAGAGGGTAGGGAGGAATGGAATGACCATCTGGCAAGGATTCATCGGGCTTTTTTCTCTCCTCATTACCAATATGTTTATCCTTCGGTCTTTGGCACAATTGGATCCCCAAAAGAAGGTTCCCGGGTTTCTCAAATCGATTTCTGTGATTGCGCCTATTGCGTATGGCGGGTCTCTCTATTTGGGCTGGGCTTATCAATCGGATTTTTTGATTTTAAGCTACTCCATTTTTTTCCTGAACAACCTTTGGTTCCTTGTATTTTTCCGGAATACTGTGTTTTCGCTCCTATTACCCATCAAGGTTCGCCGGGGATTCTTGTTCTCGATGATCGTTTTTTTTCTGCCCGCAATTCTTTCGGTAGCCGTGATGGACTTCACCGGGTTTACCAATTTCATCTTTCTGATCTCTTATATCTTGGGTCTCTTTCCTTTAATGATGTATCTTTCGACGATTGTTGGCCTTTCTGTGACCTCGATAACCTGGGGGATTCTTCTTTCAGCTTTTCTGTTCTCAATCGATCTTTTTTTGCGAAGCGGATTCATTCCGATCTTCGCCGAAGACTACCGGTTTGCTTCATCCGAGCTTTTTCGGTGTTTTTCGGTAGGGATCGGTGCTTTCGTCTTCCGATTGGGGAAAGGGTATCCCAAACTTGAGGAGAAACAAGAAATCCTCCCGGGTTCCAAACAATTAAGCAATGTCTTTTTTGTCATACTTGCCGTCTTTCCCGTTATGATCTTTTATGCTGCCTTTTGGCAAGCAAACCTCAATTACCGGGATTCCCAAAAAAAGGAGATCTTTCTAGCACAGGAAGTCTTTTCTCTTTCCTTGAAGATGATTGAAAACGAATCATCCAAATATGCGCGCATTATTCAAGATGTGCGCAATACCTCCACAATCGCGAATGCTCAGTGGCGGTTGAGGAGTTTCCAATTTTCCGAACCCGAATTGGAGCTTGTGCAAATTCTGACTACGTACCCTGTTGGTATGGAAGGGATTTCTGTCAGTTTTCAGGAAGACCGGTTTGAAATATACGCCGATACCGACAAAGGGTGGGGCATAAAAATGGTCCTCAATACCCAAAAAATATACCAGCATTTTCCCCTGAATCCTCAGCAACAGTTATATCTATTCTATGATCAAATCCCTGTTTTTCGCCCTTCGTACACATCAAGCAGCGCGTTTGGCATTCAACCGACCGAATACGAATTTGCCTTTCAAAGCGTTGCTTCTTTTTTGGGTCATGAATTGGATGCCTATTTGGTTTTTCAAACCAGCATTCCAATGCTGAGTCAGTTTACCATTGTCTTCCTCATGGTCGCTATTCTGGTTTTGGTCTTGATTTGGTTTTTTTACGACCTGTACCTTGCCAATTGGGAAAAGAAAGTGCAAAACCATATCCGAACTCTGGTTTCAACCCGAGAAACGATGCACACACAGATGGAGAAAACCAGTTCAGAGATGCGGATTTTGCGAAAGGACTTGAGTTTGTCCGAACAAATCCGAACGCTGCTGATCCGCACCTATTCTGATTACATTGCTCTTTTTCTGCGATTCCAGTTCCCCCCGTTGAGCCAAGGGAAAACCCAATATTCTGAATTAAACCATCTCTTGGATCGGATCAACCATTCTTTGGCTTGGTCCCCAAAAGTTTTCCTTGTTCAAAAAGGGAGTTCGGGATGGATTCCTATTTCCGTTTCAAAAAGGGAGTATCAAGCTATTGAATTGCACGCCATTCCAGATGAAGTAGACTTTGCTCGATATACCTATCGCGTCGGAAAGGAAACGGATACAGGCGTAATCCTGTCTCGCAGAGACCTTGCTTTACTGGTTTCACTGGATGACGCGCACCGAGAACTATCTCTGGACGAACAGACCCTTCTTCAAGTTGGAATGGATTTCGCAGCCTTTTACGTCAGGATTCACAAACAGCTGAATAAAGCCGGCCATCTTACCTATCAATATATGTGGATTTCGGAAATGCTGATGAACACTTCCGATCACCCTCAAATTGAAGATCTGATCACTTCTGTCCTTTCGTTGTTTCATCGGTTTTACCGAGAAACAGTTTTGATCGGAATGGTCCACGTCTGTGATGATCAACTTACTTGCTATTCGATGGAAGATGGCAGCGCTTCATTACAAAAAACTCATTTGAATGGAATGGATTACGATTATTTGGTCCAGAAGATCTATATGGGGGCACCGGTATTCTCAGAGTTGTTCCAGGAACAAAAACCCATTCATCCCAATGGCCGTTCAGGAATTCTTTTACCGTTATTCGGAAAAACCCCATATAAGTTTGCCGTGGTCGTAGAGTTTGTAAATTTCCAAGTATTCCCGGCTATAGAAAGGGAACTGCTTTTCTTCTTGGGAAAAGTGTTATCCCACCTTTTCACGCAAATCCCGGAACAAGGAACTGAGAAGGAACCCAGCGAATCATGATTATCAAACTGATATGTCTATTTTTCCTGATGAGTATACCGATGCACACTACGGTTTTCTCCCTCTTGGTCTATTACACCGATATTACCCAGTTTCCGGATAGCCATGCGAAACTGGAATCCATTTTCAGGGAATCTGTGCAACCCGTCCGAGCGAAAATCCATGAGTACCAAGACGTTTCGGCTTTTATGCAAGCAACAGGCGCTCCATACTGGATCCGTGGATTCACCAACCATTCAGGGATTTATCTACAAAGCCGTCATCTTTTGCGAAACCAGTATGATCCGACCCTGGAACATGAATGGCTTCATTGGACCATCAAACACTACTCTTCCATGCCGCCATGGATGGAGGAGGGGCTGGTGTGTTGAGTTACGGGAGAATTGGCTCCGTACAATCATATCACCCCTATGGAATCCATTGAAACTCGTTCTATCCAAGAACTGCAGAATCCTTGGGAAATGATTGCCTTTTCCTTGGGAGCGATGAAACTGGTTCAATCGATTTTTGGGCACAAGGAGGACGTTCCATGATCTACCCAGTTCCCCCGAGAACCTTCGCGCATCGGAGAAAGAAAAAAAAGAAAAAGCTTCCATGGATCATC
Source organism: uncultured Thermotogaceae bacterium (assembly GCA_964580185.1). GTDB lineage: Bacteria > Thermotogota > Thermotogae > MWEM01 > MWEM01 > CAYWWY01. Next base: position 21,863 of record CAZOJQ010000026.1, read on the forward strand.
GTGATCATTATTCTGGGAATCGCCGCTTTTGTTATCGGTCTTTTCTGGAGATATCAAAACCTCTATCAGTCTGTTGAAATGAGCTATCCCCGTGTCGACTATGTTTTTGTCCTACCGGAGCAACAACAGGTGGTATTGATCCGAAACGATACCGTCCGAAAGATCAGTTATATTCTCAATCTGTCTCAGCAAACGTATGATCCTGTTCTGCGGGTTCATCTGGATTACGCAGAACCCAGGGAACTGGCGCAACCCCTGCGCACCCTATTCAATCCCGTCGATTTTACCTACTATGCATCCCTTAAAAATAGTGATATCGGCCGGCTCGGTTCTTTGCTCTCAGTTACCGATTTCCATCTGGCTGAAGAAGACGCATTGGTTCGTTTGTTGCAAGCAGTGGCAATCGGTCCTTTGGAATTCATTTCCTTTTCATCCACACAACCGATCATGCAGTTCATGAACAACAGCAACCTCAACACAAAAGCGCTTTTCCGGCTGATCGATCAATTGCGCACCTATGCCATCCAAATCGTTCCGGTTCAATATCAAACCCTCCATCCTGTGACCATCCGCCTCAATCAAAGTACGGGGACTCAATCGGTCCAGCGATATTACCTGGATTCCACCCATCTCAACCAGATCAAGGAGTTTATTAATCCGTGAAACCGGGCACCATTTTCTTTCCCTTTCTTACCTTTTTTGGCCTGATCATCGGTGGGCTTTCTGTCTTTCTCCTAATTATCCCCTTTATTTCTATCTTTGAAGGCCTTCTTGAACCACGGTTTGCGAATGAGCCTTTCTATGTCCTGGTCTTAGGATTAGACGACCTGGAGGATTCCGGATCAGGACGAACCGATGCGATCAACGTCATTGGTTTTTCTCCTACTGACCGACGGATTGGGGTGTTGCCCATCCCCCGTGATTTGATGCTGGAAATCCCCTCAACCCAAGGTCCTCAAAAAACAAGAATCAACGCCTTGTATAGAAGTCATGGTCTTGAGTTTCTGATTCAGCAAGTGGAAGCTTTACTGGACCTATCGATCGAACGTTCGATTATTTTGAACTACGAGCTATTTCAATATCTCGGAGATCAATACGGTCCAATCCCCATCGATGTTGCTTCTCCCATGAGGTATTATGATACCCAACAAAAATTGGAAATCGATTTCCCTGCTGGGAGAATCATGATGTCCGGGCCGGATTTGCTGAAGTACATCCGCTTTCGGGATGATTCCATGGGTGACTTAGGGAGAATCCAGCGGCAAAAAGACGTTGTCCAGCGATTGCTGGAAGCGATGAAACAGAAGACCAATCTGTTTATGCTGCCCACGATCTACACAAACATTCGAAAACAGATCCTGTGGGACTTCGATCTGAACGATTTGATCTACCTCTACATCCACTTTCGCGATCAGTTCGACATGGTGTTCCTTTCCTTTCCTTATTCGATCATGGCGAATGGTGAGCTGGTCATCAATCCGCAAAGAACCAATGATTTACGCTATCAGCTGAGCACCCTTAAAGTCCCCATCCAAATTACCCGCCCTCAGGTTCTGATTGTGAACGGGTATAGCGATTCTGCCTTTTCCTTCTCTGTAACCATTGATAATGCATGGAGGACTCGATCCGAAATCAGTTACACGATGATCCCGCAAAAGATTCAAGCGAAATTGGTGGACGATTGGTTGGCCAATCAAGACACTCTCATCTTCTTGACGCAGGACCCTGTCAAGAGACAAGAGATCCGGCAAACCCTACAGCGCATTCATCCATCCATTCCATTCCAGGAGATCTACCCCTTGCCTGCTTCCGGACTGGAAGAATACTACTACTTTCTCGATCTTTTGCACGATTATGGCTATTTTTACGGATTCCCTCTGGATGGAATCATCTATCTAGCCCATCCAGTTCAATAGTCTCGCGGGGTCTTGTTTATGGTACAATTGGGAATGAAAAGAGGGAAGAATCCCAATGCCAAATAATCGTACGCTGATCCGTTTGGGTCCGAATTTCTTGATAAAAAAACTGGAAACCCTTCACGCCATATGCGCTGAAGATTCGAAGCTGCATGAGTTCATGATAGCTGAAGATCCTTCGTCAGAACAGAGATTTCCTTTCTTCCTGATCTCTCACCCATCCATGCCGTCCTTGTATTGCGTCTTTACCGAGCGGGGTTTGACCGTGGCGGGCGTCACGACTCGAACCACATCCGATTCCGGGTTTTCATTGGATTTCCATAGACCCTCCAAAAAAATGCTGTCTATCTATCGAGACATATGCTCAGAGAACCTTTCGAAAGAAGTCAATCCTTCAGAAACGAAGATGGGGTTCGGCCGGACCCAAGAAGTTCCAATTTTCCCTTCTATCGCTGTTATTGGGGTGGAAAAACTCCTTCGAAAGGTCCTCATGAATGAATCTCTTCAAAAAAAGGAAATGATTACCATCGCGGGTTTTTTTTCGGAAGACACAGGACAGTACATACTCCGCTACTATAATCGATGGGTTACCCCTGATTACCGAGTGGATTTTGTTGGTGATCAGGTTGCTCTATCTTTATCGTTTCCTCCATCCTGGTTTTCGCGCGAGCGTCTTGAAATCTTCCGTACAATAGCCCATTCACTCACGAGTGTGCTTTCGTATTGGCACCCGGAAATTCATCCCAACACATCTCAGAGCATAACAGCGCCCGATCAAGGGCGAATTCTGATTACTCTATGGATTTCGCTCAAACAACTGCCTCATTGGATATCGAAATTCGATCCCTTTCAACAGACCTTTAAACGGGCTGTCTTGAATACCTTAGACCTATATTTGGTTGATTTCAAAGGACAATGGGGATATCGAGATCAATCATGAGTCTGGCCAAAGACAAAAACCAACCCAGTTATCTGCAAATCACAGGAGGCCTTTTTCGCGGAAGAAAGATCCGAACTGTCCAAGACGCCCGAACCCGATACACGCCCGAGATTGTTCGTGGGGCTCTCTTTTCTACTCTGCACTCTCGGATTGACCTGCAAGGGGCCCGTTTCTTGGATTTATGCGCAGGGAGCGGGATTGTTGCATTCGAGGCCCTAAGCCGCGGGGCGAAACAAGCCACCTTGGTAGATGTTTCTCATAAGGCGATTCGCGCTGTAGTCACCAATGGTCGCCAGCTGGGTGTTCTCGATCGGATCAAGATCCATCGGATGGATCTGAAGTCATACTTGCAAAAAACTACCGAATCGTATGATGTCGTTTTTTTGGACCCCCCATTTGAGGAGATAATTGTAGGCAAATACCTAACTACAATCGATGAATGTATGAATCAAAACCCATCTTTTTTGTCGAACCAGGGCGTATTTGTTCTCGAATGCAGGGAAGGAATCGTACTGCCCAACCTCCAATTGATGCGGGTGATTCATCAAGCCGTGTACGGAACTGTTTGCCTAACCTATTATCAACCATTCTCTGATGGGAGCAACAAGGAAGGGAGGGAGCGGCCCATGGGGTCGCAGACCAATGACGAAAAAAATCGTGGGGATTGATCTAGGCGGTTCCAGCATAAAAGCGGCCGTTGTTACCTTTGATGGGGGAATCCTTACCAAAGGCGTTGCTGAAACAATGGTGTCTGAAGGCAGAGAAAAGGTAGCCAAACGAATCAGTACACTGATCCGGGAATTAACTCGGGGAGAAACCGGGATCGCAGTTGGGATTGGCTCGCCAGGATCCGTGGATAGAAAAAAGGGGATCGTTCGGTTCTCACCCAACTTTCCGGATTGGAACCACTTCCCTCTCAAAGATCGGATCGAAGAAGCAACCGGCTGTCCGACCTACGTTGAAAACGATGCGAAGGCTGCGGCTTTGGGAGAGAAATGGTTTGGTCTTGCAAAAGGAATCGATCACTTTCTCGTAATAACCCTCGGCACAGGAGTTGGTGGAGGGATTATGTCTCATGGGCAACTGATTACCGGCGCAGACGGAATGGGCGGAGAATTGGGGCATGTGAATGCGATCCCGGACGGAGCTTTATGTGGGTGCGGTTCGAAGGGATGTTTAGAAACGGTAGCTTCAAACACTGGAATGCGAAGAATGGCTCTTGAAGGGAAGAATCGGTTTCCCAACTCGTTGATCTTTGAACTATCCGGTGACAGCCGATTTGGAGCGAGAGAAATCTTCCTGGCTTATTCTCGAAAAGACCGTTTGGCAGAGCTTATTGTCCGCCAATTTTGTTCCGGGCTCGGAAGAGCGATTGGATCGTTTGTCAATATCTTCAATCCGCGGCTGGTGATCCTGACTGGAGGAATATCTCAAGCAGCGCCCTTTTTTTTGGAAGAGGTCGTCAACGTGGCGAATGAACATGTGTTTCTCTCTCTCATGCACTCCTTTGAGGTCCGCCCAAGTGATTTGCGGGAAAACGCAGCCATTTTGGGCGCGGCGTCAGTGGCATTGGAAAACCTATCGATTCGGCTGTAGGTATGCCCTATATCAACCTAGCAAGAGTATGCGCACGGATACGAGAGTATGCTTTGTTTTGGATTTCTCGATCAATCCGCTATAATACGCTCTGAAGAATCGAGATTTCCCATTTTGCGGAGGTGGTATAGAATATGGCAATTAAACTGAAAGGGAGACATCTGGTTAGCATTGCTGACCTTACCCCAGAGGAGTTTATGCAAATCATCCAGACTGCAGTCTCCTTGAAGCAGGACTTATATTGCGGGCACCGCCCCGAACTCCTTAAAAACAAAACTTTAGCCGAGATCTTTCAAAAACCCTCTCTTCGTACCCGCGTGGCTTTTGAATCAGCTATGACCCATCTCGGGGGTCATGGGATCTACCTCGGCCCCGAAGATATCAAGCTCGGAAAGCGCGAGATTACCGAGGATATTGCCAAGGTACTTAGCGGAATGTGCGATGTCATTATGGCGCGCGTTTTCGAGAACAAAATCATCAGAGATCTTGCCCAGTACACGACGGTGCCAGTCATTAACGGTCTTTGCGATTGGGAGCATCCCACACAAATTCTCGCCGATTTCATGACTATTTGGGAAAAACGCCAACGGTTTCATGGTCTGAAGCTTGCCTATATCGGAGACGGAAACAATGTGTGTAACTCTCTCTTGCTGGGATCTGCGCTGATGGGAACACACATGGTTGCGATCACCGCTCCGGGGTACGAACCGAAAAAGACCATCATGGATCATGCAGCCTCTCTTGCGAAGCGGTACAATACCGGCTCTCAACTCAGCATTACAAATGACCCGGTCATGGGAATCAAAGAGGCCGATCTGGTATATACCGATGTATGGGCTTCAATGGGTCAAGAATCGGAAGCCGAAGCGCGCAAGAAGGTCTTCCTACCCTATCAGGTCAACAAAACGTTATTTTCTCACGCCTCTCCTGATGCGTTGTTTATGCATTGCCTACCTGCCCATTATGATGAAGAGGTAACATACGACGTCGCCCACAGCAGTCAAAGCGTGATCTTCGAAGAAGCGGAAAATCGAATGCATTCGATCAAAGCCCTCTTGGTTTTGCTGACCCCCAACTGATCGATTGCGCGTGTAGAAAAAACCCGGAGCAGATCCTTCGGCGGTTTGTGGAAGGATGATTGTGAAAAAGGAAGCGTATTTTCACTTGGGACATATCTCAGACCAAGCGCGTTTGATGAGACTCGAGTTGGAAAACCAAGTCGAACTTCGAACCTTCCAAGAGCCCTTTTGTCATCGAACTGCACTTTTGATTCTCGATATGCAACAGGTTTTTTTCGATCCGGATTCCCATGCATATATTCCCAGCGCGCCTGCCATCATCCCGGGCTTAAACCACCTAATCAACCGATGGAACGGCCCGGTTATCTATACGCAACATAGCAATGATCCCACCAACGCCCATTCTATGGCAAAGTGGTGGAAAACCCTGATTCATCCGAACTCCAAGCAATTTGCTCTGATCGATGAATGGGAATCCCAAAAGGGAATCCGGATTGAGAAGCATCAATACGACGCTTTTATGAACACCAATCTCGAAAAAGTGTTGAGAGAGAAGGAGATTCATTCTCTCGTTATTGGTGGGGTTATGACGCACCTTTGTTGCGAATCTACTGCCCGAAGTGGGTTCATGAGAGGCTGGAACATTATCGTATTGGTGGATGGTTGCGCTACATATAACCGGCCTTTTCATATGGCCAGTTTGCTAACGCTGGCGCATGGGTTTGCTCATGTAATGACCGTTGAGGAGGTTGTGGATCGCCTTGATCAATCGGAGTGCTGATCCGGATATCCATGAAAAGATCATCGTTATTGGCGCTGGACCTGCTGGGATTTCAGCGGCGGTTCAACTGAAGCGGATGGGACATGATCCATTGGTGATTGAACAAGAATGTGTTGGAGGCTTTATCCGGAATGCATATCGTGTCGATAACCTCCCGTTTGCAGAAACACCTATGACGGGTAGACAGGTGTTTTCTCTGCTTCGGTCCTTTTGGGAGCGGTTTTCGATTCGAACTCTCTTTGACCGGATTTTGTCGATTGAGGAAGGTGAATCGGACCGGATCATGCTGATTTCCCAAAACCGCCGATTCTTCTCTGATCAGATCATTGTTGCAACGGGAACAAAACCCAAACTTCCTTCGATTCCGATTCCGGATGATCTACGCGATCGGTTCGTAGATTCGATGGACGACCTTATGGACCGACTCGATAAAGCGACCCAAGGCAATATTGCTTCTTCTCCCCCCGTTTGCATAATTGGAGGTGGAGATTGCGCCTTTGACTATGCATTATCGTTACACCATCGCGGGGTGGCATCGTTCCTCTTGGTTCGAAAGCAAGCCAAAGCCATTCCACTACTCCAGAAAGAAGTTGAGGCAAGAAAGATTCCAGTATATCTCAATTCTCTAGCCATCGATATAAGCAAGAATGAGCGAAGCATATCTGTGGGCGTGGATCAAATCCAATCCAATGGTTCCACAAGAACGATCGCCATGAATGCGTCTTTCATTATGAGCGCAATCGGACGTTTGCCGTCTATGATCCCCGGATGCATAGAGCAGGCATGTAATCCTCGGTTTTCCAACCGGATCTGTTTGGTGGGGGATGTCGCCCATCCCGAATACCGTCAAGTGGGAATTGCCTTAGGGGATGGTTTACGGGTGGCTATGAAATTGGATCAACATAGGAGGAACGCTTTGTGAAGATCATTCAAGTCTTTGGAACTGATCAAATCGCGCGTGTGTTCGTCGCTCAAAATGACAAAGGCCATTATTTAGAGTTTGTCGAATCGGTCCAACCACCCATTCCCCGGAACGATAAGTGGGTGAACATTGTATCTACACTCTATGGCTGTCCAATCCAGTGCCGTTTCTGCGACGCAGGAGGAGGATACCACGGAAAAGTTACGTTCGAGGATATGCGTTTTCAGATTGACACTATGATCCGCGCGTGTTTTGGATCTAGGGAACCCTACCCCGTGATCCCAGTAAAGAAATGGAAGGTACAGTTTGCCCGTATGGGGGAACCCGCGCTGAATCCGGAAGTTTTGGATGTATTGGATTCTTTACCCGGATCGTATGATGCCCCGGGATTGATGCCCTGCATCTCAACGATCGCCCCGCGCGGTTCCGAACCGTTCTTCGAACGGTTGTTGCAGATCAAAGAGAAATGGTATTCTCGGCGATTCCAGCTTCAGTTCTCAATCCATACAACCGATGAAGCGCAGCGGAGATGGTTAATTCCGGTACCGATTTGGTCATTCGAAGAGATTGCTCAATACGCGAACACCTTTTTCAAACCCGGTGATCGGAAGATCACATTGAATTTTGCTTGGGCAAAAGGAATGGATCTCAATCCCGCGATTCTTCTGCGATATTTCTCTCCCCATCTTTTTTTGATCAAGATCACCCCGGTAAACCCTACCTATCGGTCAGAAGAGAACAAGATCTCCAGTCAGTTTCTCACCGAAGAAGACCATCCCATCATTGGACTGTTGCGCCAATCCGGATACGAAGCCATCCTCAGCATAGGGGAATTGGAAGAAAACCAGATTGGAAGCAACTGTGGTCAATATGTTCAAACCCACAAGCAAGCCTCGGAAAAACTACGCCAAGGGTATCAATTGGTTCCTTAGGATCCCTATGACGCTCCAATCGGAGCATAACCCAGTTGCATGTTTCTTCGCAAAACACCGGAAAAAGAATAATGAACGAGGATCAAATTAGGTCGACGGTTTGCCAGCCGTACCTAGTAGGGGAGCTTACGAAATGGTTCGGGCAAGACGAAACCCTAGATTATTATAACAGTAAATTGGCGTGAGCATGAAGCGAATGGCTATACGAGTGCCACATGAATTGATATACCAACTGCCCCCGCGTTCCACTCGATACGTACCCTTATTGGGACCGATCGGGTTTACTTGTGGATCGCTGGTATACTCTCCATACCAGTCATGACACCACTCCCACACGTTCCCACTCATATCATGCAAACCCAATTCATTGGCTTTCTTTTGACCGACTTCTTGGGTTCGGTTATTGTTTGCGATGATCGCATCCCAATCCCAATCCGAATCCGTTCCTTCCAATCGTTCGTCTCCAGAGTTTTTCCAATACCACCCAACTTCATCCATGCGGTTGCTTCCCGCATACTTGTATAGCTTTACGTGCTTGTGTCCTCCCCTCGCCGCGTATTCCCATTCAGCTTCGGTCGGTAATCGATACCCGTTCACTTGCATAATATCCGTCGTGATCTTCCCGTTTCCATCTAACAAGGTATCTTCAGGATCGTATGCGTAAGACAGTCCCTCTCTTCTACTTAACCAATTGCAGTATTCAATGGCATCCTTCCATGTAACATTGATCACCGGCCTCTTTCCCCGACCCCAATCTTCATCGTGCGGCGCTTCTCGGCCGGTAGCTTCACAAAACTCATCATATTCTTCAAAAGTAACTGGGTTCTTTCCAATGCAATACTCATATGTCAATTCTACATCGTGGATCGGTTTTTCCCGTTCAAATCCTTCACTGTCATTCCGTGTATTGCCCATCTGAAATGATCCCGATTTCACGATTACCATCTCTCTGCCCTGTGGAGTTTTGACAATTTCCGATTCATTGACCATCCCTTGACTATGCAATCCTTCTATTTCCGGTTCCTTGTTTTCCTCTTCTAGTTCCGCCAGAACATCCTTAATTGATCGTACCAACAACTCAATGGCTTTGTCCTTTTCCATATGCGCTGCATCGATCGCTTGCGGCCTGGCTAAATAATACAAGTGATCTCCCTCTACTTCTGTTTCATCGATTTTGAAATTTAATATTTTTTTTCTCTTCCTATGAGCAATTTCTAGTTCATTTAACACATTATCTGTTCCGCTCGAATTTGATGAAAATATCAAAAGTAATATTTCCGAATTTTCTATTCCATATACAATCTCTTTTGGATAACTAAACATCGGCCGAACATTTCTTGGAGCAATCCATGCGTCTATTTCATTTTCTTCTATTTTTTTTAAAATTTCAAAAGCTAAATTTTTATCTTTTGTTGAATAACTTATAAATACATCCCACATGATTGATTTCCTCCTAATTAATATCTTTTTTTAACTATTTTTTTTCCAATCGATTCTAATATTTGACGTAATATTTTTAGCGTCATATAATCTTTTTCTATATCTTCCTGAGATAATTCTGTCCAATCTTTTATATCTGTATGTATTTTGATTGTATCTCTGATTTTTCTTTCTAATTTTTCCCCTTTTATGTACCCTGATAATATTTTTCTAATCAGCCATCTTTGATGTTCTATCTTTCCCAATCTTTCATATTCTTCTTTTGGAATGTTATCTATTTTTGCTTCTTCTCTCGCATCCGATATATCCACTATTTCATGATCGATGTATCTCATTTTGTATTCTATATGTCTCGCTGAATATACGTTTTCTTCTTTCGTGTAGTCGGGTAATCGTTCCCAATCTTCGTGTAATACTTTTCCTTTTTGATGTGAGTAATACCCATGGATATTTTTCGCCATCTCCTCGTGCACTTCTGTTCTTTCTATTATGTGGGCACTATTGATTGCTTCGTTTTTATCAAAATAATCGATTCCTAATAGATCATCCTCTTCCTTTATCTTTTTTATCATTATTCCTTTTTCTATTTCATCCACTATATGGATTATCTTTGGGGTATTCAATTTTCCTGTGATTCCATAAAATAACTGTCTGGCTTTTTTTGCGATATAATCATTAACTATTTGGTTTTCAAAACATGCATATATGATATCTATATCTTTATCTACAATATTATCAAACTCTTCTATAAAAGTAGTGTATTCTATACTTTTAATATCAACATATTTGCATATCTCACTAAATCGAATTAGAATGGTATTCTTTTTATTTTCTATGTCTTCGTCGATTAAGGTAATAGATAGTTTTTGCAAGTTAGGAAGTACATACATTTGCATTATTTCTGTAAATATGTAAAATCCCAATTTATCTAAACCAATAATAATAATTTTTACTATTCTGTTTTCATCATGTACGTTGATATACTTATCCGGTGCGTATTCATCCACAACCAAAGATGCCACTATGTTGTTAACATTGAATGTGTGAATAGAGAATATCATGTCTTCTTCTATTGTTTTCACTTTATTATATGTGTGATAATCATTTAAGTGTATATACGCTTGGATTTTTTCTCGTTTTGGTTTTTTCGATATTTTTGTGTTTTCTATTAATGACATTAAGTATGATAGATTTTTTTCATCTTTTTTATCCCATAACAAAAGCTTTTTTGCTTTATGAGGTTTTAATGTCATTATCAGTTTTGCAATCTCTTTTTGGTCATCGAATATCGTGAGGTTTTTGGTTTCTGTTATTTCCAGATTGATATCTTCAGTGATTAGTACAATTTTCTGATTTTCTGTGTTTTTAATAAACGAAACTACATCATTATTATATCCTATTATCATAATATAATTTTTAAGCCAAAATCGGATAAAGTATGCTTTAAAATATTTCTTGAAAATAGTAAATCCAACAAAAAACACGGTGTAAAGAACGAGCAAAGGCGCTACAAAGCGAGCAAATTCTAATTTAAATGGCACATTGTATATTTCGGTGTATAAAGAAAATTCAATCCACAGAGGGCTTTCAATAAATAAGTCTTTTGCTAGGGTCAATGCACCAAAAACGGATAGTGGAACTCCCATCTGTTCGTACAATTCCATCCATCCCATATAACCCAACGCAAAAACGATTACAAACAAACCGATTAAAACTGCCATTTTTATGTTCATAAATTCGTACCTCATCGTTCAAGGTGAGTATAGCACATCCGTTCATAGAATTCAATCGAAATAGTAGCGGATCACTTTACCTGGCCCCGCTTTTTGCAAGAACCGGTTATGCATCAAGTTCCTGAATCCTCCTTTTGTAAAGGTCTTTTGGGATCGAATCCAGGAGCGTCCGGTATTCTTTCAATGCCTTCATACGGAAGTTGTTGTCTGCTGTTGCCTTCCAGAGCGCGTGATCGACTGCAGCTTTTTGTTCTCGGTTCAGTCGCTGGTCTTGGTTTATGGCAAGCAGAGCTTTTGCATCGTTCTGAAGGACATGGAGTAGAATCGTCGCTTCAAAGACAGTTTTCTTTGCCCCAGCCTCTTGTGCCATTTCCAATGCTTTTTGATTGATTTCCAAGGCTTTGGCATCCTCATTTTTTGTATGCAGCAAGAAGGCCTTATCGTACAAAACTTCCGACAGCTCATACCGCACGCCAAGCACTTCACCCTCTTGAATGGCTCGGTCTGTATACGATATGGCTAACTCGTGTTCATGAAGTCCAGCGTACACCCTACCCAAATTGCTTAGCGTAATGAACATGCCTCGTCGGTCTCCAAGTTGTTTGCATAACTCCATTCTTTTCTCGTGATATTCCAACGCGGAATGGAATTCTCCCAAATCCTGATGGATAACTCCCATATTCCCTAGCGTTCGGCTTTTCCCATGAAGGTCACCTTGTTCTTTGCACAACTCCATCATCGTTTCGTAGTATTTCATTGCTTTCGGATAGTCGTTCATTTGATGGGAAACCACTCCAAGGTTTCCGATAATCATGCTGACGCCTCGCTTGAAGCCAAACTCTTCGAAGACTTCAAGGCATTCATGATAACATCGCAAAGCCTGATCAAGGTCTCCCATATTCACATGGAGATTTCCGATGCTGGAAAGGGTAATACTGGCGCTCATCCGATCCCCCAATTTTTGGAAATGCGAATGAGCCTGTTGATAGTACTCCAGTGCTTTCTTATGGTCCCCTTGATTGTGGTAAACTACCCCAATATTCCTATAGGCAAGGCTGACCGCCTTCCTATCACCCAAGCGATCACTCAACTGGGCCCGCTTCTCATGGTACTCCAAAGCAAGCGCGTACTCTCCTTTATCAAAACAAACCACTCCCAGGTGGTTATACGCTTCGCTGACCCCATACTGATCCTGGAACTTTTGGGCTATGGTGAGGGATTTTTTGAGTGTCTGAAGGGCTTGATCGCCTTTTCCCAACAAACGAAGCAAAAAACCCTGTCGATTTAGAGACTCGACCACCCGTTTGGGTTCTTGAGTTGTCTCGAAGATTTTCAGGGCGCGGGCACAATTCTCAAAGGATGCCTCATTTCGACCGATCGTCTGAAGCACATCGGCCTCATTAAGAAGGATTTCCCCAAATTTTGATGCTTCCGATTCTTCATCAAGAATATCCCTTACGTTTCGGTAAAACGAGATCGCCTTGTCATTTTGAAACTTTTCTCTAGCCTGGTTGCCTGCCTTTTCCAGATAAAGGATGGATTTTTCCCGATTCTTAGCCCTGCTGAAGTGTTCAGCAAGATCTTCGTACTGCTCGTTCAGCTTATCACGATACACATCTTCAATTACTGCGCCTGCCAAATCATGCAATCTTCTTAGGCTTTCCTTCAACTGGATATCATACATCGCATCCCGGATTAACGCGTGTTTGAACACATAGTTCATTTCAGACAAAGTTTCCCAGATTTGCTCATGGTAGCCCAGTTCCATCTGTTCATCGAAATCCTGGTCCAATTGCGTGATTCTTCTTTCTTGAAGCAACCGATTGAGCACCCGGATTGTAAATTCCTTACCCAATACCGAAGCGGTCTTGACGGTTTCCTTCATCTTTTCCGACAACCGATCAATGCGCGCAATGATAACCTGACGGATACCGGACGGAATCGTGTCCGCTTTGGATACCAGTCGGCAATCTGTATCCAAAAGGCTTCGCTCAGTCAAATACAGGACCAACTGCTCAACAAAGAACGGGTTTCCTTCGCTTTTTTCCCAGATGAACTCTGCTGTTTCTACGGGAACTTCTGATCGGTTCAAAAGAGCCTGCACCAATTGATCCATCATTGCCCGATCAAACCTCCGCAATTCCATCCGATCGATCCCCTCTTCGATGGATTGCCCAGGGATGAGTACGATCTTGCTGCCATCGTCCTGAGGGCGGCACAGCAGGATCAGGATCATAGGATAGGGTTCCACATTCTGAATCAGGGTTTTCAAAAGGGTGAGGCTGTCCGAATCCATCCAATGGGCATCATCCACGATGATGGCAATGGGTTGAAGAAGACTCTGGGCTTTGAAAAAGGTTTTGATCGCATAAAGCGTGTTTTCGTATTGGCCTTTGGGATCCAATTGGGCATAAAGGGATCCTTCCCACTCCAGTTGAACCAAAGCACCAATAACCGACTCCAAACGGATTAGTTCCTTCCTGATCTCCAAATCTTGGGTGGCCTGTACAAGCTTTTGGTAGGCTTTCTCAAAGGATAAGCGGTTTTCTTCTACGGATTGGGTTTCGTTTTGCTCGAAGTACCGGTATAAAAATCCCGTCCAGGGGTTGAAGGATTTCCTTAGGATTTCATCGCATGAAAGATAAAAAAACCGAATATTTGGGATCACCGATTCCATGTGATGAACCAAACGGGATTTCCCTACACCAGCATCGGCATCAATCGTAAATACCCCGCCAAATGGGCTCTGTGAATTTTGACAGATGGACCCAATCCGCTCTTTCAACCGAGAAACTTCCCGATCTCTACCCACAAAGTCACTAGTATAGCTCAAAGGATAGTAGCCGGATTGTTTGGATTCCAGGGTAAAGACCTTCAACGGCTGAGAAAAGCCTTTGAAAGGTCTGGCACCCAGCGCGCGGGTCCGGTATTGCTCTTTCAAGTTTCTCTCCACCTCAGCGCTTGTGTGAATCGATCCCCAATCGGCACCGATCATCAGACGAGCTGCGAGATTGACCACCACGCCAAGGGCAGTGTACTCGCACCGCAAGGCAGATCCCACAAACCCAGCAAAGACAATGCCTGTCGAAAGCCCTACCCGAAAGGTAAAGTTCGGAATCTTCCGCAAACTCAGGCAAAAATCCGCCGCCCGTTGGAAGATTTTCTCCCGTTCTGATGGGGCGCCAAAAAGAACCAGGATCACACCGCCCTTGTCCCCGAAATCGATCTTGTTGAAGTATCCTCCATAATCCAAGCAGGTAAGAATCACTTGCTCGATGCCTTTCAGGTAATCTTTTTCTTCTTTGAATTGAATGAAACAGGGTAGGACTTCACGGAACTCGCCCCGTTCCTTGAGTTCGAAAAGTCGATCGGGGTAAAAGGCCCTTTCGATGGATGGGTCTTCTTCCCAGTCCAATTCCACGGACGGCTCTTCTTCGAAAGAAGGTGGCTCGAATCGGATGATCTCTGACCATCGTTCTTCCAAAAAGCGGTGTTCCACCCCTAGGTGGATGCGGGAGAGGAAGAGATCGTCCGCAACGATCTGCATCTTCTGGGCTTGATGCTCGGCCAAGGCGCACCCGTCAATAGCCTTGCCCCGAAAGAAATACGCCATCTGTTTCTGGATTTCGATGATCCTGTACTCCACCTCCCCAAAGGATAACCCGATTCTCACAGCAAGGGGATAATCCCCCAAGGGCGTATGGATTTGTCCGTACGATTGGATATGCTCGCGAATGGCAAAGGCTGTTTTCAAGGCATACCAAGCCGGTTGTAGGGGAAACAGGGCCGTAAAGGCATCCCCTGCAAAAGTTGTGATAAAACCTCCATAACGTTGAATTGATTCGATTGCTGGAGTGAAGAGGTCATCTATGATGGAAGAGATAATCTCGGCCCCTTCTTTTCCGCCGCTCATCAAGGATTGGGTCATCGCTGTGAACCCGGAAATATCCACAAAGATGGAATAACTGTCGAATTGACCATGAAAGGCTTTTTTCCGGATCTTGCGAACCAACCACTGGGGTATCAGATGCTTCATGGGTTTCCCTCCCTTGATCGATGATCGATGGGTAATTCAAGAGTGCTTGTGAGAACTCAAACAAAACTTTGGTGGCAATGACCTTCGGTGCGTATTTGAGATGATATACCCTCCGGTTTCCTTCGATGGTTCATGTTCATCAAGGAATCTGTATTCAATAGGTGAGTTCTGACAGTGAACAGATCATTAAAATGCTCGTATCCTTCTAACCAGGCATATCATTTACTATGTTATAGTCATGTACCTTACCCTCTGGGCCTTTAACTCCTTGAACCTTGTCATCATCAATAATCAAATTTAGATTATCCAGTACGATAAGAACTAAATCATTATCAGAGCCATCACGTAGCGAGCTAAACGCGACCTCTCCAATCTCGGCATCCTCAATTAACAAGAGAATGAACATAGTATCTTCGATAGCTTGCTGGATCTTTATATCCTTCAGAGTAGCATTTGTACCAAGTTCTACAGTCCCTTCAGACCCGGCTTGCAACAGAGTGCTGAAGTTTTGATGGATTCCCTCGAAAAAGTTCTGGATCGTTAGGGTACCTTTGACCCTTACTGTACAACCAAATCCCACAGTCACATTATGGAATTTAACGGATGCAGTTTCATTTACAACAGCATCCAAATCCAGAGTCACAAAAGAGACCTTATCCGCTTTTTTGATGACTACTTTGCCGATTCCATTTATCGAATGATTCCCGCCATCGATCCGTGCGTTATCATCATCCATCACCAAATCGCCATTGATTGAAATACCTGATCCCAGCATCAGGGTTGCGTTTCCTAAAAATACGGTGCTTCCTTCTGCTAAGTTGATTCCCTTGATCGCGAGGTCGTTCTGAACATCGATATCTACATACAATGTTACACCTTCAATACGCTCCATAGTAGTACCGGCCGTGTTCACAAGAATATGTCCTTGGGTATCGTTATTCAGGATTAAGCCATTCCCTATGATTCTAGAATCAGGGGTGTTTAAAGTAAGAATTTGGTCATTATGGTTCAAGGTCAAGTCACCGACTATGGTAAGAGTATGAGCTTCTATGTACGTCGGTCCAGGGTGATTCAACCACACACCGTCTATTCGCGCATCGCCATTCAATACCAGTTTTGACTCAATCGTAATGAATTGGATCAATGCGCCAGCTCCTACGATTACTTTGCCGCTATTTTCGAGAGACGGGTTCCCTTTCACAACGCCTTCATTCATTCCTGTAAGCTTGGAGTTATAGCTATCTAAAATCAGATCGTTGTCCTTGGACCAAATCGTGAGACTGTTGCCATCAACAACAACCTCATTTCCTCCTACTTTCAGTTCCGTATTCAGGATGACATCTTTAAAGGTCAGGATTGTATGAACATCTCCCCCTTCTAATACAAACCCTGCCATTTCGAGAACAACACCCTCCATGGTGGTATCTCCGCCTACAGTCAGTTGACCATCCCCTTTGATTATGGAGTATCCTGGAAATCCCGTTCGGGGGGTATGATCCGGTGAGGGTGATGAACTCCGTTTGAAGGTCAATGGTCGGTCGATTCGGTACTCTTCTGCACTTAAAAGAATAATTTCTCCTTCATAGCAAATAACAATGGTATCAATACTTGGATTGTTCAAAGCGGCCTTGAACTCTACCTCATTGCAGACGAACGCTTCAGAAGAAGGCTCAAAGTTTGCCACCAGAGTCACATGGTTCGCCGGCATTGTGTAGTTGTGGTTGGCTTGCGTGCTAACCACCGTCCCGCCTCTTGTCCAGTTTACGAAGCGATAACCGATGCTTGGGATTGCATGGATGGCAACCACATGTCCGGCTGCATAGATTCCTCCTCCGGTGACTGTTCCCCAGGCATTGTTGTTTCGGTTCAGCGTGAGGGTATAGGTTATGGCCTCAAAATTCGCAACAATTGTCACATGGTCCGCGGGCATCGTGTACGCATGGTTGGCTTGTGTACTGACCTCCACCCCGCCTTTTGTCCAATTCACAAAGCGGTACCCTGGGCTTGGTGTCGCCTGGATGGCAACCACCTGCCCAGCTTCGTAGTTCCCTCCACCAGTGACTGATCCCCAAGCATTGTTGTTTCGGTTCAGGGTGAGGGTGAACAGTGGGGAATGAATAGGGGGCGTATGGATCGTTAAAGCCGCGGTCTTGTCCGATTCTCCATACTGAGGATGGTATGCTGTAACCTGGTAGGCGTAGGTTGTGTCTGGACGGATGTAGGTATCGATATACTCCTCCTTTTGTGTAAAGCCAATGCGAGTAGCTGTCCGATCCGCGACAGGACCAATCCTTTGCCGATAGATATAATACCCCGATGCCATCTGCTCTGGATCCCACGTAATGATGATCTCATCGAATGATAGGCTTCGTTCTTGCAGATTCGCAGGAGGCTGAATGCTTTGGGGTTGGGTCCGAAAGGATTGAACAGCTTGTGAAGAGCCATATGCATTGTATGCCACTACCTGTACCCAATAGGGTGTATCCGGCTGCAACCCGTCTATGAAGAATACGGTTTCTTCAATCTGACTGCCTTTGAGGATCCATGCAGTCTGGTTCAGGGATATCCATACTCGGTACAGAGGCGTTTGAGTGGAGGCTGTCCATGTGATCGTCGCGACTGTCGATTTCGGATCCACCTGCACATTTGTGGGTATGGAAGGTTTGTCGGTAATGGCGGGAATGGTGATCGAGGTATGAGCAGAGGCTTTGAAAAGATCAGAGTGCCATGCTTCCACTTTGTACCAATATGTGGATCCTGCTGCCAGGGATTGGGTATCCGAATAACGCCAACTGTCTTTCGGGAGCACAGCGATGGGTTCTGTCTGAGACTCAAGGTCGATGAGTGAATGGCCCCGGAAGATTCGGTAGGCTTCTTCCGATACAGATCGATCCTCCCAGATGATGTTCACTTCAAGGATTTCCTGCTGGACATTCCATTGGATCCTTTGAATCAATGGGGTTCGAGGAGGTGTGAATGCTTCTGTGCGCATCTGGATATGGGAAGGTTCGGAACGAAGACCTCCTTGATCCTCCACCACAAGGGAAATGGTGTATTCAGTATCCGCTTCCAGATGGGTAATGGGGTAATGGGTGCGGCTGCGGATCTGTATGCTGACGGATGATTCCAAGCGCTCATCGGTTGAGTCGGCCGGTTTCCACGAGAGGATGTATTGGGCAAAGTCCGGCTCATCCGATCCAACCCACTGAACTTGGAGGGTGTTAGAAGTAATCGCTCCCTCTTCTTGTGACTCTGAGACAGCCACGGGCATGGGTGGCGCATTCTTTGTCATTACTTGCGCGATCGGGCCGTCGGTACTCATTTCATGAGTATTGACTGTGCGTATGAAGAAAGCATATTCCTGGTTTTGACGAATCGTGGGGAGGATGGATGCGTCGATGAGAGCGCTAGTGGTTTCCGGATGATCAATATGGACAAGCCTTTCCCAGGGATCCAAAGAGACTGATCTTCGTCCCCAGATCTCGTATGCCCGGAATGTGTGGATTGGGCTTTGGTAAGTAATCCATTGCAATGAG
>CAZOJQ010000027.1:0-8908 GCA_964580185.1 uncultured Thermotogaceae bacterium
TAAACCCCTTTTTCTCAATTTCGCAAGGATTTGAACTTGGGGCCCATATCGTTCAATAATCGGTGCGCGGATAAAAACCGCGCGCATTGGAGGGTCGCCCCATCCTTCTATGGTGAGGTCTTCTTCAAAAGAATCCAACTGCCGGCCGAACGCATTCCTGCATACATCGATATCCATGATTCTCAAAGTCTTCTGGTGCGGATAGTTGGTGACTTGTTGAGACAGCAGGATCATACCTGCACACGACCCATAAACGGGGACTTTTTCCTCAACGATTCGTCTCCGTAAGGGTTCTGCCAATCCATTGGTTTCGATCAGTGTAATCATTGATGTGCTTTCCCCACCAGGAAAGACAAATCCATCTGAAAGCGCGATATGTTCTAGAGTTTTCACACGATGGGCATCAACTCCTACCCGAGAAAAAACCCTGAGATGTTCTTCAATATCGCCTTGCATGGAAAGAACCCCTATGCGCATATTATTGACTCCGGTCTTGCATGCGTATTTCCAGTTCTTCTTTATCCAAACCTTTCATCGGTTGACCAATATCTTCGCTGATCTTCGCCAGTTTCTTTGGATCGTCCCAATGCAAGACCGCTTGTACAATGGCCGAGGCCATCTTTATGGGATCGTCGGACTTGAAGATCCCAGACCCTACAAAGACCCCATCCATACCCAGCATCATCATCAGAGCAGCATCAGCCGGTGTGGCTACCCCGCCAGCAGAAAAATTCACTACAGGCAACCGTCCCAGTTCCTTGATTTGCTCAAGGAGTTGTACCGGAGCGCCCAACTCTTTTGCATAATACACCAATTCCTCGGAGGGCATCGTCATTGTTTTTCTTATCTCATCAAGAACTGTTCGCGCGTGTGTAACAGCTTCGACAACGTTGCCTGTTCCTGGTTCTCCTTTCGTCCGAATCATCGCAGCGCCTTCCGCGATTCGACGCAACGCTTCTCCCAAATTTCGGCAACCGCAAACAAATGGGACAGAGAAGTCATGTTTTCGAATATGGTATCGATCATCAGCAGGTGTTAATACCTCCGATTCATCGATAAAATCGACACCGATTTCCTCCAAAATTCTTGCTTCAGCAATATGACCGATCCGACATTTTGCCATAACGGGAATACTAACGGCATCCATTATTTCGCGAATCACACAGACACTGGCCATTCGCGCGACCCCTCCCGCTTTCCGGATATCTGCCGGGACCATGTCCAATGCCATGACCGCTACTGCCCCTGCATCTTGAGCAATCGTTGCTTGGTCGGCATTCGTGACATCCATGATGACTCCGTTCTTAAACATATCCGCGAATCCTGTTTTGACGTTCCACGTTCCTTTTTGTTGCATTATCCGTTCCCTCCTATGCCAATGATACAACAGTCAATCGTTCAAAGTCCCCTTTGGTTCGCCCATATTTCGCACAGGCCTTTTGATCGACCATTACTATGTCCGCAGTAAGGTCAACCTTTTCTCTCAACAATTTTGCGCCCACTCCATATACATCAGCCGGTACTTCCAGCTTTTCAAAAAGAGTGATTTTTTCTGAATCAAACCCCCCTGAAACGACAATCTTAAGGTCATGGGCACCAATCCGGTCAAACTCTTTTCTCGCAAGCCAAACCAATTCCGGGCAAACACCTAAGGAGCTTGAATCCTGTGGGGGTACGGAAACATCTCTAAGTGAACCAGATGTATCAAACCGAACCCCCCAGATCTTACCTTTCCCTGGCCCAATGATTACGGATAAGTCCTCAGGTTTTTCCGATGTGTTTTGAATGCTGCTTAGTCTATCAACATATTCATAGAGAACTTTTTTGGTTGTTCCGATGCAATCATTGTCCCAATCGACAAGGACAATCCGGTTTACGGCTGGATCGATACATTCGTCAAAGGCTACCGCAGCAGCGCATGTATCCCCATGAAACGTAGATATCAGGGCATGAGGAATGGTCCCCATGCTCTCAGTGCCCCAATAGTCGGCATTCGCATCTGTTGAAACACCAAACGCTCCCGCTTTCAAAGCGGCATATCCATCGGTTGCTTGTAGCCAGTAATGATCAAACCGCGCAGAGAAGAAAAGGATCGGTTTCTTTCGGGCTGCTGTCACAACCTTTCGTACAGCTGTTGCCGTGCTTGAAGCGCGAGCCATTACCCCAAGTAGTACGGTCTCAAGATATCCAAAAAAAGTTGGATCCCCTTCAATGGTCATCACTACTTCGTCGCTTCGGACCATTTCCCCATCAAATAGGGCTTTCACTTGAATTTCGTTCCAATGATCTTCCCATAGATCATTCAGTTGTTCTCTTAAGTCCAGTTTTTCTTGAAAAGCGGATTCGCTTTCCTTCCTGTCCATTCCATAGGCAGCGCTTTGGACTTTTCGTTCCGCTTCCAAAAGGGAATGAAAAATGCGTTGCGCTTTATTGCTGTCTCGATACTGCCCAGTACAAGTTCGTAAAATGGCAATTGCTTCATCAAGTCCAACAATGCACGAATCTTGCCTGGGAAAGAATTGATACACCACGGAAGCGTGACGCCCCTTTTTCTTCAGTACCTCCACAAACCGAGTAAAGTATTTGTCTGAATAGTACCCGGATCGAATCCGATCCATCGGGATCTTAAAGAGACTGGGGTTTAATCGTTCATTCGGTCTCACAGAACTGGAGCCTCCATATATTCTCCGTACACTTGCGAAAGGGTGTAAGAAATCTCCCCTAATGTCGTATAGGACCGAACCGCATCATAGATATAAGGCATGATATTCTCACCCTTCTCTGCTGCAGCCTTCAGGCACGAGCAATGATCCTTGATTTTCGAAGGATTCCTTTTTCCCTTGATTCTTTGAAGCTGTTGAACTTGATGGATTTCCAACTCCGGATCAACACGCAAAAGTGGCCGATTGTGGTGCATTTCCTCGACTTGGAAATGATTGACTCCTACAATAACCGACTTTTCAGCTTCAATGTCCTTTTGATACCGATACGCGCTTTCCATGATCTCTCTTTGGACATACCCGTCTTCAATCGCTTTCACCATTCCGCCCATTTTTGTAATGGTTGAAATGTATCCCATCGCGTTTCTCTCCAGCTGATCTGTAATGCTTTCTAGATAATAGCTACCCCCAAGCGGATCAACGGTATTCGTAACTCCGCTTTCATGGGCTAACACTTGCTGGGTTCGCAAAGCAATGCGCACCGATTCTTCACTTGGCAAGGCAAGCGCTTCATCATAGGAATTGGTATGAAGCGACTGTGTGCCCCCGAGAACGGCAGAAAGAGCTTGTATGGTTACGCGAACTATGTTATTCTCCGGTTGTTGCGCCGTTAATGTTGATCCCCCTGTTTGGGTGTGAAACCTCATCTGCATAGCTTTTTCGTTGGTAACACCAAATTGTTCTTTCATTAATTTGGCCCAAAGCCTTCGAGCGGCGCGGAATTTTGCGATTTCCTCGAACAAATCATTATGTGCCGCAAAGAAAAAAGAAAGCCTTTGGCCGAACACGTTGGGGTCTTGGCCGGTATCGATTGCTGCTTGCACATAGGCAATCCCATCGGCAAGGGTAAATGCGATTTCTTGTGCAGCTGTAGCTCCCGCTTCGCGGATATGATATCCGCTGATGCTGATGGTATTCCACTTGGGAAGGTTTACAGAACAGTAAGAAAAAATGTCAGTGATGATTTTCATAGAAGGTTGAGGGGGAAACCGATAGGTTCCTCGGGCAATGTATTCCTTGAGAATGTCGTTTTGGATGGTTCCGCTCAATAAGCTGTGAGGCACACCCTGCTGATCGGCAACCGCCATGTACATAGCCAATAAAACAGAAGCAGTGGCATTGATTGTCATAGAAGTACTCACTTTGCTTAAAGGGATCCCACGGAAAAGGACTTCCATATCTGCAAGCGAATCAATTGCGACTCCCACTTTACCGACTTCCCCTGCGGCCAAAGAATCATCCGAGTCATATCCGATTTGGGTCGGAAGGTCAAAAGCTACAGAAAGCCCCGTTTGACCTTGATTGAGTAGATATTTGTATCGATCGTTTGACTGTTCGGCAGTTCCAAAACCAGCATATTGCCTCATTGTCCATACTCTTCCTCGGTACATCGTCGGTTGGACCCCTCTTGTATAGGGGTATTGGCCGGGAAAGCCGAGATGTTTCAAGTAGTCGAAATCTCCGCTGTCATTTGGGGTATAGAGCTCTTGAATCGGATATCCGCTTGATGATCGTTTTTCCTGTGTTGGTTCCTTAACCCTCTTTTCTTTTTTTTGTTCCCATTTTTCTCGCGCTTCCTGTAATTGCTTCTGACCATCCGCTTCTTTCATTCGTTACCTCCCTTGTGAATATCGCTCAAGGCCGATTCTCAACATTTCGCAAGATAAACGGAGCGATGACTCCTCAAGCACATAAGCAATTCGAATCTCCTGTTCCCCGGCACCAGGCGAAGCGTAAAAACCATTAAGCGGAGCAACCATAGTGGTTTTTCCTTGATAGGAAAAATCGGTTAACATCCACTTGACAAAGGATTCACTGTTAGGAACGGGTAATTTTACGGAAACATAAAATGCACCCTGTGGTTTGAGAAAGGACAACCCAGGGATCTTGTTGAGTTCTTCATATACAGTATCCCGTCTTCTTTGATATTCATCCCGGACGCCCATAATATACTCTCTATCCATCTTCAAAAGACCCAATGCTCCATATTGAGCCATAGTGGGGGGAGACAACCTCGCTTGAGCCATCTTCATTGCTTGGCTAAGTACTTCTTTGTTTTTCGATACTAAAGCGCCAACGCGAGCTCCGCATGTGCTATAGCGTTTAGATATGCTGTCGACCATTATCAGAATATCATGATAATCGGAAAATTGCATTGCAGAAAAGGGTTTTTTTCCATCAAAGACAAATTCGCGGTACACCTCATCCACAATAAGATACAGATCGTTTTTTTTACAGAAGGTCAAGAGCATTTCTATATCATCCATAGAATAAACAGCGCCGGTTGGATTGCAGGGGTTTGAAAGAATTAGACCTTTCACTTTCGGGTTCAGTGCCTTTTCAAATTGATCCATCGGGGGAATGGAATATCCTTTATCGGGATCGGATTGAACCGGTACAATCCCCAAGCTCATCATCTCGGCAAAACTCCGATAATTGGCATAAAATGGTTCAATCACCATGACTTGATCTCCAGGATCTGCAATCACCCCAAAAGCGAAAATAATGGCCTCGCTACCACCATCAGTCACAATCAACTCTTCTGGTCCTATGGAAAACCCCCAATGGCGATAGTAAGCGCAAAACTCTTTACGTAGCTCAATTAGCCCCGCCGAATGGGAATATGGAACCACTGGGCCAGGAAAAGAGGCGATCGAATCAAAAAACGGTCGTGGAGTGGGAATGTCCGGGTCACCAATATTGAGATGCATGACTTGAATCCCATTTCGTTTGGCTTGCTCGGCAAATGGTATCAATCTTCGAATCGGTGAAGACTGCATATTTCTCGCCCTCTGAGATATGTACATTATTCTACCCCCTTTGATGTATTCGTGGATAGTATACTACGTTTTCCATACAAGATCAAGTATAAATGAGATCCTACTCCTTCCGTGGGGCAGATTCTTTGGGATTCTCAGAAGGTGGTTCCACAAATTTCGCTCGATGGGGATTGTCGAAGTGCTCTAACGCTGTTTTCCGGCTGAGCAGGAGAAACCCATTCAGTACAAAGCTTCTTAGGCGGATATGTCCGGATACTTCGACTCGATTGAGCAAAAAAAGTGCAGAAATCCGCATTCCGAATCCGAGCAAAAAAAGGATTTGAATGCCATACATAGGCATCTGGCCGAGAAAAAACCGATAGTCAGAAAGTTGCTTAGCAAGTGCTCCACCGATCAAAGAACCCGAAAATCCGCCTAAACCGGACAAAGCCGCGAACAGAGATAGATAAACCCCAGAAGATCTTCCAGCTACTAAAAGGGGAACAGTAAAAATGGCTAAGTTAATCGCGGACCATGCGACTCCCGTAATGATACTATCTGTCCAAAGAAGTACTCCCATTGTCTCAGGGGTCATGAAAAACCATAACAACGCAAGACATGATGCTAACGCAATCCCAACTCTTAGGATGTTTTTGTGTCCCATACGATCCGATAATTTACCCCATATGATGTAAAAGAGCATAGAAACAATACTGGAAAGAATCGACAAGTATCCCATAAGGGTAAAAGGAAGCTGAAGGTTTTCGATCATATGGAATGAGAAAAAAGGTGCCGAAACCAAAAGGGTAAAATTCCAAAAAAAGGCAAATGCCAAAAGCTTTTGAAAATTCTTGTTCTGAATGGCTGCCCTAATTTCCGACCAGGAACTCGATTCTTTGAGAGGAGGTTCATACTGACGAGAGAGGAAGAAACCAGCAAAAGCCGCTCCAGAAAGAGAAAGCACTAATATGATCCGTATACCCGTTTCATCAGGCATTTGATCTAAGATGTTGGAGTACAACAATACGGTCATCATAGAAACAAAAGACAAGATGAGATTGCGCCGTCCGTAAAACTTCCCCATCTTTTCTTTCGGTACAAGATCGCGCATCCATGAGGTCCAAGCGTTGTTTGCCATCGACCCAGAGATGAAGCTTATGGATACTGTAGCAATGAAAAGTTCAGTATTCATCACTCCGATTAGGGGGAGAATTAGAAATACTGACCAAATGAGCCGTGAAACCATACTCAACACGAGCGTGAACTGCTTTCTTCGGCTCAATCGTTCCACAATTCGAGGAACGATTAGTTGAACTGTCATCGATAAGAATTGGATTGAACCTAGGAGTCCGAGGGTGAACTCGTCAGCACCAAAACTGAGAGCGATTTTTGTAAAATAGACCCCTTGTGTTACAACCAAAAAAACGACAGCTCCGATCCCTTCAATGACGGATGCCTTCATTCCTTGCGTTATTTTTTGTTCTTCGGTCCATTGGGATTGATCCGGAAATAGGAATAATTTGCGGAGAAAGTTCATCGAAATCTGTTCACCTTTCTATGATGCATACGCTTTTTTCTTTCGAGAACCCATTTTCCACCCAAAAGAAACCATGATTGCAAAGACACCAAAGAAAACTGCAATACCCGCAGGTTTCCAATGAAAAAATGGTTCAGGTTCTGTTTGATAATTCCCAAACCATTGGGGTTGGATTTGAATCAATACCCACAAAGAAAGAATGCTGATCGTGAATCCCCCGAGAAAAATTGAAATGAGAGAAATGGTTTTCTCAATAGATACGAAAACCAATACACTTACGACCAATCCGAGAATCCCGGCAAATACCCATTGGATCCAGGGATAATGGATCCCATCTTCCCTCAGATGACTGTAGACAACAGGTGCGAGAATGCTCCATAACCACAAACCCAAAGCCCCTCCTGCAATAAACCCTCCTAAAAAGAAAAGGATTTGAAAGAGAGCGCATCCAACAAAGGCTGTGATGAGACCAAATCCAACCGAAACTGAGAATCCAAGATTCGGGTTATTCTGAATCCATGAATGAACGAAATCATACTCGGTAAGAATCGGGAAGAGATAAAACATTCCGAAAAAAAAACCGATCATGAAGATGAGAACCTTCGGAAACCAACGATTCCCCAAGAGCAATCCAATTGCTAAGCAAATGGTGATATACCAATAATGGGTCATGAGTGAAGTGATCCTGCTGAAGCTTGTCAATTCTCCCAGAAGAAGATCATCCATGAACCGATTGTCTACCTCCAGAATCAAAGATCAAGGAGGCGTATCCTACTACGTGTGAGAAATCCCCGCCAGAATCTCCACTCGAAGCATGTTGCAACAGTTTTGGAGTTCCGATGCGCGCTTCCATTAAAGCTGCTACTGCGCCGAATCCACACATAGAGATCTGGTCTTCGGTGATTGCTGCATATAGCCCATCAATATCCTCTGTCAATATCGAATCAATGATTTCTTGATCTTTCATAATGGTCCGATCATGGGGTTCATAGTGATTGAGATCCGAAGAGGCGATGATCAAGAGGGGCTGTGTCTCGGAAATCGCATGAATGACATGACCCATTTCTTGTGCCGTGTTCTTTCTTTGATCCATCATAGCGATCGGGATGATGGAAAAGTCTGTACCAAAGCAAAACTGGAGCAAAGGCAATTGAACCTCAAGCGAATGTTCGTTTATGTGCGCATTGAAGTCCGGTTGTGCATATTCATAGGTTGAAAGAATTCTTTGCGCCAGAGTTCGGTGGATTTGGAGTTCACCGAGAGGTGTTTTCCAACTCCCTTTATCCCATATGCTAATGGGTTTTCCCATTCCCGTGTGAGAAGGACCAATTAGCATAACGGATTCGGGTGTGCCGATTTTCATTACTTCAGACAATCCCCATGCGGCAACGGGGCCTGAATACATATATCCTGCATGGGGTAAAACCAATCCTATGCTTTTATCCAATTTCTTTTTGTTTAAAGGGGGAACTGCCCCGGGGCCAAGTTGATGGGTAAACAATCCTCGAATTGTTTCGATTAGTTTTGGAGGCTGACTCGGGTAAAAGACATCGGAAACAATTGGATTCCGAATCATTCCCATCACCCCTTTCTTTCGGTTTTTGTCGGATCCTCGATTGCAATTATACCATGACTATTCCAGAAAAAGGACGAATTTTCCGTCTTTCAAATGAGTCAATTGCCAACTTGACAAATATTTGCAAATCCGGTATAATTGGTTTTGATATGAGAATGATTCTCAATATTGTCAGCTTGGCACGGAGAGTTGAATTATATGAAATGTCTGTTCAAAAAGCCCTTGGATAAAATACTCTTAACGGTGCTTGGCAGCATTTTTTTTTCATTGGGTGTTGTTGTATTGATTCTTTCGATTCTTTCGACAACTCCTTTTG
>CAZOJQ010000027.1:8918-40687 GCA_964580185.1 uncultured Thermotogaceae bacterium
GCCGGGTTTTTTCCCGCGCCGCCCGGAAGGCCCGGATAAATTATTTTTATCGGTGCTGGGCAGCATTTTTTTTTCCTTGGGTGTCGTTGGAGCGATTCTTCCGATTCTTCCGACAACTCCTTTTGTTTTACTTGCTCTTGGATGCTATATGCGTAGCTCCGATCGATTGCATCGATGGGTGAAGAATCAAGCCATTTATAAAAAAACAGTAGGAGCCATGGTTGGACAGAAGGGGATGACTGTTACGGCTAAACTAACCATACTGCTACCTGTATTGGCCCTATTGATCGTGATGTTTTTTGCAACAGAGAATATCTGGGTTAAAGGATTGGCAATCCTGTTGGGAGGAACCAAGACGTTTGTTTTTTTGAGGATTCGAACAATACCCAAAGACTTCACTCATTCCCATCACCCAGACCCCAAAGACCCACCATGAAATGGATTCACAAGCAATAATTTGCTTGCTGGATGAAGTTTTTTTGAGAGCAACCGGATATGGATGAAATCTTTCATCGAAGAGTTTTGGAAGCGATAATCCAGTTAATAATTGTTATAGAGGAGGTTTATTGTCGATGCCCAGAATCGCTCTGGCAGGAAATCCAAATGTGGGGAAGACAACGCTATTCAATGCACTTACTGGAATGAGGCAAAGTGTCGGCAATTGGCCAGGGGTCACCGTTGAAAAGAAGGAAGGTAGCTATTATCATAATGGCATAGATGTTCAGGTTATCGATCTTCCAGGAACATATACGTTGGGGGCACGGACGATCGATGAAAAAGTGTGTAGGGATTATCTACTCAACTCATCACCAGATATTGTAATCATAGTTAGTGATGCCTTAAACTTGGAGCGCAGCCTTTATTTGCTCATTCAGATGATGGAATTGCGTTCCCGCATTGTGCTCGTAATCAATTCCATGGATGAGGCGAAGAAAAATCAATGGATCATCGACAAAGGAGAGTTGGAAAAACGACTGGGCATACCCGTTGTCTTCACTTCTGCAATCCATTCGGAAGGAATTTCAAGTTTGAAACGGACAATAGATATTATGGTCAACATGCCAAACCACCAGCTTCGTCCATATGCTCTCCAGTATTCCGAACCTGTTGAAAAATCGATAGAAAGCACTCAAAAAGAGATCCTCGAGATCCCTTCTTTAAAAAGCTATCGGTCGCGCTGGATTTCGATCAAGTGGTTAGAAGGCGATCCAGAAGTCACAAGACAACTAGAACAAGAAGGGATCCAAACAAGGCTTCCTGTTTTTCAAAAAGAAGTATCACAAGCAATTGTCAAAGAACGGTATGCCTTCATTCGAGGAGTGATTCAACAAGCTGTTCAATCGGGAAAGTCTTCGATTTGGAGCATTAATGATGCTTTGGACCATGTATTCACTCATAAATTCCTTGGTATTCCAATCTTCATCGCTTTTTTGTATATGATTTTCGAACTGACTTTCGTGGTTGCTGAACCGTTGATGGTCCTTCTGGAGCAACTGTTTGAGGAAATGGCTGGATGGGTATCTCTTTCTTCATGGAACCCCATGATTCAATCATTTATTTCCGATGGGATAATTGGAGGCGTAGGTGGGGTACTCGTTTTCCTTCCCAACATTTTTGTTCTCTTCATCTTCTTGGGGGTTTTGGAGGAAACAGGGTACTTTCCTCGAGCTGCGTTTGTAATAGATCGCATGATGGTACGGCTAAGGCTTTCGGGTCGATCTTTTATGTCGATGATCCTGGGGTTTGGTTGTTCTGTGCCGGCCATCATGTCCACAAGATCGATCGAAAGCAGAAGAGAACGGATTGTTACCATCCTAAGCATTCCTTTTGTATCCTGTAGTGCACGATTACCTGTCTACACGATTTTTGTCGCGGCTCTTTTTCCCAAAAACCCCGGAATGGTTTTGGCAGGGATTTATGGCGCAAGTGTAGCTGTAACGGCCTTAGTTGCATATTTATTAAACCAAGTTATTTATAAGGGAAAAACCTCTCCATTAATAATGGAGATGCCTCGCTACCGGCTCCCCCACATAAGGAACATCATGATTTACATGTGGTCAAAGGGAAAGCATTTTCTTCAAAAAGCAGGAACAATTATTCTTGTTGCCGCAATGATCATATGGGTTTTGACCTTTTTTCCCGCAGCGGGTGAAGTCGAAAACAGTTATGCTGCCATGTTGGGCCGATCTATCCAACCGATATTCCAACCTCTTGGGTTTGATTGGCAGGCGACAACTGCTTTGTTATTCGGACTATCAGCTAAAGAGGTTGTTATCTCATCCTTGGCTACTTTATATGGAGTAGGGGAAGAAGCGCAAACCCTTACCATAACGCTGCAAACCCATTTTTCTCCGGTAGTAGCATTATCCTTCCTATTGTTTGTTATGGCTTATGTTCCCTGTTTTGCCACTCTTGTTGTGATCAAGAATGAAGCAGGTCGTTGGTACTGGTCTTTGGTGTCATTTGTAGTTAGTGTTGGATTGGCCTATATTCTAGCTCTATTGGTCCGCGTTTTTTGGGGTGGTGGTTCATGAGTATCAAAATAATCCTTACAATCGCTGGAATTGCAGCAGCAGTGACGAATGGGACTGTCTCTATTCTTGTGATTTTCGGATTTTCCTCTGAGGCGAGTATCCCAACCGGTTTGATTTTGGGATTGGCATCCGCAATTCTTTTTTTAGGAATTCGCGATATTTTCCATCAATTGCCCAAGGGGTACGCCCATCTGTTTGTTGGCGGTTTGTTTTCACTTTTTGTTGGAGGGTATGAGTTCTTGCGCTCAATCAGTAATTGGTTCGGGAGTTGGTTGGAGGAAGGAGATGCTCTCTTCTCTTGGGATCCATTATTCCTAATCATTATTACCATAGGAGTTGCATCATTAGTCCTTGGTTGGTATGCGCTCAAGAAAAGAGCAGAGAGAGGACCGTTGCATGGAAAATAGGTCCTTGTTTCCGTTATCCATTCTTGAAGAAAGAGATCATGGAATCATTATAGAAATCCAAATCGCTGACGAATACGCCGAACGGATTCAAGGGATGGGATTCTTTCCCGGTGAAAAGGTAGAAGTTTTAAAGGAAGCTCCTTTAGGCGATCCTGTGATTTACCGCCTTGGTGGGACAACAGTAACCTTACGCAGAGAAATCACTTCCCAAATTATGGTCGAAATCCAACAACCGTTTTCCCTTCATTTTGCGCAAAACGGTCAGAGAATCATCATTGCATCACTTGTCGGTGGAAAAGGGTTTCAAAGAAAAATGACGAATCTCGGAATCCTGGAAGGCAAGAAGTTTACAATCCTTCCAAGGAATGCGAGTCATCCAGTTGGTCTGCGCACTGATACCAATCAAAGCATCCTAATACCCTATGGATTCGCGTCTCGGATCAAAGTCGCTCTTGACTTATAAAACGATTTAAGTTACAATATGTACAGATAAGCGGCCGTAGTTCAACGGTAGAGCATCAGCTTCCCAAGCTGAGTGTTGCGGGTTCGAGTCCCGTCGGCCGCTCCAAAAAAAGAGGCCTATACGGCCTCTTTTTTGTCTGATTGTACTTTCGGAACGCTTTCCTGGGGTGCAGGGTTTTTTGCTTCGGTGGACGTTGATTCTTTTGGTTCGTTTTTTCCGATGGCTTGTTCTCCGGGTTTCTCCGTGGTTGATGGAAGCGTCTTTGACCCTTTTTTGTCGGTTATGTAAAAACCACTTCCAGTGAACTTGATTCCAACCCTTCCAATCATTTTCTTTAGGGTTCCGCCACAGTCATTGCATGTATGAAGGGGTTCGTCTGTGATCTTCTGGATCACCTCGTGAACTTTGTGGCATTTTGAGCATTGGTACTTGTAGATTGGCATGGCATACCCTCCTGTTTCAGCATTGTCATTTTCGACAGGTATTATAGCATAAATGGCTATGAGTATGTGTTACAATACGGAGTGAAAACGACCGTCTGGAAAAAAGGAGGCCTGTATGGAAGATACTCTCGCGTCTTCAACCAAAAGGCTATGGCACTCTATAGAAATCCAAGAAATCCTGAATATCTTAAAAACAAGTGAGGAGGGACTCTCATCCCAAGAAGTGCAAAATCGGCAGTCGGAATGGGGTTTCAACGTTATTCCAGAAGGAAAAAAGACCGTCTGGTTGGTGAAGTTCTTGAGGCACTTCCATGATGTACTGATTTACGTTTTGATTGCCGCTGGAGTGATAACAGCTTTTCTGAACCATTGGATTGATACTTGGGTGATTTTTGGGGTAGTAGTGATCAATGCGTTTATTGGGTTTATTCAGGAGAATAGAGCCGAAAAAGCATTGGAAGGCATCAAAAAAATGCTTGCGCTTCAAACCCAAGTGATTCGAAGCGGGGCGCGAAAACCCGTAGATTCGAAAGAACTGGTTCCCGGCGACATCCTGATGCTTCGATCGGGTGATAAAGTTCCCGCTGACGCAAGGATTCTTGCAGCGGATCGATTTCGGGTAGAAGAAGCAACTCTTACCGGAGAATCCGAACCTGTTGAAAAAAAACCGGGTGTGGTAAAAGGAAAATCTCCTTTGGGAGACCGAACAAACATGGTCTTTTCGGGAACCAACATCCGTAATGGGACTGCAACGGCTGTTGTTGTTGCCACGGGAAGGCATACCGAGCTTGGCAAGATCAGTGCGATGATTTCCGAAGTTGAACAGCTGAAGACGCCTTTAATCCAACAGATTAATCGCTTCGGAAAACAACTCTCCTTTGGAATCTTGGCTTTAACCGGGGTCCTTTTTCTCATTGGCCTATTCGTAAGAAACTACTCGGTGAATGATATGGTTTTTGCGGCGATCGGAATGGCAGTCGCAGCGATTCCAGAAGGGCTTCCGGCTGTTTTATCCATAACTTTGGCGTTGGGCGTCCAGCGAATGGCCCGGAGAAATGCAATAATCCGCCGATTGCCTTCCGTGGAAACACTGGGCAGTGTTTCTGTTATCTGTTCGGATAAAACAGGAACACTAACAAAGAATGAAATGACTGCTAAAGCCCTCATAACACGAGACAGCCAATACACTGTCGAGGGAGTCGGGTATCAACCCGAAGGAAAATTGTATCACGAAACAAAACCAATTCCTCCTGGTTCCAGATCAGAAGATTTAGATCGGCTTCTTCTCATTAGTTGGCTGTGCAATAATGCAGATATCAAAAAGAATGAAGAAGGAGAATGGGTGGTTTTGGGAGAGCCGACAGAAGGGGCTTTGACTACGCTTGTGATTAAGGCTGGCATGGATTCAAGCAAACCGAAACGGTTGCATACCATTCCATTTGATTCAGAACACAAGTACATGGCAACGATGCACGATTGGGATAATAGCCGATGGATTTTTGTCAAAGGAGCCCCCGATAGACTTTTGGAGATGAGCGATCAAGAGTTCAGCAATGGCAAAAATCAGAGTCTCAATGAAAAATTTTGGATTGAAGAGATTCAGAACCTTGCGCAAGAAGGCCAAAGGGTACTGGGGGCCGCTTTCTGTAAAGTTGAAAAAGACAGGAATCATTTCGACCATGAAGATCTTCTAGGGGGCCTTATCTTCACCGGATTGATTGGGATAATGGATCCTCCTAGACCCGAAGCTATTGAGGCCATTAGAGAGTGTCAAGAAGCAGGTATTCGTGTGAAGATGATTACAGGAGATCATATGGCTACAGCCCAAGCAATTGGGAAAGCAATGGGAATCAGTGACGAGGGGAAAGCGATCAGCGGAACAGAATTGGAAGAATTATCTGAAGAAGAGCTGAAAATAGTCGTATTGAAATATGATATTTTCGCTCGAACTAGCCCCGAACACAAACTGCGCCTGGTTCGAGCACTTCAGTCGC
Organism: uncultured Thermotogaceae bacterium; assembly: GCA_964580185.1. GTDB lineage: Bacteria > Thermotogota > Thermotogae > MWEM01 > MWEM01 > CAYWWY01. The sequence continues at coordinate 14,760 of CAZOJQ010000027.1, forward strand.
ATGGAATTGTTTGCGCAATGACTGGAGACGGAGTGAATGATGCCCCCGCCCTAAAACGAGCAGATGTAGGGATTGCCATGGGTATCAAAGGAACAGAAGTAGCAAAAGAAGCTGCAGAAATGATTCTTGTCGATGATAACTTCGCTTCGATCGTAAATGCTGTTGAAGAGGGAAGAACCATTTATGGCAATTTGCGAAAAACGATTCTTTTCATCTTACCGACAAATGGTGCCGAAGCATTGGTTATTATTCTTGCCATAATAACAGGCCGGATGCTGCCCATTACTCCCTTACAAATCCTTTGGGTCAACATGGTAACCGCCATTACCCTAGCACTTGCGCTAGCTTTCGAACCAATGGAAAAAGATACCATGAAAAAACCTCCTAGAGATCCAAAAAAATCAATCCTCGACAAGTATTTCCTTTGGAGAATCTCCTTTGTCTCTGTTCTCATTGGAGGGTTAACTTTCCTTCTTTTCCAAACCCTAAGAAATGAGGGATATGATCTGGCAACCTCTCGGACCATCTCAGTCCATACTCTTGTGTTTGGGCAATTGTTCTACCTCTTTAATTCCCGTTCGCTTCAACTACCCGCGTTATCAAAAGACATTTTTCGAAATAGAGTTGCATGGATCGTATCGGGTATTCTCCTGATCCTTCAAATCTGCTTGACTTATCTCCCAGCGATGAACACTGTTTTTGGCACAACCCCGATTGGTGGCGCCTATTGGTTTTTCCCGATTTCGATCGGGATCCTTGTTTTCTTTGTTGTTGAGCTTGAAAAGTGGATTCTTCGAAAGGGGAAACTGAAAATTTCATGATATAATTTGGTACGGAGGAACAACCATGACGATTCTGGATCCCGAAGAAATGAAGACAATCGATCAAGCTACAATCAAAGGGGGCCGTGATCATCTCGCCCTCATGGAAAGAGCAGGGTGCCGTTCTATTGAGCTTGCGGAACGGAAGTGGGGGTTGCCATCGAAAGCCGCTGTTATTTGTGGCCCTGGTAATAATGGCGGAGACGGTATGGTTATTGCGCGCGAATTGGCTCTGAAAAAGATCCCAACACATGTTTTCTTTCTCCACGGATTTCGTAAGGCAACCCAAGCTTTTATCCATCAGTTTCTTGATATCCAGAAGTTTTCAATTTCTTGGTCCTTTTTGAGAATGGATGGAGAAATCGACGGCTGTCAGGGATTTCCTGATTTCGGTTTTCTTTCATCGTTTTCCACTTCTGATTGGATTATCGATGCCATTTTTGGGACAGGATCCAAAAAGCCAATAAACCGAGTGTTGTTCCAACTCTTTTCCTACTTGAATCAGCTGAACAGCAAGCGAATATCTATCGACCAACCTACTGGCATCGACGGAACGAGTGGTCAGCTTCTCGGAGAGACTGCCTTCCAGGCTGATATGACCATTTGTATTGGATACCCAAAAACCGGACTCCTTCTATATCCTGGAAGATTCTATACGGGAGATCTACAAATCGCCGATATAGGTTTTGCAGACCAAACTATACACTCTCACATTATCAATCCAAAGCTGTGGATCTGTGAAGAAGATATGAAGAAACGCCTTCCCAAACGGATCCCATGGGGTCATAAAGGGAGTTTTGGACGGGTATTGGTGACGGGGGGATCCAAACGATACAAAGGAGCCCCGATTCTTTCCGCTACCGGTGCCATGGCAGTTGGAACCGGAATTGTCTATGTTCAAACGACTCCTCCGATTGACCAATATATGATTCCATTATATCCCCAATGGATAACCTTCCCTGATCATGAAGCGGTAACTTGGGCGGAAATTGATAGCTGGGCTATCGGTATGGGTATGATGCCATCTGAAGAAACTCATCGTCTATGCTCCCAAGCTTTGATCCATGATACTCTACCATTGGTTTTGGATGCATATGCCCTTGAATGGTTGAGTAAAGACCCAACCCGTGGTTCGTTACTAAAAAAAAGAAAGATACCTGCAGTTTTGACCCCTCATGAACAGGAGTTTTCCCAGCTTCTTAACAAAGACCGATCCTTTTTAGCTCATAATCGGGTTGAAGCAGGGAAGTGGTATGCTAAAGAGAACAATGTGATCTTGATCCTGAAAGGTCCGACCACAATCATTTTCACTCCAGAAGGAAGCTCCTATTGGATCACAATTGGGAATACTGGCCTCGCAAAGGGAGGATCTGGCGATGTGCTATCGGGAATGGTTGCGGGATTTTTGGCTCAAAAACTTCCTCCCGTTGACTCTGCAATCTGTGGAACCTATTTGCATGCTCAATCATCAGACAGATATGCTCAAGCAAATTGGGAAGGGAGTTTTCAACCGACCGATATTGCTTCATGGATCGGTCCTTATGATTGATAGTCCGTTGGGAGGGAGAGAATGGAACGAATTTACCTAGATCACGCTGCTACAACCGCAGTTCATCCAGAAGCCGCTGATGTGGTGTACCATTATATGACGGAAAAATACGGAAACGCCTCCAGTTTGCATCTCTTTGGAGAAGAAGCAAAAGATTCGATGGAAGAAGCGCGAGCAAAAATTGCTTCAAGTATTGGATGCGCCTCACATGAAATCATTTTCACTTCTGGGGGAACGGAAGCAGACAATGCGGGACTTATCGGATACGCATTCAAGAACGCTTCGAAAGGAAATCATATTCTTGTTTCTTCAATTGAACACGAAGGGGTCCTAGCCCCCACTCGATATCTGAAAGAACACGGTTTTGAAGTGGATTATTTGGAACCGGATTCGAACGGCGTGATTCCGGTTTCCGAGCTCCGCAAAAAGCTACGCTCAGACACGATCTTGGTGAGCGTTATGTGGGTCAACAATGAAACAGGGGTTATACAACCCATATCCGCTTTTTCTCGGGAACTAAAACCGCGAAAAATCTGTTTTCATACTGACGCAGTTCAAGCCATTGGAAAAATTCCCGTTGACCTATCGTTGGTTGATCTTCTTTCCGCTTCTGCCCATAAGTTTTACGGGCCGAAAGGAGTAGGGTTTCTCTATTGCCGTCATGGGATATCGCTTCAACCAATCCTCCATGGCGGTGGCCATGAGAAAAACCTCCGCAGCGGAACAGAAAACGTCGCTGGGATCATGGGTATGGCAAAAGCATTGGAGATTTGTCAAGTCAACCAGTCTCGGTGGAATCGGAAATATGAGGTTTGGAAAAGAATGCTGCTCGCATGTGTTCAATCCCTACAGGGGAAAGTAAATGGGTCTACAGAGATGGGTATCCTCAACCTGCTCAATGTAAGCTTTCCGGGGATTTCTGGGGAGGCTCTTGCTGCGTCTCTAAGTTTTGAAGGAATCGCCATATCCACAGCGAGTGCTTGCACATCTCACCACCATTCGCCTGAGTCTAAAGTGTCTCATGTGCTTAAGGCGATGGGGTTTCCAAAAGAACGCCTGATTGGATCGATTCGCATTAGCGCTGGATACGACAATACCGACGAAGAAATCCAAGTGTTTTGCAACCGTCTCGAAACAATGATATCGAAAATCCGATCAATAGGAGGAATTTCATGAATCCTGTTGCGGCAGTGGAAGCGTTGATCCTTGCATCTGGGAAAGGAATCGAAGTTACTCAGATGGCAACCATTCTTCAGATTCCGAAAGAGGTTGTTATTGACGCAATTGCGCACCTTCAAAACCACTACAATGATTCCGATCATGGCGTTTCCATCCATCAAGTGGGAAGCAAATTCATCTTTTACACAAAAGTGGAATATGCAGAAGCTGTCGAACAGATAATCCGAAGGAGTATTGACCGCCTTACACCGAGCCAACTTGAAATCCTTGCCATCATGGCGAAAAAAGGGACTGTAACCAAATCCACGATGGAACAGATTCGAGGAAAAAGCTGTGACTCGCAAATCGCCGAACTTCTTCCAACCGGACTGATCAAACGGAAAAGGGTTAAAAGCCCGGGGAGACCTTTTGCGTATAGCCTCACAGAAAAGTTTTTTGAGCTCTTCCAATTGGGACTCGACGATATTCTACCCTACATTGAAAGTGACCAGGTACAAAAAAGCATAGCAACTACGGTGGATGGTGACCAATGAACACAACCATTCCCTTTTCGATCTCTCAAAATGAAGCAATCTGTCGATTAAAAGATCTGATCAGAAAAAAGCAAGATCAATACGCCGAGTATGCGCAAAACATATCACTAGAATGGAGAGGTACAGAAGCCGAATTTCACTTTGAATCCAGTGGTGTGGTCATTCATGGCTCATTGGTTGTTCATCATCAAACCGTGGAGATCCAAGCAAAAATCCCACTTCTTTTGAAACCCTTTCAGAAGAAAATCGAGACGGTCCTTACAAAACATATTTCAGAACTTTTGTGCAACGAATGACGATAGAAAGGAGCATTTCATGTTAGAGACCAAAAGAGTCTTCCTACGGCCTTATGAAATGGATGATTTGGATGAAGTCACTACCCATTTCAACAATCCAGAAGTTCGGCAGTTTCTTTGCCCAGGGATCCCCTATCCCGTGTCTCGTGAATCGGAACGGCAATGGCTTCAGAACCAATCGAAAACAGCCGACCAGAAAAACTTTGCCATCATCCGAAAAGAGGACATGCGGTACATGGGAGGATGCGGGATCAATGAAATCGAATGGACCCATCGGTGGGGAGTAGTGGGGATTTTCCTTGGAAAACCCTATTGGAATGAAGGGTATGGAACAGAAGCGCTTGGAGCTTTGATTGATTTCATGTTTTCCGAGATGAATCTGAATAAGGCGTGTTTGCGTGTATATGAGTTTAATCGTCGTGCAATGAAGTCGTACCAAAAATTGGGTTTTCAGCTGGAAGGCACTTTGCGGATGCAAATATTCCGGCATGGGGAATACTTTGATGAATATGTCATGGGGTTGCTGCGCTCGGAATGGAAACGACCCGCCTTTATTCATCAATATCCCCTATAAGAAATGACCTGGATTGTGCATCCAGGAATGGAGTCCTTCGGATGATAAACAATCCGTTTTCTGACAAGGATTGTTCTTGGTTTGTTCCGTTGAACCGCTGGTATAACCAGAACGCAAGGGATCTTCCATGGAGAGAAACTAACGACCCGTACCGGATATGGGTTTCAGAGGTAATGCTGCAGCAAACCCGTGTTAGAACTGTCCTGCGGTACTATGAGCCTTTTGTTGACAAATTTCCAACTTTGAAAAGCCTTGCGATGGCTTCTTCTGAATTGATAATGAGATATTGGCAAGGATTAGGGTATTATCGACGAGCGGAATCCTTACAAAAAGGTTGTCAAAAGGTTCTTAACCGTTTCGGAGGAAGAATTCCTCAAGACCGAGAAGACTTAATCCAAATCCCTGGAATTGGAGAGTATATGGCCAGCGCGATTTCCAGCATCGCTTTCCAGAAACCCTATTTAGCTCTAGACGGGAATATCGCGCGCCTTATCTCCCGAATCGTTGCTTCTGACCAAGATATCCTGAACACGAAGGTACAAAAAACCCTTCGTGAATATGGGAACCGGTGGATGGATTGGGCCAAGAAAAATGGACTGTTTCCTGGAATTATCAACCAAGCTTGTATGGATTTGGCGTCTGCCTTATGTCTTCCAAAGAACCCTATATGCAAGCAATGCCCAATCATCAACCAATGTCGGGCATATCTGGGGGACCAAATCGATAGCATTCCCGTGCGCAAGCGAACCAAGCAAAAAAGAACCGAATGGGTTGAGATCGGAATGGTCCATTACTCGAACAAAATCTTGCTTCAAAAAAGAAAAGGAAAAGGGCTTCTTTCAAATCTTTGGGGATATCCCATTGTTGAGCGAACCCCCAATACGCCTTCGGGCGATTCGATCCGGAAATATTTGCTCCGTCTTGAGAAGGCCCGCTCTTTTCTTACAAATCAATTTTTGGGCCAAACAGAACATAGATTCACCCACAAAGAGTGGATCATGGATGTATTTCGAATCGAGCTTCGAGATTGTATAATAGCAACTACCCAAGAAGATTGGGTATGGATCAGCGAGAAAGAAACCGATCAATTTGCTGTCCCTGTAGCTTTTCAAAAAGCAAGGTTTTTAGACAAGGAGTATCCTTTTGATCCGCCTTCAATACCTGTTGTTGCAGCAATTATGCGGAACACAAAAAGAGAAGTTTTGATTGCTAAAAGACCCACTGGCTCTGATTTTCCGGGTTTTTGGGAGTTTCCCGGCGGGAAAGTGCAGTCTGGAGAAACCAATGGGGAAGCCCTCACAAGAGAGATAATGGAAGAGTTGGGGGTTGGGGTCACTGTGGGTCCATTAACCTTTCAGACTGTCTATCCATATCCTGAAAGGAATGTGCACCTATTTTTCTATCTATGTACCCCTCATTCGACCACATTTACGCTTGAGGCGCATGATCAGGTTCTGTGGGTTCCCAATGATCAGCTTCAAACATATCCCTTTCTTCCGGCTGACAAAAAAGCAATCCAATGGATTCAGAAGTTAGATTAACAAGCACCCTGACAAATTAAGGTCAATAGAACGAACCCGTAATTGTACCATTGAATCGTATTGATGGTTCGGTTTTTGATAATTAGGCCACAGAAAGCGAGGGCTGAATCAATGCTTCTCCTAAAAAAGGCCCACTGCTATGCCCCTCAAGACATGGGAGTCCGAGATATTCTGATTGGGGACGAAACCATTCTAGGAATCGGTCCGAAACTTTCAGAGCAGATCTCGGAGGACATTGTCGATGAGGTTGAGTTGTGTGATGACTGTTATGCAGTTCCTGGGTTCGTTGATGGACATGTTCATATTATTGGGGGAGGAGGAGAAGGAGGATTCTCCACCCGAACGCCGGAAGGAACGGTCTTTCCTTTTTTTCAGACAGGTACGACTACTGTGATCGGACTCTTAGGAACAGATGGTTTGTTTCGCGATCATCGTTCTTTATTGGCTAAAGCGCGCGCATTCCGAGAGGAAGGCTTGCTAACGTATATTCTCTCGGGTTCGTATCATTTTCCTCCCCGAACCATTACAGGCAACGTTGGTGATGACATCATGCTCATCCCCGAGGTTTTGGGTATTGGGGAGATCGCGGTTAGTGATCATAGAGGCTCGGCCATATCTGGTTCAGAACTACAACGCTTGGCTTTGGATGCTCGAAGGGCGGGAATGCTTTCCAAAAAAACCGGAACAGTTGTTTTGCACATGGGAGACGGAAAAGAAGGCCTTTCCCCCCTTTTCGAAGCAGTATCTGATGGGACGCTCCCCCCCCAGCAACTCCTTCCTACTCATATTGCTCGCAATCCTCGCCTCTTGGAAGAAGGAAAGCTGTGGATTCAAGAAATGGGAGGATCGATCGATTTCACTGCCGGTTCGGAAACAGCGAATCAAATTTCCGATCTGCGTAGTCAAGCACTTCCGATGGAAAAGATGCTCGTATCAACGGATGGATTGGGTAGCATGCCGATATTTGATCACGATAAAGCGTTCATTGGATTGGATATAGCGAATGTAGACACCTTATTCCCAAGTTTTGTTTCATTGATCCGAGATCATAGAGTACCCATGGAACAAGCGCTTCTCCCATTCACTCAAAATGTCGGGAAGGCTTTTGGTCTATTGGATCAAGGCGTGGGACAATTGAAAGTTTCTGGTTGGGCAAACTTACTTTTGATCAAGAAAGAAACCTTACAAATCCGATCGGTCTATTCCCTCGGCAAGAACCGTCTTTCAGTTCTTAGAAGAAGATAAAGAATCTGGTTGTGAGTTTGCATTTGATATGGTACAATTGGGTACTCTATGGATCCGGAGGAAACAGGCGTGTTTACGAAGAAAAAGGGAATCGCGTGGGCACTTACCCTTAGCATTGCGTTATGTATTGCCTTATGGTTGAACCAGACCATTCAAAGTTCATTTGATCGATTATACCGAGAACACCTGTTCGATACGGCTACACTCCTTTCTCAATCAGCGCCTCATGAATATGATGAAATTGAGGCATGGATGAAATCCCTTCGAACAAGGCATTCTGATCTGTCGATCACGATCGTTCACGGTGTACCAGGATTTGATGAACTCCGTTATCTTCACTCTTCAGACTCTATGAAAGAACTGTATTTTGCCCAGCAGAATTCGCGAGATTTTCAAAGAGCAATGGATCATGCCTTCTATGAAGAAACCTATTTCTCGCCTCTTTCATATAAAATCCGTGACCGCGAAGTCCAATTGATTGTTTCTCCCATTATGGATTATTCCATTTATGATATGATTGGAATCGCTTTTTTTGCCTTTGATGCCAGTTCTCGCAAAGAGTATCAGGGGTTGCTGCTGACACTTATCCTTCTGGTCTGGGGAGGATTTGCTATTATCTTTTCCCTAATTCGTTTTTCACGGGATTCTGTACTCGGGTTTATTATCTTGGGGCTTTTTGGAATTGTTGCAATATTTGTGGCCTATCCTCTTGTGGAAGCAGTTCGCCTAACATTTACCGACCTTGATGGATTTACAATGAATAATTGGATTCGGGTCCTTCAAAACAACCAATACTTGAGAGCCCTTTGGGGGAGTATACAACTTGGCATTTTCACAGCAACAGCATCAACATTAGTGGGCTTTCTATTTGCTTTCGTAATCACACGAACTACAGTACCTGGGAAAAAAATGCTTACTGCCATGGCTACACTCCCAATCATTTCTCCTCCCTTCTCCCTAACCCTTTCAATTATCCTTTTGTTCGGAAATAATGGTTTAATCACAAGACAGCTCTTGGGTTGGCAAAATTTCAGTATTTATGGGCTTGGTGGATTAACGATTGTCCAAACGATGGGTATGTTTCCAATCGCATTCCTAACAATGGTCGGCGTTCTCCAAGCCATTGATTCTACCTTGGAAGATGCTGCAATGAATCTTCGAGCTTCCCGGTTTCAAACATTTCGAACCATCACATTGCCTTTGGCCGTTCCAGGGATTCTCAGCTCTTGGCTTTTAGTATTCACCAACTCTCTTGCGGACTTTGCCAATCCATTGCTTCTAGCGGGGAGCTACAGGGTCCTATCCGTAGAGGCGTATTTGGAAGTAACCGGAATGAACCGGCTGGGAAACGGGGCTGCCCTTTCCTTGTTATTGCTTTTGCCTACCTTAACAGCGTTTCTGGTTCAGCGATTTATTGTCAGCAGAAAATCGTATGTGACCGTAACTGGGAAACCTTCTTCACGGTTGAACGATCTGGTTTCAAAACCAGTAAAAGTAGTCCTTGTTGGTTTGATCTCAGTAATATGTGCCTTTTTGATCGGTTTGTACGGAACCATTGTGGCTGGGTGTTTCGTAAAAAGTTGGGGTATCGATTATACCTTTACTCTTGACAATTTCAGAGAAGCTCTGGAACGAGGCGGTAAAGCCCTTTTAGATACTTTTACTCTCTCGGCGGCAGCAACGCCTATCGCGGGTATATTGGCCATGTTGGCTGCATTGGTGATCGTTCGGAAGAAATTTTGGGGAAAAAGACTGTTGGAGATGCTTATTCTTACTCCTTTTGCAATTCCCGGGACCTTAATCGGGATAAGCTTCATTCTTGCTTTCAACAAAGCCCCCTTTATTCTGGTTGGAACAGCAGCCATCATAGTTATCAACTATGTAATCCGCGAATTGCCGGTGGGAGTGGAAGGAGGAGTTGCAACGCTTCGACAGATTGATCCAGCCATAGAAGAGGCGGCACAAGATTTAGGCGCTAGTGTTCCTACCGTGTTTCGAACCATTGTATTGCCTTTGATCAGACCGGCATTTATCTCGAGTATGTCTTACACCTTTGTTCGGTCTATGACAGCAGTAAGCGCTGTGATCTTTCTGATATCAGCGCGCTGGTATCATATTACGGTTCAAATCTATAATTTTTCGGAAAATTTGCGTTTTGGTCTGGCTAGTGTTCTGGCCACTACGCTCATCGGGATAGTTTTGGGGGTTTTCGGCCTGATGCGATTGTTGGTGAGAGAAAACAAGAACCTTCGGAAGACCATTTCGAGTAAGTGAGGTGTAGCTTTGACAAAAAAAGCTTCGAATATCCAGTTGATCAACATTACCAAAATATTTAAAGACCCACAATCAAAAAAAGAGGTCCTTGCCGTCGACAATGCAGATTTTGAAATCCAACCTGGGGAACTGGTCACCCTACTCGGTCCTTCGGGTTGCGGAAAAACCACAACGCTTCGGATGATAGCTGGGTTCGAAATACCCACCAAAGGCAAGATTATGATCGGATCCAGTGAAGTGACGCAATTGCCTCCAAATCAACGGGACACGGCTATGGTTTTTCAAAGTTATGGTCTTTTCCCGCATATGGACGTCTTTCAGAATGTAGCGTACGGTCTTAAGATTCGAAAAATTCCAAGCGCGCAGCTCAAGGAACGGGTAAACAGGGTGTTAGAGATCGTTGGGCTTAGTCACCTCGCTCGTCGAGCTCCCTCTCGCCTTTCAGGAGGACAGCAACAAAGGGTAGCGCTTGCGCGGTCGTTGGTCGTCGAACCATCGGTTCTGCTCCTTGACGAACCCCTGTCCAATTTAGATGCGCTCCTGCGCGAGCAAATGCGAGTTGAAATTCGAAGGATTCAACAATCTTTAAACATTACCACCGTATATGTAACCCATGATCGAGTTGAAGCTATGAGTCTTTCGGATCGGGTTGTGGTAATGAATGATGGGAAAATCGTCCAGATTGGGCCGCCCTCTCAAATATACGAAGAACCGGTTTCTCAGTTTGTGGCAGGATTCATCGGAAAAGTAGCCTTCTTCCAAGCGGATGTTCTAGAGGTACGAAACGCCTGTACAGTTGAATCCTTCGGATCGAAAATCGCGATCCAACGATTTGATCCCTACATTCTTCCTGGAGACCCGGCTGTGATTATGTGTAGACCCGAATCAATGGTTCTTGCTCAACCAGGACAAGGAATTATTGATGGAACAATCATCACAAACATTTACCTCGGCCATAGTGTAGAATCTTATGTTTCAACATCAGCGGGAGAAATCCTTGTCCAGATTGATAATCCGGCGCAGAAGAAAATTCCTTCTCAAGGGGAAGCAGTTTCCATTCAAATTGTTCCTGAGCTCGCAAAAGTTTTAAAACGCCAATCATGACTTAGAAGGAGGAAAACAATGCAAAATTTCCTATTCCAAAATTCGACACGAATCCTTTTTGGAGCAAGAACTCATTTGCAAGTAGGGAAAGAAATCAGCAGGCACACGGACAAAGTCTTGCTTCACTATGGTTCTGGTTCCATAAAGAAAACGGGGTTATACGATCAAATCGTCCAAAGCCTAAACGAGTCGCAAATCGAGTTTATTGAACTGGCAGGGGTTCAACCCAACCCCAGACTCTCAATGGTTCGAAAAGGGATTGAACTATGCCGTGAGCACAAGATTGGATTTATCCTTGCTGTTGGAGGCGGGAGCCCCATCGATTCAGCCAAAGCAATTGCTGCAGGAGTTCCATATCCTGGAGATGTGTGGGATTTCTTTTCTGGGAAACGAATTGAAAAAGCTCTTAAACTTGGAGTTGTTTTAACCATTCCAGCTGCAGGAAGCGAATCCAGTGATTCCTCAGTAATCACGAAAGAAGAAGGATGGTACAAACGGGCCATTGGAAGCAATCTACTGAGGCCAGTGTTTTCGATCATGAATCCCGAACTAACCTTTACCCTCCCTCCTTATCAAACCGCTGCGGGAATAACAGATATGATAGCTCATATCCTTGAGCGATATTTTACCACTGAGCGCAATGTAGACTTAACGGATAGACTTTGTGAAGCCACATTGAAGTGTATCATCCACAATACCCCAAAAGTATTGAAGGAACCCGGAAATTACGATGCCCGCGCAGAAATTATGTGGTCAGGAACGATAGCGCACAATGGACTTTTGGGTACCGGAAGGATCTCGGATTGGGCCACTCACGGTATTGAGCATGAACTCAGCGGAATTTATGATATCACCCATGGGGCGGGTTTGGCTATTATTTTTCCAGCGTGGATGAAGTATGTCTATCAGGCAATGCCAGAACGGTTTATGCAGTACGCTTACCGGGTATGGGATGTAGAACCGGGCTTTTTCAGCAATAACGATATGATTAATGAAGGGATCGTTCGGACCAAGCAGTTTTTTTCCTCCATTGGGATGCCTGTTTCCCTTACGGAAGCAGGAATCGATCCGTCTCGATTGGAAGAAATGGCCCAAAAATGCACCGAAAATGGCCCGTTAGGCTCATTTATGCCCCTTCACAAACAAGATGTCCTTAATATTTTACAGACAGCCCTTTGATCTGATTGAGTTGGTGACAACTGGTAGGCCTTTTTTTAAAGAAAGGTGATTATGTCCATCAAAAATAAGGCTCTATGGATGTTAGCTTTTCTGGTTCTAGCAATCCTTTTGGTATTGTGGGTCTTTTCCACACATACGACCTTACTCAGTTTTGCTGTTTCAGAAGAAAACCAAGCCACCCAAATTATGGAACAACTAGAATACATCATCCGCCATGAAATTCAAACCTTGGACAATCTCGTGTTTGAGTGGTCGAATTGGAGCGAAACCTATTCCTATTTGGAAAGCCCTTCCCAGGACTACATTGATCGGAACCTAGGGTTGAGTTCTTTTAAAGAGCAAAACATCCACCTGATGGTCTTTTTTGATATAGATATGGAAATTGTACACTATGAACACTACCAACCCGATCGATTCGTGAGGGCTCCTATCCCAAGTTTGATTTTGGACAATCTTCGATCACCATTGTTCATAGGACAAGTATTGGAGCAAGAAAACATCTCCGGGATCATTCGGTTCAGTCCTCCAATGATTTTTTCTATTCAGCAGGTTCTGACCAGCGAGCATGAGGGTCCTTCTACAGGATGGATCGCATGGGGTCGATACATCGATGAGCAAACACAAACCAGAATGCAAAGGTTGCTTGGAGGATATGATTTCCAAATCCTAGCCAGTGATGCAGCTGTTTTACCGATTCCCTGGATTCTATCAGATATTCAAGTCAACGAATCAAGAATTCAGGTAGATACCGATCATCAGCTGCGGGTATTCCGCGCTATTCAAACAGAGATTCCAGCAAATGATTTGATAATTGAACTTTCTATTTATCGAAGCCTCTTCCAAAAAGGGCTCTCGGCCCATCGGCGTCTTTTAGCCTTTACAGCCATATCGCTTTCCATCGTATGTGCTTTGATCTTTTGGTTCCTCAATAAGTGGTTTTTGTCAAAGATTTCCCTTCTGAGTTCTTTCCTTCATGAGGTTCAAGAAGATCGCGCATTCAGCAAACGAACTCAAATGGGTGGTAAAGATGAAATTGCCTACCTATCATACGCGATCAACGATTTGCTTTCATCTATAGAAAACCACCAGCGATTGACTCAGGAAAATGAGGTTAGGCTGAAAGAAGGCGAAAGAATTGGCCATTACGGATACTTTGAATGGGACTTGGTGGGCGATCAAGACTATTGGTCTGAAGAGCTCTATCGGATCTTTGGGTATAAACCAGATTCACAGGTACGGACCTCGAGTCTGTTTTTTCGATCCGTTCACCCCGACGACAGGAGTGTTCTGGAAGAACATTTGCGTTTGGCCTTTGAAGGCAAGCCGTATCATATCCAACACCGCATTGTTTTACCTTCTGGTGAAGTCCGCCACATTTTTGAACAAGCTCAAGTCGTATTTGATTCCGCGGGAATGCCCATCAAGCTGGTCGGAACCAGTCAAGACATTACCGACCTTAAGCGCACCGAGCTTGAATTGGCACAAGCGAAAGAAGAAACCGAGGCAATCAATGAACAACTGATTGCTCAAAATCAGGAATTGGAAAAACTCTATCAGAAATTTGAACACCTAGCCGATGGATTTGAAAAAATCATCCAGATTTCTTCGAAAATTTCTGAATCCGCGTTAGGAAAACCCGACAGCTTTCTCACAGATCTGCTGGAACTAATCATCAACTTTGTTGATCATGCAGACTATGGAAGTCTGTCGGTTTTTGAGGGAGAGAAACGGCGTTTTGTTCATGCGATTGGACATAACATTGACCATCTGAAAAAACTGGACTTAACCAAAAAGGACTTGATAAAAGTTGATAAACCAACCAAAATCGACAACCTTATGGCCGAAAATTTGCCCTTTATGAGACCAGAAATCCACAAAGCACTTGCGCAAGCCATATTACCTATCACCTCTACGATTATCGTCCCTTTTCGTATCGGTGAAGAGGATTTTGGAGACATAGCTTTGGACATAGCAGAAAACAGCAATGCGATCTTCACTGAGGAGGATTTGCGGATTGCGGAAGGGTTTGCAAACATTGCTTCCGCTTTTTTGGCGATGCAGCGATTTATAATCCAGCAGGGACGATTTCAGAAAGAACTTCTTCTATCTATGATTGCGATCTTAGAATTATATGACTTATACACCAAAGGTCATTCGGAAAAGGTCGCTTATCTCTCTGCGCTGATTGCCGAGAAGCTTGGTTTACCAACGCATGAGATAAATGCGATCTATTGGGCAGGTTTGGTCCATGATATTGGAAAGCTGCTCGTCCCCACGCAGATTTTGAACAAAGAGTCGAAACTGACTACTGACGAGTATGAAATGATTAAAATGCACCCCGTGTGGGGAGCGAAGGTGCTTCAAACATCGGATACTTTACGGCCTGTATCTCGGTATGTTCTTTTCCACCATGAACGATGGGATGGGAAAGGGTACCCGGATGAAGTATCGGGGGTTGAAATCCCTTTGGCTTCGCGGATTATTTCGGTTGCAGATGCATTTGATGCAATGACAAGCGAACGGTCATACCGAAAGCCACTCAGTATTGATGAAGCCAAAGAAGAGATGGTCCGAAATTCAGGTACCCAGTTCGATCCCTCGATAATTGAGGTGTTTCTTTCCCTGGATCGGGAGGAACTGGAAAAGACGGACGAATGAAACCAAAGGAGTTCACCTGGGTCGCGTTCTAAATCAAATGAATCTATACTTCATTACGATTCTATCAAAGGAGGGCATCGTTTTGGGTTCCCATCAATGCAGACAAATTCGTTGCAACCAAAAGCTGAAGGAACTGATCTGTGCGTACGGAAAAGTGTTGGATAACAACATCTTGAAAGTGGATGCTTTTTTAAACCATCAGGTTCATCCAGAAACAATGCTTTGGATCGGAAGATGTATGAAATCGGCTTTTGAACAGAAAGTAACGAAGATCTTGACGGTAGAGAGTTCGGGAATTGCCCCGGCTTTTGGAGCAGCGGTCGCATTTAACGTACCTTTGGTGTTTGCTCGGAAAAAGAAACCGATCACCATGACATCATTTCGGATGGAACAAGCTCCCTCTCACACAAAAAACGAACTCGTTACTCTATACGTTTCCGAAGAGATGATCAATAAAGACGACCAGGTTTTAATTGTTGATGACTTTCTGGCTTCAGGACAAACAATCGCAGCACTTGGCAAGATTGTTCGAGCGTTCCAATCCAATCTTGTCGGAATTTGCACTGTTATTGAAAAAACCTTTGAGGGTGGTAGGGGTTTCTTGGAGAAAGAATTTCAAACCCCTGTTTTGGGCTTAATTCAAATCTCTTCGCTGGAAAATCGAACGATTCGGTTTTCTGACTGACCTTTTCAATTAAAAATTGATCTCAACGCCTTCATCTTCCAAAGGATTATGGTTCAACCATGGACCATCATGGCCATCCATTGCGATAAAGACAGCTCCCGTCTTCATCACTCCTTTCAGCTTTGAGGCAGAAACTTTCCAAAAAAGAAATACGGGTGTGTATCCTTTGCTCACGATTACCGGTAGAACAAGTTTCCCGTCCAGTTTCAGCTGGAAAAATAAAGGGCTCGGGACATTTGCGATTGCTACGCTAGAAATGATCCGATCATAGGGGCCACGATCTGGGACGCCATAATACCCGTCTCCTGAAAATAGTCGCACGTTATGGAAGGAATATCGATCCAAGTTTTTTTTCGCTTCTCGTGTGAGTTCTTCCACATACTCAATTGAAGTGATCTGGCCTTCTTTTACAATATGTGCCAGCAATGCTGTCAAATAGCCTGTTCCCGTGCCTATTTCAAGTACACAATGAGTAGATTGCACATCCAACCATTGAATCATCTTGGCGACGAGAGAAGGTTGGGAATTTGTACTGATCGTCCGGAAGCCCTTTGTCAAGGTAGGAATTACCTCATCCTCCTTCGCAAAGGAATGGTACTGCTCGGGAATAAAGTGCTTCCGGTCAATCTCCTGAAAAGCCGAGCATATCAGGGTATTATTGGGTTCTCTGAACTCCGATAGCCAAGAAAACGGTCTGGAATCTTCCTTCATAAAGAAAGCACCCTTCTCTTTACAGCGATACGATCCTGTCTATTCAAGGGTTAATCCAAAGATATGCATGGTCTTTACAGTTGGAAAAGTCACCGATACAAGGTTTTCATCCCGCAAATGAATTGTTTGGATAAACAGTTTTGGTCGAATCCATTCTTTTTGATGATTCGATAGATATCGAAAAGGAAATTCGATACCGATTTCTTCTCTATATACTGCTTGTCCGCACCAATCGGAAAACCCAATCGGAACAGAATCCTTTGATCCATCTGCGTATTCTAGTACAAACATGGCTTGATAGTCTCCATGATCACATGAACCAAGGAGGTGGAGGGCTTTTGCCTTTATTGGGGAGAAGTTCCATTTTTGGTTCATTG
Organism: uncultured Thermotogaceae bacterium; assembly: GCA_964580185.1. Taxonomy (GTDB): domain Bacteria; phylum Thermotogota; class Thermotogae; order MWEM01; family MWEM01; genus CAYWWY01. Next base: position 31,486 of record CAZOJQ010000027.1, read on the forward strand.
GAATTATATGATCGGTTTGATCGCTGATTGGAATCCAAAAGGGAATGGATATCGGGAGAACCGCATCCACCAATCGGGGTTGGAGCTCTTCGAGTGGATAGTATGCTCCGGTAGGTGATCCGTAGTTATCGAAATTTGCTGGTTCTCTAGGAATCCCAAACCCTCTCGCATTCGCCCCATCCCGTAAGTCCAACAAAATAAATTGGTCCTTCCTTCGGGTCGAGGCTTCGTAATAGGACCCGATCTCAGATGCTGCCTGAGCGGCTACTGCGGGAATGCACTGCGGAGATATCGCTTGGATCAAGAATTGATCTGGTTCCAATCGGAATGAGCAATCTCCCATATGGAGAGTTTCATCGGCATCATGGATGTTTGCTGCCCATATGATCATGGAATCTCCCCATTCCAGGATCTGATAGGGCACATGGGGGATAAGCACAATTTGATTGAGAAAAAACTCTCGAGGGGCCCGAAGGGTGATTGTCAACCGACCTTCATTGAAAAGCGTTGTAGGGAGATAACCAATCCATCCCGGATGAAGCGAAGGCGAAAGATCTGCATAATTCCCCGCAAATATAGCGCTGGATTCTAATCCCGAAGGAAATCGTCCAGTAAGAAATACCTGATAACTCGAAGAAAAGGGAGTCCATGAAGCCCGCAAACGAAGGTTGCGTGAAAGCATTCCTTCTTCTCCATCCATCCGAATCACTTCCATCACAGAAAGGCCAGGGTCCATCTGGTGGGAAAAAAAAGACCGAACCCCCGACGATAGGATCGGTTTTGCTTTGGAAATTCCTGAAATTTCATCCGGGATCCGTTCCACCAGGGCACGGGCTAGAAGATAGGAGATGGTTGATTCCGCCCCAGCATTTCTGTTGATGAAAATCCGTTCCAATCCATCGAATCCAGCACCCGTATCTGTTACCATGGGAATAAGGAGTTGATTGTTGCCATAGAAAAATCCCATCGCAATAGAGGCCATCCATGCATATGACTCCTCTCCAGTCGCTTGATAAAGGTGGAATAACGACGTAATCATTGCTTCGACAGCGTAAGCAATTTGTTCATACTCTTTCAGTACAAAATCGGATATGGAATATATGGGTCCTGTTGCCAACATGATCGGATATATGCGGTTCGCCATCTTTTTGGCTGATTCAAGGAACCCTTCTTCTTCTGTAATCTGATACGCTCGAACAAGAGCGTGCACCTGCCTTGTCCCCCACCCGCTCCAATGGAATTGCTCTCTTCCTTCATCAATGATACCGGACCAGGGGGGACCATCACGCTGTTTGCTAACAAGACCCTCAGCAATTCTACGGATTTGTGTATCCAAAAAGGCATCCTGTCCCAAATCAGCCTGACGCAAATTGCATAATCCGAGGACAAAAAGAGCTGAGATATCCGTATAGCCGCGAAGGAGTCCTTGCGCATCCAAGTCTCCCGATAAGAGCCGCGCTGTTGTCATGGATAGTGAAAAAAGATGATGGGAATACTGCGGATCAATATCCCTCCAAATCAAGACGGCTTCGGATAATAACCACAAAGCCCTGAGTGCCCACCAGTTCCTGGTTGTCGAGCTGGTGATTCCATAACGGTTAATCTGACCGTTATCAAGGACAAAGTTCCAAAAATCGCCATTAGGAGCCCGAAGAGCAAGGGTAAAGTTGATGGTTTCTCGGGCGAGCTCAAGATATTGCTCGTTTTGAGTATTACGGTATCGGTACAAATAATAGAGTCCCGCCCGAGCCACATCATCGATACATGTAACTCCTTCTCCAGGCGCAGGCGCGTGTAAAAAGCCTAAGCCACGCGCATTAGCGTAGATCCAATAACCAATATGGATCTCCCCTTCTACAGAAAAAGAGTCACGAAGAAACAACAAATGCTGCTCGTAGGGTTCTATTGGTTGGATGGATGCAAATGAGAAGGAAAATCCCAAAAGAATAGATATAGTGATCGAAAAAATCGTTTTTTTCATCCGAGGCCTCCCTTTTTCTGTACCATCGAAGACGTTCAATCCTTTTTTCAGAAGATCAACATGAACCCTCAAAAGAAGAACAGCGGTCCGCTGGAATAAAGCGAACCGCTTCCCCCATCTTGCTTCGATATCAACCTTTCATCACTGAGCGAAATCGGCAGATTGGATTTCTAAGCTTCTCAAATGTGCGAAACGGATCAGTTCTTCCAACGAGTCGAAAGAATACAACCCATATACTTTTGGTACATATACAACATCGCCAGGAATATAGCGTGCAGGCATCTCATCCATAACTGAAGTTACAGCTCCTTGGGTTGTGGCGAATGGGTTTTCAATTCCCGGAACAAACCGATACCCCTCGTCCAAATTGTTAGGCAATCCGATGAAAGAGGCTTCCAGTTCACCTGGGAACCAACGGAAGATTCCACTTCGGAACTCGTTGGATTCATAGACCCAAGTGTTTCCAAACATAAACTGTTCCAAATTCGAGAAAACCACTGGCCTCATAATAGGGTCGAGTTCTACAGCAGCCAACTTAAGAGTGTCGGAATAATTTGCTCTCCACGATTCTTCGGAAGTGAAAATATAAGTAGCACCCCACCAAAGCGGCTTCATAGAATCATTAGCGGGGAACACAATATAGGGTTCGTGATCGACAATTTTCACTGCGCCTCTTTGATTCCAATACTCCCAGGGAGTAATACTGAGTTGATCGGACCAAAGCATTTTTCGGAACATCGGGATTACATGCCATAGCGTCTCACGATCCATATCGGTTAAAGGGTGCGTGGCTTGAACTTGAAGCTTCATTAGATCCACATATCCTTTAAACACAAACTCGTTCTGAACTAAGATTTCACCTGTATGGAGGACGATTACATCGATAACTTGCTGAAGACCGATAAAATCTGGAGACTCCAGCACGGTCATCACACCCAGCGCAACCGGACCATTTCCGGTAACATATTGGTCCACTACTCGAAAGTGCGGAGTTACTTTCTCGTCATGACGGCCCATAGCACCATCAGCCCACCATGTGCTACCGACCCAACCCGCCACTCGAGCAATTCCAAGCTCCGAGAAAAGCCTTCCTTCAATGTCACCATGTCGAATATACGTAGGCATTCCGTACCGATCGATTTCGATAACTATAGGTTGGTCCTTCAGAGAAACGATTAGGGAATTTTCCGCTTCTTCTAGCATAAAGACAGAAGGATAATCTGGGGGTTCAATACTCCAATCCTCACTGATAACGATTTTGGCCCAATCATCGAATGTAAAGATCAAAGTATCGAGCGCAGAAAGCCGGCCACTACCGTCTATATCCAAAAATTGGTAGGGGAGTTCATTGCCATTGGCATCATACACGCGCAAAGAGTCCCAGTTTCCATCAAAATCGTCTCCAACCCAATCCAAGAGGTTGTACATGTCCTCCCAATACAGAGCAGGTAAGTCAGTTAGGTTATCAGCGATAAAGACCAATTCAACTGTCGCTCCTGCTCCAATCGAAACACACAAAGCTAAAACTACCAGCAATACCGCTTTTTTCATTCCTATTCCCTCCTTCATGATGGTGGTATGGAATTTTGATTGTGTAAACCCTTACACAATATGATAACGGAAACCCCTTCAGAACCGAAACCGATATATGATGGATTAGAGACCATTTTAGCCATACAAGCATAATTATCTTTTACAGGGTTCTTATTTAATAGAATTAAGTCGTATTTCTTCGATTATCGATTCGATTGTGCTTTGATTCGAAGAATCGATGCAAAAAAATGAGATAATCCGAGATTTTTCGGTCTAGTCAAAGAACAAGAATCACCAATTTCCCGTCTGGCATTTCCAAAAAAAGGGAAAAAGGACTATACTTTTGTGTAAACGGTTTCACATTTGAAAAGGGAGGTATTCCCAATTGGCTAGCATTCATGAAGTAGCAAAAAGGGCCGGTGTGTCCACAGCTACAGTTTCCCGGGTAATTTCCCAGAAAGGATATGTGTCAGAAAAATCCAAAAAATCTGTGGAAGACGCCATGTCTGAACTGGAATATACTCCTTCAAAAACCGCGAGGAATTTAGCAAGAAGAAAGAAGTTCAACCTGGCTATGCTCTACTCATCCCGTATTGCTCGGTTTCTATCTCCTCATGAACAGAAATCTCGGACAAGCGAGTTTTACTCCATCCTGTTCCAAGGAATGTTTGAAACAGCGAAAAACTTTGGTTTCGCGATTGGGCGAATTGCTCATTCAACGGATTCGATAATAGAGGACCAAAAGTTCACCGCGGACGGGATCATTTTAATCGGCGGGGATGTTTCAACCCGTTTGATCGAACAGGTGAAGTGCCTGAAAAAACCGATTGTCTTGGTGGATCAATATATTCCAGAAATGGGTGTGGATTGTGTTGTATCAAACGGGTTCAATGGAGCGGTTGACGCAGTCAATTCCCTAATTTCCAAAGGAGCGCGGAAAATCATTCATATACATGGCCCTCTAACACACTATGGGTTTAAGTCCCGATATGAAGGGTACGTTGAAGCGATGAAGTCTCATGGTTTGTTACCACTGACCTACGATTGCGATGATTTGTATGACGAGCGCGGACACGCCAAAGGACCGGAAGACATCATTCATGCGGTTCAAAGAGCCTTCAGGCAGTCGGGAAAACCCGAAGCCATTTTTTCCTCAAATGATCCCATAGCATATCGAGTTATGGAAGCCTTGCAGCAGATGGGATACAGAATCCCCGAGGAGATTCGCATGGTCGGTTTTGATGATTTGAGTTTTTCGGCGACTACGCATCCACCCCTCTCGAGCGTTAAGGTTTTTCAATATGAAATGGGGAGCCTAGCGGTTGATCGAATGCGTCAGCTTCTCTATTTGGAAAACATCCATCCGATTACCATGTCCTTATTCACCAAGTATATTGAACGGAAGAGTAGTGAATAACCATCCTTAGGAGGTGATTGTATGAAAATGGCAACAGTAATTGTTCTGATCTTCGTTTTTCTTTGCGCAAGCGTATGGAGCGCGACTTTTACCTTTTGGACAGCGCCAAACCCCAATCAAGAAGCTTTCTGGAAGCGTGTAATTGAGGATTGGAAAGACCAACGACCCGATGTGACCATTAACTGGCGCACCATACCAGCGGCGGCGAGTTCGGAAGAAGCGATTTTGAACGCGATAGCAACCGGAAGAGGACCTGACCTATGCACAAACATCTTCAGCGGATTCGCCGCTCAGTTGATTGAAGCACAACAACTCGTTGAGTTAAGTCAACTGGATGGATTTTATGACCTAATCGCCACTCGGACGATGGAAGAAGCAATCCTAGGGTGGCAGTTTCAAGGAAAATCATATGTTTTTCCAATTTATTCGAATCCTATGCTTTTTTGGTGGCGGTCTGATATCCTTCAAGAACTCGGGTATGATCGACCCCCAAGAACCTATTCGGAAGTCTTTGAGTTGGCTGAACGGTTTGCAGTCCCTAGAGAGAAGTTTGCCATCGAATTCCTAAAGGGGAGGAACTGGTGGGATCGCTGGTTTGACTTTGTGACATTTTTTTATGCTGCGACAGGCGGGCAGCCATATATTGACATCAACAGAAATCGAGCTTTGTTTGGCGATGACCGGGGAAAAGAGATTCTTACCTTCGGCTTAACCCTCTTTCAAAAAGGCTGGACATCAATGGATATGATGGACAACCCCTTATATACAGGACATCTTTTGGGGCAATTGCAAGGCCCATGGGAAATGCCTCGGGCAGAGCAAATATTTCCTAAAATATTCCCGGGAAATATCTGGATGAGCATGCCACCTGTCCCAGACAGTTATCCAGAGGATCAACCTGTGTACACCTTCGCAGATACAAAAGGGTTGGTGATTTTTCGGTATTCCCGAAACGTCGATCTTGTATGGGAGTTTGTTAAATGGGTTTTTTCGAACGAAGAGTATGATCGGTTATGGATGGAAATGACCAATATGCCTCCTGTTCGTTCCGATATTGCCATCAATCCTTTGTTTCAAGATATTCTCGAAAACAATCCCGGCCTAAAAGCGTACGCTGAAGCGATCCCATATGCCATTCCTCCAGCGCTAACTCCAAGAACCATTGAAGTGCAGGATGCTATGACCGTCTATATGACTGAGCCATTATCCTTGCAAAGAGGTACCGTTGACGATATTCTCCGACGAGTCGTGCGGGAAATAAACGCCATTCTTTTCTAAATCGATTGATTCGGACTCGATTGGGATTTCAATCCGTACAGTCTAGCTTAGGAGGATCATCATGACAGAAATCCAGAAGTTTGACCGGAAGAGGATACCAAAGACTTTGCAGCGGAAGCAATCGATCAAAGGAACCTTATTGATTGCTCCTTATTTAGGCCATCAAGCAGTATTTTTCGGTTATGCGCTATTATGGTTGGCATTTCTCACATTTCACCGGTGGAATTATCTTTCTCCGCCTCAATGGTATGGATTAAATAATTTCGTTCAGCTCTTTCAAGACCAAACCTTCTGGCTGGTTGTGGGGAATACCTTTAACTTTATCGCATATTACATTCCTATGGTGTTGATCTTATCCATCCTTTTCGCGATGGGCCTGAGCAAACTACGGTACTTAACGACATTTGTCGCCTTGTCTTTTCTTGTTGCGAACGTGGCCAGTGGGGTTTCTTACTCCATCGTCTTTACAAAGCTTTTTTCCGAAAACGGTCCGATCAATCGATTCCTATGGCAGAGCTTTGGTTTCACGATCCCTTGGTTCTCTGAACCCCAACTGGCTATATTCAGCATTGCACTTATGGTTACTTGGAAGTTTATCGGTTATTATGGATTGATTTTTTTAGCAGGTATTCAAGGGATTCCCAAGTCGCTCTATGAAGCAGCTGAATTGGATGGGGCCAATCGAAGGCAAAAGTTTTTCAAGATCACACTCCCATTACTGAACCCTTCTATGATTATGGTCATTGTCATGGCAATCACACTCTCATTCGGGATATTCACCGAACCATACATGATCACTGGTGGCGGTCCGATGAGAAGAACCTATACCTTTATGATGTATATTTATGATAACGCATTTCGGAGATTTACTACCACAGGGCCCGGATACGCAGCCACAATCAGTATTCTTGCCGCCGCCTTGAGCTTCAGTTGTATCTTTGCAGTCCGAAAAATCATGGAGAGGGATGTGGAGATGATATGAGGATTCGCAAAAAGACAGTTATGCTGATTTTTTTGGAAGTCGTTATGGGAAGCCTGGCGGTTTTTTGGTTGTATCCTTACATTTGGCTAACATTGTCTTCCATCAAACCGGTGGATGAAATATATACCCGGTTTTTTCCCTCTCGTTTTACATTAGAGCACTTCCAATTTATCTTTGTCGCCTCTGACCGAATGGATCGAGATTTCATCCGCGCCTTGTGGAATAGTATATTTGTATCAACCACTGTAACGTTCAGCGTCATACTTACGTCAGGGTTTGTTGGATATGCAGTGGCCAAAATTCGATTTTGGGGCAGCAAATTCCTCAAAGGTTTTACGATCTTCCAAATGCTTTTTCCTGGGTTTATGTTTACCATCCCATCTTTTGTTGTCGTTCGAAATCTCGGTTTGATCGATTCATTGGCAGCTCTTATCGTCCCCGGTCTCTTCGGAGCTTGGGGAGTATTTATGTTTTCACAGAGCTTTAAATCGATCCCTACCGAATATATTGAAGCAGCCCGAGTGGAAGGAGCCTCGGAACTGTGGGTTGTGGTTCGTTTAATGTTCCCCCTGGCACGATCTACTGCGAGCATCGTTGGTTTGTTCACTTTTATTGGCGTATGGGATAATTTTCTTTGGCCTTTGATGGTGATCCAAGACTATGACAAAATGCCGCTTTCAGTTCTCCTTGCTAGTTTCAATCACCAGTACGGAAGTTATGTCGGACCCGTGCTTGCTGGCTCTGTAATCCAGACCATTCCGATGGTTCTGATTTTTTTACTCTTCAGGAAGTATTTCCTCCAAGGGATCTCCATGTCATTAAAATAAGAAAGGAAGGATAGTATGCCCAAGCAGATCGTTTTGCGCCGACACCCCAAAAACCCTCTTTTTGGAGCCAACCTTCATCACCCGTGGGAATCCAAGTATGTCTTCAATCCTGCGGTTGTATATGACGGTAATCTCTTTCATATGCTCTATCGAGCTCAAGGAGTGGACATGGTTTCCCGTATGGGATATGCTGTCAGTGTGAATGGAGTAGCGTTCAACCGCATGGAAAAACCCGTCTTTGAACCCGAAGCTCAATCAGAGCTGTACGGAGTGGAAGATCCGCGGCTTACCTGGATCAATGGAGCGTATTACATGCTTTATACCGCTTATTCCCCGTTAAATGTTCAAGTAGCCATGGCTTCCACCCAAGATTTTTTTCATTGGAACCGATATGGAATCGTTCTTCCTCAGGATCCCAATAAGGATGCTGCCCTTTTTCCAAAAAAGATCCAGGGTCGGTACGTGATGCTCCATAGGATTCCGCCTGACATCTGGGTAGCGTATTCAGACGATCTTGTTCACTGGGAAAACTTTAAACCGATCGCCTCTCCCCGAAAAGGGTATTGGGACAATCTGAAAATCGGTGCGGGAGGCCCCCCCATCGAAACCCCTTTTGGATGGCTGCTTCTTTATCATGGTGTAGAAAACCTACCCACACCCGATCGACCCACCTACCGCTTGGGGTTCATCTTGCTCGATCGAGAGAACCCCGAACAAGTACTCCTTCGATCGGAAGAACCCATCCTCCAACCTGAAGAACAGTGGGAGATCTTTGGGGGTGTACCCAATGTGGTATTTTCCGATTCCATGGTGGAGTATCAGGAACAATTCTATGTATATTATGGGGGAGCCGATAATTATATTGCTTTGGCAACCATCAACCAGCAGGAAGTGTGGGATTGGATTGGGGAAAATGGCTTGTAGATGACTTTCGTGGGTAACCCCTGTTCATTTGGACAGGGGTTTCTCTTCGTGTACCCGGCATGGGCGATAACTTGGCGGTGGAAGTCCGCTACAGGCTTGGCAGTAGGGACTGTTAGCCAAAGGCAAGGGTGTCCGTCGTGAGGCGGAATCTGAAGGAAGCCGGAGGCAAACCCTCGGTCTGAGGAAAAACCCCTCACGTACCTAAGACGAACAGAAATCGCATACAAGGCATATGCGGGACGGACGAGCTTGCGAAACAA
>CAZOJQ010000028.1:0-38570 GCA_964580185.1 uncultured Thermotogaceae bacterium
CATCCACTCTCCAGTAATATTGGGTGGATGATTCCAGGGGATCCAAAGGAAAAAACGGTTCAGTAAGAGTCGCAAGTAGAACGAGGTCCTCCGGATCTTTGCCGAAGAATAATGAATACAGGATCGGATCGCCTTCTTCGTCATCGCTTTCCCAGGAAAGAACAACCCCCCAAACAGGAACATTGGATGATTGATGAACGGGGTCGGGTTTGAATGGTTTTTGGGGAGGGAGGGTTTCAACAAAGAGCCATAAATCGACACTACTTGGTTGGTCGTGAGCGATGCGGGAAGAAGAAGTCCGCGAAGCAGTTATCGTAATAGGAAACGTTCCTGAAGCTACATGAGTCAGGTCGATCTCATAGAGATATTGCTCTTCCATTTCCTGATGATTTAACGGGTGGTCTCGAAAAAGAACCGAATACTCCACTCGCGGCTTTTTCTGCAGCGAGAACAGAACCGTTTCGTTGCCATGGACAAGAAGAGGCAAAGTCGAATCGATATGATCCGACGGTGTTGCTTCAGGGTTCAAGATCGATACTACTGAATCTAGGATCCTCCGGTCCTGAAGATCAGGAATGAGGGTACGTACCATTTGGGAGGATATACAACCAAAGAAAAGGAAAGAACAACACACGAGTAATAAAGGGACCCAGAAGGAAAAAGAAACGGTGCGCATGAATTGCCTCCCTACATTTGTAATGGTTGATATCAATTATACCATGGTTTGGTTTCAAGAAGATCAAAAGATCGGAGAATCTTTGGATGAATGGAATTCTTTCTAAAATAGAAAGAAGATATCCTGGGATGGGTAGATCTATAGCGACATTAAAGCCCCAAAAAAAGTGAAAGGAAGAACGACTTGACAAAGGAATGTTCTTGTGTTATAATATATTAGAACAATAGAAGTATATATCGTTGGAGGTGTACTATGGCACAGAACTATCCGATCATTATGAAGTATCTGATCATCCTTGGGTTAGCGGTATTGGCAGTTCTCGTCCCCTTTGCGGTCATAAAGATTTTACTGGGACTCCTAGCCATCATCGTCTTCGCCCTAACACTCAAGAAATTCTCGGCTTTGCTCATCACCCTGGGGATCATCTTTTTTATTATCCCCAGCATCGGAGTGACGGCATTCCGGTTTGTTCTCCCCTCAATCGAACAATGGTTGAGAATTCCCAACCTATGGCAGTTCGATCGTTCGTTGGGTAATTGGTTTTCCCCGTGGGAGTATTCCTACTCTTCATCCATTCCTGCCCCTCCGGACCAATGGAAGGACCAAGCGACGGATTACTCCTATTCGGCTCGGGATGGATTGTTCCTTTTTCCGGCGAACGCAGGGGTTGACCATTCGGACTTTCTAACCATCGAAGGAGTCAACCTAGAAATCTCTTTTGATCCAAGTTTTTCTGGGATTCAGTATCCGGATGCAATGAACTTGTCTCGTCGAACTCAGGGAATCGCATTAAGCATGCCAAATTGGAAAGACACTCGGTTTCAGATCGTGGTCGGAACTGCTAGGCCGCTGCAATCGGTGACCATCAATGGAACGGTATTGCTCATGACCGGATCTTGCATATCGGAGGAAGTTCGGGTGAATGTCGTGACTGGCACCATTCAGGGATCGATCGACGCCAATCTTCTGGATGTTCGGTCAACCACCCTTTCTCAATCCGGGGAAATCGATGCGAAAACCGTGCGGTTCAGCGGAGTGACCATCGCTTTGAGGACAGAACTCAAGAATGCTCAATCCACTTCTGTACAAGGGATTACGATTGGCGGGGGGATCAAGTATCTCGATACCTGGAGCGGTACGCGGCATATAGAAGTCAGCGGTACAACAGGGGCTCTGAATCTGCAACAACCGATCGGGAATCAAGGGATTCTGGATATCAACAGTTCGGGCCGGATTGCAATCAATCGATCCACATACTGAAAGTAGGGATGGATATGATCGGAAGAGTGGACAAGCATAGTGGAATGCCCGCGTATCTCCAGATTATCAATCTGGTAAAAAAGGAAATTCTACTTGGCCGATTGAAAGAAGGCGATCAACTTCCGCCAGTCCGTGAGATGCAGAATCTGTTGGGGGTCAACATGAATACGGTTATTCGGTCGTTGGAGCGATTATCGATGGAAGGCATTATCGACGCCCAGCACGGAGTGGGATACTTTATCAAGGAGGGACGACCCGTGGATCCGGTAGTATTGGAGATTATCCGAAAGACAGTTCATCAATTGAAACACGAAAGTCTTGATCTGCATATCGCGCAACTTTTGTTTGAGGAGGTATGGAAAAATGATCCAAAAAATTGAAGGATATTTCATGAAAGAACTGAGTGAAAAAGCCGGAAGAATCGCTGTTCTATCCCTATTTCTACTGATTCCTGATTATGGGATCCGGATGTTCTTTCTCTTGATCTTGACGACATCGCTTTTGCCGGCGGATGTTCATCACAAACGCATCTCATCCCTATCCGCGCTTCCCTTTTCTCGGATGGATTTATTTTGGGTGTCCTATCTGTTTCTTATCACAATTTCCACCGTGACGCAACTCATTGGAGGAGGTCTGTTTGGGATGAATCCCGCAGCAGTTGGGTTTCATTGGATTGGATCTTTGACCTTCTCAACTGCGTATTTTTCCCTTGCCATGCTTTGTGTTATGGCCGGATTGGATCACTTCGGTATTCCATTGTTGATCTTCTTCGGGGATTTGATTCTGGGTGGGCTTGGTCCCAGGGGCAGCAATCCCTATGCGTTTATTTCTCCGATCCATCAGGCAAACGGAGTCCTTTCTCTAGTCTTTGCAGTTGGTTTATTGGGTTTGGCAGGGTACTTGTTTATCAAGAAAGGAGTGTCCCGATGACAATCCAAGTAGAGAACGTGAAAAAGAGTTTCGGTACCAAACCGGTACTCAATGAAATCAGTTTTTCTGTGCCCGAAGGAGAGATCTTCTCCCTCATTGGACCAAATGGAGCCGGAAAAACGACAAGCCTACGATGCATATTCGGAGACCTCCAACCGGAACGGGGGAAGATCCAACTCTTCGGCAGAGAATTTCACCCGCGATTGAAAGATCGAGTTGCAGTAATGACCGAAGATCGACTGACCTTTCACCGATTCAGAGGGGAAGACTATGTGAAATTGTGGAAGATGCTTTACTCTCAATGGAATGATAAGATCTTCTCCAACTTCGCCCTCCATTACCGGTTTTCCATGGATGAACGAGTAGAGACCTTTTCGATGGGGATGAAGACCTTGTTCTATATTGCGCTAACGATGGCTTCTGGAGCTGATTTGCTCCTTCTGGACGAACCTACGCAAAATTTGGATCCCGTAATCCGCCAGGAAGTATTGAATCTCCTTCGAGACTATGTTCATGCTGAAGGAAAAACCGTTGTCATTTCATCCCACGAAATATACGAGTTGGAAGAAATTTCGACTTCCTTTGCGATCATTCGGGAAGGAACGGTTTTATATTCGGACTCAATGGACGACGCCAAAGAAAAACATCGCTTGATCCATCAGGGGGAAATCCTCCCTGAAAAAGGACAGGTGGTTGGTTTGGTGGGAAATGACAGCCTCGTTCGAACCGACCAGGAAATTGGACGATACCCGAACTTCAAAGAGCTTGTGTTGGGATACCTCAAAGGGAGTAAACGATTTACGCCGTTTGAAGACCCGCGCGCTTTCATCTCAGGATCATAGACCCTCCTTTGATCGAATTCAGGGATCCAAAAAATTATGGTATAATTTGATTGGAAAGAAAAGATCATCAGGAGGTGGTACGATGAAAAAGGTTAGTATAATGGTTCTTATTTTTGCTCTCGTTGCTGTAGGGAGTTTTGCGTCGAATGATTTGACAGATTTTTCCGCGCGAACGATGAAAGAAGCCTTTGCCGCAATTTCTGCGGATAGCGCGATCGGTTCCCCCATTACCGTTGGAACCACGTATATCATTCCTCTGTTCGAACAAAAAGCGAGTTTTGGAGGAGGAAGCGGAGGCGTTCCACTAATGTTCGGGATTTCAGGAGGTGGGGTAGAACTCCTTCCATATGCTGTGTTGGTGATTCGCGATCATGAAGTAGAAGTCCTCCCGGTAAGTAACGTGAAACCCTTTCTGGAGCAGATTGTCGATGCGCTGCCTAAGATCATCCCTATCGTGATGGATGTGATGGGATACTTCATGGTCTCGCAAACTCCGCCTGCGCCCGTAGATATTCGGCCCGAGCGAGCGGTGCCAGTAGAAGAAAAAGTTACAACGATCATGGAACCCGAAGAACCACCAACAATCGATGAACAAATCGCCCGAGTTCAACAGATGCTGGAAACGGATCAATCCAAAGAAACGTATGAGGCATACCTAAAGCTGCTAGAAGAATTATTGCGCCTTTATCCTGATAACGCTGAACTTCACGCACTTTCCGGGCAAACCATGATGATGCTGATTGCGCACGCGCAAGGGTTGGGGCAACTGCAGCTGGCCATGCGCTCTACAGCGGCTTATAACAGTGCTCTTGAAAAAGATCCCAATAATCTCCGCGCACTCATCGGTATGGCTTGGATGGATCTCTACTCCCCAACGGGAAATCTCCAAAATTCCATACAAGGGTTTGAGCGGGTATTATCGATTGAACCCAACAAGCTGGAAGCCCTTATTGGGGCAGCGGAGGCTTACACAAAAGCAGGAAACCATGCAAAAGCCCAAGAAATGGTTCAAAGAGGCTTGGCAATCGATCCGACGAACCAACAGCTCCTGGGACTTCGGAAGTAAGCATCGGACAAAATTTGAAATAAGGCACCCCTTATGAAGGGGTGCTTTTTCATGAAAGAGAGGGATCGAAATGACCGATTACGGTAGAATCGGATTGGGTTTCCTATTTTTGCTATTAATGCCCTTCGTTGGCATGAGGACAATGAATCCCGTTCCTTTGGGCGGAACTCCAGAAATCCAAGAATCTTTATTGCTAAAGGCCTTGGAAAACGATGTGTATCAAATCTTTGCCCACATGGAATGCTATTTGAACGCATCCGCTGAACAGATCGTCAATCAAGGGGCAACGGAAGAGACAATCCGCGCGCAGTTGAAATGGTTGGTTCAAACATTCCCCATCATTGTGGATGTGTCTTGGGTTTCCCCCGAAGGGATCATGGTGTATGTGGAACCTGAAGCCTACCGGAGATATGAAGGAGCGAACATACAAGATCAGGAACAGATCGTCCGGCTTCACAAGACTCTTTTGCCCACACTCAGCAATCTCTTTCTCTCTGTTGAAGGGTTTTTGGCCATGGATTTTGAGTGGCCGGTTTTGCGAGACACACAGTTCCTAGGATCAATCAGCTTCCTGATTCGACCCGAGTCCTTTTGGGACCATGCCTTTGTTTCGGCAAGTGAAAAGAACCCGGACGACAATATCTGGCTGCTTAACTCTGAAGGGACAGCTGTGTATCACAGTATTCCTGAACGCATTTTTTCGAATCCCCTACACCTCGAGTGGCCGGAACTGGCCAACTTGACAAGAGAGATGTTGGAACGACCCCACGGGAGCCAAGCATACGAGTACATTCACGGAGAGCCCAGGAAGGCGTTTTGGATTCATATAGACCTGTATGGAACCCAGTTCGTCCTCGTCTATACGCAAAAACAGTAAGCTGACTCGGACGGGACCACCAATCATTGGTATGTGGTGATATTCTGATCGAATCGTGATTGAGATATGATATAATCGATTATATATATATAACTCAAGAAAGGGGTGAAGCACATATGAAACGAGCCGGATTGGCAGTTTTGCTGAATCTGATCGTGATCTCAGTATTGATGGGTTCTTTGCAGCCGTTGCCGCAAACGGATGCCCGAACCGTTTCCCTTGATCATCGATGGATTTCTCTTTCGTCGGTGAAAAACGGTTTGAATGGATTGGATCTTGTCGCGTACGAAGGAATTGTGTATCAGCTTCCAGAAGGAGAAAAGACGTCAATCACCATGGGCCAAATCATATACTCTTCTGAGAAAGAGATTGACGCGGTCCATTCTGCATTGGAGCAAATGGTTGCGATCGGCTACCTTGCGCTCAGCGAATCGGATATGAAGGAAACAGATCGAGTCTTAGCCAGCGTGCATGGGGTTGTGTATGACTTGACCGATCTAAACCTATGGTCGATTGGGACACATATGGGACAACACCGACAAGGAGAAGAACTCACATTCCAGATTTTGCGACGCGCTCCTCATACGGATCAACTGCTTGAACGGGCGCGGCCCGTTGCTTTTTTGGGATACCATCCCGGGGAACTGGAAACCAAGAAGACTCGCGCAGCGGTGTATGTGAGCGCTTTTGGAAAAATTTATGACCTTACACAATCCGCCCGGTGGAGCGCGGGAACCCATTTGGGGCGCCACAGCGGTGGGGAGGAACTCACCTTCGATTTGGTGAGGAATGCCCCTCATCCCATTTCTCGTTTGGATCGGGGTTATTTGGTGGGATTGTTTGTCTTTACTCGAACCGAAGCTGAACAATGGGCGCAACGGAATTCCCACGTACAAATCAGACAAACCCATCTGATCGATATTCGGATCGATCAAACCATAGGCGTAGTTTTGGAATAGAGGAGGAACGAGATGTATATCGGATTCGCTTGGTTAACCGTGGCTTTGGCCGTATGGAATTTTTTGTTGTTCCTAGTTCGTAGGGTATGGAAACTCTGGAGGAAAAGACAAACAGCTACAGAGAAAAAGATTCAGCCCAGATGGCTGAAGATCCTGCTCACAGTGTTACAGAAATCCCATCCCCTGACGGGTCTTCTGATGGTGGTCACCGGGATTCTTCACGGCTATCTTGCGCTGGGTCAATCGTTGATGATGCATACTGGTCTTTTGCTATGGATTGGGATTATTGCGCTACTCAGCATTCGATTGATGGGTTTGGTTTGGAAATCGTTTCGAAAATGGAGAATCATTCATATTGGATTGGATTTTCTCTTCTGGGGTCTTTTGATCTTGCATCTGACTCAACCCTGGTTGATTTATTGATCGTAGGAAGCGTGCAAGACTTCCTAAAAAAAACCACCCATCGGAGGGTGGTTTTTTTGAATTCCGTGAAGCCGTCTAAAGGAAAAATGATCCCTAATAATGCGCAACCGGAAAGTGAGAGGATGAAGGAGAAACTTGTGCGTCTTGAGCTGGTCGTCCTTGGTCCACGATGAACTGACGGGCCCTAGGCGCAACATACTCAAAAATTTCGTTCACCGTAATGATTCCGTCTCCATTGGCATCGGCATCGTATGTGTAGTTGAACAAGCCAGTTGGATTATCGATCCCGACATCACCAATCCCATCGAGGAGGAAGAAGCTGAACACTCCATTTTGCAGAATGGAAGATTCCCATGAAGATTGGTGGATCGAGGCTGCAGTCAAGACATAATAGGGGTACGGGGATGACCGTTCAGACTGAACACCGACCGGTGAAGCAAATGCTTCGATCACCCCGGAGTTGAATGCTTGAAGCTCTCTTTCGATGATTTCTCTTTGAGCGTTCTCCGAAAGGCCCGGAAGCAAGTTGGTAAAGCTCCCGGAATTGCACGCGTCGATGATCACGATTTTGGGTCCGTGGATCTGATCCAATCGCTCTCGGAGCTGAGATACGGTCACTCTTTGACCATCCGTTGTGGCAAGATAGGATTCATTTCCGGTCCTTCCTCCATGACCAGCGTAGAAGAACAGAAAAATGCTCCCATTCGGAGTTTGGGAAGCGGCCTGATCCAAGTCCGAAAAGATCTGAGTAGATGATACCTGACCCGTTCGTTTATGCAAGATCATATAAGCCGGTTTGAGCTGTTTGAGCGCGAAATCCATATCGTTTGCGTCGTTGGCAGTCAACGGAAGATTGGACCATCCGCTTCCGGAATAATCCGAAGCCCCATAAACAACCCCATAGTATTGATATCCAGTTACATCGAATTGGTAGACAGAACTCACGGTAATGGCGAGACCTTTGCGAGTAACAACCCTCCAGTGATGGGTCATCCCTGGTTTGATGCCATAGTACGTAAACTGATTCTTTGTCAAATCTTGCGCAATGATTTTCATTCGATTCCCTGTAGTCCACATCCAAAGATCGTATACTGCGCCTTCGGCTTTAACCCATTCCAATTGGACGCTCGTTCCGCTTATTGAGGATTGATTTGCAGGCAAACGCAGAGCAGGTTCGGGAAGAAACAGGGTCATGCATGAAGAAAGCGCGAAAACGAGAACAACGATCGTTATAGAAAGCGCAATCATTCGTTTCATCATTTCATTCCTCCTTGTGGGATGCATTTTTCATCCTGATTATACCATGATCATAAAAAAGGTTCGCCTTCCCATAGAAACGAAGGATCTATGATATAATCCTTTCCAATAAAGGGAATATCGTAGGATCAGAACAGGGTTTTCGAACCCAAACCGGAAATTCGTCTTCATCGAACAGTTCCAATCATGAATACAAAAGGGGAGCCCCCTCATGAAACAAAGGATTTTCGTCCTTTTCTGCTCTCTTTTCATCCTGATTGCCCAGGTTGATTTCGCTTCCGAAGGGTTTTTCGATTTTTCCTATTTTCAAGAGCACGGGGTTGTCATGCTTTTGATCGAACCAAATTCAGGAATGATCATGGATGCCAACCAAGCCGCCGTTTCTTTTTACGGGTATCCTTTGGATCAGCTCCGGTCGATGGCCATACAAGAGATCAATATCCTCACTCCTTCTCAGGTTCAGGAGGAACGCTTGGCGGCACTTGCTGAGGAAAGAAACTATTTCATCTTTCCTCATAAGCTTGCGAGTGGGGAGGTTCGTACGGTCGAAGTGTATGCATGGCCGGTTGTATGGGAAGGACAGAACCTCCTGTTCTCGATCATCCATGATATTTCCCTACGGGTCGAAGCAGTTGAGCAGGCGCTTGAAAAGGAACGCACACTATCCAGCATCTTCCAGAGTGTCCCTTTGGCGATCGGGGTTGTCAAGGATCGGAGGATCATAGAAATCAACGAAGTGGCCGAGCTGATCACCGGGTATTCTCTTCACGAACTGATCGGCCAAAGCGTCCGGATGATCTACATTAGCGATGAAGAATTCGAACGAGCAGGCCAACAACTCTATCCTTCTCTGGAAGAATCCATCACAAGTACCATAGAAACAAGGTGGGTACGGAAGGATGGATCGGTCATCGATGTTCAGTTAACCACATCCTATCTTGACCCGCTCGATCCTACGCTGGGGATTACATTCAGCGCGATGTATATTACCCAACAAAAAGCGGACCAACAGCAGTTATCTTCTCAAAGGACACAAATCTATATCTTGATCGCTTTGGGTCTGGCTCTTCAGTTGGCGATTATCATTGCCTTGATTCGCGCAATCACCAAAAAAAACCAAGCCAACGCTTCATTGCGGAAAAGCCAACAACTCTTTTCTTTTGTTGCCAATTCCACACCGGCCATGATCTGGATGACAGGAACCGATCATACCACGGCTTGGCTGAATGAACCGTGGTTGGCTTTTACTGGAAAGCAAATGGAAACCGAACGAGGAAAGCTGTGGTTGAACGAGATTCACGGCGAGGATCGAAAGCGATGTATGATTGCTTACGATAAAGCCTACGAGGGCTTGAACAGTTTTACAATGGAATATCGGTTGAAACGGAATGATGGACAGTATCGATGGGTTCTTGATCACGCGCACCCAATGATCGACTCTATTGAAGGGTTTCAGGGGTATATCGGATCTTGTTTGGATATAACGGAACGAAAAGAGATGGAACAGCAACTCCGTCAGGCAAAAGAACAGGCCGACGTAGCAAACAAGGCAAAGAGTATGTTTGTGTCGAACATATCCCATGAGATACGGACGCCTTTGAATGGGGTGATTGGGTTTGCGCAACTCCTTTCCCAAACAGATATGGATGAGGACCAGAAAGCGAATGTGGGATATATTCTTTCTTCAGCGCAGAATCTGATGGTATTGGTGAATGATATTCTGGACCTTTCTAAAATTGAAGCGGGAAAGATGGTAATCCGGAGCAGTCCTGCCTCGGTTATCGAAGTGTGTCAATCATCCATAGATTCTGTTCGCTTTAGCGCTATGGAAAAAAACCTGGCATTGCAAATGGAACTATCCCCTGATATCCCTGATCAAGTAGAAACCGATCCCGATCGACTCCGTCAAGTGCTTCTCAATCTATTAGGAAATGCGGTTAAGTTTACCGATCAAGGTTCCGTTATCCTAAAAGTAGAGGTTGTCGGTGAAACAGAAGATCGGAACGGGGTTGATTTGCGGTTTACTGTTCAGGATACCGGGATCGGTATTTCCCAAGAACACCAAGCAAAGCTATTTGAAAACTTCTATCAAATCGAACCAACGGATCGCGGAAAACAACAGGGAACCGGTTTGGGTCTCGCCATCTCGCAAAGGATTGTGAAGGCAATGGGATCGATACTCGAAGTTCAAAGCTCAGTCGGGCAAGGAAGCGCTTTCTCGTTTCTCTTACGCGCGAAGGTCGTTCATACACCCGACAGATCCGATGAAGAACGACCGAACAGGGAAATCGCCGATCCCTTCGGGCCGCCTGAAGATTGGAGAGAACGCAGATATACCATTTTGATTGCAGAAGACCACCCGATCAACATGAAATTGGTCAAGGCGATGATTGCCCAAAACCTCCCTCATGCAGAAGTGGTGGAAGCCAGGACAGGGAAGCAAGCGGTGGAACAATGGAAAACAACAAAACCGGACCTGCTCCTGATGGATCTCATTATGCCTGAGATGGATGGAATTGAAGCCGCGTCTCTGATTCACCAGCTAGAGAGAGAAAGGACTACCCCCATCATTGCGTTGAGTGCAGCAACAGAAGAAAAGAACAAAATCCTGTCAAAGTCCTCCGGATTTGATGGGTTCCTTTCGAAACCTCTGACCACCGAACGATTCATTCAAGAAATCAAACAGATCCTGAACCCATAAGGGATTACCGAAACCACCCAAATCCAGGAACAGATTTGAGCGGTTCTTGGCCATTAGTCTAGCCGATTGGTTTGCGCAATCAAATACTTAGGTTATCGAACCGTTTGTGGTATAATTGCTTCGAACGAAATCGGATTTGTGAAAAAGAAGGGATCATTCTGGTCGTTGCGCGAATCATGAGTTTTACCTTCATCGTGGGTCTTTCCCATCATGGATACAATACAGTCTACAACCTTTATCTTCGTGAGATGGAAGTCTCGAACATACTCATCGGAAACGCTCAGTCTTTTATCCTTTGGGGGGCTGCGATCCTCGGGTTTCTCCTCGCGATGGTTGCAGACCGATGGGGTCGAAGAAAAATGCTCCTGATATCGATTCTTGGATCCATTATCTTTGGGCTGTTGCGGGTGCAAGTCTTGTCTCCCGCGCTTCTATTGCTCTTTTCTTTTCTATATGGGGGATTCAACGCATGCAGAATGACTACTTTGATTACCCTGCTTTTGCACAACACCAGTCAAGATACGCGTGCAAAATGGTTTGGGATGAACTTTGGGGTAAACATGGCTACGGGGGTAGCGGGGAATTTTCTTGGTGGATGGTTCGGAGATCTGTTTGGGTTGCAGACCGCTTTGATTATCATGATTGCGATCGAAATCGTCGCGTTGATTCCGTATCGAAAGATTCCCGAGACGGTTATCCGAGAAAAAGCGAAGTTCCAATTTGATCGGGGTCAGAAGTTTGTTCTCTTCTATTTTCTTTCATCAACAATGTGTATTGGTTTTGGCGCGGGATTGTTTATCCATTTTGGAAATCTGATCTTTCGAGATCTTTTTGGATTATCCGCGACGCTGATTGGGGTGGTTCTAGCCATTACTCAGTTGGCTACGGCTGTAGGTTCGATATTGAGCCCGAAAATGGGGCGATTCGTGGGACCTTCCCGCTTGCTTCTATGGAGCCATTTCTTAGTTGTTCCCATGATTTTTGCCATGGCATTTATCCGAGAACCCTTGGGGTTCACCGCCACCTACTCTATGCGTTTTGTTTTAATGAACATGGTGAATCCGATCGTATCCGTCCTTGTCTTTTCTCATCTTCCTCCAAATACCGTAACAAGCATCCAAGGGCTTTCCAACCTTGTGAACAACTCAATGCGCGCTTTGGCTACTTTTGCGTTTGGATTCATGGTCACATCTGCGAATGGGTATACGACTCTTTTTGCGATCAGCGGTGGTTTTTACCTGCTCAACGCAATCCTTACCTTCTTCTTCTATCGGAAGGTATCCGGTGGCAAAATTGAACGGGATGTTTACGCAAAACCTGTTAAATTGCAACGTTAAGCCGTGATTGGTTCGGGTTGGGCAGTTTCTCGGCAAGGGATCCCTGATCTTTCATGGCCTGAACCCAAGTGTTTTTCAAATCGATCAGAAGCTTTTGAACCTCGATCACCAGTGCTGAGTCCTTTTTGGTGTTGGCTTTAATCAACTGATCATACATAAAGAGATACAATGATCGAAGGCCCTGCGCGATCTCTCCGCCTTTTTCTAGGTCCAGACATACATTGAGTTCCATCACGATATCTTGAACCCGGGTTATTTTTGCATGAGCCAAGTCGAAATCTTTGTTTTCAATTGCTCTTATGGCCGTTTCCAAAAAATGAATGGATCCTGTGTACAACATTTCGACCAACTTCGCAGGGGTGGCGGTTGTGATCTGGTTTTCCAGATAGTCGCGTTTCACCATCTGTATCTCTCCCTTCTTGCTTCTTCTGTCAGCTTTGATCAAGGATCGGTTTTTAGGAACGTTTCTGGATCAGCAACTCTTTTGCCTGTGCGAACAACTCATTGTAAAAAGACAAAGACATCGGTAATTGTTCTCCTAAGACTTTGGCCAATGACTCGAAGTTTTTGCTTTCCAAATCCTGATTGATTTGGCGAAGAATCCCCGTTAACTCTGACTCTTTGGTTTTTAGTTGACCAAAATCGGAGATTGTGGTGCCGGTTAAAGCAAACAAGCTTTCTTTCATGGTTTCAAGGGCTTTGATTCCCTCGTATACGTTCGACATGCTTTCTATGGCTTTCGGATCTCCCTGAGCGATCGAGGTAGCGAATTGGGGCACTGCTTTTTGAAAAGAACGGATATACTCCTCGATGTTTGCGAGCAGTTTGAGGGTAAAACTGACCGCAGGTTCAAAATCCATTACGATCTTTTCTCCTCCCTCAAAACGGGCTTTCGTTAGCTCCTGGACCCGGTCAACAGGAATCTCTTGATCATTTATGGACAGGAAAGCAAGAACCTCGCCTTCCACTTTATGAGCGTCATAAAAGCTCCCGAAGGTGTCGTACGCTTCTTCGGACAGCTGAATTTCTTCACCGTTGCGAATGAGTATGATCAAAATGCTTCCCTCCTGTCAGTAGGTATATCGTCAAAATAGGCTTCCACTTTAACTTTTGCTCGTATCAGAAGGGCAAGGGTCTTTGCATCTTCAATACCACCCGTTTCCGCTTGATGCATAAGCCAACCCCAATCAACCGTATGAACGGAAAGGAATTCGTCTTCATCCGGTTGGGCTTCCCCTTTCTGAGCGTTCAAAGCAAGAAAAAGCCAGATTTTCTCATCGCTGAATCCGGCTGTCGTAAAGATCGATCCCATCGGGATCCAGCAATCGCTGTGATACCCTGTCTCTTCTGCCAACTCTCTTTTCACGCACGATTCAATCGATTCGTTTGGTTCCAGCTTTCCTGCAGGCGCTTCCAGAAGGTTTTTCTCAATGGGTTTTCGGAACTGCTCAACCAACAAAACCTTTTTCTCCGGGGTAACTGCTAATGCGGCAACTGCGCCCGGATGGGATACAACTTCACGGGTTGCTTCTTTTCCATTCGGCAATCGAACCCGATCAATTCGAACGGTGATGATGGTCCCTTCAAATATTGTTTTCCGGGCGATCTCCACTTCCATTGGCATATCCCCTCCCAAAAAACCAGGGCGCGGATATGCGCCCTGGGAATGGTTGGATTGAATGAGAACAGCGCTTCAATCCTTTTACTTGGGTTCCGGCACCGCGTTTAGTATAAACTGAGCGTATTCATGTTCTGGATCAAGCTCCAAAACTTGTTTCATCAGCAATAGAACGGATTCTTCATTTCCTGCCAATAAATCGATCTCAGCGATGAGGATGAGCGCTTTAATTTGGTTTGGAACAGAGGATTTCTCATCATAGGCGATTTCCGCAACCATCGGCCGAACCTGCATCAAGTTGTTGATAATCGCTTCTCCATAATACATAAACATGAAATCGTCATAGGTCATTTCCAATAATCGATGGATGTGCGCTTCGAAAAGGCGGATGGCCATATCGGAATCGCTCGGGTTCAATTGGAAATACTTGATTAGGGCCGAATATTCCGCTTGGGGAATTTGGGAAAGGGTTTTTAGGTTATCCAATCGCTTGGAAAGATACAAGTCGTAATCTTCATCGCTGAGCATGATCATACCGTAGTAATAGGCTTCCAATACTGCTTCCAATGCAATCTCGTAAAAAGCCAATCCGTCCATGTCTCCCAGAGCAACCGAATAGTCCCGCAAAAAACGAAGCGCGCGAGAAAAATCGCCCGTTTCAAAACCGAGCGTGTACACGTTGATGAAATCCATCAGGGCTTTTAGATTGCCATAATATGTGTAATCAATCTGATGACTCTGGGCGTATGCGTTCATAAAATGATGGTATTTTTCTTGTCCCATCTCTCTCTGAATGGAAAAAAAGAGGTCCGTTGAATCGAATTGCTCATACTCTGTGAGGATTTCTAAATCGACGATATAGAGCAGATGATATCCATATTGAGTTTGCACAGGACCTTCCAGTGAGCCGGGTTGGGAACCAAAAGCGGCTTGTTCAAATTCCGGAACCATCTGCCCATAATAGAACCAACCCAGATCGCCGCCCTCGTTTTTGTTGTACGCATCCAACGAGAATACGGCAGCCGCATCGTCAAAAGAGATTTCTCCGCTTTGAATGGCTTCTTTTAGGGTTTCGGCTTCTCCCAAGGTCTCAACAAGAATATGTTTGGCCCAAACCCGATTGTAATCGCGGGAAAGAGTTTGGCGTTCCTGTTCAAAATACGCCTCCATCTCTTCACGGCTTACTTGGGAAAGCTTCTTGTAGAGGAGCTCTTTTTGCATCTCCAACTCGATTTGTTGGGTCATGGTTTGGATGTATTCATCCATCGAACCGAACTCCGCTTCGATCCATTCCAGGGTAATGTAAGGCTCATCACCCGGCATCAGGACTGTCTCTGACACCCGAAGACTGAGGAGTCCCGGGTCTACTGGCTCGGGGTTATCGGCCAGGTATAGTTCAAGCAACCGTTCTTGAGCCAAGTTTTCTGCTATGTCAAATTTGACGAAAAGCCCATCAAAGACCGCGTCAAACCCTTCATATTGATAGAAATAATCGAGTTGGCTCTCAAAAACATACTCGATATCCTCCCAAGAAACACCGATACCCGTTTCTTCCCCCCCTTTGGACAAAGAAAGCGCGTATCCTTCGAGATCCTGAGCGAAAAGGCCGGTCAGGATCAACATACCAGCGAGAATACATACCCATAGTTTGTTCACAATCGATTCCTCCTAACGAGTGAAGTGTCGGTGATAAAAACGGTGGAAAACAACGTAAGTATAGTCCAATAGGATGTCGTAAATCACATATCCTCCTTGTATGACGCAAAGAACTATGTATTTGTGCCAGTTTTGGAGTCGATCCCATATGGGAAAGAGGTCTCCAACGATCCAAGCAGCAACCCAAAGAATTCCCAGCGCCATAGCATTTAGGAAAGCCAGTTTGAGTACCCATTGAATTTTCCTCGGCATGTTCAATAGGAGTCCTTTCCACAAAGGATACATACCGAAGATCAGAAGATAGGAAAAGACCACCGATCGGGAAGGGATGAGCAGAAAGCCCAACAAAACAGTTGAGACAAAGGCAATCAGACCGATTTTTTGACTCGCGTATCGAATGGATATATACAGAATGATGGAGGTCGCGATCAAAAAGGCCGTTCGCGAGATGGGAATCAAAAAACCGGCCCACAAAGCGGCCATAGATAGAGCGGATGCAAGACCCGCCAAAGCGACAGTGCTTGGTTTCTTCGGTTTCACTTCAAGAGGCATGCGTCACCGAAAGAAAAAAACCGGTATCCAGTCTCAACGGCTTTCTGATAGGCGCGCAAAATCAACTCACGGCCACTGAAGGCGCTCACTAGAAGAAGAAGACTAGATCGGGGCAGGTGGAAGTTTGTGATGATCCGGTCAACCAATTGGAAGGGATACGGAGGATAAATATAGATCTCCGTTTTTCCTGCAAAACCTCCATCTTCCTGATTTGGAGCGTTGCGAGCGATTGTCTCCAGTACCCGGACACTTGTGGTACCAACGGCTACAATCTTGCCTCCGTTTTTTCGGGCATGGGAAATCTGCTCCAAAGTGAACGGTGAAACATGGAACCATTCTGAATGGATTTCGTGGTCTTCAACCCGTTCGGTCTGAATGGGTCGAAAGGTACCAATTCCAACATGCAGCGTGATTTCCGCCCAATGAATGCCTTGAGATTTCAACTGTTCAATAAGGGGTGGGGTAAAATGGAGTCCCGCAGTTGGTGCGGCTACAGCGCCTTCCTGGGTTGAAAAGACGGTCTGATATCGTTCTGGATCATCCAAAGGCTTCTCGACATAGGGGGGGAAAGGGATCTGACCCGACTGACGCATGGATTGTTGGATCGACAAACCAGAGGAAGATGTTCGAAGAAATCGCATGATTCGTCCGCCTTCTTCGGTTCGCTCGACACAAAGAGCTTCGAATAAGCCCTCGCCAAAGGATACTCGTTCCCCAGGTCGGATTTTTCTCCCTGGCCGGACCAGAGTTTTCCATTGTTGCGTATTGGCATCAGCTGGAAACTTCGGGTCAGGTTCAAGAAGGAAGACTTCAATCTGAGCCCCAGTAGGTTTGTAACCAATCAAACGGGCAGGGATCACTCGCGTATTGTTGACTACCAACAGGTCACCTGGTCGGAGCCATTGACCGATCTCATAGAATCTATGATGACCGATGGATCCATCAGTTCGATCCACGACCATCAATCGGGAGTGGTCTCTGGGTTCTACAGGGATTTGAGCGATTTGTTCTTGCGGAAGAGCAAAGTCAAAGTCCTGAGTGCGCACATTACATTCCCGGTCCACTCAATGAAAAGGCGTAGAGAAAAGCCCCAATACCGACAGCCATACCCAAGGCCCCCAGACCGATTGCGTACCAGTAGTTTTGAGTTGCTTGCATCAGTTCGCTTTTTATTCGATCATTCTCAATTTTGAGATAATCGACATCCTGTTGAAGCTTGTTGACCACCGCGATGGAGACTTCCGCATGATATAGGCGTTTCTCCTGTTCCAGGAGCGCTTCCTGAATCTGCGGAACCTTTTTTGCCTGATCCATGACTGGAAGCAAGTTTCGGTAATCCATCTCCAAAGTATTCAACCGAAGTTCATACTGCTCCACGGTTTTGATCCGTTCTTCCAATCGGAGCATTTGGTTTCGCAATTCTCCGAGCCGCGAATCATGCCCCGCTAGCTTTGAATCGACCGTAGGCATCCAAGTATCCAAAGTAGAGTACTGGCGAAGGTATTCCAGCAAGCGGCCGACGTTGGCTTCATTGGCAATGAGCCGAGAGTCCTGTTCTCGGACCACGGAATGCAAGTTCCGGAGCTCTTCTTGAACGGCAACCAAAAAATCGGAGTACCCGCTGATAAATTGGGTCCTCGACTCCAGGTTCTGCATTTGGGCCAACACTTCGTCTTTCATCCGATTGAGTCGAAATTCGAGGGCGTCCAGTTCTTCGCGGCTCAAACTGAACTCCAGAGTTTCCAACCTACGGCGAAGCGTGTCGATCGAAGTCTTCTGCTGTTCAATCGACTGCTCCAAGCGGGCAACGCGAAGGGATAAACCAGAGGCGTCTTTGATCGGCCCGCTTCCCATGATGTAATCGATTAAGCGAACGCTGATTGCTGCCTGTTCAAACCGGTTAATAGGATCCAAACCGCGGAAATTCCCTTGGTGGTCCACATCCATAATCCCCGTTTGTACCATCCGTTGAACCTGCTCGTACACATCCAGGGTGGGTTCGACATCCCGGGGTATTTGAGCGGGGATGATCAATACGAACAGGAGAAACAAAGGCACCAAACCCAAGTATCTGCGCATCGAAACCCTCCTAAAAGACAAAATTGACCTTCCGTTGCATTTCACCGGTTAGGTTGACTGTTTGAACCTGTCGTTCCATATCCGGACCACGTACTTCGATTTCATGGGTTCCTGAACGCACTTCAATCTGCATAGGCGTGATTCCAACTTCCTGACCGTTCAAGTATACCCGCAACCCACTGGGGAAAGAGTCTATAATCAGTTTTGTGTGACCTGGAAGCTCTCGAGAAAGAGTATAGGTCTGACCGTCCAATAAGGTGACAGTTTCTTTCAGCTCTCCCCGTTGCCATACAAATCGGATCTCTCCGCTTCCCGGGCGCACACGAACATCCCGCAAAGGGGTTTGGCCGATCGGCTCACCCATCCAATAGACTGTCGCGCCAGTCGGGTGCGTCACCACAAACAAGGAGGCTTCGCCTTCCAAGTTGATTACCTCTTGATAGATGGTACCCGCGTTCAATTTGTAAATCCTGCGTCGGACCGGATACCCAGCTCGAACGATGTCAAATGTGTGCAAACCCTCTGTCGTGTTGATTAGATGAGGCAAGGGATACTGATTGCCTAGGTGCATCACAAAGGCTTCTCCAGCAGGCAAGATCTCGATCTGAATGGTGGTGTCTTTGGTAAGGTCGACTCGGACCGACTGGTTGTCAAATAGGTCAACCCAAGTCATCCATTCCAATGTTCCGCTTTTTAGGTGCACCAGATGCGAGCCGTGCGGTGCTTCAACCTCTAGCGGTGTAATCCCGATCTCCCGATTACCGATCCAAACAGCGGCTGCTGGAGTGGATTCCACGGTCAACTTATATTGCTTGACATCCAAACGCAGGTCTACTTGGTTTTCACCCGGACGCAAAAAAAGGTCTTGGCTCTTGGGAAGGTATCCGTTCGCTTCAATTTGAATATGATGCCTTCCGGTTTTCAATCCCTTCAAGGTTAAAGGGGTTTTTCCAATTTCTTGATCGTTAAAAATGACTGTCGCGCCTTCTGGAACGCTTTGGATCGCAAGGTGAGCGAAGGGTTCCAGTTCTTGGAAGATTTTGTTCTCCAAAGCGCCCACGATCGAAACCATCTGCGAAGTGGGATAATGCCATTCTGTTTCAAAAACCATCAAGTGCAGACCGGGTTGGAGATAAAGCTCCAATGGAGTGAACCCACGAAAGATTCCGTCAATGCTTACTCGGGCTCCCGCAGGTTGGGAAACGATTTCGGTTTTCCCTTCTCTCTTCAGATCGACCGACAACTCACGGGTAAAGTATTGCTGCACCTCCACATAAAAAGAACGAGTAAGGTATCCGCTCAAGCGCGCTTCGACCAGATACTTCCCTACTGGAAGGGTTCGTTCCGCTGTTCCCTGGCCCCATAACTCGCCTTGCACGAAAATTTCCACCTCTTGAGGGGTGGCAACAATCCGAAGAACACCAGCGGGTTTCAGGCTTAGCGTGATCGATGTCGCTTCTTGGATATGATAAACAGCATCGAAACGCTCATACCCCGGTTTGTCCGCTGAAAACCGATGATGCCCCGGACTAAGGAAGAAAAGATCAGAGACAACCCCCATCCTGTCCGAAATCCCAAACAGAACCCCATTGATATAAACACTCACATTTCCGGGAACTGTCCGGAGTTGAATCGGAACGGCAAATCCAACCCCCATAACCAGCAGTAATAGGAAAACCAGCCAGAACTTCCAATTTTTCATCCACACAAGGATCTGTACCTTCCTTTGCTTCTCGCGGGATCACCTAATCCCTTCGCTCGTATGTCACAACGGGAAAAGGCAACGGGCCCGGATCTGACCAAGTGAGCACAACCCCTTCAATCTTCGATGGTTCGGGTACTACTTCGATGATCCGGGCGTCATCCGGAAGGATAAACACCAGTTGGACATTCTCCTGAAGCACCAACTGATTATCCCCAAATCCGGTTTTCCATAGCTCGCCCCGACTTGTTGTCAATCCCTGCACTTTTCCTGTTTCAACAATCTCCAGGAATGCGCCTTTTCGGTATGCGGTGGCCTCATAAGCGATCACTTCAACGGGATGGGTCATTTTCTCGGATAACTGCTTCATTCCTTGGGCGTAGTCCTTCATTTTGTCTTCCATACTGATTGCGTTAAACTGGGCGCCCGTATTTTCGAGTTCTTGTTGATTTTCATGCGTGAAAACCGCCAGGTTTTCCATTGTTGTGTACCCTTCCCAATCAAAGACGTACACTGCTCGATATGAAACCTGGTCGAGTTGGGGTCCTTGTTGGAAGGTGCTAAATAGGTTGAATAAAGTAAAAGCAACGACGACAGCGAGCATAATCCATAACATTCGTTTGGGATTCATTATTCGAACCGACTCCTTTTCCGTTTGGATAATTGACTCAAATCAGAAAAAAACAGCTTGTGAAATCGCTTTTGCACCACATGACGCGCATCCAACCGCAGAGGACGAAAGACCAAAATCTGGAAAACAATAATCAATCCCAAGGCAAAGATCAAACCGCCCAAGAGGATCATTTGGTTTTGGTTCATGGCCTCTGTGTATAATTTCTCCAAATCTCCCATGTTTTCCTTGATGGCAGGGCGGGCTCGGGTATAGAGATCCATGAGTTCATCTGCGTCTGCCACTTCCCAATCTCGGATCAATCGGTCGATCACGCGATGCAATTGCTGGTTTTTTGTTTCCCACCGCTGCATAAGATCTCTGCCCCACAAGATAGGCAATGGCGCAGACGTTTTGTGAACCTCCAGCAAATCTCGGAATTGGTCTGCAAACCCTGATTCCATGGGGATGCCATAGGTGGTATCAATCACGGATTGCTGAACCAATTGAATCAGGCGGGTTGCATTAACGGACTGAAGCACCAATTGTTGCTGAAAAACCATTTGATTCATGATCAAAAAGAACAGAAATCCGATGATAAAAATGGTTAGGCCACTGATCCAGGAAAGGTAGGAAACGATTTTCAATGCGAATCCGCCTTAATCCTTTAACTCTTCCAGCAAATAATTCTCGATCCATGTATCATCCACTTCAGTCTGAGCGCCTGATTCCATATCCTTCACCGTATACACACCCCTCTGCAGCTCGTTTTCTCCGATAAGTACGGTAAACCGGCTGTTGATTTTCGATGCGTATTTCATCTGATGAGAGATATTTCGATCCATCAGATCAATCACGACACTGATGGCCCGTTTTCGAAGAAAATCGGCAACGACCAATCCTTTGCTCCGCGCCTCTTCCCCAAGGGTGAGAATATATACCTGAGGAGAATGATGATCCGGGATCCCGATCTGTTCTTCTTTCATGATCTCTACAATCCGTTCTATCCCGCAAGCAAAGCCCACTGATGGGATCGATCCTCCGCCCAGGCTCTCAATCAACCGATCGTATCGGCCCCCACCGAGGATATCAAAGGTTCGATCCTGAAAGGGATAGATCACTTCGAATACCATTCCCGTATAATAATCCAATCCGCGCACCAAGCGTTCGTTATGAACATACGGGATTCCCAAATGTCCCAGATAAGCATGGATTTGATCTCGATCGCGCAGACAATGATCGCACAAAAACTGGGAAAGAGAAGGGGCTTCTTTCTTCCGTTCGACATCCCCGGGGACTTTGCAATCCAAGAGCCGCAATGGGTTGATCAATAGCCTCCGGTTGCAATCCGCGCACAAATGCTCGGCTTGGGGGGTATAATAGTCGATCAGGGCTTGGCGAAATCGCGCGCGGTCTCCTTCGCATCCCAGATGGTTGATCTGAAGCTCATGACGTTTCAATCCCAGAGTTTCCAAAAGGAACACCGAAAACCAGATCACTTCCCCATCCGAAATCGGCAGCGAAGACCCCACCAACTCGATCCCGAACTGATGAAACTGCCGTTGTCTGCCCACCTGAGGGCGTTCGTACCGGAACATCGGTCCAAAGTAAAAGAGTTTATGGGGCAGATGGACTGTTCGAAGGGAGTTTTCGATAAAAGCTCGGATTACCGGAGCCGTTCCTTCCGGACGAAGCGTCATACTCCTGTTTCCTTTGTCTTCAAAGGTGTACATCTCTTTTTGAACGATATCCGTATTGTCGCCCACGCCTCGCACGAACAGCTCGGTGCGTTCAAGAACAGGCGTTCGAATTTCCTGATACCCAAACGATCGGGCGACCGCTCGCGCAGAATTTTCGAAAAAATCCCAGTATGGGATCTCGGTTCCCAGGATATCAGCAGTGCCTTTGGGACGGTTGATCAATGCGATTTCCTCCTCTGTCTCCATTCGATCGGGATATGGATTCATTCTGTGTCCGATGTGTACAATCCTTGCCAAAGCGCTCCCAAGGAAGAGGATCTTCTTCATTCCTCCCGCGGGTATAGGTTTTGGGATCGATTCCGAGTGCCATCAAGCCCTGAAACCATCGATTGCGATCGAACAGGTCCTTCCACGCTTCAAGAAATCCCCCCCCCTCCTGAACCCACTGGATCAAAGGAGCCAATTTCCGATCTCCCCGGGATATCATGCCTTCGAGAAAAGAGAGGTAGGGATCATGGAATTCCACTTTGGCCCAATTCCGAAGCGGCATCAATCGACTGAATTTCTCATACAGCTCATCTACGGTGGCCTGCTTTTCATATTGAAAGGGGGTATGAGGTTTTGGGACAAACCCAGCGACACTAATCCGGATGTCCTTCATCCCAACCCCCCGAATCTTTCGGATCAGATCGACAATAGCATCGAGGTCCTCCGGTTCTTCCTGAGGCAATCCTACCATAAAATACAGTTTGATTTTCCTCCATCCCTTTTGCCGGGCTAGTGTAACCGTTGACAAAATCTCTTCTTCCGTCAGATTCTTTCGGATTCGATCCCTCAATCGTTGTGAGCCGGCTTCTGGAGCAATGGTCAACCCGCTTTTTTTCAGAGAAGAAATCTCTTCGGCCAAATCCAATCCAAACCGATCCGCTCGGGTGGATGGAATGGATAGGGAAATGCCTCGATCTTGAAGATACGGAACCAAGGTGGAAAGAATGGTTTGGATTTCGGAATGATCCAAAGTGCTCAAAGAAAGAAGAGAAATCTCATCATACCCAGTGTTTTCTAGCAATGTCTTTGCGTTCTGGAAAATTGCATCCGCTTTTCGTTCCCGATAGGGGCGATATACAGCGAAGGCGTGACAGAACTTACATCCCCGGTAACATCCCCGCAATGGTTCCAACTGCGCTCGATTATGCACCACGTCAGTGAAGGGAATCACAGGAAATACCGGGGGCTGCACATTGGAAAGGTTGACTGAGCGTTTGGGAATCGTGATTTGATTCTGGGTATGCAGGGTTGGAATGTAGATTCCTTGTACGCCAGATAGCGCATCCAACTTGGTATCCCGATCTTTCCCTTTCAATGGTTTAAGAACATGAGCAATCTCCTGTATTGCTTCCTCCCCTTCACCGATCAGAACGGCATCGAAAAAAGGGGCCAAAGGTTCTGGGTTAGAGGCGCAGGGACCTCCGCCCAGAATCAATGGGTCATGTTGCTCTCTCTCCTGAGATTGAAGCGCGACACCAGACAGACGAAGAACCTCAAGAGCGCCCGGAAAGCTCAATTCGTATTGAAGAGTGATCCCAATCACGTCATATTTCTTCGCGGGTCGAAAACTTTCCAGTCCATACAATGGAATCCCATGTTCAATCATCCACGTATGCATATCAATCCAAGGCAGAAAAGCGCGATGGGCATGGACACCTTCCATGGCATTGAGTTGCTCATACAAGATCTTCAAACCCAGATGGCTCATCCCAATATCGTAGATATCGGGAAAGGCTAACAAGAACGATAGGTCTTCATGTGAACCAGGAGAAGCGGAGAGATACTCTCCTCCCAGGTATCGGATGGGCTTTCGAACCTGATACAACACCCCTGATTCATGGAGAAGCGGTTGTATGTTCACGACTCACCTCGATATTCCGGGGCAAAACAAGGCTGATTCCGATCCCGAACAAAGTACCGATCCCGATGCTCATCATTTGCCGCAAAAAAACAGTCAGCAGGGGCGTATGAACATGCTGAAAAGAGTTTACGGTTGTAGTGATTCCAATCACACCCAACACAGGCACCAAAAAAGCGTATCGTCCAAGAGTATGATGCCGATTGAACAGATACAACCACAAAGCCGCATAGCCAGCAACCTCCTTGAAGCGCGGCCGAATGCCCAGGGTAATCTCCAACCAATCGCGAAATTGACGTTCGATATTGAGGACCAACGCGCTGTTCCCTGTGCGGGTAATGGCATAGATTCCAACCAACAACAGGACAATCAACAGCATCAGATCCGACCAATTGATTCGCACCTTCATGTTTTTCGCCCCATACAATGCAAACTCCCGTAAAAAAACCAAAAAGGGGAGAAAGAACAAAGTCAGCTTCACCCCTTGCGGAAGCAGGATCTGATATACTGTCTCAAAGCGAAAGTTCATCGCGTTTACCATAATACCGATAATCGTGGCTAGGGCAATCAAAGTGAGGTATTTGACCAATGGAGAACTACCCATGGATCGGTATTCCCGAAAAACTCCGGCAATCCCCAGCGCAGCCACCATACCCGAAAAGGCAGATAAGGGATCGCCTCGTTGGATAAAAACCCAAGCCAGATACCCCAGCACACCCAAAAACAGATAGGGGTTGTATGAAATCAGGAGCGCGCACCCCCCAATGATCAGAAGAACTTGAAACCAAGTCTGAACTGGAACCGGAATGGTAACGATCTCCGGGTTCATGGAAAAGAGCCGGGCCATATCAATCCCGTACTGTAGATAGTCAACACCGATTTCTTGCGCTAAAGGCTGAATCCAGAAAAAATCAATGCTCCGTTCTTGTTTTGCGCGGATCCATCGACGGAGGATCATGGGGTAACTGAGTCCAAGATTCACCGGTTCTTGCGTTTTGATGGTGTGAACCCGAAAAACCTGATTTTGCTGATCTGGCGCCCGCAAAGCCAACGCTTGCCGAACCAATTCACTCACTGGGTTCATTTCCAAAAAACCGACCGTGATTTCATATTGGTCCAGCATTTCGGCCAACGATTGCGGAGTCAAGGCATCGGGCGGTTGCTCGAAAAAAATGACTTTATGTCCTTTGCGGCTCTCCAGAGAGGGCTCAAGCTGATCCATCGAATGGATCGAGAAATCAAAAACATAGATGACACGAGAACTCCGCGGTCCCATTTGGGTTGCGTCGTGCATGAGATAAAAGCTTGCCATCTCGCCCACATACCGCTCATCAAATCCCAACGCAACAGGAGAAGCCCCCATATCATATTCATGTCTTGGAACGACATACCAGAAGATGGAGAACAATCCGATGAAGAAAAAGAGATAAAAGGATACCTTACGTACTCGATCCATCCGATCCATTCAGGAACAAACCCCCCGTTCGATGCCCAATTATACCACGAATGCATCTGCCTTTCACAAACCCATCTGGGTGCAATGGGAACGAAGAAAAACAGTTTTGTATCCTCGCGAAGGCCTATTGGGATGGGTCTAGACCCGAATGTCTCTCATAAACGAAGCGACACAATACAATCCAGATACCCTGTAATCTCCTCTTGTTCCTCTTGTTCTTCATTTGTAATGGACAATAGGTTCACTCGGAACTCGACTTCTTGAGG
The DNA here is from genome assembly GCA_964580185.1 of uncultured Thermotogaceae bacterium. Lineage (GTDB taxonomy): Bacteria > Thermotogota > Thermotogae > MWEM01 > MWEM01 > CAYWWY01. Next base: position 25,874 of record CAZOJQ010000028.1, read on the forward strand.
ATCCAAACGGATGGGATCGATTTCCACGACTATGTAGATATACTCATCATCCACTCCGAATCTCGCCAATGCCAGCGTGACCGAAGAATCATAAGGATCTTCCGGATCGAAATCATGAAAGGTCACATCATAGTCCATGGTGAATTCTCCATTCTCTGGCCCTCGGATGTGGATGGTATTCTCCGGAGGAATGTTCACCCGCTCTCGCGATGGCACTGGAGCAAGCGCTGGGAAGGCTTTTGCCAAAGTCCTTCTTAGGCCATAGGCAAGGATGCTTCGTACTGAGGCTTCCGAAATGGATGATAAATCGGGCGCAGGAAAGGTAGCTGATCCGATCATACGCACCGGACCCTGTGTGATCGTTACTGTTCCACTTCCGGAAGTTTCGTATACGAGTAACACTGGGCTCGACAGGGTCAAGGTCGCTTGAAAATCCCATTCGGTCTGACCATCGATGTTTGGATCGAAAAGAGCGATGAGATCGATATCTCCATCGGGTTGGTAGACCCATGTTTCTTCCGTTCCGAGCGGCTGGTGATCATCCAACCCTGCCTCCCACCAGCCCATGAAAACCCATCCTTCATGGGGTTGCGCCCTCAAGATCACACTTTGGCCCCCAGGAATTTCTTCTTCAAATTCTTCGCTCAGGTCATGATCATCGATTCCCACCCATCCACCAAAATTGGGAAAGGCTTTAGACCGGATGGTTACGGGTTCTCCTGGAATCGCTTCTTGGAAAGATGCTTTCAAGGAACGATTCTGATCGGGTGCGTCAAAGACATAAACTGCTTGATCACTGGCTTTTGTGTTCCCCTCATACCATCCTTCCCATTCATATCCTTCATTGGCCCGAGCTTCCACTGTGACCTGCGATCCGATATCAAGATTAGCCTGCTGGTGAGTCGACCAATCGCCAGAATTGACCCGAACATCACCTGCAGCAGTCGGACTTGATTCTACAGTGATCATCGCTTTATCTATCCCATCCGTCCTTGAAAGACGGAATCCAAGACCGGAATTGCGTGTATTCGGGGAGGAACTGGTGCGATAGGCGACTCGACACCAATCCAAACTATGTTGACTCCAAGTGCTTCCCCGCATGATGCGGTTCGAAGCGCTGGAGGGGCCTATTGGGTCTGTCTTTGCAGAACTTGAATAATTTCCGTACCAATCATGGCACCATTCCCAGACATTTCCGCTCATATCGTACAAACCAAGTGGGTTGGCTTGTTTTCCTCCCACCGTGTGGGTTCTTCCTCCGGAATTGCCACCGTACCACGCAACGTCATCAATGTTGTCGCTTCCTGCATACCGGAATCTTGGTGGAATGGGCAGCGCTTGGTGTCCACCGGAAGCTGCATACTCCCATTCTGCTTCTGTGGGCAGTCGGTACCCTTCCACTTGTCTGATGTCTTCCGTGATCTCTCCATCTCGGTTCAACAGCTTTCCATCGCTGTCATAGGCCACAGCCAATCCGTTTCTTTCACTCAGCCAGTTGCAGTACGCAATCACATCCCACCAGCTCACGTGAATGACAGGGTTGAGTCCTCTCCCCCAGCCTTCGTCTCCGGGTTTGCTTCTTCCCGTTGCTTCACAGAAGATGTCATACTGCTCGAAAGTAACCAAAAACTTCCCAATCCAGTAATCATAGGTTAAGGTTACTGAGTGGACGGGTCGAGTCGTCCACCATAGGTCGCCAACCTCATCACCCATCTGGAAGACCCCGTTTTGAACCTGGACCATATCCGGAGTAAGGGCAAAGTTCGCAACCAAGGTGGTATTCTGAGGCGGCACCATGTAGATATGTTGAGCATCTGGACGAACTACCTCACCATTTCCTGTCCAGTTTACAAAGAAATATCCTTCATTAGATGTGGCAGTGATTTGGACTTCTTCTCCTTCTTCATAAATGCCTGTGCCTGTAACCGTACCCCCTTCTGGGGGAGCGGCTTCCAGTGTGAGGGTATAGGTGTCAGGAGTTATCTGTTGAAAGTTTGCCACCAGATTCACATTCTCCGATGGCATGGGATAGGTGTGGATGGCTTGATCGCTGATCACAGTTCCATTTGCGCGCCAATGGATAAACCGATACCCTTCGTTGGGGGTAGCGGTTATGACCACCTGTTCACCTGCATCGTATTCTCCATCCCCAAAAACCGCTCCCCCCTGGGTCGGACTGGCATTCAAGGTCAGAGTAAATTTCTGCTGGATTGCCACAGGTTGATCGTCATCGGATTTTACATCCACAAGGTTCGAGAAATCTTTCAAGCGGTTTTCTTCATCAGCGCTCTGGGTATAGACAATTGTCAGAGCATCCGGCCCGCCCGGAGGAAGCGGATTGAAATGGAGAATCAATTGGGTGTCGGGGTCACCGGATTGGATTGCGTTTGGGAGAACGGATTCGTCTGCCTGAGAGAGTCGGAATTGGGTTGGATCAAGAAAGGCCAAGGAGGCCATCAGGGGTTGTGTATAGGAGAGCGTGATCCAAAGCCCTTGTCCATCGGATATAGCCGTAGCGTGGTCCATTTCTGCGGGATCCAGCCATTCGGGAATTGCAGGATCCAACCAATGCGTTCTGCTGAAATCAACCGCTCTCTTTGGAAAAGCATCGGTTGGCTGGACGTCTTCCAGAGGAATCACATTTCCAGGATTTTCTCGGAAAGATTCTAACGGACAGACCCACGGGGTACCCTCGATGGGAACCAATACCCAGACTTCCTGCGCAGGAAGGCTTTGCACGGCATTTCGGATCTCTCTTCGGTATGCGCCGCTCTTTGAGCCCATGTACGGGAATGAATAGAACAACCAGACGTTTCCCGTTATGTAGTATAACCCCGCGTTTTCCGCTGCCCGACTGTCTTGTGATGATAAGGTACGGAGCCAATTTGTACGGGATTCCAAAGGAACGGATACTTCCCAAAGGCTTTTGCCTTGGTGGTCTCGGGCAATCAACGTGATTGATTGGCAGTCAATATCAGTCACCAAAGGCCAATAATGGATCTCGGGCTTTGCGGGTACTGTATCAAGGAGCTGATCTCCTTCGAATATATCAACAGAAGTTGCCTTTCCGCGGAGGGTTAGAGTCAAGCAGTATTCTGAAAAGGCGAAAAAGGGATCGGAATCCATTCTTACGGCTTTCCCGGTTAAACGAACGGGAAGGAAAAAGTCTTCCGCTATGCATCCAACCAAAACCACAGCCAGTATCAGAATGACAGAAAAGAACCAAAAAGTTCTTCTTGTTTTTTTGCGCATACGATTCCCGCCTTTCTCTACACTCGAAGGAATTTCCTTTTTTAGTCTTTCACCACACTCACAAGGTACGAAGCCCCAATCGGACTCTGGGATTCATTCAAGGCAGTGATCTTCACCTGATGGATACTCGAATCTGGTGTAAAATTCCCATCAATCACAACGGTCTTGTTCGGAGGCACTTCATAAATCCACTCATCAAAGGCCGCTTCAACATGAATGGATCGTACAAGGCTTCCTCGTACTTGAACAGAAACATCTATAAAGTGAAGAATGTCTGAGGACTCATCCACTGCCGCAATCCAGGGATCAGAAATTTCAAAGGCATATACCGGTAATATGGAAATCTCGATGGAGTCTCCCATTACAGTTCCTGCTAAATCTCTTGCTTCGACCAAAATTTGGTGCGCGTCGTTTGAAGCGAAAAAATCATCGATTTCCACTCTGTTCCCTGGTACTGAAACGGATGAGGGTAATCCGGACTTGTCCCCGGGCATGGTGGAAAAATGAAGCGTGCTGACACCAGCGCCAGGGATTGTATCGATAATCAAGATGTAGCTGTCGACACCGACGCTTTCATAGTTTATGTACACTTCATATCCAGCGAACCAATCACTCGCTTCTTCCACAAAGTTTGCCGTCAAGGTCACGTCTTCGCTGGGCATTGGGTATGTATAGCTGGCCTGGTCACTGATTCCGTTCCCATTTCTTGTCCAATTAACGAACCGGTAACCAGCACTGGGGGTTGCCAATATGGATACCGATGTTCCCTCGGTATACTGCCCCGCGCCACTTACGATCCCACCCACTGTTGGATTTCGATTCAGTGTCAAGGAATAGGTCGAAGGAGGAATCAGCTCGAAATTCGCCATTAAAGTCACATCTTCATCGGGCATTAGGTACGAGTAACTGGCCTGGTCGCTTATTACACTCCCATTCCTTGTCCAGCTGAGAAACCGATAGCCAGAGGAGGGCGTTGCCAATATGGATACCGATGTTCCCTCGGCATACTGCCCCGCGCCACTTATGATCCCCCCCGTTGTTGGATTTCGATTCAGAGTCAAGGAATAGGTTGGGGGAGGAATCAACTCGAAGTTTGCGACCAAGGTCGCATTTTCCGAAGGCATGGTGTAAGCGTAATTTGGTTGAGTGCTGATCACGATTCCATTCATTGTCCAGTTAACGAATCGATATCCGCCGCTGGGCGAGGCAGATATGAATACTGATGCTCCTGCGGTATACTGTCCTGCTCCGCTTGCTGTTCCACCAGCCAGAGGATTTCGATGGAGTGAGAGAAGATATGTTGGAAGTTGATCGATGAGCAATCGCGCATGGTTGCTGGTCAGCGCTTGCTGAGGCTGGGAGCTGTCTCGAATCATGACCGAATACAAACCCACGTCATTCGTTTGAACATCGGTCAAAACCAGAGAACTGCTGGTCCGGCCGGGAAGATCCGCGCCGTTCTTTCTCCATTGGTATGAGTATGGAGGCGTTCCGCCGCTCGTCTGTACGGAAAAAGTTGCAGTCCCACCGACAGCGACTTGTTGATCAATCGGGTGTTCGAAGATTTGAAAAGCCGCAACAACCCATATCGCAGCGGTGTTGCTCTGAACGATCTGTTGGGGGTTCGATTGATCCAAAACCTCAACCCGATAGCTTCCCTGGTCCTGGGTGCGAACAGGGATTCGAAAGAGTTCGTGGGTATCTTCCCCTGCGATGAGTTGACCATTGTGATACCAACGGTAGGTATAAGGTTGCGTTCCACCAGTTGCAAAGACGGTTAGCTGGAGGATCTCTCCTTCTCGTTTGTTCTGCGTCTGAGGATGCTGTTGAACAACGAGTTTTGTGGAAACCGAAAGCTTCGCGCGTCGGCTTTGCGCGGAAAGCGGTGGAATCGATTGATCCTGTACTTCGACTGTGAATACTCCCGCGTCTTGCATTGTTATATTGGGAATCACCAACCGGGAATCCGCTGTTTCCTCGATCACAGCTCCGTCTTTTTTCCAGAAGTATCTATAGGGTGGTCTCCCACCAGAAACCTCCACTGAGAACCCGGCCGTATCCCCTTGAAAGAGCTGAAGGTCTAGCGGATGGTGATCTATGGCAATTTTTACCGGCCCCCCGGGTCGCAGTTTGCCCATATTCGCCATTAACACATAAAAGTCGTCCAATCCGATGATCCCATCGGAATGAGGGGTATCGAGAATATCCATCCATAGGCCTCCATGGAGATTGCTTGCAGGCCCTATATCATACAACGGATGATACTGATCTTCCCCCGTTTTGGACCCGTACCGCGGCTTGAACTGATCGAGGTTGATCATGGTTACGATCCCTGTGTTGTCAAAATCGCCTAACAACTCCGGATTCGGAGAACCGATCACTTCAACATCCTTCGGTGAAACCAACGCGCTGATTATCTGGGTTTGAATCTCTCGATAATTCATCCGTCTCCGGGGAATGGTTAGGAGGAGTGTGTGAGAGTCAATTTGACTTCCTGGATTGACAAGGGCGATCGCAGTCTTTCGAATCCCGCCTTCTTGCGGATGGGAGACAATCGAAGCAAGGGATGGATTGATTTCAATAAGATAAGGGGATATCTCAAAAGGCAAAGAGACTTCAATAGCCAACGAGTCACTCCGGGCATAGATCTGGATGGTCGACCCACTAGGCATCAGGTAGATGTCCCCAACCATGATTCTTATTGGGGGTGGAACTTCAAAACAGGAAACGCCCCCAAAAACTAGCGCAATCAGAACGAATAAAAAAAGAGCCTTCTTCATCATTCCCCTCCTTTTCCGGACAGGTGAAAGATTTCAGGTTCCTATGAGACTGATGCAATTCTTCTTTTCTTCATGGTACACGATTCACAAGAAAAACGCAACCGGGTACAATTGTGCTCAGCCCCATCTGGACATTGTTTTCCGCGATTAGGGATGGGTAACTCTGTCATCCAGACGAATCCATAAATAGAGCAGTACCATTTCTGGTAGGCTTATTTGGCTCCTCTCGCCCCTTTCTCTTCATCGGCACAAATCCCAAATCCATGAATCCCGGCACGATTTTTGCGCCCGACTCATGGTATAATACTCGAGGAAAAACCGATCAAGGAGGCGATCCCATGGAAAAGCTCGCCAGGATGTTTTTTGTTTTTACGCTCCTTTTCGCTGGGCTGTTTATCACCTTTTTTCTTCTATACACCCGCCAAGGCAATGATATCAATCTTTTGAGAGTAGAACGGAATACAGCCCAACAGCAGCTCAATACGGCCAATGCACAACTTCGACGGTTGGAACTCTCCAACCAGGAGTTGACTGCCCAGATTGCTCAACTCGAAGAGAAAGTGGCTACTCGGCCAGGTCAACCAGAAACGGTCGATCCGGGTCTTGTAGAAGAGAATGAAAGGCTTTTAACCCTGATTGAGCAGCTCGAAACCCAATTGCTTGCCAGTCGCCGGGAGATCGATCAGTTGCGCGCAGAAAACGGACAACCAACTGGAATCGGCTTAGGTCCAACAGAACGGGAGGCCGACTTGGAAAAGGAAATCGCGCGATTACGTGAGGAGGTCCAAGTCCTTTCAACTACTGAAGATGAACAATTGCGGGTTCTCCAAGATCGCGTAAGCCAGCTTCAGCAAAACATCCTTGCTGCGCAACGGGAAGTCGAGCGGTATCAGAACCAGCTGACCGCACGAGAATCCGAAATCGAACAGCTTCACAAACAGCTGGATCTGGGCGCTGATACCAAAGTCTTGTTGGCTGCCAAAGATCAGGAAATCCATCAACTTCAAGGATCAATAACAGCAATCCAAAGCGATCTTCAAAAGGCGCAAAACCAGATTGCATCTTTGTCACAGCAATTGACAGAGAAAGACCGCGAGCTCCAAGCTGTCCATCAAAGACTACAAGCCGAACGGAGTCTAGACCCCATCCCTGCCGGTCAGGAAGGGGCTATGCAATACAAGTATTTGATTATGGGAGAAGACGCGCTTCTGGCAAATGAGTATCTAGACAGCGCCCGCTTTTTCGCTCAAGCCCGATTGACCGACTTGCCTTTGGGAGACCTAGCAACCGTATACAAGCGAAGAGAATCAGCTGCTTACCTTCAGGCTGCAGCAATTCTCTACAATCAAGGAGCGCAGGCATACCGGGACGAACAGTATAATCAGGCGATCCCCATCTTTCTAGAAGCGCTGGACTATGCGTTGCCAAGCCAATCCAGCTATCTGGATCACATCCGTTACCATCTGGGATTGTCATTTTATCACAGCCAACGGCCTACCGACGCGCTGCCTTATCTGCATGCCGTGTATCAGAATACCGCAGGAACTTATCATACGCACGCTCTATACTACCTGACTCGAATTGCCTTTGAATCAAGGGATTACACTCAAGCAAAACGGTATGCGGAGTCTTTGAAGACGCGAAATATGTATGTTTCCTATGCAAACTCTGTCTTACAGGAAATATCAGCCCGACAAGGGCAACCATAATGAGCAAGTTATTCGGCACGGACGGGATCCGAGGGTTAGCCGGAACGGAGCTTTCCGCGGAAATCGCTTTTCGGTTGGGGAATGCTCTTGCCCAAGACCCCTTACCCGGCCGGAAAGAGATGCATTTGCTTTTGGCGAAAGATACCCGGATTTCCTGCGATATGTTGGAATCTGCTGTTGCCTCTGGCGCAGCTGCAGGGGGAATGACTGTCCACCGTTGTGGCATTATGCCCACACCGGCTTTGGCCTATGCTACCCGCGCGGAACAAGCTCTAGGTGTCATGATCTCCGCTTCGCATAATTCCTACGAATACAATGGACTCAAGGTGTTCGCTCAAGGATACAAGCTCCCGGATCGAGATGAGGAGCGGATCGAAGAGATCATATTATCAGGCAACCTGAAGATCCGAAAGGATGATCAGATCGGACGGGTTCTTGATCATCCCAAAGTCCGTGGGGATTACCTCCAGTATCTCTTTCACTGGTTTGAGAACTTGCATCTTAACGGTTTAAAAATTGTCTTTGACGCAGCCAATGGCGCCTCATATTCTGTCGCTCCTGAAATGTTCCGAACCTTGGGCGCCAATGTAATTCCCATACACGATCAGCCAGATGGATTGAACATCAACCTCAAATGCGGTTCTCAACACCCAAAATCCCTAATACAAGCGGTCTTGGAGAACAAAGCTCAGATTGGGATCGCCCATGATGGGGATGCGGACCGGTGCATCCTTGTAGACCATGCGGGCAATATCATCGACGGGGACGCAATTATCGCGATCTGCGCCGCCCATTACAAAAAGCGGAACGCGTTGACCAAGGAGACCATTGTTACGACGGTTATGAGCAATATGGGATTGGAAGTTGCCCTTAAAGAACAAGGAATTCGGATGGTTCGAGCGAGCGTAGGGGACCGGTATGTCCTGGAGAAAATGAAAGAGACCGGTGCCGTTATCGGCGGTGAACAATCCGGTCACGTGATTTTCCTGGACAAAAGCACTACTGGGGATGGTCTGCTTACTGCCCTGACGGTTCTCGAACGGATGGTCGAGTCTGGAAAATCCTTACGAGAACTGGCCGCTCCAATCCCTCGTTACCCTCAAGTCTTATACAATCTTCCGATCAAAGACAAAGACCTGCTCTTGGAGTCCGAGGACCTGAAAGCGGTGGAAGAGAAGGTCAAAAAGACCTTGGGGGATCTGGGTCGAGTGTTAATCCGCCCTTCGGGTACAGAGCCACTGGTACGCATCATGCTTGAGGGTACGGATGCAGAGATGATTGAAGAATTAGCCCAACTCTTAATTCTAGAGGTGAAACGGATCGATGCCTAAAACCGATACCGCTCGCGCTCACGATTGCATTATTGTAAAAGGCGCGCGGGAGAATAATCTGAAAAATGTGGATCTCTCCATTCCACGAAATCGTTTTGTGGTGATCACCGGTCTTTCCGGCTCAGGCAAGTCCTCTTTGGCTTTTGATACCATATACGCCGAAGGACAACGAAGGTATGTAGAGACCTTTTCAGCCTATGCAAGGCAGGTTTTGGGCGATATGCGCAAACCGGAGGTTGACTCGATCGAAGGGCTTTCTCCCGCTGTTGCCATCCATCAGAAAACGGTGAGCCACAATCCTCGTTCGACGGTAGGAACCGTTACTGAGATCTATGACTATCTTCGATTGCTCTACGCGCATGTTGGTCGCCCCCACTGTCCAAGCTGTGGAAAAGAGCTAGCCAAGATGTCGATCGACGAGATCGTTGACATCCTTTTCAACGAACTGCCTCAAGACGCGGGTGTCGTTGTTCTAGCGCCCATCGCCCGAGAAAAAAGAGGGGAATACAAAAAGGAATTGCAACACCTTCAGAAACGGGGATATGCAAGGATTCGGATCGACGGCATTCTCTATGGCCTGGAGGAAGAAATCCAACTGGACAAGAACATTCGGCATACCATCCACTTGATTGTGGATCGGATCCGCTTGCGGAAGGACCGCGACCATATCCAGCGTTTGACCGATTCTTTGGAGCTGGCCCTGAAAGAAGGCAACGGGTTTGTCGAAATCGAAGAGAATGAAGGGACCTTCCACCGGATCTTCAGCCAAGAATTTGCGTGTGGTTCATGTGGGATCAGTGTTCCCGAGATCACACCCAAGATCTTTTCTTTCAACACTCCATACGGGGCTTGTCCAAAGTGTTCGGGTTTGGGTTATACGATGGAAGTCGATCCTGCCTTGATTGTGGAAGAACGGTTGAGCCTTGAAGAGGGTGCCTTTCCCATGTACCGGGAAGGATATATGTTCGATACGATTACTCGAGTCGCCAAATTCTACGGGGGACGGACCGATGTGCCCTATGAACAGCTTCCCAAAAAGGTTCAGAAAGCATTGATGTACGGCACGGAGGATCGGATCAAACACCGGTTCGAGTTTGAAAATGGGTTTTACGAGAGCTCACGCCCTTTTGAAGGGATTTACAATAACATATTGAGGAGATATCGAGAGACCAATTCATCCGATGTACGAGAATGGATCGAAAGCCGGTTTATGCAGTCCCAGATTTGCGATGCATGCAATGGAGCCAAATTGCGCCCGGAAGCATTGGGGGTAACGGTATATGGGAAGAATATCTCCGAAATCACCGACCTTTCGGTTGAACAGATCCACCAACATCTGGAAACCCTTCCCTTAACCCAAACTGAGCAGCATGTTGTGGCCGAGGTTCAAAAGGAAATCCAAAGAAGACTGAAATTCTTGATCGATGTCGGCCTTGAGTATCTGAGTCTTTCCCGAAGGGCCAACACCCTTTCTGGTGGAGAATCCCAAAGAATCCGGCTTGCAACGCAAATCGGATCTCAACTCCAAGGAGTTTTGTATGTTCTGGATGAACCAACCATTGGGTTGCACCAGAGAGACAACACGAGACTGATCCAAACTCTGCTGGAGCTTAGGGACATTGGAAACACCGTATTGGTTGTCGAACATGACGAACAACTCATTCTCAACGCCGATTACTTGGTCGATATGGGACCGGGCGGAGGAACTCAGGGAGGGCAAGTCGTCTTCAGCGGAACTGTGGAAGAACTCCTCACCCACCCTAAACAAGATTCCTACACCGCTTTGTACCTTCAGCGAAAACGAAAAATCGACACCACTGACAAGCAACGAACGATCCCCAAAGACCGGATCAAGATCCGGGGCGCAACTCACAACAACTTGAAAAACATCGATGTGGAGATTCCTTTGGGTTGTTTTGTCTGTGTGAGCGGTGTTTCGGGATCCGGGAAGTCCTCGCTGATCAACGAAACCCTGTACCCAATTCTAAAAAATCGGATCTACCGCACCCATAGTCCCGAAGGTGCATACAAAGACCTGGTTGGGATCGAAGGACTCGATAAAGTCATCGACCTGGATCAATCTCCCATCGGCCGAACCCCGCGAAGCAACCCAGCAACCTACACAAAAGTATTTGACCTGATTCGGGATCTCTTTGCCGCAACTCCAGAGGCACGATCACGTGGCTATAAAAAAGGGCGGTTCAGTTTCAACGTCCGAGGAGGACGATGCGAATCCTGCGAAGGCCAAGGCCAGGTCAAAATCGAGATGCACTTCCTTCCCGATGTTTACGTGGAATGCGATGTGTGCCGGGGAAAGCGGTTCAATCGGGAAACACTGGAGGTTCGATACAAAGGAAAGACCATCTCCCAGGTTTTGGAAATGACCGTAGTGGAAGCATTGGATTTTTTTGGGGCGATCTCCAAAATCCAAGAGACCTTACAGCTTTTGGTAGATGTGGGATTGGGTTATATCCGGTTGGGTCAACCCGCAACCACCCTCTCCGGGGGAGAAGCGCAGCGAATCAAAATCTCATCGGAGCTTAGAAAGCGGGCAACAGGCAACACGCTCTATATCTTGGATGAACCAACCACCGGGCTCCACTTCGAGGATGTGCGAAAACTCCTCGAAGTGCTCAACCGTCTTGTTGATAAAGGCAATACTGTGCTGGTGGTGGAACACAATTTGGACATCATCAAAAACGCTGACTGGATCATCGATCTAGGCCCCGAAGGGGGAGAGCGAGGCGGATACCTGGTCTGCATGGGTACACCGGAGGAAATCATGGCGCGCTCGGAGTCGCACACAGGACGGTATCTGCGTGAGCATATTCAAAACAGCGGTTCCGAGATCCTGATACCGACATCGATCCCGTCATGACAATCCATGCATACCCTGTATGCAATCATAATACAGGAGGGGGAACATGAATTTTTTCGGAAAGAAAGAGCTTAAGATCATTGAGTTGTTTCAAGAACACCTGGATTGTGTGGAGCAAACGATTCTCAAGATGCTCGAACTCTTGCGGAGCGTAAAAGAAGGGGAAGACCGAATCATTCCCCTTACGAACGAGGTTCGCATGCATGAGACTCAGGCCGACGAGAAACGAAGGGAAATGGAGGCGGAAATGTACCTAGGGGCCTTTCTGCCAAACTTCCGCGGTGATCTGTTGGGGATTGTCGAGTCCATGGACAAGATTGCCAACCGAGCGGAAGACGTGGCAAATGTCATCGAACTCCAAAACCTTCATGTTCCGGACTTTCTCATTGAAGATGTCATCGAGCTTGCGGATCTATCCTACCAGACCTTCCAAGCCGCCAAGCAAACAGCGATTCTCCTTTTTGAAGATCTCGACAAGGCCAACGAGATGATCCTCAAGGTCGGGGAGATTGAGCATCAAAATGACGAATGCGAACGCCACCTGGTTCGAAAGATCTTCAGTTCCAACCTGGAGCTTGCGCACAAACGCCAGATGAAAGAATTGGTTGAGAAGATTGCCAATATTGCGGATCGCTCGGAAAACGCCACAGACCGAATCCAGATTGTCATCTTCAAACGCAGGGTATAGGATGCCTCAAGCTGGGTTTCCCCCTTTGAATTGCCCCATCGTAAAGACGTGAAGCGAGA
>CAZOJQ010000029.1:0-37426 GCA_964580185.1 uncultured Thermotogaceae bacterium
TTTGTGATCTGGACACTGGCCACTAAACCCAAGAGCGTATCATGGAAAATGACGAGCAATACAGCCGTCATAGCTCCAATTCCGCTTAAGATGCCCCATGGTGAAGTATCGGCCAAATTGGAAATTACCAAAATGGCAACAACCACATACATGATCAACTTGACAACCGTTGCATAGCTTTTGATTGGGCGGTTCCGCGCTATGTCTTTCTCTTGAAACGAATCGGTGACGGTATCCAAGAATGCATCAAGGACGATCGCTCCCACAAGAATCATAAAAGCAGAGGCCAAGCGTTGAATGATCCCCTGAATATCAGGAAATACTGGGGCAAAAGCATAGATGACAATACCAGGGATCAGCAAAGCCAGTTTTCGAAGAACACTCCTCTTTTTCAAGCTTTTTGTCCACTTCGGAAAGGCTCTACTGACAATCTGTTCCAAAGGCCGGACAAGAATCCACTGGAACAAATACCGGGAAAGGATAGCCAAAGCGCCTATTATGATCCAAGTCAACGTATTCGCAAACACGTTCCCTAATAGATCAGACATTCCCATTGATATGAACCAGTTAGCAAAAAAAAGGACCATCAAATCTCCTTTCGTTCCGTTATTCTTGAATCCGCTGCCAAAATCCTTTAGCCCATTTTTGCGCTTCAGTACTTATATCTCTCAGAGGAAGAATTAATTCCCCATTCTCTAACAGGAACCGCCCTGCAACAATCAGGTCTCTGGGCCGTTCTGTTTCCATGATTCCATAGAAGAAATGGCTTCCAAAATTGCTTTGATCCATTGGAGTCGGAGGGGTGTAGTCGTAAGTAATTAAATCAGCCCCATATCCTGCTTCGATCTTACCAATCGGAATACCCAATAGTCGGGAAAGGATATCAGAATTCTGTTCCCAAGCAACTTGATACAGCTTCTCCAGACCAAAACCGATGGGGCTTTGCTCGGAATGGTGTTGACTGAGCAGCAGAACCCGCATTTCACGAGTCATATCTGTTCCAAAACCATCATTTCCCAATAACACCGGGATATCCCAACTCCAGAATCGGTTGACAAGGGGAAGTCCTACCCCGTTATTCATATTGGATTGGGGGTTTACAACTATGCGCGCATTTTGACTTTGAATGATCAAACCATCCTCTTGGTTGATGTGGATGCAATGAGCCAGTACTGAGGATTCACGAATCAATCCATATCGATGGAGCCGCTGAACCGCGCTCATTCCATGGCGCTCCACATGGAACTCTCCATCTTCCTTACCTTCAGCTACATGAACATGAATCGGCATGGGAATATTCGCGATCTCTTTGAGGGTTGAGTCTTCTAGGGTAAAACTCGCATGAAGACCCAACATTCCATTGGCCATTTTGCTTTGATTTCGTTGTTGGATCCAATCCCGGAATTCCCAGTTTTCTTCAATGGCTTCTCGAGTCTTATCCTTACCATATCGATCCGATGTTTCATAGGAGAAGATCCCACGCAACCCTGCCACTTCTACCATGGATTTATATAGGATTTGAAGGCTTCCTTTAATACAACTTGGTGATGCATGATGGTCGATAAATGATCCAACCCCATTTCGAATCATATCCAGAGCGCATATTAAACCACTATAATATATGTCTTGCTCGTTGAGCTTTTGATCAATCTTCCACCACAGTTGTTCCAAAATATGGAGGAAGGTTTTGGGGTGAAACGGAGCAACCGATAACCCCCGAGCGAAGGTTGAATAGACATGCGTATGACAATTGGTATGCGCAGGCATAAGGATCTTCCCATACCCATGGATGATCCCGCCTTGAATATCGGTTTCACGAGGCGGTTGACCACGAAATACTTGAACGATCTGGGCCCCTTCAATCACTACCCCACCAAAAAACAGCTCTCCGTGGGCACCACCCGTATAGACCCAAAAGTCCCTTAATATCAGTGGATCGTTCATTATAACACCTTCTTCGGAATATCGGAAAAACGAACATGAAAGGTTTCTTTCATCTGACGTAAGGCAAATTGATGATCTTCTTCTTGGAAGCTACCCAAAGCATCCGGATAAACGACAATATCATACCCTTGGTAGAATAAGCCTTCCACGGTATACAAAACACATATATGGGTCGTCACTCCACAAATATGAACTTCTTGAATCTTCAACTGCCTGAGAATATGACAAAGGGGTGTCTGCTCCATCGCTGAAAAGAAGGGTTTATAAACTCGGATCCACCGATTGTATCCTTTCAATGCTTGGACCACGTCTTCCACAAGTTGAGCGCCTATTGAATCAGCAATGCAGTGAGGACCGAATTGATCAAACTCACGAACCTCCCCCCAATGCCAATCTTGAGTTGTTATTATCGGAAGGCCTTTTGCAACAAACGATTCGATCAAAGATAATGAAGGCATCAATGCCTTCTTAGATCCCGGAGAGAATAATGCTCCTTGAGGATCGATAAAGTCGTTTTGAAGATCGGTAACAATAAGCGCTGGATTTCTCATATAATGGTTCACTCCCATTCAATAGTCCCGGGCGGTTTCGAAGTGATATCGTAAACAACGCGATTGATCTCAGGAATTTGATTGGTAATCTTTCGGGAAGTGCGGTCGAGAAGGTCATAAGGGAACCGAGTCCAATCCGCAGTCATTCCTTCTATGCTGTTCACACCGCGAAGGGCCAATGTATAACCATAGGTTCGTCTATCTCCAACTACTCCGACGCTTTTGCTATCCAAAAGGACGGCAAAAGCCTGCCATGTTTGATCATACCAATTCGTTTCTCGTAAAGTCTCTAGAAATAGAGCATCTGCGTTTTGAAGAATCCGAATCTTTTCTTCCGTTACTTCTCCCAAACAGCGAATCGCAAGGCCTGGCCCGGGAAAAGGATGCCTTTGGAGCATTGATTTCGGCATTCCTAAGAGGAAGCCCACTTTACGAACTTCATCTTTGAATAGGTAGCGGATTGGCTCGATCAACTCTAAGGACATTTGATCGGGAAGTCCTCCCACATTATGGTGCGATTTGATATGAGAAGCATTTCCTGTGCTCGAGTGGGCGCTTTCGATCACATCGGAATAGATCGTGCCTTGCACCAGAAACCGATGATTCGGGATTCTTTTTGCTTCGCGTTCAAAGACTCGGATAAAGGTTTCCCCGATCCGCTTCCTCTTAGTTTCGGGATCTGCGACACCCTTCAATGCATGAAAAAACTCGCCTTTCGCATCGACGGTTCGAATCTCCATCTGAAAGGATTCTGAGAAAACTTGGTTGACCTCTTTGGCTTCGTTTTTTCGCAAAAAACCGGTATCGATTAAGATATTGGTCAATTGTTTCCCAACAGCCCGATGGGTCAAAACGGAAGCAACGGAAGAATCCACCCCACCCGAAAAACCACTGACCAGTGAATAGTCTCCAATTGTTTTTCGCAAATGATCAATCGTATCGGCAATATAATCTTGAAGTTCCCATCGGTCTAAAAACGAACACACTCGGAAGAGAAAGTTTTCAAGGATTTGATTCCCGTAATGGGTATGAGCGACTTCAGGATGAAATTGAATGCCATAAACCGGACCTTCGATATATTCTGCCGCCGAAATTCCACCCTCTTTGGAACCCCCAATCATCGGAAAAGAGGAAGGTAGCTTGATCACACTATCCCCATGGCTCATCCAGACCTGGAAATGATCCGGCAAACCATCGAAAATAAGTGATTCTTTTACGGTCAGGAACTCACACTTTCCATACTCCTGATTGTCAGAAGCAGCTATCTCGCCACCGAAACGTTTGGCGAGCAGTTGAAATCCATAACAGATCCCCAAGACAGGGATTCTTTTTTCGATAATCTTTGGGAATACCCGAGGAAGGCCTGGGGCATTCGGATCGTTTACGCTTGCAGGTCCACCAGAAAGAATGATCCCCTGAACGTTCCGGAGGTCAAGAGGACGATCCGGGGAGCATACTTCAGAATAAATGTGAAATTCGCGAATTCTTCGAGCAATGAGTTGTGTATATTGAGAACCATAATCCAAAATTAGTAATTTCTGCATCAATGCACCTCATCATATATCGGTTGTCCGATCGTTTGCTGTATTATACCGGATCTTGATCGTCTTTTCAAATCTTTGTTCCCTTGACCCGATTGCGTATAGCGCCCAACTTATGCCGTATGGATCGGATGATCTTTTGGAACAAAAATCCAAATGGTACAAGCTCCAGCGAGCATAATTAGCGCCATTGCAAGAAACATCATCTTGAAAGAAACCAGAGAGAGCAAACCAGCTACCAATGGGCCAATCAATAGCCCAAAAGACCGGGAAGCGTGTAGAAACCCCATAAACTCAGCCCGGCGATGGTGCGGACTATGGGTCGTTATATACGTTGAAGCCCCATTAAAGAAAACACCAAATGCCAGTCCAAGAAAGCTATAGGCAAGTCCTACAAAAACTGCGTTTTGAGCGAAAAAAAACCAAATCGGTACGATCGCGCTAAAAAAAATCCCGATGAATGTGCTCCATACCGATCCAAAACGAGCGATAATTTTTCGAGAATATAGATGGGAAGGAATCTGAAGCAGGGGATTTATGGAAGAAAGAATAACAGCAAGAGAAGCTGAAAGTAGAACATCTTCAGTGATGTAAACAAAAATGGCTGACTGAACCCCCGCAATTCCCATTTGACGGAGAAAACTTGACAGATAGATTGCCCATAAGCCATGCTCTTTGAGCGGTTTCGGGTCTTTGATTAAGGGAAAAAACCGAGAGAGAAAACCGCCTCCTTGGTGCACACGAACTTCGCGTTTTCCCTCAGGAATCCGCAAAGATAACAAGGCAGGAAGCCAGGCAAAAGCGGCAAAAAACCAAATCGCATTCCGTGGACTGAGCCAAATAAACAAAACAGAAAGAACGACTCTACCCATGAACATACCAATCGAAGTGGAAGCATTCAGAAAAGAAAAAGAACGCGCGGTATCTTTTACAGAAATCTGAGTGTAATCTGCAGTGAGTGCCATTGAAATCGGTTCGAATCCGCCGCAAAACATCGCGACAAGAACGGAAACGAGAATAAATCCACCGATATGATCGACAAAATTGTATAGAGGGTAGATAAAGCATAGGGCTATGAGCGTAATGAAAAGTACGGGGACTCTCCGCTTGCGCATATCCGACAACGCA
Organism: uncultured Thermotogaceae bacterium; assembly: GCA_964580185.1. GTDB lineage: Bacteria > Thermotogota > Thermotogae > MWEM01 > MWEM01 > CAYWWY01. The sequence continues at coordinate 5,165 of CAZOJQ010000029.1, forward strand.
CCCCATGCGGGACTGAACAAAGTCATCGTGCCGCCACGCACTGTGGACAACATACTGATCCAGAAAACACTAATACCGATTTCTCTCAGCTGCGCCTGGAGAAGCATACCGAACGTAAAAGTGACAAAAATGCGAAATCCTGCTACAACCCATAATCGGGATGCTGGAGAAATCCTCAACGAAAAACCTCCCAACCCATTTTGGTTCTATTTCCTTACTATTATATCATGAAAGGCGCACCGACAGGATTTCTTTATCTTCAGGAAAGTATGATACAATCAGAGAAATAAAACCCATTATTCCCCAAAAGGAGCGTTGGATGCCCAACTTCAAGACTCATATTGGATCAGGTGTCGGACTATACCCTTTGCTTGTGCTCATTCACGAGTTGGTGCAGGTAAATGTCAAAAACGAACAGATTCGCCAATGGTTGATTGTCGACCCAGTGATCATTGCTATAGGATACGCGGTATTCGTTTTTTCTGCTGATGCGCCGGATATCGATCATCCAGATTCCATCATTCAACGGATTGCCCGATTGCTCTTAGGCATTGTCGTTACAACCATGGTTTTTTTCCGGCTTTATGAGTACTGGAATCGCAATCAGGCGTTTGATCGATGGGTCCCTTTGATCAGCTTGGCTTTTTTTATCGCGATCCTCGTGGGAGTATTCGCAACCCTGATCTTCACTCATTTCATGCCCAGACACCGAGGAGTGATTCATACTGTTTGGGCGGGCGTTCTATACGCTTTGATCATTGCAGGCGGATACTGGCTATTTCAACAAGGGACCCTTCAAAGGCAATTATTGATAAACCACACGATTTATTTGGGAGTTTCTTCTTTTTTGGGATATCTGTTGCACATTTCCCTGGATCGTTTGGTCACTCGCATCAGAAGAAAACCATAGGTTCAGGAATTCGACTGGGTATTCGCATTCGATTGGGTTTGGATATGCATTCGCGCAAATTTCCTACCCAAATAGAGAAACGGCGTATCCAAGACAGCAACGATCACTTTTAGGAGAAAGGTAGTCATAAAAATTTCCCAAAAGACTGGCCACTCAAAAATTCCAGCGAACGCGATCGAGCAAAAGATCGTAGTGTCGATGAGCTGGCTTACAATCGTGGAGCAATTGTTACGAAGCCAAAGATGCTTCCCTTTGGTTATGGTTTTCCAAAATTGAAACGCCCAAATATCATGAAACTGGGAAAGAATATAAGCGGTTATGCTCCCCAAAGCTACGCGTGGCAATATCTGAAAGAGAGCTTGAAAATGGGGGTGAGCAAAATCGGACGGGGCGGGATGAAAAGCCAAGGAAATCTGCATATAGAGCGTTGTCAAGATCAGAGCGGCAAAACCAAGGATTACTCCTTTTCTGGCTTCCTTTTTCCCATATACTTCGCTCAAAATGTCGGTGGAAAAGAAAATCCCTCCGTAAAGAATATTCCCCAGAGTTGCGGTCAATCCGAACAGTTCAACTGTTTTCAGCACTTGGATGGTACACAAAATGATATTCATTACGATCAGGAAGAACAAACCCTGTTTTCCGAAAAAGAAGACAAACACCAAAGACACACTTAGGTCCAGGATCAAAAAGCCCAACCAGAGGAGTTCGTTACTCATATAGTCACCTTCACTTATGATACTCCGATTGTACCATATATCCCTTTATGATCTTCATCCAGATGAATTCACCGCGCTAATCACAAATATGTAATATTTTATACATCTAATAGAACTTGACACTGAGCCCTTGATTCGGTATACTCGACCGGCAATAAAGGAGCATTCTCATGTTTGAAAATCTACAAGAAAAAATCGCCCGGGCAATGAAAACCCTGAAAGGGCAGGGCAAAATTTCAGAAAAGAACATTTCGGATGCTGTCCAGATGGTCAAAATGTCCCTTCTCGAAGCGGATGTGAACTATAAGGTCGTGAAGGACTTCATTCAAGTGGTAAAAGAAAAAGCCCTAGGAAGCGAAGTATTGGACAGTTTGACTCCTGATCAGCAATTTATCAAAATTATCAATCTTGAGCTACAGCAGCTGATGGGGGAAAAAAACGAGAAACTGGACTTTGTTCGCAAACCTTCTGCAATTATGCTTGTGGGTTTACAGGGAAGTGGGAAGACAACTACATCTGCCAAGCTCGCTCACTGGATTAAACGATCCGGAAGGAAAGTGATGCTTGTTGCTGCTGATGTATATCGTCCCGCTGCCATTGAACAACTAGAAACCCTAGGACATAGTATTGATGTGCCAGTATGTACGGGAGATCGAAAAAAACCATTGCAGATTGTCGCACAAGCAATGAAAGAAGCAATAAAGACCAATACCGATGTTGTTTTGTTGGACACAGCAGGCCGCTTGCATATTGATGAAGTGATGATGAAAGAATTGCGGGCTATCCACCAACAAGTAAATCCCGACGAAGTTCTAATGGTTTTGGATGCTATGATCGGCCAAGATGCTGTACAATCGGCAAAGGTTTTTAATGATCATCTTGGGGTTAGTGGATTTGTTCTCACCAAAATGGATGGAGATACAAGAGGTGGAGTGGCGCTTTCTATCCGTAAAGTGACAGGAAAACCGATTAAGTTTATTGGCATCAGCGAAAAGACAGATGGATTGGAACCGTTTTTTCCGGACCGCATGGCTTCCAGGATTCTCGGCATGGGTGATATGATCAGCCTGATCGAAAAGCTGGAAATGACCATGGATGAAGAAAAAGCAAAAAAGATGGAGAAAAAATTCCGCAAAGCCGAGTTCTCGTTCGATGACTTTTTGGATCAGCTCCGGCAAATTCGGAAAATGGGGTCGTTTGCGTCTTTGTTGGAGATGCTTCCCGGGGCTTCGAAACTAAAGGATGTTCAAATGGATGAAAACCGAATCCGTCATGTAGAGGCATTGATCCAATCCATGACTCCGATAGAACGTTCAAATCCACGCGTAATCAACTATTCCCGCAAAAAACGGATTGCCTTGGGTTCAGGCCGCCCTCTTTCAGAGGTTTCTCGGTTATTGGATCAGTTTGATCAAATGAAGAAGATGGTGAAGCGGATCAACCAAACTGGCGGAAAAGGAATGAAAGGATTTCCTTTTGGATAAAGGATAATAGTGGTTCCAACACAATAGAGGAGGTAGAAAGGTACATGGTAAAAATCCGATTGACTAGAATGGGAAAAAGAAAGATGCCCTTTTATAGGGTCGTGGTCATGGACCAAAAAAAACGCAGAGACGGTACATATATCGAGTCACTGGGTTTCTATGATCCAATGAATGACCCTGCGGTTACCAAACTGGATCTGGATAGAGCCCTCGAATGGCTGGTAAAAGGCGCTCAGCCTACTGATTCTGTTCGGAGCATTTTCCGAAAACACGGAGTGATGGAAAAGCTACATGCCATTAAAAACGCGCCTTTAGAGAAAAAGGCGGAAGAATAGTGAAAGAAACCCTGGAATATATGATCAAGGGGATCGTAAAAAATCCGGATTCCGTCCGGATTCAAGAGACCCCAAAAGATCTAGGGGTGGTTTTCCAGGTTGGTTTAGCAGATGAGGACGTTGGTCAACTGATTGGGAAAGATGGACGGACCATTAAGTCCATTAACATCTTGCTCAACGCAATTGCTGGAGAAAAGCAGGAAAAGTTTATCTTGAAAGTGTTGAGGTGACGGTTTCTTGATCCAGACCCTTCAGACGCTTTTGCATGATCAGATTGAAATTGGTATAATTTTAGGCGCGCATGGTTTGAATGGAGATACGAAGATCCGTCCTTATACCGAGGATTTTGAAAACTTTCAAACCGGAAAGCAATACATTCTTTATCATTCCAAGCAAAAAAAGTACTTTTACGCCAAGCTAAACCGTATTCGTCCGTCTGGGAGCAAAATGATTGCCCTATGGGACGGCTATACATCCTTAGAAGAAGCCCAACGGCTTATGGGTTTTGAAATCTTGACAAGGATTCAAGAATTGATTCCAAAGGGGCCGAATGAGTATTTCTTCTATGAAGTATTGGGTTGTTCTGTTATCGATGAAACAGGAACCAATGTTGGCATTGTGGTGGATATTCTCGAAACGGGTGCCCATAATGTGATCGTAATTCGTAAAGACTCGGATCAAAAAGACGCTCAGGAAATCTTGATTCCATTTGTTCAAGCGTATATTCTTCAAACGGATTATACCAACCGCATCATCCATATGAGAATCCCGCGGTATCAATCATGAAGATTACCGTGTTGACAGTATTTCCCGAACTCGTTCAATCCATCGCGCAATGGGGGATTCTTGGGAAAGCAATTGAAAGTAAGAAAATCGCATTCTCCGCGACTCAATTAAGGGATTTTACCCATGATATCCATCGTTCGACGGATGATTATCCCTTTGGAGGCGGACCCGGTATGGTCATGAAACCGGAACCCATTTTTGAATGGTGGGACCGGGAGAAGTCGTCAGAGCTTCCTCCTTGGGTTATCTATCCTTCTCCTCAGGGAAAACCCTTCGATACGGACATGGCAAGAAAATGGAGCAAGATGGGCCATATTGCATTTATCTGTGGTCGTTACGAAGGCATAGACGAAAGAGTGATGACTCTTGTACACGAAGAGGTTTCTCTAGGGGATTTTGTAACAAGCGGTGGAGAATTGCCAGTAATGATTATGGTTGATGCGATAAGTCGATTTGTGGAAGGGGTAGTAGGGAATGCCGATTCCGTCGAAAATGACTCTTTTGTTCATGGCTGGCTGGATCACGGCCATTATACAAGACCGGCGGAATATCGAAATATGATCGTGCCTGAAATCTTACTCAGCGGTGATCACAAAAAGATTTTTCGTAGGCAAAAAAGAGAATCGATCATTCGAACCATGATCAAACGGCCCGATCTCTTCCGGTCAAAAGAGTTCACCGAAGAAGAACGTGAATGGATCCTAGATATCGTTATTGAAGCGATTATCAATCAGAATCAAAAAAAGGGGAATACCGATGCTTGATCAGGTTTACGTTGCTCTGCTCCATTATCCGTGTCTGGGTAGACAAGGACAAATGATCTCAACCGCTGTAACGAATGTAGATGTACACGATATTGCCCGAACTTGCAGAACCTACGAGATTGCAAGATACTATATGGTCACAAACCTTGCTGCTCAACAAGAAATCATCCGGAGAGTCATTCGATATTGGACAGTGGGGAAAGGAAAGGATTACAATCCAAATCGCTGCAAAGCATTGAGCTATGTATGTCTGAAACCATATTGGGAAGAAGTGATCGAAGATATCCAGCAATTAACCGGGCAAAAACCGTTGATCGTGTTCACATCGGCGAAGCACCGCGAAAACGCGACCAGCTTTGAACACATGAGAGAGAGGATACAAGAGGAAAATAGGCCCATACTCGTCCTTTTCGGAACAGGGTGGGGGTTGGCGGACGAAGTTATGGTCCAATGCGATTATGCTTTGGAACCAATTCGTGCGCGCGCTTCCTTTAATCATCTCTCTGTACGAAGCGCCGTATCAATCATATTGGAACGGTTAATAGGAGAACGAGTGCCATTTGATGAAAACTATACAGGAGGGAAAGAAATATGTCAAACGCATTGATTCGCGCAATGGAACAGGAACACGAAAAGGAAATTGCAGACTTTCGGGTGGGGGATACCGTCCGTGTCCACCATCGGATTCGGGAAGGAAATAAAGAGAGGGTGCAAGTTTTCGAGGGTTTTGTGATTCAAAGACGCGGTAGTGGGATGGGAAAGTCCTTCACCGTACGGAAAATAAGCGCGAACGGAATTGGGGTTGAAAAAGTATTTCCGGTCCATTGTCCTGCTCTTGAAAAATTGGAAGTCGTCCGAAAAGGGAAGGTTCGCAGAGCCAAGCTCTATTACCTTCGTAAAGTAGTAGGTACCATCAAGATCAAGCCACGGAGAAACTGGTAACTTTCCCATCGAAAGCGAGGGTGACAGTGTGAAAGAATCATCCCGAAAAAAACAACCCACTTTAAAGGACAAAGCAGCAAAAGAGACTGTAGAGTGGATTAAAGCCTTTGGCTACGCCGTTATTGCTGTTTTGATCATTCGCTTATTTGTCTTTGAGACCATGATGGTTCCGACTGGCTCAATGATTCCAGCGATTGAACCTGGGGATCGATTGTTTGTAGAACGGATTACCTTCCAGGCTCGGGAACCTGATTACGGCGAAATCGTGGTATTCTGGACCCCTTTTATTGATCAGCAAGCTTCACAGATGCTTGGTCCTTTTGATCGATTTATGGACTTTTTTTCTCCTGCGGAGTTCAGAGGACATGTAAAGTATGTCAAACGCCTTGTCGGAAAACCCGGAGACATTCTTGAAATGATCCCCAACAGTGCAGGTACGGGTTATCGTCTATCGGTTAATGGAGTTGTTCCGGATCGACTCGAAGGGATTGACTATCAGGTTGCGGGAATTTTTACCGACCCTTTTTATTACGTGAAAATGGCATACCCTTCGAACTTTCGGTTGGGGGACTATGAACAGAGGCTCTTTACGTTTTACAATAAAGCATTGGACTACGCCACCTATTACGAGCGATACTTACGCGATACTCCAGTCGAGGAGTACGCATGGACCGATGCTGATCACAAAAGGGTACAGGTTCAAATTCCGGAAGGGTTTTACTTTTTTGTTGGAGATAACTCTCCAGATAGCCTAGACAGTCGTTTTTTTGGTTTCGTACCTGTTGAAAATGTTGTGGGAGGACCCCTGCTCCGTTTTTGGCCGTTTCCTAGATTTGGTACTCTCCATCAATAGCAATGCCTAAAGGAATTTCCTATCCCGGGCACATAGAGAAAGCCAAAAACCAAATCAGCCGAAACCTTAAGGCGGTTGATGTTGTTTTTGAGCTGATTGATTCAAGGATTCCGTATTCAGGAAGAGCATATGAATGGAAATCCCTGTTTTCCAATAAGGAAACGGTGATCGTTCTGACCAAGAGAGATCTCTCAGACCCTGCCGTTACCGACCAATGGATTCAATACTATCGAAACAATGGGAAGATCGCCCTTCCCATTTCTTTGTTAGGCAAACCCAAACAGATCGTTGCCAATCTGAAGATGATCCGCGATTCTATTCCCAATAAGCGCGCAATTCGAAAAGCGATGATCGTTGGGATTCCAAATGTAGGGAAGACCTCTCTTGTTAATGCCATAAAAAAGGGAGGAAAGGCTGCAGTTGGCAATTTTCCGGGGATTACCCGTGGAATTCAATGGATGATCGTAGATGATGACTTTATGGTTCTGGACACACCAGGAATCCTTTACAAAGATCTACATGCGCCTCATATCATGAAGAAATTGGTTTTATGCGGATGTGTTCGCCCCAATCGTGGGCGGTTAGAGGAATCCATTGAATATGGAATTCGGTTGATCGCGAATCTGTATCCGGGACAAATGCAACCGGCAATGCTGACTTGGGAACTAGCAACCAAGAATGAAAGAAGTTTTGTTGAGCAATCCGCTTTAGAAAAAGGGTTTCTGTCCAAAAAAGGGATGCCAGACGTGCAAAGAGCTTTGGATTACTGGTTCAAACAGTTTTCTGTAGGGGGATTGGGAAGGTTTTCTTTAGAAACTCCGAAAAGCTTATTTGCTGTTTCTCAAAACGAATCAGAACCAACATTGGGGGATGTCTGAGCAATCATATGGTCCACCAAACGTTGAAGTTTCTTATTTCCTTTTTTTAGGGTTTCTTCAACCTTTTGGATTGAATAAATTACGGTTGAATGAGATTTTTCAAAGATCTGAGCGATTCTCATAATGTTGATTCCTAATTGTTTATGTCCGACAAACATGGCAACTTTCCGTGAGTCTGAAATAGACTTCGAACGCGCCCCAGAGACCAGTTCTTCCATAGTATGAGGGAGTTGGGTTTGAATCAGATACATTAGGGTTTGTTCTGGGTTTCGATTGTAGGGCCGATAACCGGGAGAAATACCCATAAGGTCTTTCAATGCGTTTTGGATCTGTGGTAGCCCGTATTCAGTTTTCCCAAGTTTCTTAGCAATCACCATCTTGACAAGCAAACCCTGGATTGTTCGAATGTTATCGGTGACATGAAGAGCTAAGTATTGGATTACTGGCCATTCCAGCTCTAGCGATTCTCTGTGAGCAAGGGATTGAATGATTCGAACACGGGTCTCCATATCGGGTGGGGTTGTTTCTGCCACCAAACCCATCTGGAACCGCGAGATCAGCCGTTGGTGGAATGTCCCCAATTCGTTCGGTGTCCGATCCGAACAAAAAGCGATCTGTTTCCCCTGATCAAAAAGAGCATTGAATGTGTGGAAAAGTTCATTTTGAATGCCCGCTTTTCCGATTAAGAACTGAATATCATCAATGAGAAGAATATCGGCTTGTTTTCGGAATTTATCACGAAATGCATCGGTTTTATTGGACTTGATCGACTCAACAAGTTCATTGAGGAACTGCTCGCTGGAAAGGTAAATCACCCGTTGTTGCGGTTGATGGTTCATAACAAAATGACCGACGGCTTGGAGTAAATGAGTCTTGCCAAGACCAACACCGCCGTATATGAACAATGGATTATACTTTCCTGGATGGCTGGCAACTTCCATAGCAGCATTATAGGCAAAGTGGTTTCCTTCACCTGGGATGAAATGTTGAAACTGAAATTGCGGATTCATTGAACAGAGACTGAGTGGTCTTTTTTTCACAACAGGAGCAGGATCCGACACTTGAGACCGTTCATGATTGAGATCTTCGATAGCGCTTTTCACGGTCTCATACTCGATTCGAAATCGATAATTCACACCAAAAACCTCTTTGACTGCTTGGGCAAGCAATGAAGAGTACTTATTGATCACCCAATCCCGCAAGAAAAGGTTGCCTATTGTAAATACGATTTCGTTTTGCTCCGTGGAGACTGCTGAGATTCGAAAAGAGGAAAACCACATTTCCCAGTTTTTCCGGTGGATTCTCTGCTCCAAAAAACGATTCAGTTGTTCCTCCAGTACAGGATCGAAAGGGTTCATACAAACCTCCGGATTACAAATCGAAAGAAGAATGACGGGTAGGTGTTGGAAATGGACAGCAGGAATATCATACCAATTTTCCCGAAGGATTTCAAGAGCATGAATGTTAAAGCTCGAGAGTTTTTCGCTTCGGTTGGAAAAAGACCTAGACGTGCTTGACATTTTACCAGTGAAATGGATATAATCGAACGAAAAAAATACCCAAAACTGACAATCAATAGAGGAGGCACACGAGATGAAACGAACGTATCAACCATCTAGAGCAAAACGCAAGAGAACGCATGGTTTTTTAACTCGATCCAAAACCCGTGGTGGCCAGCGGGTCCTAGCGAACCGAAGAAGGAATGGAAGAAAACGGTTGGCAGTCTAGTGATTTGTCTCGATTATCAAAAGACAATCCGTTTCAGAAACAAAACAGAATCCGGAAATCATCGGATTTTCGAAGAGTCGTAGAGAAGGGAAAAGCTGTAGTAAGCCCGTTGTTCGTCATTCTCTTTTTTCCCAACGGGTACTCCTTTTCCCGACTGGGTATTTCGGTTCGAAGAAAATTTGGAAATGCTGTCCATCGGAATCATATCAAACGGTGGATTCGTGAAGTTTTTCGGCTGGACATCCAACCTATGATTTCCGGTTATGACTTTCTGATCATCCCCAGGAAAAAAATGGCGCAAAACAAAGGAACGATTCCGTTCAATGAAGTGAGGCAGCAAATTGGCAAAATGGTGGATCAATTTATGCAAAATTCCCTCTTATAGCATGATCGGCATCGTGGTTTTGTATCAAAAGCGAATCTCTCCATACACAAGATCGTCGTGCCGTTTCTATCCTTCTTGTTCACACTATGCCATATCAGCTTTCAAAAAACATGGCTTCTTTCGAGGGTCATTGCTTGTTGCTTGGCGAATTCTTCGATGCAACCCTTTTTGCAAAGGGGGAGAGGATCCAGTACCAGATCAATTGAAATTATTCCCCAAGAGGAGGAACTTGGACAATGAAATCAAACGTACCGATGAAAATCATGATTGTCATCATGATCTTTACCATCCTATGTTCTGTCGGTCTGGCAAAGAATGAGATCACCGTTCGATATTCTGACAACACACTTCGTATTCAAACCCGCCTTTTAGACCTAGCTTTCGACACTCGGCATGGGTATCTGCGTGATATTATCTTCTTGATGACCGATCAACCAACCCATGTATTTACCCACTGGGATGACGGTTTCGATCTTTTCCAAGACGGCGAACGGATTCCGGTTACAGATATCCGCTTGAACGGTCGATCTGTCTCGTTTTTTTCCGATCCGCAGATTCTCGAAGGTCAAGATATCTATGTCGAATTGATCTATCCAACCTTTCAAAAGACCATTACGATTCTCCATGGTCCCCATTATCAGATGGAACTATCAATCTCTGGCCAAGTACCCGAAAATGTTCGGCTTTCTTTACCAAGAACAGGGCTAAAAACATCGGATCAGATCGATGACTCCGGGAGGATTTTCGTTTCATTCTATGATCGAACGCAAGCTTTATCAATCTATCGCGTCCATACACCCAATATCCGTTTTTCCTCAAAAGATTCTGATCTTGCAAATCAACTAGATGTTCCCTATTCGGGTCTTCAGCTCACTGCTTACATTGGTCCCAACAAACTGACGTTGGTCCAGCACGTTTTTTCGGATGACTATACGTGGCTATCGCGAGTCATAAACGCCTATCCCGGCGGATCGACATGGCATACTCCGATTTTCTACATGTTTGTTTATCTGCTGGATTGGTTGGAAATGATCACCGGGAATTATGGTTGGGCTATCATCCTGTTTACAATTATCATCTACCTTGCCCTTTATCCACTCATTCACGCGCAAAACAAATCCATGATCAAGCAGCGAATGCTGCAGATGGATGAAGAGTTTAAAAAGGTCCAGTTGATTAAAGATCCGCGTGAAAAGCAACAGAAACTGATGAAGCTGTATAAGGAAAAGAAAGTGAATCCAGGCGGCGGGTGTTTAATGATGCTGATTCCCTTGCCCATTTTCTTTTTGCTCTTTGCGGTTATCCGTTACGAGAGTGAAGTATTTGCTTTTTCAAACCCTTTCCTCTTTTGGCAAGATTTGTCGATCGGAGGGTTCGCTCAAAACTTTGGGATCGTTCTGGTTTCCGTTTTCATTAGTGTCTTCAATTCTTTAATCACAGCCCCCGAAATTCGAGTAGCCAGACAAGGACTGCTATTTGCCTTTTTTCCTTTTTTGTTTATTACCCTATCGACTGGTTTGCAACTGTATTGGGTCACTTCCAGTCTGATCCGATTGGCAACTACATACTGGGCCTATCGAAAACATAATCTGAAGGGAATCCCTCTGAAAGAATTTCTTGCCAGTTTCAAAAGAAAATCATAGGAGGTTCTATGAAAGGATTTGAAGTCACATCCAAATCTGTTGAACAAGCGATCGAAGAAGTCCAAAACCAATACCATTTTGACCCGGATGAGTTTTCGTACGAAATCATAGATCCTGGTTCCAGAGGGTTCCTAAAGTTCGGATCGCGCGACGCAGTAATCCATGTTTCCATTCAAAACACCTATTACGCAAGAAAAGTGGCTTCGTTTATCGAAACCCTCCTTCGTTTCTCGAAGGATCTGGATTCGGACCTCATAGTGACCTACCGAACCCAAGACTCGAAAATCTTAATTCAACTCGAAGGGGCTCATTTGGGAAGAATGATCGGAAAGCATGGAAAAACGTTAAGCGCGCTCCAACACCTCTCCAATATTTTCGTGAATCGATTGACTGACAGCAAAGTGACTGTTTTGCTTGAGATCGGGAACTATAAAGAACGGAGAAAGGAAACCCTTACTCAGCTCGCTACCCACTGCGCCCAGAAAGTCCAAGTTTCAGGGAAACGGATTCATTTGGACCCAATGTTTTCTTTCGAACGTAGAATCGTCCATGAATCCATAAAGAAAATCAAAGGGATTCGAAGCTACTCCAAAGGACTTGAGCCATACCGCTATGTTGTAATCGAACCGAGCCACAATCGGTCGAATTCGATGAAACAAAAACGGAAAAGAAAGGAGATAGACACTCATGGAAGCGTTTGTTAAACGATATAATGAGATTTCTGGAGAATTCATTGATATCGAAGGAAAGGTGAAGGGAGTGACAAAACGAATCGTGATTGGCCCTGAGCAACAAGCTCCCAATTTTTATATGCGTGTTTTCACCCTCGATCCCGAAGGACACTCTCCTTTTCATTCCCATGATTGGGAGCATGAAGTATTTGTCTTGCGCGGGCAAGGGACTCTTGTCACCCAAAAGGAAGATCGTCTGGAACATCCGTTAACTCCCGGCGATGTCGCATTGGTACCTCCGGGATTGTTGCACCAATTTCGGAATCAATCGAATCAAGAGGAATTTGAATTCATCTGTATTGTCCCTTCCCATGGAGAATAAAAGGAATTTATCAAATCCGTGAATTATGTGTTATAATCCACTCAAAATCTGAGCGAGGTGATTGGGATGACGAAAAGCGAAGTATTCAAGCAAGTTCGGAAAATCGTAACAGAAAAATTCAACTTAGAAGAAGAGGAAGTCCAATTGACTTCAACCTTTGTTGAAGATATCGGTGCTGATTCCTTGGATCTTGTCGACTTGATAATGGCCCTGGAAGATGAATTTGGAGTGAAAATCGATGAAGAAGACACAGAAAAGATTAAAGCTGTAGAGGATGCTGTCGATTATATCTATGACAAAATGGGTGGTTCTGCGGAAGAGGAAGATATTACCGACGAAGATTCGGGTGAAGATGATACGGAAGACCAGTCAGAGGATGACGTAGAAGCCTGATTGAAGGCGAGTAAAGGGCGGGTACGATACCTGCCCTTTTTCATTCCACGAGAAGTGTGGAGGATTTCAATGGAAAAAGAGATAACCCTTGATTTGGTTCGAGTAACAGAAGCCGCTGCTTTAAAGTCCAGTATTTTTTTGGGTCGCGGTGATAAAGAAGCGGTAGATCGTGAAGCAGTGGATGCAATGAGAGGAATGTTGGATTATGTTCCCATCCAAGGGACTGTCGTAATCGGAGAAGGAGAAAAGGATCAAGCTCCAATGCTATTTTTAGGGGAGCAAGTGGGAAACTGGGATCCAAACTCTCCAGAAGTGGACATAGCTGTTGACCCGATCGATGGAACGCGATTGGTGGCGTTTGGTCTTCCAAATGCAATTAGTGTTGTGGCAGCTTCTGATAAAGGAGGCTTGGCGTCTCTTCCGACCTTCTACTGCAACAAAATCGCTTGTGGACCAGAGTTAACGGGGAAATTGGATATTAATGCCTCGGTACGTGAAAACCTTCGAGTTGCCGCCGCCGTTTTGGGTGTCGATGTTACGGAACTGGTAGTTGCCATTCTTAATCGGGAACGCCATAGGGAATTAATTAATAATGTGCGGGAAGTAGGAGCAAGAATCAAACTACTCGGGGATGGTGATATCGCCGCTTCGATTGCTACTGCTGTTGAAGGAAGTGGAATTGATCTTTATATGGGAGTTGGAGGGTCTCCAGAAGGCGTGCTTGCAGCCGCAGCTCTTCGCTCTCTTGAAGGGGAGATTCAGATGACTCTTTGGCCTCAAGATGAAGCGGAAACCAATTATCTGAATGAGAACGGACACAACACAGACCGAGTATTCTTTACCAAAGACCTTGCAGGGGGGAAAAACGTAATCTTTGCTGCAACAGGGGTTACAGACGGGGACTTTTTGCGAGGAGTTGTTTACAAACGAAGCAAAGTCACCACACACTCCATTGTGATGAGGTCAATTAGCCGAACCGTACGCCGAATCGTCGCTGAACATGATTTGCGTTTTAAAGTGCTTCCATCAAAATCGAGTGGTAAAGATCTGTTATTGATTGAATAGTTTGCTTATTTCCTCTTTTATTTTGAACTTTTTTGGCGTACTGTGGTCAAAATATATGTAGGGGGGTTATGGGTGATCAAAGAGGACGGGGTTCCGAATGAAAAGGAATCCTTTATAAATGCTCAGGAGAAAAAATTCGTTTCTGCGTTGCAGCGGAAGGAAGTGTGGGCGTTTGAGCGTTTATATGACCAGTACTCAAATATCGTAGGAGGGATCGCCAAATCCTACCTGAATATAGACGACGTTGAAGACATTGTACAGGAAGTTTTTTTTCGTGTGTATAAAGGTGCAAAGAAATTCAGAGGAAACTCTACCTTTTCCACTTGGTTATATCGAATTACCGTAAATGCCTGCAAAGATATGCTTAAGAAATACAAACGGCGTTCTGAGAAACTTGTTGATTTTGGTGAAGAAGAGCAGAGCTTGCAGTTTGAGACACAACCCATCGAGCATGATATAGAAAGCAAGATGGAAATGGATGTTGAAATTGAGCAATTTCGCGAAGCTCTTTCCCAGTTATCGGAAGAAGACCGGTTGTACATTACACTCAGAGATATAGAAGAGCTTGATTATCAACAGATATCCGAGATCGTTGAAAAACCATTAGGTACGGTGAAAAGCAGAATTCATTATGCCCGAAAACGAATCCAAACCATTGCTAAAGGAATGCAGTGATAGGCCCAGTGGAAAAAGGGGGTAATTCAAGGATGGATTGCAAAGAATTACGTGAAGACTGGATTAACCGTTATTTTGATCACACTCTTTCCAAAGATGAGCTTACAGCATTTCGTTTGCATATTGCAGATTGCTCGGATTGCGCTCAATCATTCCGTACATATCACCAATATGTGAGTTATCAGAAATCTCGAATTCAGTACGCTTCTAGCCAGCTTTCAAAAGACCGCTTCATCCGCAGAATCAAACGCAGAAAATCTTTACCGTATCAAATTGGCGCCATAGCAGCGACATTCGTTATCGGTTTTTTTGGTGTGAGCGCATTTATGGATTTCCAAAACACCAACAACCGCTATCGGATGATCATCGATAAAAGTATGGAAATGATTCGCACTTCGGAAACAACAGACGCTTCTCGGACCCATCTCTATCCAAACACTGCAGACATTTCCATCAACAAAGACAAAATCTTAAAACTGCTTCACGACGGCGAATAGACCTCAGTTAGGTATTCATGTCGATTCCTCTTCCAACTCAAAACCAAAAAAACCCTATTGCTTTCTGTGTACTCTTAATCGCGCTTATCTCCTTTTCGCTTGCTTATGATTTCCGCGGAACGTCTCCTGACGATTCTGGTTGCCTTAACCCTTTCATTAGCATGATCATAGAAAGCTATCATCAAAGTACGATTCAAGGTACTCGGATTTTTATGGAAACCGGGACCAACATTCGATACAGATACGAGTTTATCCTTCGCCAAGGAAGAGACAAGATCGTGACGTTAAAAATGCCGTATTCACTCACCTGGTATCGGAAAGATGATGTTGGTTATATCATTCAATATGGGCTGAGAGAAGAAGTGAGCCTTGTTTTAAAAGATCTTGAAGATGTCTTTCTCGAACGAATCGAAAACGAACCTTTGGAATTTAACTACAGTGAGATTAACTATACAGGCATTCCCGCTTATTATTTGTTCGTTCAGTTTCTCGATGATTCTCTTTTCCGTGCAATTGTGCTTCAGGAAAGCTTTCAAATCATTCGGATCGAACGCCAGAAAACAGACCTACTGTCCATCATGGTGTATGACAATCTTGATAATGCCGAAGAACGGCAGTTTCAGCGCCAACTTTCTTGGTATGAAGCCATCCCCCTCTCTGAGGAAATTACAGAAACGGAATCAGAATCAATCAGCGCAGAACTAACCGAAAGGCAATTATCAATGATCGAATCCCAAGTCCCTTATCTGAATTGCATTACCAAGGAATACTCAGTCATCCAGACAGACCTTTTGGAGTTTCGAGATGGGCGCGCAGTATTCCTTACAATCGACGCAGGTATGGAGGTTCCCGTTGGGGTCACGATTATCCAATTGTATGAAGGAATGAGCTTTCACAACATCCCCATCCGTTTGGAAGACAAAGTACCCCAGGATTACACCGTGTATCAAAAGAGAAAAGGTCTTTTTGAAGTAACTGTTGTCGGGAAAACTAGCGCTTCGATCCTGGAAGGATTGTGTAATCATATCCTTTCCCTCTTACCCCAGGACACTCCACCTCCTTAAACCATTGACATAGGGGCTCGTCTTTTCACCATATTCCGAGAATCCAAACTACTTGGTTCAAATCTATCTTTCCGAAGAGAAATCATTCTACATCAGGGATATTGACAATCAATGCACCTTTGTACTATAATCTTAGTACCAACGGATTTGGATTTTTGTTGCAATGGAAGAACAGCTTCATAAACGAAAAGGGGGGATAAAACAATGGATTTAGAAAAGGACGGGATGCAGATTATCCGTCAGATCCCTGAATGGGTGAAAACCCACTTTTTTGAGCGTGAAAAAAGAGAGAAGTCCATTAACCAGATTAGCCGATCTTTAGCGCGCGAGTTGGCGCCAATCGCTGAACAAGTATGGGAAGATCTGCAAAAAAAGCAGTCAGAAGTCCTTGAAGAAGCAAAGATTCTCATTCGTCAAGACAGGCCAAAAGAAAAGATTCATGATCAAATCGCTCAATCCGGTGATCCGGAACGGACGAGAATGCTGGATTTTGTTTGGGAAGATGCTGTTCAGCAAATCGAAGAAGAGCGATTCTACATCTTTCCGGAGATTGGTGAGCGTGTTACGGACAGAGAAACTATTGATAAGCTTCAATCTTCTTTGATTCAGAATGAGATGATTCATATGTCAGTATCGGGAAGCTGGAAATCCCAGTTCCTTTTTCTCACCACTCATCGGATCTTTATCTTTAAAAAGGGACTTTCAGCCTTTTTAAGCCACCATGGTTCGTTTCACCTCAACTTTGATGCCATTCCTTATGAATCGGTCACGAAAATTATCAAAGACTCCAATTGGCTCGCAGGTACTTTGGAAATCGAGCATATTTCTCAGAAGTCCACCTTTCAATTCCGAAAAGACTTAACTGACCAAATGGATGAAGTCGTTGAAAAAATCCGCGAACTACAACCCCCTCCCAAACCTCTTCCCGGAAAAAACGGCGGGGTAAGTGATCATGAGGAAATGAAAAACAACTCCGCAGAAGAAAAAGGCGAGACGATTACCGATGAAATGCCAAAATGCCCAAGCTGTGGGGCTATAGTGCAGGTCGATGATCAATTCTGCAGTGAATGTGGTTCTTCGTTAAAACCTGGAGAGAACGGCGCGTCAGAACAATCAGTGGATCCGTTTATCTAAAGACTGGAGAGGAGTGACATCGATGTTTTGTCCCAAGTGCGGAAAAGAAAACCTGAACGACGCCAAATTCTGCATTAATTGTGGTTCCACCCTTGCGGAAGACTCGGGTATATCTCAAGAAAGAGCGAAATCTTTCCGAGAAAGCGCTTTTTTGGATTTTTCAGAGGAGAAAAGAGTCAATAAAAACTTCGCTATAGCAGCGCTGCTTTTGGGAATTGTGAATATCGCTTTGATATGGATCGGATCTTTCTACGCGATCAGCACTCTTGCAACAGGAAACATCCTTGCTGGTGCTGCTACAGGAGTGGGGGTGATGCTTTTTTCTGTAGTGATCGGAATTCTTGTCATGGTTTTCCAAGCATTGGTTATCTTTCAATGGTCCCAAACTCTCAATGGGAATATCAAAAACACGCAAACGATGCTTCAAAGGATGCAGAGCGAGAAATCGGATCAACGTTCTCTTGCGGATATTCAAATCATGAATACAGAAATAAGCAATATGCGATTAGAACCTTGGGCATTTTGGGTATATCTTGGTTTGTACTTCATACAGCTATTCGTACCGGCAACGGCCGTTTTTGTTTTGGGCATCCTAGGGTTTATCTTTCTGGCCGTGTACTTACAAATGGTATTTAGCCTTTCTAAAAAACTGCAAGACATCAAAGCGAAATTCTACGCATTTTACAGCCAAGGGAATATGCGCAATCTGCATCACATCAAATCAAGAAACATTGGGATTTTTATCTTGCTAAACATTATCACGTTCGGGATTTATTGGTGGTATCTCCTAATTGTGATGTCCGGAGAGATTAATGCCTTCTTGGACACGGATCAACAAATACGAAAAAACCTCTGACAAACCAATTATTTACGACCCGGTTCCTTGATCTTGGTCTCTCTCAATCGGAAGTTTTAGAGTAATAAACATATCCACGATTTCTGGATCGAACTGAGCTCCTGAACTTTTTTTCAGCTCTGAGCATGCTTCTTCGTCGGAAAAGGGTTTCCGGTAAGCCCGTTCGCAGGTCATTGCGTCAAAAGCATCTGCTACTGCGATAATTCGAGAAGCAAGCGGAATTTCTTTCCCTGAAAGCCCGTCCGGATATCCTTGCCCATCATATCGTTCGTGGTGATGCAATACATATTGCCCAATATCAGAAAGCTGTTCGGAGGTGTTCAGAACCTTTGCTCCCCATATTGGGTGCATTTTGATCAACTCAAACTCCTGTTCTGTTAACCGGTTTACCTTGTTCAATACATGAGTTGGGACCAACAGCTTCCCAATATCATGCACAAGACCCGCCCAATACACTCTTCGAATCCACTCAGGGTCTGGTTTTATCTTCTCTGCAATTAGAGCGGAATACCGTGCCACATTTTCGGAATGACCCCGTGTGTACAGATCATACAGTTCAAGAATCTGAATGATCGAAAGCAAAAGGTCTTTTTGAAACTTTCCTTGCTGTCTTCGGTTTTGCTCTTGGCTTTCCATCAATGCTCTTTCAGCTTGTTTTCGTTCTGTAATATCGATTAGAGAAGCAATGCTTTTCTTTGTTCCCGGAATCATCGATACATACGTAAGGAAATCTCTGAGCTCCCCATTCCGATTTCGAAACCGGAACTCATAGTTCGTTTTTGCCTGCGTAGGATCCTTTCTTCTCAGATTATGTTGTTCTTGCATCATTGCCAAATCTTCTTCATAGGCAAGCTCGGTCCATCTCATTCGGTTTTCGATTTCTTCCCGAGAAAAAGCCAAGCTTTTCGCGAATTGCTCATTTGCCAAACTAATTGTTGTATCTTCTTCAATCACGATGATCCCCGATCCTGTATTCTCAAAAAGAGACCGATATTGGTTTTCGATTTCTTTTCGCTGAGAAACATCTTCATACATCAGAACAAAACACTCAGATCGATCCTCGGAATCTTTGAGCGGGAAAATTACGGTTCGAATCCATAAGGGACTCTTAAAGGGCTGATCAACGGATAGACAAACGGAATAATCTATATCTGGAAAATGGACAACTTCCCCTTGTTTGGCTTTGCAAATCAGTTTTCGATACTGAGGGAACTGCCCTTCAAGCATAGAGAAGACGGAATCCCCTAGGGAAGGAACAGTCCCAAATAGTCTTCGGAAAGAAGTATTGATCGTTTGAGTCCTTCCTTCTTTATCCACAATTTGAATAGGATTTGGGTTGTTTTCAATCATTTCTTGAAGCTGTTTTCGATTTCTCATTGCCTGCGTATCATCGCGCAAAAAACCATTCCACAGAATCTGCCCATCCTTCAGAGGATCCGCTACCATAAACACCTTGAATGAATCATACGTTTCGATAGCCCTTATCCGAAGCTGCATCTGGATTGGAGTTGAGAGCGAATTGCAAATACTGAGCTGATTGCGGAAAAGATCTCGATCGTCGGGATGAATCAAATCCCAAAAGTGGTCGATTCCGGCCTTAAGTTCATCAAGGCAGATACCGATCGTTTTCTCGAAAGTGGGATTGACATACAAAACACGAAACTGCCCTTGAACAGAAGTAAGAATTTGAAAGAAAGCAAAGGGAGCGCTTTGGATCATTTGACTAACTTGAGGTTCTTGATCCCATCCTCTCCTTTGATTCCTTCGAAGTCTTCGCGTAACGAAAAAGGCGATCACAAAGAGATTCCCGATTAATACGGCAATCAACACGGTAACAGCAGAGAAACCCGCAGAGGGATGGAAGCCGATAGAGGGGCTCGTCTCCTGAGTAGCGAATGCGATCTGAGAATTGAATAAAACAGGAAAAACAGTAGTATCCCTCGAAAAAAAACGATCGGAAGCGTTTAAAAGAGGGGACAGCAGCAACAACAATAAAAAAAGAACAAAGCTCTTTCTCACCGAACCTGCAGAAACAGGCTCGATATCCCTGCTGATTATGGTAGAGTTCATGAACCCGCCCTTCATAGGAATCCAGATGCAGAAAACCCGCTCATCAAGCATTTCTCTAATGGAACCAATGCCTTTGTCCGTATTATATCACAATGGATGGAAGGAACGGTAAGGATTGGCCATTTCCCTTCGACCGACCCAACTGATCAAAACTGATAACCTGTAGAACCCGCAATAGATCGTCACGCGATTACTGCACGGAAAAAATATGCATGATTTACCAGCAACTTCAGTACGATAGATCCCTTGAGCTATGAAGGGTTAACAGGCATGGTTCGAGAAAGAGAGTATTGATTCCAGTAAGAGCATGCGATAGTTTGCGCAAGTAGATAAAGAAAGGGAATTAACCGTCAAAAGTCAATGAAAGTTTGGCATGAAGAGGCAACCCTTCCATCCATAGATTGGGCGCTTCGCCTTGGATAAGTGGCAAAGCGTATTCTTTGAATGATTCACTTACCATCATTTCTCCCGGTATTCGATACCTTTCGGGAAAAATCTTTGTTTTGTTGGCTACTTGCTCCAGAGGGATCGTCCGGTATCGGACCTGATATGGTTGATTGTTTGTACGATCAATTGTCACCATAAGGCCTGGACAAGATTGATTCTCAGCAAAATCCACAGCGGCATGTCCTACATCAATTGCCTCTCTCCAGTCGATATAGCTGGAAAGGTGTCGCGAAGACCGTTGAAGATAATCGGGAATGCATACATGAACTTTTCGAGAGAGTCTTGTTTTGATGATGGATTCAAGCGTATAGGACACCTTTCCAAGCTGAACATTTCCAAAAGCGTCTAAAGAAGAAGAAGCGGAAAGAAATGCTCCTTCTTCTGTTTTCAACCCTTCAGACACGACAACCGTACAGTATCCATGGCTTTCAACGGCTGTTTCCAAGCGATGAATAAATCGGGTTTCGTTAAATGGTTCTTCGGGAAAAAGGAGAATTAGTGGTCTGTCCGTTTCGGGAGGAAAAGCGAGAGAAGCGGCCGCAGTCAACCATCCTGCGTGGCGACCCATAGACTCGAAAATGAACACTTGCGTGGAATCTGCGCTCATGGAACGGACATCTCTGGTCGCCTCCATCACTGATACTGCCGTATATTTCGCGGCTGAACCGTAACCTGGGCAATGGTCGGTACCTTCCAGATCATTATCAACGGTTTTCGGGATTCCAACAACTTGAAGCGGATATCCGATCTCTTGTGCATGAGAAGCAATCTTTGATGCGGTATCCATTGAGTCATTGCCACCATTATAGAAGAAAAATCCAATATCATACCGCTGAAATGTCTGGAACAATCGCGCAAAGTCATCCCGCTCGGTAAGCTTTTTCCGACAAGAACCGAATATCGCTCCGGGTGTAAAAGGGATCCGCGCGATCTGAACAGGATCTTGAGATTCCACACTGATCAGTTCATCTGAGAGAACTCCATTGATTCCATTTACCGCCCCAAAAACCCGATGAATAACCGAAGATTGAATAGCGGTTTTGATCACGCCAAATGCCGATGCGTTAATAACAGAAGTAACTCCTCCTGACTGAGCATATAAAGCATTTCCTTTCATAAGTCCTCCTTATGAGGGATCGTTTTTCTTTTGACTACCGATCGAATCACGCAGTATTTCGGATGACGGGTTTTGGTGCCAATCGAATCTGCTGCGCCCTCAATCCAGGGTTTTGAAGCTTTTGCACAACCAATTGAGCGGCTTGAATACCCATCTCTTCGATCGGTTGGTGGATCGTGGTCAGGCCTGCTTCTTCGGTCCAAGTTTGATCGTCATATCCAACAAGAAAAAAATCTTTACCGGGAATCTTTTTGAGTGAAGAAGCAATATCCAAGATTGGTAAGGCGAAATTGTCGATAAGGGCGAAAATCGCGGGGTTTTCGTAATTTTCAAAAATCTGAACGATCTGATCATGGGAAGGCCCACTGAAGATCTCGGAATGCAAGATGTTTTGAGGGTTTAGACATACCCCTGCTTCTTGCAAGCCTGATCGAAATCCCTCCAATCGAGCCGAAATGCTTTGACTGCTTCGGAATGGATCTTTTTCTTCGGTACCCAGAACAAAAATATCCTTTGCCTCATGACTGAGAAGGATCTTCGCCGCCATTTCCCCGCCAAGGGTATTATCTAAGTCTATACTGTCGTAATTCTCCTGCGCGGTTTCCAATAGAACCATCGGTTTAACTGGCTCATATTCCGAACCAAAAACATTATTGAGAGTTAGAGTACACAAAACAACAGCATCGACTTCTTCGGTAATACATGAACCAGATCGAATCTTCGCAATCCGGTTTTGGGAGATAATTGGATAGATCACGGTCTCAAAATCCAACTGATCAAGATATTCATCAAAACTCTTAATCACGCGCCAATGAAACTCAGTGCGGATTTCGGGAGTGATTAACATGACCCTACGGGTCTTTCCACCCGCCAAAATCCGCGCATACCAGTTTGGCGCGTATCCGAGTTTTTTTACTGCTTGTAGGATCTTCTCCCGTGTCTCTGTCTTAACTACACCACCGTTCAGAGCCCGAGACACTGTGCCGATCCCTACTCCTGCTTCTTTGGCAACCTCTCGAATTGTGATCCGTTCCAATTTCCAAGACTCCTTTTATCCACAGAATGGAAACGTTTCCATTTTACACGATTTCCGTTCCTTTTTCAAATTCCAATTCGTGCCTTCAGTTCCTCTACTGAATAAATATCCTTCATTACCTCCCATATCCTTGCGGAATTATCACTTCTTTTTCATTCCAACACGAATACACAAATCCAGAACCTGTCAGAGGGAACACCTCTCTTCTGGAACTTCCGTGAGAAAAATGCGCGAAAAACCCATCTATGGTATAATAATCGAGATTAAATCTTGTAATTATGCTGGATTGGGGGCACGAACTATGGTTCGTCTTTGGAATCAAAACCGGATTCTTATTACGGGATTTGCTCCATTCGGCGGGTTCACTGAAAACCCCTCTCAGTGGATCGCCCAAGAAGCATGGAAGGGCACAGATGCGGAAGAGATATTCACTCATGTGCTTCCCGTTTCTGCAACCAAGATCCCAGAAACCTTGTTTCAATTGCTGGATCAGATCCAGCCAAACATCTGCTTGCACTTTGGACTGGCTTCTCAGGCAAATCAGCTTCGGATCGAACGAATTGGAGTTAATCTTTTGGATATGAAAATCCCTGATAATGATGGAATCCAACATACCGACATGTCCATCCTCAAATCGGGAGAAACTGCGTACTTTTCAACCCTTCCTTGTCGAAAAATCCTGAACCGTCTTCGCCAATCTGGTATTCCCGCTGAGCTTTCTAATTCTGCAGGCACCTTCATCTGTAATCAGACAATGTACCTTAGCCTGCACTTTGCTAAAGAAAAAGGGTTTCCCAAGCAATCTGGGTTTATCCATATTCCCAACACACCGGAACAAGCCGCCCTTCACCCAGGAACCCCATCGATTCACTATGATACCCTCAAACAGGCCGTAAGAGTCATCATCGACTCCTGTTCGAACCGTAGAGTTGAAGAGGAAGGATGATGGTGATGCAAAAAAAAAACCAATTCATCGCAGCGATAGATCAAGGGACTACTAGTTCAAGAACCATCGTCTTTGATGATCATCTTCAAGTGGTATCCGTTGCTCAAGTTCCGATTGGTCAGTTTTATCCCAAAGATGGATGGGTGGAACATGATCCCAAAGAAATCGTGAAATCCGCGAAACAAACCCTTGAAGAAGCTGTAGATAAAGCAGGTTTAACCATGCGTGATCTCGCTGCGATCGGAATAACAAACCAACGAGAAACGACGATCGCTTGGAATCGCCATACAGGAGAACCCTTATATCCTGCTATCGTATGGCAGTGTCGCAGAACTGCCTCTAGATGTGATGCCTTGCGATCTATGGAGAAGGAAATCACTGAAAAAACAGGTCTGGTGGTAGATCCGTACTTTTCAGCAACAAAGATGGAATGGTTGTACTCAAATGTCCCAAAAGTCAGAATCGCAGCTGAAAATGGAGAATTGGCGTTTGGAACCGTCGATAGTTGGCTTGCATTCCACCTAACCCGTAAGAAATGCTTCGTTACCGATCCTTCCAACGCTTCTCGTACGATGCTGTTTAACATTCATCAGCGAAAATGGGATTCAAATATGCTTAAACTCTTTCGGATTCAGGAATCGTGGTTACCTGAAGTCGTTGACACATCATCTGTCGTAGGATACACCCCAGAAGGAGTCCCCGTGGCTTCCTTAGCGGGTGATCAGCAAAGCGCGTTGTTCGGACAAATGGCGATCGATGAAGGAATGGCCAAATGCACGTATGGAACTGGCGCATTTCTCCTAATGAACATCGGTTCCAAACCAATTCTTTCCCACAATCGTCTGCTCACATCTTTGGGATGGACGATCGAAGACCAACCAACCTATATCATGGAAGGAAGCCTCTTCATGTGCGGCGCAGCTGTGGATTGGGTTGTTGAGGAACTGAACCTCGCCCGTTCTCCTTCGGATACCGAGCAGATGGCGTATCTTGTGCGCGATCACGGTGGGGTGTATTTCGTCCCTGCTCTTTCTGGCTTAGGAGCGCCGTATTGGGATTCCGAAGCGCGCGGATTATTCATCGGTATGACCCAATCCACAAA
Source organism: uncultured Thermotogaceae bacterium (assembly GCA_964580185.1). Taxonomy (GTDB): domain Bacteria; phylum Thermotogota; class Thermotogae; order MWEM01; family MWEM01; genus CAYWWY01. The sequence continues at coordinate 30,044 of CAZOJQ010000029.1, forward strand.
CAAAAACCATATGGTTCGCGCAGTGCTGGAAAGTATCGCCTATGGCGTCCGACAACTGTTCGATACCATGTTTATCAATATCCCTACCCCATTGAAAGAGCTACGGATTGACGGGGGAGTATCACAAAATCAGTTCCTGCACGAATTTCAATCCACTCTTCTTGGAATTCCGGTTGTGCGACCCGCCAACTCAGAAACGACAGCTCTTGGCGCAGCAGTGTTTGCAGGGTTAGCTGTCGGGGTTTGGAAATCTACCGATGATGTAAAAAAGCACTGGCAACCAGCCTCCCGGATCGTTCGAAAAAAAGACGATCGAGTGGAGTCGGGGTACCAGCTTTGGAAGAAAGCCGTTGAACGATCGCTTCATTGGAAAGAATAAGCAGTTTCCCCATCCGAATTATTGGATTTCAACCCCAAAGAACCTTAGTACGAAAACCATCCCATAGCAAATCACTCCTGAAGCGATGGGGGTATTAATCCATGCAGAAAAAATCCGGAATAGCACCTTTTTGTTACCCAATCGAGAACCTTTTGCATACCCTGCACCGATTACAGCCCCAACAATAGCCTGAGAACTGGAAACGGGAATACCGACAAGGGCAAAGACCCAAATACACAGGGCATGTGCCAATACGGCAATCGTAGATGAAAAGTAGTCCAAAGGAAGGATTTTTTTCCCAACGGTATACATGACCCGTTTGCTGTAAGTAAGAACCCCTAAAGCGATTGCTCCCCCGCCCAGCCATGCCGTAGCCTGTACGCCAATCATGGGGGCGAATACTCCAGTGACGTTGGCCACATTGTTTGCGCCTAAGGCAAAAGCGCCATATGATCCAACTACGAGCGTTGCATAACGGAGGAACTGGTCTTGAAGGAACACATTGTTGATCCGTTTGAAGAAAAAAGAGAGGGGAAAATAACATACCCAACCAAAAACCATTCCAAGAAGAGGAGTGAGAAACCATGCAAAAAGGATGGTACTCAGAATACCCCATTGGATTTCTTGTCCCGTCGAAAGGTTGATGGCGATGATTGCTCCGATCAAAGCCTGAGACGAGGAGACCGGGATCGATAAAACTGTCATGAGAGTCATCGTAATCGCTGCAGACAAAACAGCAATTCCTCCACTCATCAAACTCGCTTGAGCCAGCTCTCCAATATTGCTCAACCCTCTGGACCCTTGTAAAACCGCTCCGATAACTACAAACACGGCGGATAATATGATAGCTGTTCGGTACCGCACAACTCCGTTCGTTACGGCTGTTCCAAAGATGTTGGCCGCATCATTTGCCCCCAAAGACCAACCAAAAAAAACTGCGGGAAACATGAAACCCATCATTGTGTACCCTCCAATCCAATATCGGCCAAGAGAATTCAACTCTTAATCGCTCATAGCTCGAATCATTCTTCAGACTAGAAAACCTATTCCAAAGGAAAAACAAAATAACGAAAGAAACCCTTACCTTTTCAGCTTAAGGAAATGGTTAAGGGTTTCTTTTTCTCTACCCGATACCGCATATTCAATGGACAATCATTGCCCATTCAAGAAGAAACGAAAAAAGTTAGAACGTGGAAGGATCGATTTCTACTACTGGAGTCAGATTCTGAGGTTCATCCGGATTCAGTCCTTGCCGGACCGAAACAACCAATCCCAGCCAATGAATGGGGATAACCTTTAAAAACCATTCCAAGTTCATCGGTAGCTCAGGAACCGATATAGAAACAGAACCATCAATCGATCGACCCGTTGAAATGACCAATGCCCCTAAACGGTGCAATTCAGATACCAAAGGGGTTACCACAGATACTGTTTTGGTCTGGTTAAAGAGAAGAATAAGGGAATGGGACCCTGTTTTGGCTCGGGGTCCATGGCGATACTCCAATGGTTGATACGCGTCGGCGTCGGCCAATGCCATCTCTGTAAGCTTGATCACTCCTTCGCAAGCGACGCCATAATCCTCTTGATATCCCAAAAAAGAGAAATGGCGAAGTCGGCTCATCGTGTCATGAGAGATCCCTTCGATCACAGACTGCGATTCCTTCAAAACGCCTTTGGCCGCAACGGGGATTTTTTGTTTTGCCACGGAGATCAATTCGGGTTGAAACAAACGAAGGAAGATCAGTTGGGCGATAAAAGCGGTAGCAGTATACCCGCCAGTCATTGCGACAGATTTCTGAACTACGAAAGGCATTTCCACAGTGTGGTCGGCAATGCTCTGAACAGAAGAATTGTTGGAACATGTTATGGCAGCGGTCTTAACCCCAAACCGGTCTTTCGCTTTGCGCAAAGCTTCTAGAGTTTCGGTCGAATTCCCCGAACGAGTAAGGGCAATGACCAGTGTGTCTTTAGAATACTTCCGAAGACCGAGGATTACTTCGGATCCAGAAGCAAAACCAGATTCAATCGAACCTTGGGAGATTCGTTGAAGGTGTTCGTGAAGAGCAGATCCAAGGAAATAGGAGCTTCCACACCCGATAAAGTGGATGGCTTTGGGCGCTTCTCTTCGGATCAATTGGAATAATCCGTTACCAAGCTCTTCCTCTTCTTGGGCGATTCTTTGAATATGTTGGTCTTGAGCAATAATCTCATGATACGCGTGGATCTTGGTTACATCTATCATGATTCCCCCGTTATTCTAAAATAAAGTTGACCGATGCGACCCCAGGTCCTCCGTGAGCAGTTAGGATCGGGTTCATATTCGACACGATCAACTCAAACCGATCTTTAAGCGCATCGATCAGTTCCTGTCGATGCCACGGGCCTGCCGTGGTAATCCCAATCCTTCGATCTAAAACTGGTTCCTCTTGGACGATGCGAACCAATTCCTTCAAGGCCTTTTTAGTGCCAAGGACCATTTTCCGCAAATGGATTTCTTTATGACGGCTATGCAAGATTGGTTTGAGTTTGATGAGGGAGCCAATTATGCTAGCCATATGACTAACTCTACCCGTCCGCTCTAGGTATCGAATGTCCGATACGATGAAGACGATAAAGGTCCTGTCGATCCGTTCCTGCAAAAACGCGTCAATTTCAGAAAACCCCGAACCTGATTTGGCCATTTCAGCCACTTTAAGTACCAGCAAACCCAAAGCCAACGAAGAAGTACCACTGTCATACACATGCACTTGATCCGGTCGCTTGCAGAGAGGCACTGCTGTGTTTGCTGATCAATTTGTCCCGCTGATTCCGGAAGTGATTGTAATCACAACTATTTCCGCATCCGGATCTTGCTCAAAGATCCGATCATAAGTTTCCAAAAACTGGCCAGGACTAGGAAGCGAGGTTTTGAACATCTCCCACTTGGCCATCCGTTCCAACATCTCGTCATACGCAATTTCTATTCTACGGTCCTTCTCATCCGTTAAATGGAGCGGGACGACTTGAATCTGATGCTCATCAATCATTGATTGTGGAAGATCGTTGGTATTGTCTGTAACAATCCAGATCATAACATCTCCTTTCCCATTCACCCTAAAAGGGGTTTGCATCCGCTCACAGTATAGCAATCTAGGACAATTATACCACGAGATTGATTTGATCTCCATCTTTTGGGATTTCGACAATCCCAGGAAAAACCGCGCATGCTTCTTCAATGCCTAGATCCTGCTGTTGATCGAGTTCAGGTAGAATATGGATCAAAGCAAGACGACTGGCTCCAACCGCTTTTGCAAGCATTCCTGCGTCTCGAGCGAGACTGTGCCAGGGTGTTGCGTTTCTCAAAGCATAGCAGCTGATGCATTCATGGATGAGAACCTGTGTCGGTCCGATGGATTGGGCTAATTCCTCAAAAGGTTCTGTATCAGTTACGTAACAGACTGAATGGGTTCCATCGCTTGCCTTGATCCCAAGATTCGGTATGACATGACGCAATGGAAAGGATGCCATGGATAGACCCTTCCCGTGAAAGAATACCTTCTCCGTCTGATCCAAGGGGGTACACTGCATGGAAAAAGGAAGCTTCTCCACAGTTAGCCCAAAAGCGTCCAATACTTTCTCAATCTTAGGAACTGTTTCTTTCTCCCCATATAGTTCAAACGGTCTTTCTCGCTGACAAAGGCGCATCCCTTCAACTAAAGAAGGGAGACCATACATATGGTCTATATGCCCATGAGTAATAATCAACCCGTCTAAGGAATGAGGATCCACTCCAAATTTCATCAGATTAGCCCAAATATTTCCACTGCAATCGATCAAATAAGAATAATCAGTCGACTGAACAAGCAGCGAAGCGTTGGAGCGATTTGGCATGGGTAAGGCTCCTGATGTGCCCAAAAAAGTAATTTTCAATAGAGATCCTCCTTTTCCAATGATTACTCTGATTGTATCATACTTTATCAGAAAACCATAATTTAATGCTAAAATCCGCTCTTTTTTTTCGCAAACAAAGATTCTTTTTTCTTCGAAAGCAATTGATCTGCTAGGAAATCCGCAACATCCTCTATTGGTCGAATGAATCCCGAATCGGCTTTCTATGATACAATACTCGTATCTTTCTATAGTATTCCTTATTGGTTCCAGTAGCGATGAAATTCATTCGATAAACAATAACCTTCCCGATTGCTTCATAAGGGGAAAGGAAAACTGATATGCTGCGAATATGCGCTTTGGACGACGTTCGTGATATGTGCGAACTTGTGTACACTCTGAATCAAATACCCGAAAAGAGTTGCGCCTATTGTGAAAAAGACCAGGACTCTATTGCAAAAAGCCTCCGACAATTGATCCTACAAGAAGGGCACTATGTTGTGGGGTCATTCGAAAACAAAGAGCTTGTTGGAGTTTTAGGGCTATTTGCCGACCCTGCAAAAAACCGAGTAGACTGCGTAGGCCCGTTTGTGTCCCATTCCGATTCTTTGGTTATCGCTGCTAAACTCTTCCGTTATGGGCGATCCGCCTTCAAAAATACAAATCAGTTCCATTTCTTTTTCGATCGAAGAAACGAAGATCTTCTCCAGTTAATGAGAATCGTAAAGGCTCATAACAATGGCAACGAATGGATCATGTCGCTTGAACGGGACCGTTGGATCCCAGAGAAAACCGAAGCAACTCCTTTGCCACCGCCATTGTTCGATCGGTGGGTACAACTCCATGACTCTCTTTTTCCCGGCGTGTATGTATCTGGTTCCGATATTCTTCAATCTTTGGGAACCGATCGCTCGGTCTTTTGCTTGGCCGACGGAGAAAATCTATTCGGGTATGTTGTGATCAAAGAATCCAGCCGATCAACAGAAAGGACTATTGAAATACTTGCCGTTGATAAGCCTTATCGCAAAAAAGGATATGGAAAAACCTTGCTGAACCATGCTCTATATCATTCATTTGAAAAAAAAGAGATTCAGAAAATCTCTCTAGTGGTTGAAACTGGCAATAGTCCAGCAGCATATCTCTATTCATCGTTGGGGTTTTCGGTTGATGCTGAATTGTGTTCATTCTGTGTTCCCGCTATTCTTGAACACTGATATGGGCATGCCAGAAGAAAAGGTTACACAGTTTGACATTACCCTTGCGAGCTCTAGGTTCATTCCAGTCTGAGGGTTGATGACCCCTTTGCAATGAGGTTCTCTCAATAGGAATCTGGATCCAATTATCTTGAAGAAGAAGAAGGAGGAGAATGCATGCATCATAACCCAGTAATCGACTGTCTGATGAACCGGAAATCCGTGCGAAAGTATAAAGAAGCAACGCCGGACACCGAAATCATTGAAACCGTAGTTCGAGCAGGGCAACAAGCCCCTTTTGCCTCTCAATTATCCAGTGTGGTCTATCAAACAGGTAAGAAATTTGCTTTTGGGGCTCCTTTGTGGTTTTTGATCTGCGTTGATGCCCATAAATTGGAGCAGTTTATGCAGCTACGCGGATGGGAGATCGTCACCAATGACCTGACTCTTTTGCTATTTGGGATGCAGGATGCATCGTACATGGCCCAAAACATGGTGATTGCTGCGGAAAGTTTGGGAATGGGTTCTTGTTTCTTGGGGGAAGGAAGCATCAATGCAAAAAGGATCACTCATCTAGCCAAGCGACTCCGTCTCCCCAATCGGGTTCTACCAATGGTGGAACTCGTTATGGGATATCCGGATGAAGCGTTTCCAACTCGCCCGCGATTCCCTATGGAGTTCACCCTGTTTCGAGACCGATATCCCGAACTGAAAGATGAAGAAGTTCGTAGGGCCATGAAGGCAATGGACGATGGGTACATCGATCAAGGGTATTACAGGAAACAAAAAGCCAAAATCCCATTGGAAAACGGGCGACAAGATCCTTTCACCTACGAGGACTATGGCTGGACTGAACATATCGCTCGAAAATGGGGCCAGTGGACGGAGTCACCCAACGATCTGATCGCCGCTTTGGAAGCGCGAGGTTTTTCCCTTTCAAAAAAGGAATCGTAAAAGCAAAAAAGCCGATCTCAAAAGCGTTCCTTCCCTGTTGTGAAATCCCCCATCAAGATTTGGGTAGCGGATCGGATCCGCTTGTAAAGCCGAAAAAAGGATATAGGGAAATCGAAAACAAGCTTCCTGAATACCCGTTTAAGCAGTGCCCCTATATTGGGAAAAAGCATAAGGAAGCACAAGTCTTATGCTCAAGTAGAATGCGCTGCAATCCTATGGGATGTTATGATCTCCTGCATCGCCTTGCCAGAGCAACCAGGGATACGCACTTGTAGGGGTGAAACTCCAGACACCAATATCCCAATTGGTGAATATGGCTGGACCGGGCGTGCCTTGGGTCATCTCTGCTGTGGTCTTTCCTATTCCATCAGCCGAGGTGGCCCATTCGGAAGCTTCGGTGTCCCAATAAGAGTTGACAACATTTCCGGGGTGCGCTGTGCCAAGAAACCCAAGCAACCCTCCAATGAGTGTCGAGCCAGTTCCCTGTACTGTCCCCGTAGAAAAGCAAAATTCCAAGTATCCTCGGTTTTCGACGCATCCGACCAAACCGCCCACTCTTATACATCCATCTGCGGTTACGGGTCCGGTTGCGTAAGAGTTGGAAACCAGTCCTTTCTGGCAGCATCCAACAAGACCCCCGAATTTGTCCTTCCCGGCTCCAAATCCCGAGAAAAACACTTCAATGTCCGCATAGCTCCGAATCAATCTTGGTCTGCGGCCAGGCGCGTTCGCGGGGTTGCTTTCATAGCTGTTGAACGAACCGATGAGTCCGCCAACTGCGCCATCCCCTGTGACATGCCCATCGATTGCAAAGCAATTGACTACAGTCGTGTTCATCGTACCGGTTACACGGCCGATTAGCGTGCCAGTTCCTCTGGCTCCAAACACTTGGATATCTTCAATACCCAAGTCTTTGATGGTCGTTATCTGAGACTCATTGCTGTTGCCCACATGACCGAACAAACCGACGTTTCCTTCTGTAGGTCGGTT
>CAZOJQ010000030.1:0-37342 GCA_964580185.1 uncultured Thermotogaceae bacterium
AAACTCAAGACGCTGCCGAACGGGATCAGGAACGGTGGGTCTCGTTACAAACCGATCGATTCGCCTTCTTGCCTCTTCAAAATCCCCCATCATCTGCGCACGTTTGATTGCTTCCGGTACTGGTACCGCCAAAAACCACATAGGTTTCCCCCCTATTCGATTTTGATTACCGCAATGGGGCCCCAAACAAGAGGATGTATTCCAGCCATTGTGTTGGAAGTTCGAAAGCAAAGATCCCTGAACGAATCCGTACGAATTCGGGTTCATCGTACGCGTCCTGGATCTCTTGAGGGGTGTTTGGAGACAAAGACAGTTCCAATGGCACCTCTTCCTCATTTGAGACAAAGATTCGCGACCATCCAAGGATCGGTCCCGAGTGGATCACAAAAAAAACGTCCCGTTCTCCGAAATACAACATGACCCCATCGGGTCGGAATTCAATCCCCTGAACTATAACCCCGGGTTGTCCATCATAGAAGTGGCTGGAAGGGTTGGAAAAACTGACAAACATGTCTCCTTGCCCATACAGATCGCCGGCGTCTCCTCGGTTCGCTTTTCTTTCTAAATCCCACCGGCCATCGGCTTGCCGGAGCGCAACCAAATAGTGGTAGGAGGGATCATTTCCCGGAATCCACGGCTGGGTATTGCTGGTTTTTTGATCATCGATATGCCAGATCGCAATCCGATTATAAACCGGCAAATACCGATTATAGGGAGAATCAGCAATCCATTCGATCAAAAAATACTCTTGTGGGATTTGAGGATGCGGGTACTTCAGAATCACCCCGGGGGTTACCAAGTATTGCGAAGTGGTCGGACCGATGACAATCGGATCGACCCATCCTGCTTTGATTTTCGACCAACTGCTCAATTCAGCAGGCGCGCCCCCATATCCGCTCAGGTTGTTCGGGTAGTCGCTGGTTTGATCGTTCCAGCTCCCTGAAGCCATCAAACCCCAATACCCAATGCCATAGGAAGGCGAACCTTGCCGCGTATCGTACAGATCGGGCAAACCCAAGGCAAGATGACCCAACTCATGCGCATACACACCGATTGTCATGTCATATGGGACTTCCCAGTACTCCGGTTGCATCGCATATCGGAAAAGCCGGACTCCATCCTTTGTAACAAGTGTACGGAGGTTCCATTGGTGACTCCAAATATCATTCCGATCTCCCGTAAACTCCGCTCCGGGTCCGGTATGAACCACCATGAGAAAATCGACTTGTCCGTTGCCGCTCATATCGTATCGAGAAAAGTCCACAAATGGGTCTGCTGCTTCAATCAAATCTTCGACCAGTTTTTGGGCGTTTCTTGGATAATTTCCCAATCCATAGTCGTTGTTTACATAGTACGAATAGGGTTGTGGGAGGACAAACCATCCAAAGACATCGAACTGCAGATCCAAGAGCCCTCCCGAGTTGTGATGATAGAACTCGCGGACGCTACTCACATTGAGATTTCCGGGATACTTTTGGTCGAAGTTCAACCCCTGGGCGTTCATAAGCTCATCAAAGAATGTAGCGTTGACACTCCGGGGTTGATCGGTGAAATCTGCCAGCAGAAGCACCCCCCGCAAGGAACCGCTTGCGCGAATCTCCGGTTCTCCTCGGTCGAGAAGGGCAAAATCAGGCATGATCACCGTTCGCGCTTCAATCGCATCCATAATCCGCGAATGAGGGGGCATACCCCACCCACATAGGGTAATCATCATTAAGCTGAAAAGAACCCAAATGGTCTTCATGGAAAGAACACCCCCCGGATTTGCTCGACCAGGTGCGGTTCTAGAGAAGGCGCCAATGTTTCGAATTCTTGTTCCAACATCAACACGGCTAAAGTAAAGGCAAAGAGGGTTTTGGAAGTGGTATGATCCATCCGTTCTTCTCCTGTAACCAAGACAAAGTCTCCCGGATTGGCCATTGCCTGCAGACCATGCAGGTAAGCTGACTCATATTCTCTTGACCAATAAGCCACATGCAGATGGCCTATTGAATTCCGATACGTCGCGCCAAAGGTTCGCGATTCAACAAACCGCGCTTTCGCAGAGTCAAAATCCCCTTCAAAAAAATAGGTAAACCCAATGTAGTCCAGGATCATCGCTTTTTCGTGGAAATCAGAAGTCAAGAGGAAAGCGCTTTCCCAATGTGCCCTGGATGCTTTGAAATTTCCATTGCTTAGGGCTGTTACGGCTAAAGATACATACCGCTCATACCGTTCGTGTATACTGGGAACAACGGAGCAAGAAGTGACTAATATTACTATCGCCATAATCAGGGTCCATCCAATGATTTGCTTCATAGATCCCCCCATTTCTCGGAAAACTGCTTTCGATACGAATGAATGATCCGTTGCATAATCTCTTTATACTGTGTCGCCTGATCGTAATCTTCATTTTTTTGAGCCGACTGGAGTTTCAATCGATAAAAGTGGTATTGAACTTCCAAGACCATTTTCCCCCATCTTTTCTCATCAAAGGGCAAATCATCCGAGACAAAGGTTGATAGAAAGGCTTGGGGGAAGAGCAGCATAAAGGCAAGGCTTTCTTGAAGGGCATGCTCGGAAAACTGACGGTCTTCAATGAGCGCGTTTCGCATGCTCAAATGCTCCACCGCTTTTTTTGAAGGGACAGAAGCTTCATGTTGCAGAGTTTGCCTAAGGCACCGTTCACAAAAACGGATCTCCTTCTCCATCGCGCACCCATATTCTTTTTGATAGAACTGCGCTTCTTCTTGTTTACATCGGCTGCACTTCATCTGCTTCTCCTAGCGCTTGTTGACGAGAAAAGAGGTTCAGAGCCTTCTCAAAATCCATTCGTCTCATCATTTGCAACAATTGAACCACTCGATCAACCATTCTTTCCAGAATTGGCGTCTCTTTTTCGGTGAACGGCTCCAAGACAAAATCGGAAAGCGTTCGCTTTTCCGGTTTCGGACCGATTCCCATCTTAATCCGCTTGATCTCTTGTGTTTCTAAAAGACGCAGAATGGCATCAATTCCTTTTTGCCCCCCTGATGAACCCTTTGAACGAATGCGAATCTTTCCGAGGTTCATCGAAACATCATCATAGATGATCATGCTTTCGGAAGGTTCAAATCGAAAAAAACCCATCGCTTCTTTGTATGCCTCATCGCTCAGATTCATGAATGTCATTGGTTTGACAAGAATCAACGGCTGGACCGGGGCAGCCACTTTCCACCATGAAAAACAGCCCCGTTCTCCATGCTCCAGGATTTGGGGCGCGGGCAACGAGTTCAGAAAGGAGTCAATAGCCATAAAGCCCGCATTATGCCTGCTTGTGGCATATTGCGGGCCGGGATTGCCCAAACCAAAGACTACCCAAGGGTTCATTCGTCCTGGGGTTTTTTGGCCGTAATGACTTCCGGTTCCGCTTCTCCTCCCTCTTCCACTTCTGCAACTTCTTCTTCTTCTGAGAGGCCTCGTGGCACGGAGATGGAGATGAGAATATCTTCGGGGTTCATCATGGGTTTGACAGTTTCTGGCAGATTCAAATCCGCTACGGTAATGCTTTCCCCCAGATCAAGATCGGTCAGATCCACCACGATATCCTCGGGTATATCCTTAGGCAAAGCTTCCACCAAGATCGAATCATAGTGGTGCTCAGCGATTCCCCCTTTCTTCACTCCAGCGGGGGTATGCTCATACCGAATGGGTACGGCCACGTGCATAACATGGGTCGCAGAAGCCACAAAAAAGTCGATATGAGAAACCGAATCTGTGACCTTGTGCCGCTGCACTTGCTTCAAGTAGGCCGAGGCCGTGGTTTGAGAACCGTCCAGTTTTCGAATGTTCAACTGAACAGGCACTGTGGTGGAAAGGGCCTTTGAAACGATCATAAAGACTTTGTCCTCCACCGATACATGCAAAGGTTCGAAATCTGGGCCATAGACTACAGCGGGGATTTTCCCTGCTTGCCGTATCTTCCGGGATCCCAAAGACTTTGTTTGATTCCTTTCCATCACATCCATCTGTTGCTTCTTCATAGGTCTTCATTCCTCCTTATCTTCTCTATCCAATCTATCATCATCGAAACAAAATGGAAATTGAAAGATTCTTACGAACCCGAAGCACCGCTTCTCCCAACAACGGAGCGATGTCTAGGACTTTGAACATCTCAGGTAATTTGGGTTGAGGGATGGAATTGGTGGTATACACGTTTTGGATCACTGATTCCTCAAACCTTTGCGGGCCATTATCGGACAGAATGGCATGAGTCGCGTACGCATCAACCGTCAATGCCCCCTGTTCCAGTAGCGCTTTCCCTGAATTGATCAGAGATCGGCCCGTGTCGATGATGTCATCAACCAAAATCGCCTTTTTTCCCTGGACATCTCCGATCACGTGAAGAATCTCGGCAACGTTTTCTCGGGGCCTCCTCTTATCGAGAATCGCTATAGAGGCTTTTAACTTCTCAGCAAACCTGCGCGCTCGTGTCACTCCTCCAACATCCGGAGAAACAACCACATATTCTTCCGGATTGAAATCATCCATACTGAGAAAATGCCGAACGAAAATCGGAAAACTTTGGAGATTATCCAATGGGATGTCGAAAAAACCCTGAATTTGATCTGCATGCAAATCCATCGTGATCACGCGTGTCGTACCGGCTACCGTTAAAAGATTGGCTACAAGCTTTGCGCTAATGGGATCACGGCCCCGAGCTTTCCGATCTTGCCGGGCATATCCAAAATAGGGCATCACAGCAGTGATCGTATTGGCCGAAGCCCGTTTGAATGCATCAATCATAATCAAAAGTTCCATCAGGTTTTCATTGACAGGACTGCAGGTCGGTTGAATCAGAACAACATCGTGACCGCGAACCGTTTCTCCAATCCGGAGATTGATCTCTCCATCGGCAAACCTTCCTGAATGAAGCTCGCCCAGTTGCATGTTCATTGTTTGAGCCACTCTCTGCGCTAAATCTCGGTTGGCACGTCCTGAGAAGACTTTCACTTCGGGCCGGTTAAAGGGCACGGTCATCTCCCCCTTTCGGGTTTCCTTCTCGATATTTTCGATATTCCTCTGCATACCCTTCTTTATTTACCTGATGCCCACGACCGATCGCAAGGGCGTTATCCGGAACGTCACGAGTAATTGTCGATCCCGCGCCGACAATTGAACCTTTACCGATCACTAGGGGCGCTACCAAAGCCGTATTGCTCCCAATAAACGCTCCGGTTCGGATCGTCGTTGGGTGTTTGGCGTATCCATCGTAGTTACATGTAATTGTGCCTGCCCCAACATTGACATTTTCTTCAATCACCGTATCACCCAGATAGGTCAAGTGTTGGGCTTTTGAGCCTTTTCCGAGACGAGTCTTTTTTAGCTCTACGTAATTCCCCACACGAGCGTTTCGTTCTATAAGAGTCCCTTCCCGCAACCGGGCAAAAGGACCGACACGAGCGTGATCATCAATCTGCGCCTGACAGCAATGGGATCGTTCCACACGAACTCCATTGCCCACCTGGCAATCAATCAATTGGGTCATGGGGCCAATCACACAGTCTTCACCGATTTGTGTGTTGCCGAGAATCATTGTCATAGGCATAACAACCGTATCCATTCCTAAGGATACTGTGGGGTGAATATAGGTTGTCCGAGGGTCTACGATGGTTATCCCCTCCAACATCCAATGCTTGGCAACTCTATGGTTGACCTCCTGCTCAATCAGGGAAAGTTCATACCGATTATTGACTCCTCGAGCCTCCCAAAGGTCTTGCAGAATCAAAGAACCAACGACGGTGTTTTCTGCTGAAATATGGCCGACAACATCGGGAAGATAGTATTCTTTTTGCGCATTGTCGTTGGACAATTGATCGATGGCCATCCGTAGGCATTGAACCGAAAACACATAGATCCCTGTATTCACTTCGCTGATTGCCCTTTGGTTCATTTCCAAGTCTTTATCCTCAATGATCTGCGCCATCATTCCCTGTTCATTTCGAATAATCCGGCCATATCCTCGGGGATCGCTCAAGTTCATGGTCAAGACAGCTCCGGCTTTGTCTTGAGCGGCGCGCACAAGCGCGCTGAGCGTGGCGGGTTGGACCAAAGGAACATCCCCGTTCAAAATCAGCACCTTTTCTTCATCGGAAAGCCCTTCAAAGGCAGGAGATGCCGTTTTCACCGCATGTCCTGTTCCCAACCGTTCCTTTTGGTGGTATAGTTTTATGGTGATCCCACGCTTTTGGTATACGGGCATTTGTTGGTGAAACCACCCATGGATCTCCTCCATCTCAGGCCCAACAACAATTGCGATCGTCGCGGGCGGGCGGGTTTCTAAAAAACCGGCCACCGCGTCAGTCACCCAACCGATTATGGGTTTTCCGGCCAAAGGAAACATAACCTTGGCATGCTTGGACTTCATGCGGGTCCCAAACCCGGCTGCCATGATCACTGCGAGCATGTACTCACCTCCTGACTATCCAATGCTTATGAAAAATACTGTGCTAGGGCATGCGCGCGATCTGTGCGCTCCCATGGAAACTGAAAATCGGTCCGTCCGAAATGCCCATATGCTGCTGTGTTTTTATAGATCGGCCGGAGAAGGTCTAACGCTTTGATGATTTTCCCTGGTCGGAAATCAAAGACTTCCAAGATTGCTTTTAGAAGCCTCTCTTCATCCACTTTGGCTGTTCCGGAAGCATCGATCAAAACCGAAACGGGATTGGCTTTTCCGATTGCGTATGCCAGTTGGATCATCAGCTTGTCGGCTAATCCAGCTGCAACTACATTTTTTGCAACATACCGAGCCATATAATGAGCCGATCGGTCAACCTTTGTAGGATCTTTTCCACTAAAGGCGCCTCCGCCATGGGGAATCCATCCGCCGTAGGTATCGACGATGATTTTCCTTCCGGTTAATCCCGTATCTGATTTGGGACCCCCTTGGATGAACTGCCCAGTGGGGTTTACCAAAATTTTCATATGCTCGTCTCGAAGCTGCTCAGGGATTACCGGATCAATAATCTCTCGGATCACAAACGCCCGAAGATCCTCCTTCGGAACATCTTCATGCTGTGTAGATATTAAAACCGTATCAACGCGCAATGGGTTCCATTGCTCATCGTACTCAACGGTAACTTGCGACTTCCCATCCGGCCGCAGCCAGCTCTCTTTCTGGGACTTCCGCACATCCGCCAGCTTCCGGGTCAAACGATGGGATAATACAATAGGAAGCGGCATGTATTCAGAAGTTTCGTTGGTTGCGTATCCAAACATCATTCCTTGGTCTCCCGCGCCCAAACGATCCAGATCATCTTCGGTATCCTGCGTTTCTCCATCCTTGATCTCACGGGCCATATCCACTCCCATGGCGATATCGGGCGACTGCTCGTCAATTGAAGTGAGAACAGCGCAGGTTTCCCCATCAAATCCATATTTCGCCCGAGTGTATCCGATGTCCAAGATCGTATTCCGAACAGCTCGTGAAATATCAACATATGCCCGGGTCGTAACCTGTCCAGCAACAAAAGCCACACCCGTTGCTACCATCGTCTCAACTGCCACTCGACACATTGGATCCTGTTCCATAATGGCATCCAAAATCGCGTCGGAAATTTGATCAGCGACCTTATCGGGGTGTCCTTCGGTCACACTTTCGCTGCTAAAGAGTCTTTTCATTCGGGTTGTTCCTCCTTTATCTGTAAATACTCATCCTCTGTCAAAAATACGCCCCCATCAATATGAAGATCCAAAGGCCGATAGGTCTCAGATAGGTGGATTTTGATTCGAAGTCGATTCATACACTGGCTTCCTATGAGTTCTTTGTCGATCAGATAGACGCCGGTTTCTTGCCCAAACGTTTGAAAGACTTCCGACGATCTTCGAATTCGGGTCTGAAAAACCTCTCCACAATTCCCGCACCGAGAATAAATGACAAAAGCGTCTCCTTTCCGGTACAGGGGATTCGGAACCTTACGCTTCTTCTCTTTTTTGGAAAAGGGCCACATACCATTTACCTCCTTTGCAAACGAAAGGACCATTCACGGGAATTGCCCCAATCATCGTGGATCACAATCCGCGCATGCGATAGATCCGGAAATCGGGCCATGCCGGTAATCTTGTTGACAACGACTGGGCTTAGATTCACAGGCGAAAACAGTTTGTACCAATAGTTGGAAGCATTCGAACCTTCTCCGAAAACTAAGTCTCCATAATCGACGAAATCCAAGGCGATCTCGTCAAAGCGCAGGTGATACAACAGCTCCCCATCCAGATAGAACTCCACTTGATTCAGGCCAAACCGGCCTGTGCCTGTCCGCGCGTTCAAGCGAGCATTGATTTCAATCTGTGGAACATTCGAGCTGAATGAATAGGTGCCTCCTGAAACAATATTCGAAATTTGCCCATCAATTCGAATTCGTTCAAAACTCAGTGTAGCGTCGAGCACATCCACAACCCCTCGAAGAAACGGAATCGGATTTAAAGCCACTCCTCGTTCCAGATCCCGGATTTCGATATGACAATGGGGGGCCATGGCCAAACCAGTCCTTCCGGACAGACCAATCCATTCGCCTTTCCGTACCGGGAACTCATCAGGCTCAAACTCAATTTCCAAATAGGCGTCTTCTCCAAACTCGCCTTTCACAGCATTTACGATTCCCACAAAGCGTTCGGTCACTCCGTTCAAATGGGCATAAACACTGACCATTCCATCGGGATGTTTCAAAAAGATCGTATGCCCATAAACAGGATCATTCCGCATGTATTTCCAAAAATACCCTTCCTTCATGGCAAGCACACGCACATTTTCCATAGTATTGGTGGAAAGGTCCAACCCGATATGAAACCGCATGAAGGTCATGTCTTCAGACGGGCGGCATTCCCCAAAGGTCGAGGTTATTCGTTGGCTCACTGTTATGGGTGACTGATACGAAGCCCATACAAAGGTGAACCCCAGAAGCAGGATTCCAAAGAAGAAATATGAACGTCTTCTGTTCATGCTCGCCTCCTTTCCACCCTATTATATCATAAAAAAAAGCGGGTTCCCCCGCTTTTGATTGGCCTTTCGGGATTTGGACGTTCTCACAATCCGTCTTTGCTCAGTCCGAAACGACTTCCTCTTCTTTCGCAGAGTCCGAATCCGCGGATTCTTTGGGTTCTTCGACTGTTTCATCTTGGCTTTCAGAATCCTCGGCTTCCGCTTCGGGTTGAGTGGATTCCGCCGCTTCTGCGGTATCCTGTTGGTTGTATCCTTCTCGACCTTCAAGAAAGGCATCGGCAATTTTGGACGTGATTAACCGGATTGCGCGAATGGCATCATCATTTCCTGGGATAATATAATCAATCTCATCAGGATCGCAATTGGTATCTAATGTCGCAACAATAGGGATTTTCAGTAAGTTACCTTCCAGGACGGCATTTCGTTCTTTTTTTGGATCCACGATAAACAAGATATCCGGAAGATCCTTCATATTCCGCACCCCTCCCAGGTTTTTCTGCAGTTTGCTCAATTCATGTCGAATGACCGCTTGCTCCTGCTTGGGAAGTGCATTCAGACTACCATCCGCTTCTTGGGCCTCCAGTTCTTTCATGTAGGCAATCCGAGCCTTGATCGTGGGAAAGTTCGTTAACAGCCCCCCCAACCAACGATTGGTGATGAACAACCCGCCACATCGCTTGGCTTCTTCTTCCACCGACTGCTGGGCTTGCCGTTTTGTGCCCACAAAAAGGATCGTTGCTCCTTCTGCGGCTTTGTTCCGGACGAAATAATACGCCTCTTCCAGTAATCGCAAGGTTTTCTGAAGATCCATGATGTGTACGCCTTTGCGATCGGTATAGATGTACTCCTTCATCTTGGGGTTCCAACGCATCGTTCGATGCCCGAAATGCACCCCTGCTTCCAACAACTGTTTCATGCTCACTACGCCCAACGTGCCACCTCCATAGGTTTTCCCTCCGCCCTTCTACCAGCGCCCCCTACCTGCAAACAGGCACCTCGGAGCCCCAAAAAAGGACGTGCGAATTTCATACCGCCGGATTATACCAGAAAAGCAATGGATATGCAAGTTTTTTTTCCATCAAATCTCCATATATCAGAGGTATGATTACTCCGATCTTTTTATAGCAAGGAGCGAATGATGCATCAACGGACCTATCGAAACGAACGAAAGTTTTTGATCGGCAGACCTGATCTCCACCTTCTGAGACAGAACCTCTCGGAAATCCTTCAGAGAGACATCAATGATCAAGAAGAACAGGGGTATTCAGTACGGTCTTTGTATTTTGATGATGGACATCAATCGGGCCTTTTCGAAAAATATAGCGGTATCCCGATTCGAGGAAATTTTCGAATCCGGATCTATAACGAAGACGGACAATTGATCCGTTTGGAGAAGAAAATGCATAAAGGGCATCTTTCGCGCAAGTTATCCAGAAGGATATCCGAGAACGAGTATCGACAGATCCTTTCGAGTAATCTTTCCTTTCTATCAATGTCTGATGATTTCCTGTCCCATGATTTCTACCAAAGATGCAAAAACACGCTTCTTCGGCCTGTAATCATTGTAGACTATCGAAGAGAAGCCTTCGTGTATCCGGTTGAAAATGTACGACTGACGCTAGACACCCAGATCCGAACGGGTCTTCACGCTGTTGACCTCTTTGAACCGGAGATAGCCTTGATCCCTGCCCTGGAAGAAGACCTTTCCCTATTAGAAATGAAATACGACCACTTCATTCCCTCTTTCATCCTTCAGGTTACCGCACCGTCAATGCATACTCCGGTTTCTTTTTCCAAATACGCATGTTGCCGAAAGTTCGTGAAATATAACGATTGGGAGGAAGCGTAATGCTGGATGCGCTCTTGCAAAACTCTAGTTTTTACTTGAATTACACTGATATGGTCTTGGCTCTTGTTCTTTCTGCTGCCCAAGGATTTCTGGTGTGCTTTGTGTATCGATATTCATACCGGGGGGTTCTGTACACGAAAAACTTCAGCATATCCCTTGTTCTTATGGCCGTCATCTCTTCTGTTCTCATTATGGCTGTTGCAACGAATATCGTCCTATCTTTGGGTATGGTCGGCGCATTAAGCATTGTCCGATTCCGAACGGCGCTGAAAGACCCTCTCGATATTGTTTTTCTCTTCTGGGCTATCAGCATTGGGATTGTAACCGGCGCTGGCTTATTCTTCCTTTCCCTGTTTGGGTCTATCTGCGTCGCTTTGATCATCCTCCTGATGACACGCCTTTCTTTTGCAACACGACCCTACATGTTGAGCATTCATTGCAGTCCTGACGTCGGTGAAAACGAGATCCGTGAGGTCCTTAAAAAGAATTCGTCGAGATTCCACCTGAAAGCAAAAAACAAAACGGCCAATCATTGCGAGCTTACATTCGAATTGAGGATAAAAGACGGATCCGACACAATTGTCAATCGGATTTCAGAAATCGAAGGAGTAACCCATGCGGTATTGATTGTCTATAATGGAGACTATGTTTCGTAAAGACGCATTTAAGGAGGCGCTATGAACAAAAAAGAACTCCTTGTCGTCGTTTTTTTGATTCTAATGCTTTTGCTCATTTCGATCGCCAATTCTCAGCAAGAAAAAAGGACTTGGATCGTCATCAACGAGATTGTAGCAAAATCCGCGCATGGAGGGCCCGATTGGATCGAGATTCTAGCCATAGGTGATGATCCGAATCAACCCATCCATTTGGAAGGTTTTTTCATTACAGACGGCAAGAAAGGGCGAGTACCCGAACCATTGCCAGCCATTGATCTATATCCGGGTGAATGTGTGATCATTTATGCCGATCACCTACCGAATGGGATTGAAACGGGTTATACCGTATCTTTCAAACTAGGCAGCGAAGACCTTTTGATGCTTCTATACAAAGGAAACATCGTTGAAACGCTTCAATGGAAAGAAGGAGATGCGCCGAAAGGATTCAGTTACGCGCGATTTGTCGGCTCCGAAGGAGAACAATTCTTCGCGCAAGCAATCCCCACTCTCGGAGAACCAAACCAGATCTCTCTTGAAGGAACCACTGAAGGGATTTCTACAAATCAAGGATCCTCACTGATCTTTCCTGATGACATAGTCATACCGGTTGAAATCACTATTAACCCGGATGACCTGCAGGCTATGCTCGATCGACCATTGGCAAAGGAATACTATCCAGCGACCCTAATTTACAATGGGATCCAGATCGATAATGTGGCCATTCGCACGAAAGGAAACTCTTCATTGAACACAGCCGCATCGTCAGCTACGGTCCGGTATAGCTTTAAGGTGGATATCAATGAATATGTGAAAGATCAAACCCTAATGGGCTTGAAAAAAATTAGTCTCAACAATGGATTTTCTGACCCTACGTTTATGAGGGAGTACCTTTCGTATCGGATCTTCGAAGAAATGGGAGTACCATCGGCGCGTACCTGCTTTGTGTTTCTGACAATCAATGGACAACCTTGGGGCCTTTACCTGGCAGTTGAACAGATTGATTCCGTTTTCGTTGCAGAATGGTTTGACCAAACAAATGGTGATCTCTATAAACCAAGCGGGATTGGTTCAAGTTTGCTATGGAACGGAGAAAGCATTGATCGATATCCCGGTTTGAGAGACAACCTCAAGACGAATGAGAAGACCTCGAATCATGAAGCTCTGATGCGCTTTTTGGATGTTCTGAATCACGGGGGAGATCTATCGACTGTTTTGAATGTGGATGGAGCAGTGCGATATCTAGCCGTAAGCACTGCGTTATCCAATCTGGATAGCTACCAAGGACCTTTTGCGCACAATTATTATCTTTATGAACAGAACGGGGTTTTCGAAGTGATCCCTTGGGATCTGAATATGTCTTTTGCGGGTTTTTCGCATGGAATGATTCAGGATCAGTTGGTGGGATTTCGAATCGATGAACCTACAACAGTTCCGATAGAGCAGAGGGTTTTGATTCAACGTCTTTTGGAACAAGATGAGTATGCGCGCTTATATTATGGGTACATTCGCCAGGTCGCCGAGGAAGTGCTTGACCCTTTACGTATGAAAGAATGGATTGAACAGGTTGCTGAAATGATTCGCCCTTGGTTAGAAGAAGATCCAACCAAGTTTTACTCAATGCAACAGTTTGAAACTTCTTTATGGGAAGGGTCTGCTTTGGACGAAATGGTCCCTTCGGGGCTGGAACCCAGAGAAATGCCTTTTGTCGGTCAAGGGGATCATTGGGGTCAACCGGATCCGAACTGGTTTCCTCCAGAAGGGGACAATCCTGGTGTTCCATTGCCCCAAGCGCTCCAGCAAGAAGGACAAGTGATGCGATCGCTCGGAAGGAACGAATTTCAGAACCCACAGATGCAACCTCCTATCCAGAGAGATCAAATGCAAAGAATGGAAATGCCTGCCCAGGCCGGAGGGGGAAGAGGATTTGGCAGCGCAACGACCATCGGACTCTACCCGTTTATCCTTTCCCGAAGGGATCAAATTTTCCAACAACTGGAAGCGCAAACATCGGAATGACGGGTTGCAATCGAACTGAAGAAGAGCGAGGATACTGATGGAACCACAAAGACCACAGACGACAATTTTGGTTGTGGACGATGAGAAGAGCTTGTGTAGAATGATTGGAGATTTTCTGGAAGATCAAGGATATCACGTTGTTTTGGCTTTTGATGGTTCTGATGCAATCGATCGGTTTTTTTGCCATCAACCCATCGATTTGGTTATCCTTGATGTAATGATGCCCCAAATGGATGGATTGGAAGTGTGCCGAATGATCCGTGAACACGCGCCGACCCCCATCCTTTTTCTTACGGCCAAAGATCAACCCGAAGATGAAATTCAAGGATTGGCAATCGGCGGAGACGATTACTTGGGGAAGCCGTTTCGATACGATATCCTGATGGCGCATATTCAAGCGATCTTGAGAAGGGAACAGCGATCGTCGAAAGAACCGATCGCTTTGGGCCCCTTATGCATTGATGATGATCGGCATGAGATTCGTTGCGCGAAAACCCTTCTTCCTTTGACTCCAAAAGAATACGCATTGCTTCGGTTTTTAGCCGAATGCGCGCCGAAAGCTTTATCTCGGGAATCCATTATGGAACGCCTTTGGGGATATGATTATGAGGCGGATGAACGAGTAGTCGACACCTACGTAAAAAACATCCGGGCTCGTTTGGGTCCGTACAAGTACATAATTCGGACCATACGAAACTTTGGGTATCGTCTGGATTGTGAGTAGATCATGTCAATTCGATGGAAACTGTTCAGTTTCACTGCCTTGTTGATCGGCCTCTTCCTTCTTGTAACCGTAATAGCAAATGCTTTTTTTCTTCAAGATTACTATGTTTCTCTAAAGAAGAAGCAATTGTTGGAAGCTGCGCAAATTCTTCAGAAAACCCTCGAATACACTCCTGAACGGATTGATTATGAAATTGAAATGCAAATGAGGATGAAAGGGTTGCATGGTGTAATCTTTGACTTGGAGAAGGGAGAGCCCGTCTTTTATTCAGGGTGGAATCCTATCCCAAGGGGGGAAAGATGGGTTCCTCCCCCAAGTTTCCGAATAGAAGACTATGCTGCTGATGGCGATTCAGGCGCGCGGATCGCCTCTTCTTTCGATCCACGCGCAAACATGGAAACCCTTAGTTTGGTTCAACCAATGGGGCAAGGGAAAGTCCTGGAGCTTTCCATTCCGATTGGCGCGATCCATGAAGAAGCCTTAATCGCTGGCAACTACCTTCTTGCCTTGGCTTTGATCATGCTGGTGATCGGTATCCCTGCGGCCTTCCTTCTGTCCCTGAAATTCACGCGCCCAATTCAAGAGCTCACATCGCTAGCAAAAAGTATCAGTCAATTGGACTTTTCCCGAAGATACCACGAAACAAGAAACGATGAGATCGGGGTTTTGGGTATGAGTATCAACGATCTTTCCGATAAGCTCGGCCAAGCCATGGAACGATTGGTGATGGCAAACCAAGTGTTGCAGGAAGATCTTGAAAACAAAAAAAGAATCGATCAGATGCGAAAGACTTTTATCTCTCATGTTTCCCATGAGCTGAAAACACCCATTACTGTGATTATGGGCCATGCAGAAGGACTGGCCCGCAATGTGATCCATGGGGAGTCAAAAAAAAACCAATATTGCTCGATCATTATCGAAGAGGCGCAAAAAATGGATCAATTGGTGCGAGAGTTGCTGGATCTTTCCCAAATGGAATCGCACCTTTTCCGGATTCATCCCGTATCCTTTTCTCTTGACCGATTGATCCATAAGGGAATGGACAAACTTGCCCCTCTTTTTCTTGAAGCAGACATTCATACCAAAGATCGGACTACCAATTGGCCCAATGTATGGGGTGACCCTTTACGGATTGAGCAAGTCTTTACCAACCTGCTTACGAACGCCATTCACCATACATCCAATGATCGGATCATTGAAATCACTACCGAAGGTTCCCAAACAGAATCTGGAGAGCCAACTGTGCGGATCTGTATCTTCAATACTGGGACTCCCTTACCACCGGATCAGATCGAACACCTGTTCGATGGGTTTA
This sequence comes from uncultured Thermotogaceae bacterium, assembly GCA_964580185.1. Taxonomy (GTDB): domain Bacteria; phylum Thermotogota; class Thermotogae; order MWEM01; family MWEM01; genus CAYWWY01. The sequence continues at coordinate 15,523 of CAZOJQ010000030.1, forward strand.
CTGCGCCGAAAACTGCGCAATACCTACCTCGAGGAAACGGACTGGGCCTTTCCATCGTTCAAGGCATTATGAAGGCCCACAACATGGCTTATGGTGTCACAAATCGTCCGGATGGGGTTTCCTTTTGGTTTGAAGTCAGCCTAATGCCATTAGAACAAATAGGATGAAGCAAACGGTGTTCCTAGGTTAAGAACGACAAACAATCGATACACTCCGCCCCTAATCAACCAGATGGCAACAGCCTGACCGGCAGGCATACTACCCATGATGGTCTGCATATGGGCCGGACTCTGTATAGGAATTCCCATGGGCGCATTGGTTCGAACGATACTCCCTCCAATGTTCACTCGTCCATCACCGTAAGAAATCAACGAACCAGAAGGATAGAACCCCACATGGGTCAGCACATCACCCAACTGAATCCGCCCATGGGCCGGATACCCGCTTGCTACGTTGGTGACCACAACCCCTTGAGGATGGTTCTCCACATAGACCCCAAGCGAAGGTTGGGACGGAATCGATTGAACTTGCGTAAAATTGGCCACGAGCGTAAGATTTTGTGCAGGCATCGAGAACCCATGATTGGCCTGATTCGAGAAGGGTACCCCAGGCCATCCGCTCCAGGGATCGGATTGAGTCCACCCTGTAAATTGATATCCCGCATTGGCTACTGCTTGGATATTGACCCACGCGCCCGCAGCGTATTGCCCCGCTCCGGTAACCATGCCACCCATCGGTGGGTTCATCTGAAGGTCAAGAGTATAGCCCACTGGTTGGACTAAGGGAGTAAAATGGGCAGTGAGCGCAACATTCTCCGAAGGCATCGTGTAGGCAAAGCTGGCTTGATTGCTAACAATGATAGCGCCTCGCCTCCAATGGACAAATTGATACCCTGGATTTGCAACCGCCTGGAGGTTCGCGGCAAACCCTGGAGAAAACTGGCCACCTCCAGTCACCATACCAGCGTCCGGCGGATTGGTTGTGAGGGACAGCGTGTAGCTCAAAATCCCCATCGGGGTGAAGTACGCCGTAAGAGTAACATTTTCATTCGGCATGGAGTAAGAAAAGCTTGGTTGATTGCTCACTACCGTCGCGCCACGCATCCAGCGGACAAACTGAAATCCAGGATTGGGTGTCGCCTGAACACTTGCTGTAGAGCCTCCTGCGAACGTGCCACTACCGGTCACCGTACCACCCGTTGGCGGACTGCTGACGACAGATAGGGCATAGGTCTGTGTTTGTCCGAAGACAGTCACAGGAAAATTCAGCAAGGTCTGTGTCCCTCCAGAAACTGACCCAAAAGTCCCTCCTCGTTGCTCATAGATTTCTTTCCGCGACGTATTGACCTTCCAATAAAAATCGGACCAACTCTGATGCCGGATATGGATGAGATATGAATAGACTTCTGCTTTCTGCCAGTCGTGACCAGTCGAAAGCACATTACCCTGGGCAGCGATTTGGACAACCCGTGTGGAACGAACGTAAATCAGGTTGGCATCGTTGAACTGAAGCGTAAATCGGGTAGGCGGTGACCCTCCTGTGCCGCCGACTGTTTCAACAGCAATATTCAACTTCGTTTGAGTTCCCCCAATGGAGCCAAAAGTCCCATTGGTCACTCGGTGCACCTCTCTGCGAGACGTATTCACCATCCAATAAAACCCAGACCAGGAATTGAGGCGCAGATGAAAGAGATACGAATATACCTGTTGGACGGTCCAATCCGTCCCTGTAGAAAGAACTCTTCCACTGGCACCGATCTGGAGAATGTTGGACGCCGGAACATAAACCAACGAGCATTGGGGGAAGTCGACTCGAAACCGATCAAAATTCGCAAAAGCCATCGACGCAAACAATAGAATAACGATCAGAGTCCAGACTGCGTTTTTTCTCATAGTGCACAACCTCCTTTTCCGAATGTCAATGCATCCGTCCGCGTATTTCCCAATCCATCCCATTGCGCAAATCGGAATGAATGTTTAATTATAGCAGATTTCCCGCAATTTTGGACAGAACAAACTCGTTGATTATGGTAAACTATTCGTGGATTCTTCTGGAGGGACTCCAATGAAAAGCAAACCGTTGAAAGTATTGCAACAGCGCTGGCAATCAATTATCCATCAATCGGTTCAATCCTTTTCCGATCAAATCGCGCAGGGAGATGATCCAAATCTCGAACACCATGATTATTCCCGGTTTCATTTCTTGCGTCAATTCAAGAAGTATGCGGGAGAAACGCCTGGAGCGATGGTCAAACGCCTTAAGCAAGAGAAGGGGATATTTCTGCTTCGGAGAACCAAGCTCAGGATCATCGATATTGCATTCGAATGTGGATATGCCTCTCAGGAAGCTTTTTCGAAAGCATTCAAGCGTTCGATGGGGATCACCCCTTCCCAGCTGCGAACGTTACCCCACTGGTCCGGCGGGCTCTTCTCCCCGATTGATGTTCACTATCATCCAAATGGATCACAAAACCAATGGATGGCCTGGCAAATGAAAGGAGGAACAACCCTCATGATGAAAATAGCAACTCTCCAACCGTATCGCATCCTCACCCTCCGAGGGGAGGGGACTTATTGGAATATGCCGAAAACATGGCAGAAGTTTATGAATATCGTGAAAGAAGGGTCCATCGAAGATTCAATTCACGGATATCTGTCCGTATTTCATGATCACCATACCTCCCTCTCCGATGATCAAAAAAGATGGGATCTCGGTGTGATCGTCTCAGACGCAAAAGCAACTATCCCGAATCTGGCCCATGGATATCTCCCTGGTGGTCTTTACGCAATCTATGTCCATTTCGGATGCTGCGAAGAGATCGGACCGGCATGGGACGCATGGAACGCTAGCTGGTTGCCGGATAGCCCGTACGAAATCGATACCAATCGTCCTTCCTTGGAGTGGTATCAGGGCAATCCGCAAATTCTCGAACCCCAGTTGCACCTAACTTTCCTTTGTGATCCAATAAAGAAGAAGGCATAAGAATACCGTTTCCATAGAAGGGGTGCCCTGCAAAGGGTACCCCTTTTCTTTAACTTCTGTTAAGAGAAGCTTCAATGAAACACTGCGGAATCGTTTGATCTTTATGCTATAATTGGCTGTTTCCATACATTGAGAAAGGAGTGACCATTGATGAAAAAAGTCTGTTTGGTTGTTTTGATGGTTTCGGTTTTGATGGTTTCGCTGGGGATATCCCAGAGTTCCTCGTTTGGGGACATCAGGAATCATCCCTATCGCGTATCCATCGAAGGGTTGTACCAGACTACAGGAATTGGGGAGGAGGAATGGCTCTTCCGGCCATATGATCCGATCACTCGAGGTGAAATGGCCCAATGGGTTGTAAAGGCTTTCAAACTGGCGAAAATCTACCCACTGCATCTTCCCCATTTTGTGGACAAACAACTGACCTATTCCGATCCTTTGGCAATCATCAATGAATCCTATGTTGTTCCAACTTTTACCGATACACAATTCCATCCACTGGAACCGTACATTGAAGGGTTGGCAAAAGTCCGAGTGATTCCAACAGAACCGGTCCCGTTTCATCCCGAACGTTCCGTAACCGGAAAGGAGTTTTCCACAATCGTTGCCAATACAATCTTTGGCGCAGATTGTGATTATGATGAAGAGGAAATACTGGATCTTTTGGATGTTCTGGGTTTTTCCGGATTGGATTTCTGGGAAAGCGATCAAGTCCTGACCCGAGGCGAGGCAGCGCATATCCTGTTCAGCATCGTGGGAGATCCCTGGTTTAAAACCGTGACAATCCTGGTAACAGCCGATATCCACGGAAACTTGGAACCCTACAAACCGAGCGGATCGGATTATTTCATCGGCGGGATGGCAAAGATGGCCCGTTTTGTCAATGACATGCGAGCCATTCAACCCAATCTTCTCCTTCTCGATGTTGGAGATGCTCCCTACAACACCAACGTAGCCAATTTATTCGAAGGAGAACCGGTAATTCGACTGATGAATCTGATGGGATATGACGCAATGGCCATTGGAAATCATGACTTTGATTTCCCCTTTGATGTTATGGAACGAAATGCAGCTTTGGCGGATTTCCCCTTCCTTTCAGCCAATACTTACTATTATGGAGAATTCCCGCACTTTCTGGATCCCTATGTCATTGTGGAGGTTGATGGAATCCGATTCGGAATCATTGGTATGACCGATGATTCCAGCGCCTGGTACACTCATCCCCGGAATGTGATCGGAATCACTTTCGAAGATCATTACGAAGCGACTCTTCGCGTTGTCGATGAGATCAAGGACGATGTGGATATCATTCTCATTCTGTCTCACCTGCATGGTCATAACGCGAGGCTTCCCCTCCGGTTGGATGGATGGCCCGTATATATGGTTTTGGGGGGCGGAGAAGATAAAGTGGAACTGCCCATCAATATCAACGATATGTGGTTGATTGCTTCGGGGAAACATGCGGAATTGGTATCTCAGATTCATATTAATTTTTGGCAAGATACCCCTCTAGGGTTTAATTTCGGGCACGTATTTATGTCTCAAAACCTTCCTGTGGATCCTGTAGCGGATCTGTTGATTCGGAAATATGTCTCTCATATGGATGATGTGATGGAACATGTCGTTGGAAGAACAGAAGTCTTCTTGGAGGGGGATCGCGGTGTGGTACGGCTGAGCGAATCGAACCTCGGAAACCTCATCGCTGATAGCCTCCGAGAAATCACAGGGGCTGATTTGGCCATACAAAACGGCGGAGGCATTCGCGCCAGTATTAACAAAGGGGACATTACAATCAAAGATATCTATACCGTTCTACCATTCGATAATATTGTCGTGGTTGTCGAAGCGACAGGTCAGACGGTGTGGGATGCTTTGGAGCATGGAGTATCCTGGTGGCCCAGCGCGGCTGGTGGTTTTCTGCAAGTCTCCGGAATGGAATATGTCTTCGATCCCACTCAACCGGTAGGAAACAGAATCGTTTCTGTCACCGTCGACGGCAAGCCCATTGATCTTGAAAAGAAATATATGTTGGCAGCCAACGACTTTCTCACTGGCGGCGGAGATATGTATACAATGCTCAAGGAAGCCCGCGAAGTCATCCGGACCCGCTCCTTCCTCAGAGACATCTTTTGGGAATACCTTCAGATGTTTGAATCCGTATCTTCCGAGTTAGAAGGAAGAATCACCATATTAAACCAAGATTGATCGGTTATTCGCATACACTGTCAAAGAAACCCGGGCGGGAAAGCCCGGGTTTCTTTTTTTCCGGGATTGGTTGCGAAGTCTCCATACTGGATTTGAATACCCATTATCACGGCCTTTTTCCTCAGCCTCGTTGACAGATCTTCCGGAAATTATGGTATACTATAAAGAACGTACCGGTATAAGATCCCATTTAAACCACTCTTCAGGAGGATTCCATGGCGCTTCAACCCCGTACGACTCGGTTTTTGATCTTTTTAATTGTGATCACCTCCCTTTCTATCGGATCCGGGCTTGAATTCTCTAAAATGTGGAAAGCCCCTGACATCTACCACAATCCCGAATTCAGCACAATCGTTCCTTTATCCAATTGGTTTGCCGGAATTCAAAACACTCCCATGGATACCCCTGTTTTCGTTTTTTCCGGAGAGCATTCGGGAGGAAAAGTCCTCATCCTTGGGGGGAATCATTCCAATGAACCGGCCGCGACTCTTTCGATAATTACATTGATCGAAAGCATCCGAGTGGAAGCAGGGACAGTCTACCTAATCCCATGGGCCAACGCGAGCGCGGTCACCCATTCCGATCCAATGGAGGGGGCTCCTCAGTTCTATTCCATTGCATTGCCCGATGGAAAAACGCGAACCTTTCGGTTTGGTTCTAGAAATACCAATCCCATTCATCAATGGCCTGATCCTACCGTGTATTTCCACCCCATGGGTGGGCAGTTGGGTGGACAGGAAACAAGGAATCTCAATCGTTCTTTTCCAGGAAGGCCGGACGGAAACCGCACAGAACAACTTGCCTATGCCATTCTCCAATTGATTAAAACCGAACGCATTGACCTGCTCATTGATCTTCACGAATCTTCTCCGGAATATCCAGTGAACAATGCGATCGTTTTTCACCAAGATGCAGCGGAAGTCGCGATTTTCGCCCAGATGGAACTCGAGATGTATGATATTGCCATTGGATTAGAGGAGTCTCCGGTCAACCTGCGGGGTTTGAGCCACAGAGAACTGGGAGATGCTTCAGAAGTTCAGGCGATCTTGCTTGAAGTTTCCAATCCCTCCCAAGGAAGAATGCGGGGAAAAACCGATGAGGCCCTTGTGGTCACGGGAAAAGACAAGTTTTACGTCGCCGCTTCCAATCGGAACCAGCTCTTCGTGCCCTATGACGAATCCGGGTATTCGATCGATCTGAGAGTAGCCCGACATATCGCAGCCATATCCGCTCTGATTGATGCGTGGAACCTACTGAACCCCGACCTTTGGGTTCAGGTCGAACAGATTCCTCATTATGAACGCATGATTCGCGAAGGGTTGGGTGTGTTCTTGGTTCACCCATGAAAATCCGAATACGCTTCAGTTCTGCTTCATATACCATTTGAAAAAAGGAGGAAGAAGAATGCGAAAGTACCTAGCGGTAATGTTGGTTGTTGTTGTTTGTTCCATGATCGCTCTTGGGGTCACCACGTCACAGACAAACGCCTCAAGTGTGGGCATGGTTGCTGCAGCAAATCCTTATGCATCCGAAGTCGGGGCGTATATTCTTGAAATCGGAGGAAATGCGATCGACGCAGCAATTGCCGTGAGTTTGGCTCTTGGGGTTGTCGAACCATATGCCTCAGGATTGGGTGGAGAAGGATATGCTTTAATTTCTTTAGCCAATGGTGAGAAGTATGCCATCGATTTCCGCGCAGCGGCTCCCGAAATGGCCACCTACGAAAAACTGGCCGAAGAAGGATTGAGAATCTCTACAGCCCATCGCACGCCACGTGGCGCCTGTGTCCCTGGGGTAGTTGCGGCTCTTCAAGCAGCATACGATCTGGGGGCGTCTTTGCCTTTGGAAGTCCTCGTCGAACCAGCGATTCGATTGGCAAGGGAAGGATTCATTGTGGATCCTACATTCGCAGGAACTGTTTCTGATGCCTATGAAGCGCTATTGTACAATGCCTTTGACTTTCTCGATGATGGACTTGCTTGGGAAGAGGGGCAGTTGCATCAGAATCTCGAACTGGCCGATATTCTCGAACACCTAGTGATCCATGGCTTAAACGACTTCTACCATGGAATACTGGCCGACAAAATCGAAGCCTTCATGATCGAAAACAACGGATACCTTCGGAAATCCGACCTGGAGAAATACCAAGCTTGGGTTCAAGAACCCCTTCATGGAACCTATCGGGGATATGATGTGTTCGTGCCTCATCCTCCTGTCTCGGGTCCGCATATGATTGCCATTCTGAATATCCTCGAAAACTTCAATCTGTCTGCCTTTACCTGGGATGATCCTCTGGGCATCCACATCATACAACAAACCCTCATTTTCACAGATGTTGACCGAAGGTCGTACATCAGTGACCCAATGTTCCATGATCTGCCGATCGAAGGGTTCATGAGCAAAGAATACGCAAAGGCTCGGTTTATGGAGATCGACTTGAAACAGGCCATGGACACTTCAACCTATTTTGACCGCCTGGGGGACGCGTATCCGTATCAAGAAGGAAAGGGTTATGTGGAAGCCATTCTGGAATCCATCGAAAAAGAGATCGCCTTTGCTTCGCAAGAATACTATGAATCTCCATCCACAACAAACTTCGCCATTATTGATTCGGAAGGGAATGCCGTATCTTGGATCCAAACTGTTTCTAGCTTCTGGGGCTGTACCGCCTACATGAATGGCTTTTTCTTCAACAACCAGCTCCAAAATTATGCAGGGACATATCGCCCCGGAGATGTTATTAATCTGGAACCTGGCATGCGCCCAAGAACAACCATATGCCCCACGATCATCGAAAAGGACGGAGAAGTCCGATGGGTTTTGGGTACACCCGGCGCTGGCAGGATTATGTCCACGATGACCCAACTGGTTGTCGGATTAATCGACTTCCAATTACCGATCGATGTTGTTGTACGCCTTCCGAAGTATGTCGGAGCGACAGCGTACCGGAATCTTCCATTGGAAGACGCATTCCCTGAGTCGACCTATCGCTTCCTTACGGAAGTGCTCGGTCACACACTCAGTTTCTATACCTATCCCGATTTGTTCTTTGGGGGACCGAACATCATCTCTCGAGAACCCAGCGGCATGATTGTCGGCGTTGGATCGATTCGAAGAGGCGGAGCAGCTTCTGCTCCTGAATGGTAAGTAGGGGTGGTGTTGGCATGACGAAAAAGCTCTTTATATTTGCTGTCCTTTCCCTCTGTATTCTTTCTGCTTTCGCCGGAGAAGGGATGTTCGATCAACCCATCTTTATCACCTCCGCTGGTCAATCTCCTGGCGCGCTCCAAATGTCTGTTTTGGCTAGAGCGGTTCAACTCACTCATGTCTTTGAACGGGTGATAACGGCGGCAGAGGTTGACATGTCCGATATCGGAACAGTGATCATTGTCGCTGGAGCCAGTGGAAAAGGGTTGGGAGCGGCTGGAATTGATGCAGAGGTGGAAATTGCTCGAGTTCTCGCAATTGTTGAAAAAGCAAAAGAATCAGAAATCCCGGTCATTCTGGTCCAATTAGAAGGAGCGCCTCGCCGCGGAACTTCTTCCGACCAGATCGTTGACGCTCTCATCCCTTTCACCGACTTTCTCATTGTCAAAACGGATGCTGATGAAGACGGCTTTTTTACCAATATCCATGAAGAACATGAGATCCCGATCCTTTTCTTTGAACGAACCAACGATGTTCGAGAGATTCTCAAGGATCTTTTTTTGTAAGCGCTTAGCAAATGAACCCGCTGCGAGGATTTCTCGCAGCGGGTTTTCAAAAGGAGGATTGTCGATTTGAAACGGTTGCAGTACATTATAATCATATGTGTTATGCTATGGATCGGGCCAGTGAATTTTTCTCAAGGGGCGCTCCCTTTTTTGCCTGACGTGCGCCCCGGATACGGGGTTACGGGAGTAGCTTGGTTATCGGATTATCATCCCTCCATCCGGAACACTCCAGTGGATACCCGGGTTTATTATCTTGATAGCGGAAAAGAAGGAGCCACGTTTCTCCTGCTTGGAGGTGTGCATCCAAGAGAAATCGCCGGCACTTCCGCCGCGATGATTTTCATTGAAAACGTGATCGTTACCCGCGGACGAGTTATTGTGATCCCTTTCTCCAATAGCAGCGGGTTCTCCATCCCAGACGAGCTAGGCAGCTCCTATCATTTCTTAGAAATCGAAGGAAAAAGCGGGCCCAGGATCTTAGTGTACGGAGATCGGAGAACAAGCTTGGATCATCAAGGCGTTGAAGATCCCGACCTTTTCATCCATTACCCTTCAGGTTCTGTCGTGGGCGCTGGAGATGAAAGCCGGAACTTGAATCGCGCCTTTCCCGGGAAGATCGATGGGACTCCTACCCAACAACTCGCTTATGCGATCATGGAGTTGATTCGACAGGAAAGCGTCGATTTCAACCTGGATATGCATGAAAGCGATACGCCAGAGCGAGTAACGCTTCCAGGGGGCCAGATCCATCAGGGAGGTCGACTTGCGTATATGCTCGTGTGCCATCCAAGCGGTTTGGAGATGGGCGCGCTTGCTCTTTTTGAAGTTGAAGATCAGGGGATTCCGATGAAATTAGAAGAATCGAGCATCGATTTCCGTGGACTGAGCCATCGAGAGATTGGGGACGCGACCGATTGCATTTCTTTCCTTTCCGAATCTCCCAATCCGGGGCAAGACCGATGGCGGGATCAACCTCGGGTCCTGGATGATCCAAAGTACCCCATCGAGCATCGGGTTGGTGTGCACTTTGAGGTAATTCGGGCCTTGATCGAGAGCTTTGCTCTCTATACCGGGAAAGAAATCCACCTTGAAGGATTGCCATCCGAGAAAGAACTAAGAACTTTAGGTATTGGAGCATATCTAAACTGAGAGAAGGCTGAAAGGAGCATCCGTTCATGAACTTTCCCGAGGTCTTGTATTTTTTCGTCATGCTAGGGGCTTTCGTTGGTCTCGCGATTGTCAAAGTCCCGATATCGGTCTCTTTGATGGGCGCGGCTTTGGTTGGGGCTCTTGCAAGTGGGCACTTTTTCTCCCTGCGTCATCTTGTTGAAGGGGGATTCGGATTTTTCGATGCCATCCTTGTGATCGCAAGCGCGATGATCTTCATGGAAAGCATCCGGGCGTCCGGCCTTCTGGAAGACATCGCAGAACGGTTAAAGGTTCGGTTTCATAATCGACCCCTCTTTTTGCTGATGATCATGACCTTTTTTATCATGATTGCGGGTATGATTACGGGATCTTCCTCTGCAGCGGTTCTCACGACTGGGGCTATCGCCTTTCCGGTTCTGAAAGACCTTGGGTTCAAAAAACCCCGAGCTGGCGCTTTGATTGCGATGGCTGGAATCTTTGGCATGATCGCCCCACCGGTCAATATCCCCGCGATGATCATTGGGCAAGGCGTTGATATGCCCTACATCGGATTTACTGCTCCCCTTTTATTCTTGACCTTTCCTTTGGCGATCATAACTGCTTTGTTGTTGGGTGGACGAATTGTTAAGCCTATCGACTTGCCTCACCAATCAAAGCGCGGGGTTCAAAAGGTCTCTTGGTTGTTGTATGCTCCGATGATTCTCCTTGTGTTCCTCATGATCCTGGAGAACACCCCTATTTCGTTGTCTTTGGGCCTTCCTTTCGTTTTTCTCATCTGTGGGTTGTTCGCCTCTCTCACCGGAAAGCGGCCAAATTTCTGGAAGCTTTCGGTAAAGGCGATGAAGGAATCATTGGGCATTCTGTCCATTCTGATCGGAGTGGGAATGTTTATCCAAATCATGACCCTCAACGGCACTCGCGGGTTCATCGTCTCCTTTTTGAATGATCTTCCTTCCGGGATCATCTTGATAGGGATCGCTCTGGGCGTTCCGTTGTTTGGCGCAGTTTCGTCTTACGGATCCGCGTCTGTATTGGGCGTGCCCTTTTTGCTCGTCTTTCTGGGAAACAATGACATTATGGTATGCTCCGCTCTCTCCTTATTGGCTGGTTTGGGGGACATGGTCCCCCCCACGGCACTTGCGGGAATATTCGCTGCTCATGTTGTCGGAGAAAAGAATTACTTTTCCATATGGCTCCGTTCATTACCCTCTTTTCTGTTCACAATGATCTTTGCTACTGTTGCTCTGGCGAATTCCCGGTCCTTTTCTTCGATCGCAAACGCGCCCCTATTTTATCCGATTTTTTTCGTCGTTCTCGTTCTGATCGGAGGATTATTGATCCTTTTGGATCAGCGACACCGAAGGAGGGGTTCTCATGATGATCGTTTATAAGCTTCTCTTGGTTTTTTTCATTGCCATTCTCCTGAAGATCGCCTGGCGGGACGCAAAAAAATGGGATTGGGTGACGGTAGGGATGATTCTGGTGCCCATGATCCTTCGATTGTTTGGGATTAAATGATCATATGCCTGTAAACACCATCCTTCTTGGATTGCTTTGCTCATTCCTGTACACAGAAATGACCGGGTTCAACCCAGGAGGGATCATTGTCCCGATATACTTCGCGCTATCGATTGATCAGCCAGTCCAACTTTTTTCCATGTTGATCGTCGCTTTTCTCACCTGGGGGATCTTTTCCATCGCCCGTCGATGGTGGATTCTTTTTGGGCGTAGGCGGTTTGTCTTTCTACTCTGTGTCTCTGGGTTTTGCTCTTTGCTTTTGCTTCAGGTTTTCCCCCAACTGTTTCCCCTTCATCAGCCCTTGAGCATCATCGGATGGATGATTCCAGGCATCTTGGCCAATAGCTTTGAAAAGCAAGGTGTTTTCGTCTCTCTTTCCGGACTTTTCATCGTAACAACCAGCACTTCGATGCTGTCCCGACTCGTGTAGGGGAAACCTGTGAAACCACCAAAACACCGATTGATCTGCATATGGGTAATCCTTAGTATCATTGCTTTTGCCCTTTTTCAATGGGAAGAGAATCGACATCATTCCGAGATTCAGGAAAGAGCAATCGTAGCAGCCCAAACGATGGTTCGAATGGCGGAAATCATCCGCCTCCATCGGATCGATCTCGGCCTTCCCGTCGATCCAGAAACAGATCTCAATGAAACCGGAATGATTGGGGAAGAGTATACGGAGCTGACAACAACCTTGGGAAGCTTGGAAGCAAAGCGGACCTCTTTAAACCCTCAGTTCGCTTCTCTCCTTGTCTGGCAGTTGCATGAAGCAGGTGTTCGTCCGGGCGATTCCGTTGCGATCGGTTCTTCCGGTTCGTTTCCTGGGATCTGGATTGCGTCCCTTTCCGCATGTATAGCCTTGGAGGCTCAACCCATATCGATTCTGTCTATCACTGCGTCCCAATGGGGCGCGAATCATCCTCAGTTCACGCTTCTGGAGATGGCCAAAGCATTGAGCGATGGAGGATTTGAACATGCCCAGGTTCATGGACTCTCCTTAGGGGGGGATGAGGACCGCGCTCTTGAAATTGACCCGTATGTTCGGAAGGCTTTTATGGATCAAATTCAGTCCTTATCGATCCCTTTTGTGATGGAAGAACCCATGCAAGAGAATGTAGAGAGGCGGATGCAGATCTACGAAACCGCGAATCGGAATGGGAAACTATCGTGCTTCATCAATATCGGTGGCGCGTTGGCCAATACAGGAGATCTGCTTGATCCCCACGATCTCGTCCCTGGATTGAATTTCCCCTCAACGACCCAAAATCCTCCAAAGGGTGGGGTTATCGAAGAAATGCTTAAGAGTGATATTCCTGTGATCCACGTTCTGTACCTGAAAGGAATCGCAGACCAATATCAAATTGATTGGGATCCCGTTCCTCTTCCCAACCCAGAATCGTATTCCATCCCCCCGACTTCCCCACCCTCTCGGTCAATCCTACTGTGGATTGCAATCACCTATTTCGGATGCTTGTTCGCAAGTTGGGTGTTCTTCCGATAAGGAATTCCAAGCATCCATCCAACGTTCCCCCCAACCGATATGGTTGCCAAAACCAAAAACCCCTTTGGGATTCCCGATCCTAACTGCTTTCACCATATTCATATCGGAAAGACCTTTCAATATCGTAACAGTAGGTGTCTTCGGCAATCCCCGTTTCAAGGCATTCGCATCCTTTCCTACGACGAAAAGCTCTTTGAATGGAGGAGTTTTGGCGAGAAGTGCCTGCTTCCATTGCCAAGTTCGCTCGGGTTTATCCGCCCTCAGGCAAAGCACGCCGACTATCGAATCGGGTTGAAGAGAATGCAGTCTCATCGCCTGATCCAGAAGAATCCACGTCGATTCAGGGTCATTGGCAGAAAAAGCGGGAATGAAAATGGGTTGATCTTTCTGGATGACGGGTTCCAAAACTCCCGGGTCTTTTCTTACCTTCGCCATCCCCTGGTGAATGGATGGTTCGGGAATCCCCGCCATCCGCGCGACCCGCTCCGCGAGCGCCATGTTCTCCAGCCGTTCTTGATAACCCAACTGCATTTGGATTTTCTCAAGCTCATGCTTGGAGGATTTCAAAGAATCCGTTTCTTCTTCATCATCGATCCATTCAAGCTGAATGCCTCGCTTATGGATTTTTTTGATCGAATACTCCGAACGGATCCAATCTTCTTTTCTCATTACGATGATGGAACGGGGAGGTACTGCATCTAGAAAAGCGCTTCCTATTTCCGGAAGGGAAGAGCCCGTAATCCCCATATGATCCATCCGGATGTTTGTGATTACAGTAATATGCGGATCCAAAATCCGAATGGATTCAGCGCGTTGCATCTCTGGAGATATGCTCATAATTTCCGAAACGATGGTTTGGCACTTTTCTGCGGCTGCGAATCGCAGGAGCACTCGGATCTGTTCCAGGATGGTTGGCGCGCCTTTGCGGATTAATGGCTTTTCCTGCTGATTCGGAAGAAGAAGCATCGCTTGCGACCCCGTAACCTTACCTATAGCCCGAATCCCGTGCTCTTGGAACACCGATGTAATCAAACGGGTAACGCTCGATTTCCCCCGAGTGCCAGTAACGCAAATCCGCAAGGAAATCTTGGATCGCGCTTTGCGCGTCCATAAAGACTCGATAGAAAGAAAGGTTGCAATGATCCCAATACACAGAAGCGCAACGAAAAAAGAGCCAACGGCCACAAGATCCTCCCTCTCATCTTTTACCAATCTGGGATAATCGATTATAGCCGATTCTGCGTGGAAATGCAACTATTCTGAAGTAGGATTCTCATTTGATATAAAAAAAGGGTGGGTCTCCCCACCCTTTTTTGATCGATCACTCCTCAGATAGTACTTCCAAAGTGATTAGTTTCAACGGGACGATCACCAATTCCTCGACAGTCTCGCCTGCCAAAACCTTTATGGCTGACTCCAAAGCCATTTGGATCTGTAACCCAGGTTGTTGTTTCACTGTTGCTGACATTTCCCCTTTTAAAATCGCGGCGACAGCATCATCAATGGCATCGATCCCGAAAACCTTGATCTCTCCGGTTCTTCCTGCGGCGGCGATTGTGCGGACTGCTCCTAGCGCCATTTGGTCATTATGCGCATATACCGCATCAAGAACAGGGTTGGCTTGAAGGATATCCTCCATTACATTGGCCCCTTGTTCACGAGAATAATTAGCAGTTAAGCTGGTCACTACTTGGATTTCCGGATAGACTTTTAACGCCTCCAGAAATCCTCTTTGCCTCTCTACTGCTGAGGGGGCACCAGGAATCCCTTCCAAAATCGCAACTCTTCCCTTACCTCCAAGGACTTTTGCGAGCTCTTCCCCGATCAATCTACCTGCTTGGGAATTATCGATATCGAGGTGCTGCATTGTTTTTCCCATTCTAGAAGGTCGAGTCACAGTAATTACAGGAACATTGTATCGATTTGCTTCAAGAACCGCTGTGCCAATAGCATCCGAGTCGACTGGGTTGATCACAAGCGCATCAACATTTCGGATGATTAAGTCCTGGACTTGCGAAATCTGCCTTTCAGGGGAATCCTGTGCATCAAGCACGATTAGGGTAAATCCCATTTCTTTCGCAGTTGCCTCAGCTGCATCCTTCATGGTAACAAAAAATGGATTTGCAAGGGTAGAGACACAAAACCCGATCGTCTTTGTTGCAGAGAATCCCAACGAGAAAACTACTAAAGACAACAATACGAGAACTACTACCTTTTTCATTTGATTTCCCTCCTTGATTACCCCTTTCAGGGGTTTTATTGCGAATTGTTCCTTTTGATCAATACCGCGATCAAGATAATCGCCCCTTTTACGATTTGCTGGAAAAAGGCAGAAACACCAATTAAGTTCATCCCATTATCAATCACACCAATAATCATTGCCCCAAGTAACGTTCCAAATACCGTCCCGATCCCTCCGGATAAGGATGCCCCACCGAGAATGACTGCCGCGATTACATTCAACTCCATGCCTTCTCCGGCAGTAGGTTGGGCGGAAAGAAGGCGTGATGTAATGAGGATGCCACCCAAACCACTTAACAATCCAGAAACGAGAAAAGCGATAAGTCGATATTTCTTAACAGGAATAGCTGATAATTTCGCCGCTTCCCGATTCGCCCCGATGGAACGAATATAAACACCGTGTTTGGTATGATTGAGGAAAAACAGGCCAACACAAAAAATAATACCGGCGATAACTGAGGAAGCGGGAACTGGACCTACATAACCCGCTCCGAAAAAACTAAAGCTTTCCGGCAACTGAGAAATGGGACGGCCCCCTGTCCATACAAGCGCCATCCCTCTTGCAACCCCAAGCATTGCTAAAGTCACAATAAAGGATTGGACTTTACCATACACCGTTAGCAACCCATTGATGAAACCGACTCCCATTCCCATCGCCAATCCGGCTAAGATCGCAAGGAAAATGGATTGCGTTGCAACCAAAGTTGCCGCTGTGGTAACACCTGCCAATGCAGCTAACGACCCAACAGACAAATCGATTTCTCCGGTGAGAATCACGAAAGTCATACCAATGGCTACAATCAATGTGATTGAAATTTGTCGAGTTATGTTCAGCAAATTGCGGGAAGAAAAGAAAAAGGGAGATAGTACAGAAAAAGTGATCAGCAATACGACGAGGATTAACAACAACCCAAACTCTCCTCGAAGGAGTTTCAAGAATCGTTGACTATGAGACTCTTTCGCATTTTTATGAGTGGAATGATTCATACATGCTCTCCTAACGCCATGGACATTATTTTCTCCGTTGATGTTTTTTTCGGATCAATCTCTTTCAGAAGGGCTCCTCGATAGAGAACAAGAATCCGATCACACACTTCATGAACTTCTTTAAACTCGGAAGATAAAAGGAGAACCGCAACCCCTTGATCCGCCCAATTCTGGATTAAGCGATAGATCTCTCTCTTTGCACCAACATCAACACCACGAGTTGGTTCATCCAAGATAAGGATTCTTGGCCGTTTGTAAAACCATTTTCCCAATACGATTTTTTGCTGGTTTCCTCCAGAAAGCGAGTGCACAGGCAATTCGATTCGCAGTGGATTAAGTTTAAGGCTTTTTCCAATCGAAAGAGCCATTCTCTTTTTCCTTCTCAGAGACAGAATGCCAAATCGCTCAAGTAGGTGCAATGCCACAACTGTAATGTTGTGGTCAACGGATAAACCCAAAAAAAGCCCTTGACCTTTTCGATCTTCTGGGATAAACCCAATTCCCAATTTTTTGGCCTCCAACGGGCTTCCAAAACTAACCTCACGATCATCGACAAATACCTTCCCTCGGGTTTTCTGATCTGCCCCAAAGAGGGCCAACCCAAGCTCACTTTTCCCAGAACCGATAATTCCTGTCACTCCGAGTATTTCCCCCCTATGGAGCTGGAAGCTTAAGGGTTTCTGCATATTTCGCGATTGGAACTGTTCTGTTCGGAAAACAACGGATGCATTGGTATCCGCATCCCCTTTTTTTGAAAGCGCTTCTCCTAAGGAGGTCCCTATCATGCTTTTCACCAATGTATCCATCTTCAACCCTGGTACGGGAAAAGTCCCGGCATTCTTTCCATCCCGCAAAACAGATACTCTGTCACAGATTTCAAAAACCTCATCTAAGTGATGAGAAATATAAATCATATGCACGTTTTTCTTTTTGAGATCTTTGATGATTTGGAAAAGGGTCTCGATTTCTGCTCTGCTCATACCCGTTGTTGGTTCATCGAGAAGTAAAATCTTTGCATGAATAGAAAGCGCCTTCATGATTTCAATGATCTTTTTTTGGCCTAACCCCATTTCACCTACTGGAGTTTTGGGGTCGATTGGGATTTTGAATTGCTCCAAATACTCCCTTGCCTTAGTGAGTAAAACGTTTTTCTGGACTCGATGAAAAAGACCTTTGACTGGCTCATGACCCAAGAAAATATTCTGAGCGACATTCAAACTTTCAACAAGACTCAATTCTTGATATATCGCGGCAATCCCTTTGTATCTTGCATCAACAGGATTAACCACTGTGACTGGGTTATTGAACAGAAGCATTTCCCCATTATCTTTCTGGTGGACTCCTGTAAGGATTTTTATGAGCGTTGATTTTCCTGCCCCGTTTTCCCCAAGAAGCGCATGGACTTCTCCTTGTTCAAGGGTAAAATCCACATCCATTAGGGCTTGAACGCCGCCAAAACGTTTTGAAATCCTCCTTAAAACCAATGCAGGATACAAAACCTACCCTCCTTTTCCTTGCTCTTCCATAAACTGTTCCACTTGCTTTTTGCTTGGAATCGATGTTTGGGCTCCCTGAATCATAGTACTTAACGCAGCTGCTGCGTTGGCGAATTGCAGAGATGCTTCCAGAGAATAAGCCTGGGATAACGCTGCTGCTAAACCACCCGAAAACACATCTCCTGCGGCAGTCGTATCAATTGCTTGCACTAGATATGAAGGCATTACGATCGGTACTCCTCGATCCAGAGCGACTACACCATTCCTACCTAATGTGATTATGGGAATCCTTACACCCATTTCGTGCATCTTTTGGGCGGCTTTGATCGCTGAAGACACATCAAACACAGGGAAACCAACGATTTGGGACGCCTCCGTCTCATTTGGTTTTATACAATCAGCGCAGAGAAAAAGCTCTTGAGGAAGAGGGTTTTTTGGAACTGGTGCTGGATCAATGATAATGTTCATTTTTTGTCTATGCGCAATCTTCACGGCGGTGATTACGGTATCCATGGGTATTTCGAGGGTTATGACCAAGGTAGAGCCTGGTGTAAACAAAGAAGAGTGAGATTCTACATCGATTGAGTTGAGTTCCCCATTTGCGCCTGGAGTAAATGCAATGGAATTATTTCCTTGGCAGTCAACCATAATCATCGCGATCCCTGAAGGTTTGCCTTGCATCCTAAGAATTGGTTCTACTCCTACCCCATGGGATTTCAGAGAGTTTACAAGCTGTGAACTAAATGCGTCATCTCCCAGTTTCGTGAATATTCTCACATCACTCCCGAGTAGTGAAGCGGCTACCGCTTGATTTCCAGCTTTCCCCCCGGGAAATGTTTGAAATTGATCGGTGATTACGGTTTCGCCCATCTTTGGCAACCGCTCAACTCTCATCACCAAATCCATATTGACACATCCCATACAAAGAATTGAATGATTCCTCACTGATCTCCACGCACCTTTTTCGCTAGTTCCATGAAGTGATACACCCTCTCGAAATCAACCTGCTTCTTCCAGTCTCCCTCTTTTTTGAAGTCGCTACCAACAATCGCTCCATCGCAAAAATGCAAAAGGTCTTCAAGATTTTCCCGTTTTAAACCGCTCCCGATCAACAATGGAACCTTTGTTCGTTCACTCAACGATTTCACTCGCTGAGGGGTTGGAGCTTGTCCGGTTTCAAAACCTGTTACGATGAGCGCTTCTGCTCCTTCTGATTCTGCATCAAACGCCATTTCTTCAATAGATCGATCTGAAACCAGAAAATGACTCCCATGTTTGACATGCACATCACAAAAAAACTGGATTGATTCCGCTTTTACAAAGCTTCGATACCGAGCCAACATTCCTCCAATCCCTTCCATAATTCCTGCGTGTGAAATATACGCATTTACCCATTCGAACACACGGATCCATTTCGCGCCAACAGATACGGCGATCGCCAACGCAGCTTTTCCTCCATTTAGGTGGCAGTTAATGCCAAAAGGAATGGAAATTTCTGCTTTTATCGAACGAGTGATCGCCGCCATTGCGGCAACAGTTTCATACCCGATTTCACCCCCTTTGACATACGGATAATCCCAGATATTCTCAATTTGAATTCCGTCCACGCCTGCTTTTTGGAGCAATAAGGCTTCTTCTATTGCTATTTCTTCCACTTTATCTATAGGGCAAACCTCTGGATCATATTTGGGAGCCCCTGGCAAGGCTTTTAAGTGAACCATTCCGATGATCGGTTTTTTCGTACCGAAGATCAATTCAAACTGGGAGTTTTGCGCAACCATCTTGTGCCTCCTCATAGAAAAACGTTTATTCTTTATGAAACGTTTAACTCTTAAAAATCAACACCTGAAACCAAAATGAGATTCGCGTAAGAGGTAAATTCTCCTGTTTTAACAAAAACCTTAACCTCTTTCCGTTCCAATCCTCCATTAAGGGCCATGTCTTTGAACTCAGCATGGGGGATGTTTTTTTCGATGATGGCATTCCCTTTATTCCGCTTCTTTGATAGGATTTCGCAAAAAGCTTCATAGGTTTTTGGACTGACTGATTTCGTTTCATTGGCAATAATCACTTCTTCGATTTCAAGCTCTTCAAGAATGATTCGAAGAACATCAACCACTTTTGGAAGGTTTCTTCCAACCGATACATCAATACACTTCGTCATCTCATGTCTAGGGAAAGGGAACCCTCTATCGGCCAATACGAGCATATCTCCATGGCCCATTTTTGCTACTGCTTGCGCCAATTCATGGTGCAGAATACCTTTCGTTTTCACTGAAATCACTCCTTTATGTGGATTTGCGGATAACCAGTTGCGTAGGTAGCTCGATTTTCTTGGGTTGATCTTGCTTTGCGTCGAAACGGTCCAGAAGAGTCTTCATCGCTATTTGCCCTGCTTCAAATTTAGGTTGGTGGATGGTTGTTAATGTTGGAACGATGAACTCGGAAAAGTAAACGTTATCAAATCCAGCTATAGCGATATCTTCAGGAATTTTCATTCCTTTTTGCTTTGCTGACTCCAAAGCCCCCCAAGCCATTAGATCATTGCAACAAAATAATGCAGTTGGCCGCGGACTCTGTTCGAATACTTCTTCCATCCCGCGAAATCCGCTTTCAAAGCTAAAATCACCATGTACCAATAATAATCGGGAACGCGGAATCCCATCTGTGAAAAGACCGCTTTCAAAACCTTTTACCCTTTTCCGATTGCTTGGTACTTCATCCGGTCCAGTTATACATGCAAAATGGTGATGCCCTAATTTGATTAAGTACCGCGCTAATTCATTAGGCCCGTCATAATTGTTGGTGAATACTAGATCAACACCCTGAGGCATTTGCAGGATTTCTCGGTCAAGAATGACTGTAGACACTTGTCGCGCATATGAGCATAATTGTTCATCCGACATCCTTGGGGCAACATTGATGATCCCATCTGCGCGCTGATCCAAGAATGAATGGATTGTCTTTTCCTCTCTCGAATAATGCCCGTCCGTATTGCACAAGAAGAGTTGATATCCATTTTGAAGCGCAATACTTTCTACGCCTCGAGCAATTTCTGCGAAATACGGGTTTGTAATGTCAGGAACCATTAACCCTATTTGAAAGGTCTTCTTCGTTTTAAGGCTACGCGCAATTTTACTGGGTCGATACTGAAGCTGCTTAATCGCTTCTTCTACTCTTTCTCTCAACTGCGGGCTTACATACTTTCTCCCTGATAGCGTGTTAGAGACCGTTGCTACAGAAACTTCCGCCGCCCTCGCAATATCCTTCATACTCAATCCCATGCTTGGCTCCTTATTCGTTAAACGTTTAGTTAATCGTTTACCTAATTATATTCTCTTTTGTCACTCACATCAAATAGGACAGAATCGGTTTTAGGATGAGGACACTGTATGAGAAGAAAAAAACGCATGATATCGGCTTTTTTTGTAGAAATGATTCGTTTTTGGATAAAGCTTATATCCACTCCGTTCTTATTGCTCGTCCTTGAGCCGAGTTGATCAATTCATAAATAAACCTCAAGAGCTGATCAGGGCATTAACGTGAGGCAACGAAATGAACATCTGTGAGTATGCGAAGAGGATCTATAGTCCCCATTCACAAATACTGAAACTCAATAAACTTCGAAGGGTTAAGCCGGAAAGCTAACATTCCATTGCAGTTCCAAAAAACACTCTATCTTTGCTTCTTTTCGGAGTTTGTAAGGCTCTTTCAATCCACGCGCCCATGCGGGGCGCGACCTTCTTCGCACAAATCAGCTATTTCCAAAATGGACTTTCAATCCACGCGCCCATGCGGGGCGCGACCTCGGTCAGTATGCCCATCTCGGATGGAGTATGCCCTTTCAATCCACGCGCCCATGCGGGGCGCGACATATTCGCCACTCTGCTCAATCCCATAAAACCCACTTTCAATCCACGCGCCCATGCGGGGCGCGACCCCCATCCTCCATGAGAAGCGTTCAGTCTAACCCCTTTCAATCCACGCGCCCATGCGGGGCGCGACCCCCATCCTCCATGAGAAGCGTT